>NZ_AUFE01000073.1 GCF_000426345.1 Cupriavidus phytohabitans | reverse complement strand
GGCGCTGCTCGGCTTGCGCTGGGCCAAGGCTGCCCTGAATGAGACCTTGGCTTTGATCGCAACACGTGCCCATCGCGTGCGACCGGATCGCAACAAACCTCGTCCGCCTCGCCCAAAGCCTCATCGACATGCCGCTTATAAGGCTTGTTGATGCTTACAGTAACTTGGGTGGATTGGGCAGCACCTCCCCCGGCAATATGAGGGAAACCAGGTCTGCCATGCTAGCCGATCGCAATATGGTGGCGCCGCGCAAAATCGATGACATCCACAATCGAGCGCGCCCCGAGTTTTTCCATGATCCGTGTCTTGTGGGTGCTGACGGTCTTATTGGAAATAAACAGGACTTCACCGATCTCCTTGTTGCTCATGCCTTTGGCCAGCATTTGCATGATAATCAGCTCCTTGTCCGACAGGCTGGCCAGGCGCAATGCCTCGTCGCCGAACTCGGATTTGCCGCGTTCGAGTTCGGGCATCACCGTGTAGCCGGCCAGCACCGATTCGGCGCAGCGCACGATTTCCGACAGCTCCTGGGTCTTGCTCACGTAGCCATGCGCGCCCGCCTGCCGCGCCCGCGGGGCAAAGGTATCCTGGTCCTGGCCGGAAATCACCAGGATGCGCACGCCCGGGTGCGCGGCCTTGAGGCGGGGGATCACGTCAAGGCCATTTATCTTCGGTATATCCAGGTCGAGGATCACCACGTCGGGCGCATACTGCCGCACGATTTCAACGGCAGCCTGGCCATTGTCCGCTTCCAGTACATGGGTGACGCCCAGAACCTGGGACAAGTGGGTCTTGAGGACGACTCGCACGGGCGGATGATCGTCGACGATCAGGATAGTGGCCACTGCATTCACTCCATAGCAAACTTTTTTGTGCCCGCGTGAAGGGGCACGCAGTCAGGCGTTGCTGCATTGTGCTCAGCATTTGCTCACAAATACACCTGAAGTTTCCGAGGCGTGCCACGAATCTTCCCATCTTCGTGAACAGGCAAGTAGCTGTCTTACTTGCGAGCGCGCATGCATCGTGATCGGCAACGCGAATCATAGCGCCGCGGTCGCCCTCGCAAATGTGCGGAGGGCTCGCCCGGCATGCATTCCGTCGGCGAGCGCTGGTCAAACTTGCGCTGCAAGCCCGCCAATAGCAGCGCATTAGGCACTGTCGCCATTCGATTCGGAAATTTCCACACGCATTTTCGGACGTGTCTGAATCAGGTAGTGCAGCTTGGCTCATAGAGTAAATGCCAGCCGCATTTTCCTGGTCCGCCTTGCCCCGCCTGACTTGCCTTTCCTGTTTGCCGGTCCGCTCGAAATCCGCCCGCACGGCATTCTTCGCCCCATCGCACCACCGCCACGCAAATGCCGTGTTGCATCATTGGGCCGCGATGCTCCTGTTCGCCTTTCCGACCGGCGCCGTGGGGCAGACCATGGCGCCCCTGTGCGCCGCACCGCTCGCCCATGAACAGCTGTACGGCTGGGCCGCGATGCTGTTGTGCGGCCTCAGCGCATGCCTGCTGGCATGGATTGCCGTGCTCCACCGCGAAGTTCGCCGGCGCCGCGCCGCCGAAAGTGCGCTGAAGGACCACGTAGCGATCCAGTCGGCGCTGCTTGACGGCATCCCGCAGCCGGTCTACCTGCGCGATGCCTCGCTGCGGCTCATCACCTGCAACCGCAGCTATGAGGAACTGGTCGGCGCCACGCGCGATCTGCTGCACGGCCAGCCGCTCGATGCGCCGGGCCATGCGCATCCCATCGTCACCGACATGGCCGAGCTGGCGCGCGACTATCGCAACGTCCTGGACGAGGGCAAGCCGCTGCGCAAGGACCGTTGCCTGACGCTCCGGGGGCGCAGCCATCATGTGCTCAACTGGATTACCCCGCTGCGCGGCGCCGACGGCAAGGTCAAGGGCCTCGCGGGCGGCTGCGTCGATCTGACCGAACGCCACGACATGCTGGCCGAACTGGCGCACGCCAAGGCCGAGGCAGAAGCCGCCAACCGCGCCAAATCCACCTTCCTGGCTTCGGTCAGCCATGAGATCCGCACGCCGATGAACGCCATCACCGGCATGCTGGAGCTGACCCTGGCGCAATGCCAGTTGCCTGACCACGAACGCCTGCAACTGGTGACAGCGCATCAGGCGGCGCTTGGATTGCTGGCACTGATCGACGACATCCTGGACCTGTCAAAGATGGAGGCCGGCAAGTTCAGTATCCACCCGGCGCCGGCATCGCTGCCGGCGCTGGTCAACGACACTCTGCTGATCTTTGGTCCCGTGGCCGAGCAGAAGGGACTGACGCTGACCAGCGAAACCGGCGCCGGCGTCGCGCCGCTGCACCAGGTCGACGGCCTGCGCTTCCGGCAGATCCTGGGCAACCTGGTGTCCAACGCCGTGCGCTTTACCGACCGCGGAACGATTCATATCCAACTGGCAGCCGAGCCGGCCGGGGACGGCAAGCAAGACGTGACGCTGACCGTTGCCGATACTGGCATCGGCATACAACCGACGGCGCAGGCGCGGCTGTTCGAGCCGTTCGCTCAGGTACATGGCCAGTCGCGCGCGCACGCAGGCGGCACCGGGCTCGGCCTGGCGATCTGCAAGCGGCTGGCCAGCGCGATGGGCGGACAGATTGCACTGGCCAGCCAGCCGGGCCAGGGCACGCGCGTGACGGTGTCGCTACCGCTGGCGCTGGCCGACGCCATCGCTGCCGCGCCGGCGCGGCCAGTGCCAATACCAGGGTGCGCGCGCTGCCGTGCCCACATCCTGGTGATCGACGACCATGCGCCCAACCGCCTGCTGCTGCAGCGCCAGCTGGAGTATCTGGGCCACCATGTCGTGACCGCGAAAGACGGCCGTGACGGGCTGGCCAGGCTGGATAGCGCCGTGTTCGATGTCGTCGTCTGCGACTGCGCGATGCCGGTGATGGACGGCCTGGCGTTCGCACGCGCGGTGCGGGCCCGCAATGACGCGGTCCGCGATGTACCAATCGTCGGCTGCACCGCCAGCGCCGTGGCGGAAGATCACGCCGCTGCGCTGGCCGCCGGCATGAATGCGGTGATCGTCAAGCCGGTGGGTCTGCAGGCCCTGGACGAAGCGGTGGCACGCGCCTGCAGCGGTGGCCACCCGCCGCCGCGGCCGGCGATGACGGTCCCTGCGGGGCCATCCGACCCGCCTGCCAGGGAGCCATACACCAACAAGCCCGGCTCATGTCCCGCCTGGTGCGCCGTTTGCCGCGCGTTGAACGTGGCGTGCGACCGGATCGACACCGTTTCGGAGTAACGGGAACCCCGGCGCGCGGTTTCAGGCTTCCACCGGCACCGCGCTGGTGCATTTGATCTCGTCCAGGCAGACACTGGACTTGACCGCGCTGACGCCCGGGATACGCATCAGCGTATCGAGCAGGAAGTCAGACAACGCCTTCAGGTCCTTGGCAACCACCTTCAGCACGTAGTCGATATCGCCGGTCACGGAAAAGCACTCCTGGATCTGGGCCAGCTCCGCCACCAGCCGCTTGAAGTTGGACAGCTCGCGGATATGCCCGCGCTCCATCGTCACGTGGATGAAGGCAACCACGCCCAGCCCGAGCGCGGCGGCATCCAGCCGCGCTTCGTAGCGCTTGACCAATCCGGCCTCTTCCAGGCGGCGGTGGCGTCGCAGCGTTTGTGCCGGAGACAGCGCAATTGCTTCGGCCAGTTCCAGGTTCGAGGCGCGCGCGCGCTCCTGCAATACCGCCAGCAGGCGGCGATCGGTACGGTCCAGCTCGATCGCTTGCACTTTCGTTTCCTCATTTCATGGATTCAAGCAATCTGATTTCATAAGCTAGGGTTTCCCTGCGTGGCTAACGAAATCCAATTTTGCTGGGCAGAATATACACTGCATCCCAAGCCAGCGACATAAAGCCAGCACCGCAACCGGGTTGGCCAGCAATGACTGGCGGCGGCAACACCCGATCCAGGCAACGCCGCTGCTGCAATAATATTTCCCGACTGACCGGTTCTGAACGCCCCCATGACCACGAACCTGCCTTCCCCGCCTGGCACGCCAGGTGCCAGCACCGATGGCGCGGAGCGCTGAACCGGAATTCCGAACTTCAGTGCGCGCCCGGCCTGCCCGACGGCACTCTGCCGGCGCCGCACCGATCCAATCAATTGACTTCCCTTAGTTTCCCCTTAGTGAGAAAGCCATGGCCGACCTGTTTGACAACCCGATGCAACTGATGGGCTTCGAATTCGTGGAATTCGCTTCGCCCACCCCGAATGTGCTCGAGCCGCTGTTCGAGCAGATGGGCTTCACGCTGGTGGCGAAGCACCGCTCCAAGGACGTTGTGCTGTACCGCCAGGGCGAGGTGAACTTCATCGTCAACCGCGAGCCGCACAGCCACGCCGCCTACTTTGCCGCCGAGCACGGCCCCAGCGCCTGCGGCATGGCGTTCCGCGTCAAGGATTCGCACAAGGCCTATGCCCGCGCGCTGGAACTGGGTGCGCAACCGGTGGAAATCCCGACCGGCCCGATGGAACTGCGCCTGCCCGCGATCAAGGGCATCGGCGGCGCGCCGCTGTACCTGATCGACCGCTTCGAGGAAGGCAAGTCGATCTATGACATCGACTTCGAGTTCGTCGAGGGCGTCGACCGCCACCCGGTCGGCCATGGCCTCAAGCTGATCGACCACCTGACGCACAACGTCTATCGTGGCCGCATGGCTTATTGGGCCAATTTCTACGAAAAGCTGTTCAACTTCCGCGAAATCCGCTACTTCGATATCCAGGGCGAGTACACCGGCCTGACTTCCAAGGCCATGACCGCGCCGGATGGTAAAATCCGCATTCCGCTGAACGAGGAATCGTCCAAGGGCGCCGGCCAGATCGAAGAGTTCCTGATGGCCTTCAATGGCGAGGGCATCCAGCACATCGCCTTCCTGACCGACAACCTGATCGAAGTCATCGACAACCTGCAGCTCGCAGGCGTGCCGCTGATGACCGCGCCGAACGACTACTACTATGAAGCGCTGGACACGCGCCTGCCCGGCCATGGCCAGCCCGTCGAGCAACTGAAGTCGCGCGGCATCCTGCTGGACGGCACCACGGAAGGCGGCAAGCCCCGCCTGCTGCTGCAGATCTTCTCCAAGACCGCACTGGGTCCGGTGTTCTTCGAGTTCATCCAGCGCCGCGGCGACGAAGGCTTCGGCGAAGGCAACTTCAAGGCGCTGTTCGAGTCGCTGGAACGCGACCAGATCGAGCGCGGCACGCTCAAGGTCGAGGCCTGACCGGCATCGGCCGTCCCTGACCGGCCGCCTGTAACAGGCACCAGCCGGTTCCGGCAAGCGAACCTCCCACGCGGCAGTCACCCCTGCCGCGCGGGCGGTGGCGTCCCCCGGCCCAAGCGTCCGACTCCAAACAGCCAGAGGCGCGGGCCCACATTCCATGAGAATGGGTAGAGGAAACAACTGAATGCATGCAAGCAGCAATGACGGCACGCTCAAGCGTGGCCTGAAGAACCGGCATATCCAGCTGATCGCGCTGGGCGGCGCCATCGGCACCGGCCTTTTCCTGGGCATCGCCCAGACCATCAAGATGGCGGGGCCATCGGTCCTGCTGGGCTACGCGATCGCCGGCATCGTGGCGTTCTTCATCATGCGCCAGCTCGGCGAGATGGTAGTGGACGAGCCCGTCGCCGGCTCCTTCAGCTACTTCGCCGACAAGTACTGCGGCCACTTCGCCGGCTTTCTATCCGGCTGGAACTACTGGGTGCTGTATATCCTGGTGAGCATGGCCGAACTGTCGGCCGTCGGCATCTACGTGCAGTACTGGTGGCCGGAAATCCCGACCTGGGTCTCGGCGCTGGTGTTCTTCCTGGTGATCAATGCGATCAACCTGTCGAGCGTGAAATCCTTCGGCGAGATGGAATTCTGGTTCTCGATCATCAAGGTCGCGGCCATCATCGGCATGATCGGCTTCGGCGGCTACCTGCTGATGTCCGGCAATGCCGGCCCGCAGGCCAGCGTGGCCAACCTGTGGCAGCACGGCGGCTTCTTCCCCAACGGCATGGGCGGCCTGGTGATGGCCATGGCGGTGATCATGTTCTCGTTCGGCGGGCTGGAGCTGGTGGGCATTACCGCAGCGGAAGCGGATTCGCCCGAGAAGACCATTCCCAAGGCCACCAACCAGGTGATCTACCGCATCCTGATCTTCTATGTGGGCGCGCTGGCGGTGCTGCTGTCGCTGTATCCGTGGGAGAACGTGGTCACCGGCGGCAGCCCGTTCGTGCTGATCTTCCATGCGCTGAACAGCAACTGGGTTGCCAACGTGCTGAACGTGGTGGTGCTGACCGCGGCGCTGTCGGTCTACAACAGCGGCGTGTACTGCAACAGCCGCATGCTGTACGGCCTGGCCCAGCAAGGCAATGCGCCCAAGGCGCTGCTGAAGGTCAACAAGCGCGGCATCCCGCTGACGGCGCTGGGCTTCTCGGCGCTGGCCACCGCGGCCTGCGTGGTGATCAACTACTTCATGCCGGGCAAGGCCTTCGAGCTGCTGATGGGCCTGGTGGTGTCGGCCCTGATCATCAACTGGGCCATGATCAGCCTGATCCACCTGAAGTTCCGCGCCGACAAGCGCCGCGCCGGCCAAAGCACGAAGTTCCAGAGCTGGGGCTACCCGCTGACCAACTACCTGTGCCTGGTGTTCCTGGCCGGCATCCTGGTGGTGATGTACCTGACCGAAGGCCTGCGCCTCTCGGTCTACCTGATCCCGGTGTGGCTGGTGGTCCTCGGCGTCAGCTACCTGCTGCGCCAGAAGAACGCGGCCGCCACGGTGCAGGACGGCGTCGCCGCCCAGCAGCTGCGCTGACCGGCCAGTGCGGCGCCCGCACCCCGCGGGCGCCGCCGGTTAGAATCCTTGCTGCGCGGTGCCCGGCGCCTGCCTGTGCCACGCAGCAGCCTCCTCCGACCTGATTCCATCGCATCCCATGTTCGCACACATCGAAGCCTTCCCCGGCGACCCGATCCTCTCGCTCAACGAGGACTTCCAGAAAGATCCCCGCACCGACAAGGTCAACCTGAGCATCGGCATCTATTTTGACGACGACGGCCGCCTGCCGGTGATACAGGCCGTCGCCAGGGCCGAGGCCGCGCTGCTGGCGGACATGGGCCCGCGTCCCTACCTGCCGATGTCGGGCCTGGTGGGCTACCGCAGCGCGGTACAGGCGCTGGTGTTCGGCGAAGACTCGCCGGCGCGCGCTGCCGGCCGCCTTGCCACGCTGCAGACGCTGGGCGGCTCCGGCGCGCTGCGCGTGGGCGCGGACTTCCTCAAGCGCTACTACCCGCAGTCGCAGGTGTGGATCAGCGATCCGAGCTGGGAAAACCACCGCGTGGTGTTCGAGCGCGCGGGCTTCACCGTCAACACCTACCCGTACTACGACGACGCCACCGGCGGCCTGAAGTTCGACGCGATGATGGACGCGCTGCGCGCTATCCCCGCGCAAAGCATCGTGCTGCTGCACGCCTGCTGCCACAACCCGACCGGCGTGGACCTGAACCCGGACCAGTGGCGCCAGCTGATCGCGCTGATCAAGGCCAACAAGCTGCTGCCCTTCGTCGACATGGCCTACCAGGGCTTCGGCGCCGGCCTGGATGACGATGCCTTTGCGATCCGCGAACTGGTCGCGCAGGACGTGCCTTGCCTGGTGGCGAACTCGTTCTCGAAGAACTTCTCGCTGTATGGCGAGCGCTGCGGCGGCCTGAGCGTGCTCTGCAACACCGCCGGGGAAGCGGCCAACGTGCTGGGCCAGCTGACCGGCGCGGTGCGCGCCAACTACAGCAACCCGCCGACGCACGGCGCGCGCGTGGTGGCCAAGGTGCTGACCACGCCCGAGTTGCGCCAGCTGTGGGAAGAAGAACTGGCCCAGATGTGCGGCCGCATCGCGCGCATGCGTGAAGCGATCCACCACAACCTGCGCGACCATGTCAGCGGCGAGGCGCTGTCGCGCTACCTGACGCAGCGCGGCATGTTCACCTACACCGGACTGAGCGCCGACCAGGCCGAGCGCCTGCGCGAGCAGCATGGTGTTTACCTGCTGCGCTCGGGCCGCATGTGCGTGGCCGGCCTGAACGAGCGCAACGTGGGGATCGTGGCGAAGGCCATCGGCAGCGTGCTGAAGGGCTAAGGCGTTCCGGCCCCGCTGACAATGCCAAGGGCGGCGCCATCGTGCGCCGCTTTTCTTTTTGCTCGCCGACTAGCGCGAGCGTAATTTCTACAAGCCTCCGTGGAGTTCTGACGCACGCGGCGGCACCGCTGCCGATACTGGCCTGCCCCGCCGCCGGGCACCGAATTTGCTGTCCTTCTTGCTGCACTGTCAGGCGTGGCACCATCCCCATGGTGCCGCCCCGTCCACAAAAGGCCAGCACAATGTCCGAACACAAGGACCCCTCCCCGCACGCTGCCTCCGCGCCTGCAGGCAGCGCCGCGCGACCCGTCACGCTCAGGATCAACGGCCAATTCCACACCATGCAACTCGAGCCGCGCACTACGTTGCTCGACGCGCTGCGCGAAGTGATGCACCTGACCGGCACCAAGAAAGGCTGTGACCGGGGCCAGTGCGGCGCCTGCACGGTCCTCAGCGACGGGCGGCGCATCCAGTCCTGCCTGACGCTGGCCGTGATGCAAGAGGGACGTGAACTTACCACCATCGAAGGCCTGTCCGACGGCGACGCGCTGCACCCGGTGCAGGCGGCCTTTGTCGCGCATGACGCACTGCAGTGCGGCTTCTGCACGCCTGGACAGATCTGCTCCGCCGTCGGCATGCAGGCCGAGGCGCGCGCCGGCGAGGCCAGCGCGGCGCAACCGCTGGCGGCGCCCCCGCTGCCGCTTGGGGACGAAGAGATCCGCGAGCGCATGAGCGGCAACCTGTGCCGCTGCGGCGCCTATCCCAAGATCGTCGCCGCGATCCGCGAGGCCGGCGGCAAGCAAGGCACGCGCTAGGCGGCGGCATGCAGCCCTTTTCCTACGCGCGGCCCGACACCGTCGACGAAGCGCTGCAACTCGGCAGCCAGGCGGGCGCGCGCTATGTCAGCGGCGGCACCAACCTGATCGACCTGGTCAAGGCGGGCGTCGAAGCGCCGCGACAGCTGGTCGACGTAAGCCGCCTGCCGCTGGCGCAGGTCGAGACGCTGCCAGACGGCGGCCTGCGCATCGGCGCGATGCTTACCAACACCGACGCGGCCAACCAGCGGCTGGTGCGCGAACGTTATCCGCTGCTGGCGCAGGCGCTGCTGTCCGGCGCCTCGGGGCAGCTGCGCAATATGGCGACCGTCGGCGGCAACCTGCTGCAGCGCACGCGCTGCCACTACTTCTACG
Organism: Cupriavidus phytohabitans; assembly: GCF_000426345.1. Classification (GTDB taxonomy): domain Bacteria; phylum Pseudomonadota; class Gammaproteobacteria; order Burkholderiales; family Burkholderiaceae; genus Cupriavidus. The sequence continues at coordinate 12,155 of NZ_AUFE01000073.1, read as the reverse complement.
ACACGGGCTTCCCGGCCTGCAACAAGCGCAAGCCCGGCTCGGGCTGCGGCGCGCTCGACGGCATCAACCGCATGCACGCGATCCTTGGCGCCAGCGAGCACTGCATCGCCGTGCATCCGTCAGACATGTGCGTGGCGCTGGCCGCGCTCGAGGCCGTCATCGTCGTGCGCGCGCCCGGCGGCGAGCGCCGCATCCGGATCGCCGACTTCCATCGCTTGCCGGAAGACAAGCCCGAAATCGACACGACGCTGGCGCCGGGCGAACTGGTCGTGGCCCTGGAGCTGCCCCCCTCGCCGTACGCCGCCCATGCGCACTACCTGAAGGTGCGGGACCGGGCCAGCTTCGCCTTCGCGCTGGTCTCGGTGGCCGCGGCACTCGAGTTTTCCGGCCATACCGTGCGCAGCGCGCGGCTGGCGCTGGGCGGCGTGGCACACAAGCCCTGGCGCGTGCCCGCCGCCGAGCAGGCGCTGACCGGCCGGCCTCTGAGCGCGCACAGCGCTGCCGACGCCGCCCGCCTGCTGCTCGATGGCGCCCGGTCGTATGAGCACAACGCCTTCAAGGTCGGGCTGGCGCAACGCGCCGTGGTGCGCGCGCTGCAGGTGGCGGCCCGCCCGCAAGGCACTTGAAGGAGCATGGCAATGAGCGTTACCGGGGCCCCCATCGACCGCACCGACGGCGTGCTCAAGGTCACCGGCCGCGCACGCTACACAGCCGACCATGTCCTGCCGGGACTGGTCCACGCGGTGATGGTCACCAGCACCATCCCGCACGGCAAGGTGGAATCGATCGACAGCGCCGCGTGCGAGCAGTTGCCGGGCGTCCGGCTGGTCATGACACCCTTCAACGCGCCGAAGCTGCCCAAGGGCGGCAAGACCGGGGCCGATACGCCGACCGCCGGCCACGTGATGTCGCTGCTGCAGGACACCACGGTGCACTACAACAACCAGCCCATCGCCGTGGTCGTGGCCGATACGCTGGAGCAGGCGCGCGATGCGGCGGCGCGGCTGGTGGTCCGCTATCGCGAGCAGCCGGCCGTGTTGGACTTCGCGCAGGCGCGCGTGCACGCCGGCAAGCCGCAGGGAGAAGACGCCGGCCAGGCCGACAGCCATCGCGGCAATGTCGACGCCGCGCTGCATGCAGCGAGCACGACCATCGACGAGGTCTACACCACGCCGATGGAGCACCACAACCCGATGGAACCGCATGCCACCATCGCCGCCTGGGACGGCGACGGCCTCACGCTGTACGACTCAACCCAGTACGTCACCGGCGTGCGCAAGGCGGTAGCGGCCACGCTCGGCATTCCGGCCGGCAAGGTACGGGTGCGCTGCCCCTTCGTCGGCGGAGGCTTCGGCTGCAAGGGTTCGATGTGGTCGCACGTGGTGCTGGCGGCCATGGCCGCGCGCGCAGCCGGCAGGCCGGTCAAACTGGTGGTCGAACGCGTGCAGATGTTTGGCCCGGTGGGGGCGCGGCCAGTCACCGAGCAGCACGTGGTCGCCGCCAGCGGTGACGATGGCCGCCTGAAGGCGCTGCGCCACGACGTGGTCAGCAATACGTCGATGATCGAGGAATGGCTTGAGACCTGTGCCGTGCTGACGCGCTCGCTGTATGCCTGCCCCAACCAGCAGACCAGTCACCGGCTGGCGCGGCAGCATATCGGCACCACCACCTTCATGCGTGCGCCGGGCGAAGCGCCGGGAAGCTTTGCACTGGAGTGCGCGCTGGATGAACTGGCCGCACGGCTCGGCATCGATCCGGTCGATTTGCGCCTGCGCAACCACGCGGATGCCGATCCGCACAGGCAGAAGCCCTTCTCCAGCAAATCGCTGCGCGAATGCTATCGCGTGGCGGCAGAGCGCTTTGACTGGTCGCGCCGCGATCCGAAACCGCGCTCGATGCAGGCCGACGGCAAGCTGGTCGGGCTGGGCATGGCCACCGCCACCTATCCCGCCAACCGCTCGGGCGCGAACGCCATGGCGCGGATCCTGCCGGATGGTACGGCGCTGGTGCGCAGTGGTTCGCAAGACCTGGGTACCGGCACCTATACCGTGATGACACAGGTGGCCGCCGACGCGCTCGGCCTGCCGCCGGAGCGCGTGCGCTTCGAACTGGGCGATACGGATTTCCCGGAGGCGCCGGTTTCGGGCGGTTCGCAATCGGTGGCCAGTGTCGCGCCGGCGGTGCAGCAGGCCGCCACCGCAGTGCGCGGCAAGCTGGTGGCGCAGGCCGTGGCCGACCCCGCCTCGCCGCTGTCCGGCGCGCGTCCGGATGACGTGGAAGTCGTGGACGGCTGGCTGCGGATGCGCAGCGATCCGTCGCGCCGCGAGCAGGTCGGCGCGGTCATCACGCGCGCCGGCGGCCAGGTCATCGAAGCCCACGCCAGCGCCGAGCCAGGCGATGAGCGCAAGCAATACTCGATGCATGCCTTCGGCGCGGTCTTCGCCGAGGTGCATGTCGATCCCGACCTGGGCGAGATCCGCGTGCAGCGCGTGGTCGGCTGCTACGACGTGGGCCGCGTGCTGAACCGCAAGACCGCGCATAGCCAGCTGGTGGGCGGCATCGTCTGGGGCATCGGCATGGCGCTGCATGAGAAGAGCGAGCTGGACCTCGCCACCGGCCGCGTGGCCAATGCCAACCTCGCCGAATACCATGTGCCGGTCAGCGCCGACGTGGGCGAGATCGAGGTCGTCATGCTGGACGGGTACGACCCGCATATCAATGCGCTGGGCACCAAGGGCATCGGCGAAATCGGCATCGTGGGGGTTGCCGCAGCCATTGCCAATGCCGTGTACCACGCGACCGGACGGCGCGTGCGCGACCTGCCGCTGACGCCCGACAAGCTGCTGGGCTGACGCCCGGTGGGTAAGCTTGTGGTTGCGCAAGCGCCCATCCGATGGAAAGATGTCGCCCACGGGCCCCGTGCCCGCAACCTGTCCGCCCGCCCAGCGGGCCTGGAGGCTGCCGTGACCGTATCCGCCCCGAAGCGTCCGTCCCCGTGCCTCGCCATCCTGATGGCGGCTTCCGCCGCCGCGCTCTGCCCCGCCGCGGCCAGCGCCCAGACCCCGGCGCCGCTGGCCGAATGGCAGTTCTCGGCCGGTATCCCGCTGCAGAAGCTGTTCCAGGACGACATCCCGGACTGGCAGGTCCGCCTGGGCGCCGCGGCCATGTTGCGGCCGCGCTATGACGGGTCGTCGGAATACATCGTCGTGGGTGGTCCCAGCATCGATATCCGCTACCGCGATCTCGCTTTCGCTTCGATCGGCGAAGGGCTCGGCGTCAATGTGCTGCGCGGCAAGAACTGGCGCGCCGGCATTGCGCTGACGTACAACCTTGGCCGGCGCGGGCAAAATGATTCGCCGCACCTGGACGGCATGGGCAATATCAACCCCGCGCCGGAAGGCAAGCTGTTCGCGGAATACGCCGTATCTAAGGAATTCCCGCTGGTGCTGCGCATCGATGCACGGCGCAGCCTGGGCGGCAGCGATGGCTGGGTCGGCGACATCGGTGCCTATATGCCGATGCCGGGCAGCTCGGAGAGGTTCTTCTGGTTTGCAGGGCCGACCGTCACGCTGGCCGATTCGCGCTACATGAACGCCTGGTACGGCGTCAGCCAGTCGCAGGCCCGGGCCAACCGGCCCGCGTTCCACGCGCGCGGCGGGATCAGGTCGTATGGGTTCGGCGTCAGTGCGGTGTGGTACTTCACCAGGCATTGGTTTGCCACGTCTGACGTGGCCATCTCGCAGCTCACGGGGGATGCGGCGGATAGCCCGATCACGCGGAAGGCGACTAATGGGGTTTTTGATTTTTCTGTTAATTATGAGTTTTGAGGGTGCGGGCTGGGGGTGATGGGTGAAGCGGAGTCTCTCAAAAGCGCGCTGAGGCAATGGTGTGCCGAAAACGAGCTGGAGATGATTGAGTAGTGGTGGCTCTCATCGAGACCCAAACGGCTCGGTAAAAGCAGGCGGTTTCTGCTATTGCGCCTGCGACAGCCGCTCCTGTATCGCCTTTGCAAGCTCCATCAGGGGCTGGGCCAGCGCGGCCTCAACCTCACCCGCATCCTGCTGCGTAGATACGCTGACGTTCAACACATGGACGCCATAGCCGTCAAAGCGCATTGGCGTGGCCATGGCCACGACCTGCGGTTGCCATGAGGCAACGCAGTAGCCCTTCTCATGCACGGAAGAGACCGCGGCTTCGATTTCCCGCCGTAGTTGGGTCCAGCCGCGGCGCCGGTGCTTCTCGGCCATGGACGCCATCATCGCGTTGAAAGCCTGTGGTGCCAGCGTTGCGAGATGCGCGCGGCCAAGGGAGGTCAGCGCCATGGGGATGCGCTGACCACTTACCACCGTACGCAAGGACTGGCGCCGGTTGTAGCGGAACGACTCGAGGTAGACCATCTCGTCCGTGTCAGCGACCGCCAGTCCGACATTGATCTTGTGCCGCATGGCAAGCGCTACCATCAACGGTGTCGCGGCCTGCAGAACCCGCGAGCTGTCGCGCATGGCATGCGCCATGCTGAGGACCGGCACACCGAGCCGGTAGGCGCGGAACTGCGGGATGTACTCGAGCATGCCGGTCTCGATCAACGACTGTGTCAGGCGGCTGACCGTCGATCGGGACAAGCCGGTGCGCTCGGCAATTTCACTGTTGCCGAGCACGGATGAGCCGGCGCGGAAGGCGCGCAGGATAGCGATGCCACGTTCGAGCGAGCGATTGGGCGTCGCCTTGCCCTGGCCTGGCTTGATGCGTTCGGTGTTGACGATGCTGTTTGGCATGACAGGAAATCATACCGCAGGCCTTGTCAGATCTTGTCGTTGCCGGCCAGCAGCGCAACACCATCGGCGGCCACCACGCCTTGCCCCTGGGGCAGGACGAACAGCGGATTGATCTCAGCCTCCACCAGCCGCTCGCCAAGCGTGGCGACCATGCGCGAGAAGGCGACGATCGCGTCGGCCAGCGCCTCCACATCGGCCTTCGGCCGGCCACGGAAGCCCTGCAGCAGCGGGACCGTCTTCAAGCGACCGATCATCGCCAGCGCTGCCTCACGGGTCAGCCCGCGCCCGCCGGGCAGCAGCCGCAACGTGGTATCGCCGAACAGTTCCGCGGTCACGCCGCCCATGCCGAGCAGGATCGCGGTGCCGAGCGCGTCGCGGTGCATGCCGAGGATCACTTCGACGCCGCCCTTGACCATTTCCTGCACCAGAAAGCGTTGGGGCGCGATCCCCGTGGCCAACTGCACATCGCTCGCCATTCTTGCCAGCCGGCTTGCCACCTCCGCAGGCGGGACATTGACGGCCACGCCGCCGACATCGCTCTTGTGGGTGATCTCGGCCGACAGGATCTTCAGCACGACATTGCCGCAGAAGGCTTGCGCGGCCGCCACCGCCTCATCGCCATCTGCAACTACGGCCTCCCTGGCAACCGGGACACCGAAACTGGCGAACAGGGTCTTGGCGGCGGCTTCGTCGATCGAGCCGGTGCCAAAGGCGGCGAGGTCCGGCAACGGCAGCGTGGGGCTACCGGCCATCGGCGTGGTGTCGCAAAGCGGCGGCATCCTCGGCGCCTTGCTGTCACGTGCCGCGGCGCGCGGCATCGGCCTGTCCAAGCTGGTTTCGACCAGCAATGAAGCCGACCTGGCTTTGTTGGAGACAGCTTAGGCCTTGCCGGGCGATTCCACAGCCCCACAATTCCACTGTATGGAATTCAATCGGGAAAGGAAATGCATGGAGTTCGTCGTCGGACAAGTGGCGCTGATGGGGGAACGTGTCACGTCACCGAGCGGGAATGGAGAGGGCCGTGCTCCGGAACTGATTTTCATAGCGGCAATGCCGGCAATGCCGGCAATGGGGAAAGCCGGTAATCAATGGAAATCCCGACTTCCCACCATCAACCTCCCCAGCATCGGACTCAAATCCACCAGCTCCCTGGCCACCAGGTGCTGTATGTCCCCCTGCCGCTGCCAGGTACCCACCACGCCCAGCAAGGCCGCGCCCAGCACCTCCTTGCGCTGGCGCTCGACCAGGTCTGGCCACAGGATCAGGTTGATGCTGCCGGTCTCATCCTCGATGGTCGCGAAGATGGTGCCGCTGGCCGTAGCGGGCCGCTGGCGTACGGTGACGATGCCGCAAGCGCGCACGCGCCGGCCGTTGCCGCAGCGCGCGAGCTGGCTGGCGGTGGCAAAGCGCATGGCCGCCAGCCGTGGCCGCAGCAAGGCCAGCGGGTGCGACTTGAGCGACAGCCCCAGGCTGGCATAGTCTGCCGCGACGTCTTCTCCGAGCCGCGGCGCGGGTAGTGCCAGCGCGTCCTCGGCGGGCGGGGCTTCATACAGCAGATCGCGGTGCGCCGCGTGCTCAGCCGCCGCACGTGCCTGCCACCGCGCCTGCCGACGATGACCGGCAAGCGGCGCCAGCGCGTCTGCAGCGGCCAGCGCGTCGATATCATGCCGATCCAGCGCGGCACGCAGCGCCAGGTCTTCCACGCTGTCGAACGCACGCTTTGCACGCGCATCCTCGATCCGCAGCGCGGCCTCCTTGCGCATGCCCTTGACCCGGTTCAGGCCGAGACGCACGCACGGCGGCGCATCGGCCACCACCGGCTCCAGCGTGCTTTCCAATCGGCTCAGCGTGACATCCACCGGCAATACCACCACATCATGCCGCTGCGCATCCTGCACCAGTTGCGACGGCGAATAGAACCCCATTGGCTGGCTGTTCAGCAGCGCGCACAGGAAGGCCGCGGGATGGTGGCACTTGAGCCACGAACTCACGTACACCAGCTTGGCAAAACTGGCCGCATGGCTCTCCGGGAAGCCGTATTCGCCAAACCCCTCGATCTGCTTGCAGATCGCCAGCGCGAACGATTCCGGATAGCCATTGCCGGTCAGCGCGCGCACCAGCGCGTCCTGGTGCTGGCGCAAGTCGCCGCGCCGCCGCCACGCGGCCATCGAGCGCCGCAGCTGGTCGGCCTGCCCCGGCGAGAAACCGGCGGCGTCGATGGCCAGCTGCATCACCTGCTCCTGGAAGATCGGCACGCCCAGCGTGCGGCCCAGCACCTTCTCGATCACGCTATTGAAATAGACCGGCGGCTTGCCGGTGCGGCGGAATGCTTCGCGACGCTTCAGGTAGGGATGGACCATGCCGCCCTGGATCGGGCCGGGGCGCACGATCGCCACCTCGACCACCAGGTCATAGTATTCGCGCGGCTGCAGCCGCGGCAACATCGACTGCTGCGCGCGCGATTCGATCTGGAACACACCGATGGTGTCGGCCTTGCAGATCATGCTGTAGGTATCTTTATCCTCCTTCGGGATGTCTTCCATGCGCGCCGGCAGGCCCGCGCGCGCGGGATCCTCGCTGGGGTTGGGGATCATCTCCAGCGCGCGCCGGATCGCCGACAGCATGCCGAGCGCCAGCACATCGACCTTGAGCAGGCCAAGCGATTCCAGATCATCCTTGTCCCACTGGATCACGCTGCGGTCCGCCATGGCCGCGTTCTCGATCGGCACCAGCCGCGACAGCTTGTGGCGCGCGATCACGAAGCCGCCCACGTGCTGCGACAAATGGCGCGGAAAGCCACGCAGCTGCGCGGTCAGGCTGGCCCACTGCTGCACCGCCGGCGAGTCGGGATCGAGCCCGTAGCGCGCGATCTTCTCCACGAAGCCGGGGCCGTCCCACCAGGCCTGGCCCTTGACCACCTGCTCGACCACGCTCGCGTCGATGCCCAGCGCGCGGCCCACGTCGCGCAGCGCGCTGCGCGAACGGTAGGTGATCAGCGACGCCGCCAGCGCGGCACGGTGGCGGCCGTACTTCTGGTAGATGTACTGGATCACCTCTTCGCGCCGCTGGTGCTCGAAGTCGACGTCGATATCGGGCGGCTCATCGCGCTCGCGCGACAGGAAGCGGCCGAACAGCAGGTTGGCCTGCTCGGGACTGACCTCGGTCACATACAGGCAGAAACACACCAGCGAGTTGGCGGCCGAGCCGCGGCCCTGGCAGAGGATGTCGTTGGCGCGCGCAAAGCGCACGATGTCGTGCACGGTGAGGAAGAATGGTTCGTACTGCTTTTCCTCGATCAGTTGCAGCTCTTCCTCCAGCTGCTTTTCCCATTCCGGCTTCAGGCCATTGGGAAAACGTTCGGCCTTGCCGCGCTCCACTTCCGCGCGCAGGTAAGAGATCGGGGTAAAGCCCGGTGGCACCAGCTCCTCGGGATATTCATAACGCAGCATGCCCAGCGAGAAATCGCACTGCGCGGCAATCATCAGCGTCTGCGCCAGCGCATCGCGCGGGTACAGGCGCGACAGCACCTGGCGCATGCGCAGGTGCTGCTCGGCATTGGGCGCCAGCGCCATGCCGCATTCGGCCAGCGGCTGGCCGAGCCGGATCGCGGTCATCACGTCGGACAGCGGCTTGCGCGAGCGCACGTGCATGGTGACCGCGCCGGCGGCGGCGAGCGGCACGCCGGTCTGCGACGACACCGCTTCCAGGCGCGCGCGGTGCAAGCCGTCGGCATGGCCTTGCAGCAGTTCCAGTGCGATCCACGCGCGCTCGCCGAAGACATCGCGGCACCACTGCGCCTGTTCGCGCAGCAGTTCGGGATCGGCGCAATAGTCGGGCAGCAGCAATGCCAGGCAGCCCGGCATGCCGCGCAGGTGGGCTTCGTCGCCGGTCGGCGCTGCGATGTCTTCGGGATGCAGGCGGTAGCTGCCCTTCTGCGCACGGCGGCGACCCAGCGTGATCAACTCCGACAGGTTGCCGAAACCGTCGCGGTGCTGGGCAATCAGCACCAGCCGCAGCGGCGGGCGGTCGGTGCGTTCGGAGCCATCGGCCGGCGGCAGGGTGAAGCGGCTGCCGATCAGCAGCGCGAAGCCGTCGGCGGCGGTGGCCAGCGCCTGCAGCCGCTGGTGGCGGCTGGCGTGCGCGGCGGGATCATCGCCGTCGGGTTCGGCGTCGACCTCGGGATCGAGCAGCGGCTCGTCGATGTCTGCCTCCGCGCCGCGCGCCGCGCTGCGGGCCACCGCGTCGTGCAGGCGCTTGCGCAGCGTCTGGATCGCATCGTGGGCGCGCGCGGTGCCGGCCACCGAGCATTCATCGGTCAGCGCCAGCCCGCGGTAGCCGAGGCCGAAGGCGCGTTCGATCAGCTCGCCCGGGTGCGAGGCGCCGGTGAGGAAGGTGAAGTTGGAGATGCAGTGCAGCTCCACGTAGTCTGGCAGCGCGGGCAGCAGGCCGGGCAGCGAAGGAATCACCGGCGTCATGCGAACAACCCGTGCAGGAACCAGCGGTATTCGCTGCCCTCGTCCGCGCCGTGGCCGGGGCGCTCGCGATAGATCCAGCAGCGCAGGCCGTCGGCGCGCTCGGCGATGAAGTAATCGCGCGTGGCCAGCGCGCCGTCCCACCAGCCGGCCTCGATGCGCTCGGGCCGGCTCAGCAGCGCCAGCGGCCCGCCGTGGCTGGGGCGGTGCTGTTGCACCGGCAGCGGCAGCGGTTGCGGCAGCAGCCACAGCGGGCGCTCCGGCAACGGGCCCGGCATGGCGGCGGCCTTGGCGCCGGGCTGGGGTTCGTCGACCGGCACCCAGCGGTTGGCGCGCTCGGGCCGGTGGTCGGCCAGCGGCCGCGGCTGCAGCACGTTATCGCGGCCAAGCCGCGCCATCAGCGTATCAAGCAGGCGGCCCAGGTCTTCCGGCGTGCCGCCGGGTTCGGGGAACAGCGCATCGCTCTGCGGCACGCAGGCCTGCATTGCTTCCACGCGCAGCGCCAGGCCGGTGACCGGGGCGTGGAAGTTGAGCTTGTCGAGCTTCTCGCGCAGCAGCCGCGACAGGTGCGCGGGGTCGCGGCTGGGCTGGGCCAGGCCGAGCGCGACCGGAGTCCCTTCGGTATCGAAGCCGCGCCGGTAGCGCTCATGCTCCAGCACCAGCACGCAGCGCGTGACGCCGGCCTGCAGCAGCGCCAGCCAGCCGGCCAGCGCCAGCAGCAGGCGCTGCGTGCCTGCCAGCACGCCTTCGGCGGATTCGATGCGCCCGGGCAGGTCCATGCGCTGCGCGAACGTGGGCGGCGCCGCGTACCAGACAAAGCGCGCCGGGGCCTGGCCATAGGCCTGGTCCAGCCGTGCCAGCAGCGCCGGGCCCAGCCGCCGCGTCAGGCCGGCGCGCGGCAGGCGCCGCACCTCGCCCAGCGTGCGGCAGCCGATGCCGTCGAGCCAGGCCGGGTCGGCCAGCGTGTGCAGCGCCTCGACCGGCAGGCGGTCGAGCAGCCGGTGCAGGCGCGCCATGCCCACCGCCCGGCGCGCGGGCCGCACCACGCCGCGGCGGGTGCGCCGCAGCGGCTGGCGCGCCAGCCAGGCAGCGCCGTGCGCGGTCGGGCCGCTGCCCACCTGGGCAATGGTGCCGAGCTGGCGCACGCAGGCGCGCACGGCGCGGCACAGCGCGCGGTGGCCGCCAAAGAGGCGCAGGCTGGCGGTGACGTCGAGCATCACCGTGGCCGATTCCGGCTCCTCGTCCAGCGTCACGGCCGGCGTGAAGCGCAGCAGCGCCAGCGCCACCGTTTCCATCAGCGCGTCTTCCGCGACCGGGTCGCGCTCCAGCTGCACGATGTCCGCCGACAGCGCCTGCACGCCGCCGCGGCGCATGCCGTAGCGCACGCCCAACTGCATCGCGGGACCGTTGGCCAGCACCACCTGCTCCTGCGCCATCACCGCCACCGGCAGCGCATGGTGCAGCGTGCCGGTGACGGAGGATGGGCTGGAGGCAACCGGCTCAGGCCAGTTGGGCTGCAGTGCGTCCAGGGGCAGTCGCGGCAGGTGCACCGCGATCCAGTACGGCATCGGGAGAAGACTGAGAAGACGAAGACACAACGGGAGACACAACGGAGCGCGCGCCGGCCGGGGCGCCGGCGGGCAGGGGCCAGGCGGCCGTGCGCGTGGCCGCTTCCATCCCGCCCAGGCGCAGCAGCAACGGGGTATCGCGCACCGGGCCGCGCCGCTTGTGGAAGGTGATTGACAGCACATTGCCCGGTTGCGGCGCCAGCAGCAGGCGCAGCACCGCCGGCGACGATTCGCGCAGCGCCGCGGCCGGGCGCAGCGCCCACACCACCGCGTCGCCCGCCTGGGCCAGCACCTGCAGCCGGCGCAGCGCCTCGGCCCGGGCCGCTGGCAGCCACACCAGCACGCCGCCGAAGGCCTGGCTGCGCAGCACCTGTTCGGCCGCCCACAGCATGTCGGCCTGCGCGGCCTTGGCTGCCCCGGCCGGTGGGCGCAGCCAGTACAGCTGGCGTGCCGGCAGGCCGGCCGCCGCCAGGCCCATCGCATTGGGCAGGCAAGGCGGCGCCACCAGCGCGATGCGGCGCCCCGCCCCGGCCAGCGCGCGCAGCGCCGGCAGCAGCAGGCGCAACTCGCCCGCTCCACCCTGCGTGCTCAGCAGTTCGGTCAGTCCGCCCGCCGGCCAGCCGCCGCCGGGCAGTTCGGCCGAGAGCGCGTCATACCCGGTCGGGCACACCGCGGCACTGCCGGCACGGCCAAGCTGGCCGGCGCGCCACAGGCCCGGATAGCGCTGCTCGAGCGCCGACAGCGCCTGCTGCCGCGTAGCGGGGGCTGCGGGGGCTGCTGGGGTTGCTGTGGCTGCGGGCCCGGCCGGCCTCGGCGCAGGGAAAAGAAGACCCTCCGCCGCCGGCGGGGCTGCGTACGATTGCGCAGGCATGTGAAGTCAAAGTCCCCCACGGAAAGTGAGGACATCGGAGATTTACGATAACTGTATATTTATACAGTATCCCGCGCAAGCGCAAGGGGTAGGCGTGCGAAGGACGCCCAATGCAGGGGAACCGGAATTAGTCAGTATGACTCCCCTAGGGTGGGGCAAAAGGCTGGCCTGCCGCGAGGAATCAAACGCGGGTTAGCATGACTGCCAGAGCCGCACGGTGTGGACAGTGCCACACCCAGGCGATTTCCAGCGCGGAGGCCAGCATGGAACACGATAGCACGCTGTATGTCGGCTTGGACGTCCATAAGGACTCGATCACGGTCGCTTACGCACTCGGCGCGGGCGAGGTCGAACTGCTTGGCAGGATCGGTACCTCGAAGGCCGATATCGATCGCCTGTGCAAGCGCCTGCAGTCTAAAGCGCGCCGGATCCGCATCGTCTACGAGGCGGGCCCATGCGGATATGGCCT
>NZ_AUFE01000072.1 GCF_000426345.1 Cupriavidus phytohabitans | reverse complement strand
AGCTATCGCTACTCAGCGTCACAGAGAACTTCCTCGTTGAGACCTATAGCGTGCCGTTTGGCGTAATTGCGAGCGCGTGATGCAAACATGCATCCCCGTGACGGCTGCCATGCGAGTGTCCTTTGCCTGCGCTGGAGCGGACGCTTGGATGCCCGATAAAAAGCGCGGGCTAACGTCCGCAACTGGCCGTTCGGCGCCCTCCAACCGCCCGCGTCACACGATACGTTGCGCCGCACAAGACGAATTCAACCACGAAATACGGATACCCAGATCTTCTTGCTGGCTGCGAGCCAACGTCGGCGATAGGACAAAAGTCTTAACGGGCAATATTTTCCGAATTCTGAAGCCGCCCCGTTCAGATCGTGATGCTTGTGGCCGGCATCATGCTGCCCATGCGCACCATGATGGTGGCCATGGTCGTGCCCGTGGTCGTGTGCGCCCCCAAGAATAAGTGCGCAGCCCAGGTTGACCAGCAATCCAATGACCGTCACGGCCATTGCTTCCTTATAGTGAATTGCCTGGGGGCTGAAGATGCGCTCAATGGAGCCAAACACCATCAGCGCAGCTATGCCAAGAAGGAAGATGGCGCTGGCGAACCCTGCGAGTACTTCAATCTTCCAGGTCCCGAAAGCAAAGCGCGTGTCGTGGGCATACCGCCGCGCGGCTGCATAGGCAAGCGCGCTCAGCCCGATTGCAAGGGCGTGAGAACTCATGTGCCATCCGTCGGCAAGTAACGCCATGGAGTTGAACCACAGGCCGGCGGCGATTTCGACCAACATCGTAGTCGCGGTAATCAGCATGACAAGTCGCGTTCCACGTTCCGCTGCGTGGTTGCCGGTGTCAAAGACGTGGGTATGTGCCCACTGAGAAAGGTCTTGGGTGTGCATGATTGAGCTGGAACCTGCAGTTTTATGGAGTCACCACAGCTGACTACTTGAAATAGCTTCGAACAACTTCGATGAGTTGTTCCTTGGCATCGCCGTCCCCACCGGCAGATGCTTCAATATCTGTCAGATGCGTCCGGATATGATCTTCTAGTACCACTGCAAGGAGGCCATTCATTGCACCTCGACAGCTTGTAATTTGCTGAAGGACCTCGGCGCAGGCTTTCTCGTCCTCCAGGGCACGTTCGATCGCATCAATTTGCCCCCGGATGCGGCGGACCCGGTTCAGCAGCTTTTGCTTTTCGCGAATGGTGTGGCTCAAGGGATTTCCTATTATAGGGTAGGGGGGTATACTAGCATATTGCTGGCGTACGCCGGCGTGGCTCATACATCGCTTTCTGTGTAGCCTTGTGGCATTCACGCTGTCCAGTAATGGCCGGGATCGGGAGGAAAATGGCGCTGGTTGCATGGCAAGGTACCTCGGAGCAGCGAAACGTCCGCCGACGCGGAAGAATGCCGGATCTGAGCTACGCTCTGCGGCCGCCGCGGCAGTAGCGAAAAGCTGGGAACGCAGTCGTCCGGCAATTCGCGACAAGAGGAGTTGAAATGCACAACCCAACCCGAGGAACCCTCGCCGGGCTTGCGGCGCTCACATGTGTTGCTCTGACTGCCAAGACGGTGCCAGAGGGCTTGAGTTCCGAAGCTTCGGGCGCAGCATCAGGGAGCAAACCTGCTTCGACATATGAGGGGAGAAAACGCGAGTTGAGAAAGGAACGGGAAGAAGCAAAGAAGCGGGAAATGCAAGAGATGAAAACCAAGAAGTTGGAACGGCAAGCCGACTGAAGATCCACGGCTGGTTCTCGCTGCTACCTTTAAGGGGCGAGCTGCAGTACCGTGCTGAGCCGAACTGGTGCACCCCACGGTTGCCTCTTCCTTTGACGGCTCCGCCGACAAAGGCCGCGTGTCGCAGAATAGCCTCACCGGCTCCCGCCGGACTCGAAAAATTTATTTGCGGCCCTATGAGACCTTTTGGTATGCTGCGCCCGGTCATCACTAAGGGTTCTCCCCATGGACTGTTGTTCTAGTCGGCGGTACGCCGATTTCTGAACGGCTAGTCAGTCAAGGCGACATCTCGCCACTGCCTAGCCGTTACCGGCGGGTAGTGGCAACCATGCAGATTCTCTGCATGGCCACCTCCCGATTTTTTGTTTGCGACCTGTACCGAGAAGGCAGCCGCGGGCGACGTTCGCCCTCGCTCTTTGGCCTTCGCGAGCAGGCGCCCCCGAGCCTACGCGCGCCATAGAAGCGCGTGAGGGAGGTCTCATGTCGTTCATTACCGTTTTTCAGTTTGCCTTCACTGCCCTCACCTTTTTGAAGGGCACCCACTGGTCTCGCCGCACGCTCGTGGCACTGATGCTGTCGCTGTCTGGCCTTGGCCTCGCGCCAGCCCATGCTCAGGACCCTGTCGAGAGTCAGCCGGCTCCCGGTACCGCCGGCGGCAAACCGACCATGGATCCGACGGAGGACGTCTTCGCCTTCCACGGGCAGGCCACCTACATCTGGCAGCGCAAGCCGTCGTTTGGCGCCGCCTATTCGGGCGAGCACAGCCTCGGCACGGAACGCGCCAAGAGCTATTCGTTTACCAGCACACTGGATCTGGGCCTGCGCCTGTGGCAAGGGGCGGAGTTCCACTTCAATCCCGAGGTGTCGCAGGGCGTGCCGTTCTCCGGCCTGCACGGACTGGGCGGTCTGACCAACGGGGAGCTGGCCAAGTCCTCCGGCACGAATCCCACCTTCTACCGGGCCCGCGCGTTCGTCCGCCAGACGTGGGGCTTGGGTGGCGGCGACGAGAAGCTCGACGCGGATTTCAACCAGTTCGCGCGGACAGTCGACAAGAAGCGAATAGTCCTGACCGCCGGCAACTTCAGTGTGCTCGACGTCTTCGACCTGAATCCCTATGGCTCCGACCCGCGCACGCAGTTCATGAACTGGTCATCGCTGACCCATGGCTCGTTCGACTACCCGGCCGATGCGCGCGGCTACAACTGGGGCGTGTCACTCGAGTACGTCGGCGACGGGTGGTCAGCACGGATCGGTCGGTTCCTGCAACCGCTGGAGTCCAATGGGCTGGAGCTGGACACCCGAATGTTCGAACACTATGGCGACATGATCGAGTTGGAGAAGCGCTATAGCCTTGCTGGTCGGCCAGGGGCCGCGCGCCTGCTGCTCTGGCGCAACAAGGCGAAGATGGGCAAGTTCAGCGATGCGCTGGCATTCGGGCAGGCCAACAACGTGACACCAGACGTGGCCGACGTGCGCGCTGAGCATGCCAAGGTAGGCGTGGGCATTACGTTGCTGCAGGAGGTCAACGATTCGCTGGGTGTCTTCTTCCGGGCCAATATGTCGGACGACAAGACGGAAACGTATGCCTTTACCGAGATCGGCAAACAGGTCGCCGGCGGCGGCACACTGAAAGGCACGTCCTGGGGGCGGCCCAACGATGAGCTCGGCGTGGCGATGGCCGTCAATATGCTGCGATCGCCGCATCGGGATTACCTGGCCGCCGGTGGCGTGGGAGCGTTTCTCGGGGATGGCGCGCTGCGCTACGGGCCGGAACAGGTGCTCGAGGTCTATTACAGCGTGGCGCTGTGGAAGTACTTCAGCATCAGCCCGAATTTCCAGTACATCCGCAATCCCGGCTACAACCGGGACCGGGGTCCGGCAACCTTCTACGGCGTCAGGTTCCACGCCGAGTTCTGAGCCGCTGGGCGATAAGTTCCCTGTCACCAGCCGGGGCGATCATGGACGCCCCTGGCTGGTGCGCTGACCTGCCACCTGCCCGTTGAAGCCAGCCCACAGGTTGGCGGGGCGGTGGACCTAGTGACTTGCGAGCTGTTGCTGACCAAGGTGCCGGCAACCGCGCTGCGGGTTTCGGTTTAACCATGCTGGCGGCCAAGGAGGCCCCATGGCAAACGAATTCATTCCGCAACTCCCCGGCACGGCTCGGCGTCTGCTGCCGAACCGCTGGGATTTCCTTGCGCTTCCGCTGATTATCGGCCTGCTGGTGGTGGGCGCCTCGGGAATCCGCGAAACGCTGGCGCCTCTCGCCGGGCCCAGCGTCGAGGCAATTTCCCTCGATCCCGCCATGTTGCCCGAGTACGCCTTGCGGACCACGCTGCGCATGCTGGCCGCCTTGGCGGCTTCGCTGCTGTTCACCTTCACATACGGCACGCTGGCCGCCAAGAGCCGGCGGGCGGAGAAGGTGCTGGTCCCGATTCTCGACATCCTGCAGTCGGTGCCGGTGCTCGGCTATATCTCCTTCACCGTAGTCTTCTTCCTCTCACTTTTCCCAGGCCGGGTGCTGGGCGCCGAGCTGGCGGCGATCTTCGCAATCTTCACCAGCCAGGCCTGGAACATGACGTTCAGCTTCTATCAATCGCTGCGCACTTTGCCGCCCGACCTGATCGAAGTGTCGAGCAGCATGCGCCTGACACCCTGGCAGAAGTTCTGGAAGCTGGAGGTGCCCTTTGCCATGCCGGGGCTGATCTGGAACATGATGATGAGCATGTCGGGCGGCTGGTTCTTTGTCGTTGCTTCGGAAGCCATTACAGTCGGCGACAAGTCGATCACCTTGCCAGGTGTTGGCGCCTATCTGGCCTCCGCCATCGCCGACAGCAACATGGCTGCCGTCGGCTGGGTCATCCTGGCCATGATCGGCGTGATCGTCTTGTACGATCAGCTCCTGTTCCGTCCGATGGTGGCCTGGGCAGATCGTTTCCGGTTGGAAAGCACGAGCGCACAAATCGCACCGGCATCCTGGGTGTTGAACCTGGTTCATCGCACATCGCTGATCCAGAGCCTGCTACGCCCCTTCGGCCGCCTGCTGCGCAAGCTGGCGCGCGCCCGGTTCACTATCAGCCTGCCTCGGGCTTCAGGGACCGGGCGAACGCGCCTGAGCCGCGCGATCGATGTCATCTGGAGCCTGCTCGTGTCAGTCCTTGCGGGTTACCTGCTGTGGCGGACGATTCGCTACGTGCACACTGAGGCCGGGCTGGCCGAGCTTGTCAAAGTCGTTGGGCTGGGGCTACTGACGCTGCTGCGCGTGCTGGTGCTGATCGCCTTAGCGTCGCTGATCTGGGTGCCGGTTGGGGTCATGATCGGCCTGCGGCCAAAGCTCGCCGAGAAAATCCAGCCGCTGGCCCAGTTCCTGGCGGCCTTTCCGGCCAACCTGCTGTTTCCGGTCTTTGTGTTCGGCATTGTCCATTTCCATCTCAATCCAGACATCTGGCTAAGTCCGCTGATTGTGTTGGGGGTGCAGTGGTACATCCTCTTCAACGTCATCGCCGGGGCCACCGCATTTCCGAATGATTTCCGCGAAGCGGCCACCAATTTCCGCATTCACGGCTGGCAGTGGTGGAGAAAGATCATGTTGCCCGGGATTTTTCCCTACTACGTAACCGGCGCCATCACCGCGTCGGGCGGTGCGTGGAACGCAAGCATCGTTTCCGAGGCGGTGTCATGGGGATCTACCAGCCTATCGGCGCACGGCCTTGGCTCCTATATCGCCCAATCCACCGCCGCCGGGGACTATCCCAAGATCGTCCTGGGAATTGCCGTCATGTCGATTATGGTGGTCTGTTTTAACCGTTTCCTCTGGCGGCCGCTATACGCCATCGCCGAAAACAAGCTGCGCATGAACTGAGAGGGCAAGCACAATGCAAAACGAAATTCCGACCGCTTCCCGGAACATCCTGAGCATTCGCGACCTGAGCCACGGCTACGGCCGCGAGCAGGGCAAGCGTCTGGTGCTGGACGGCGTGAACCTCGATCTGCGCGAAGGCGAGATCGTCGGCCTGCTTGGCCGGTCTGGCTCGGGCAAGTCCACGCTGCTGCGGATGATTGCCGGGCTGATTTCCCCTACATCAGGCCAGCTCGACTATTGCGGGGCTCCTATCAAGGGCCCAGCCGAAGGTGTCGCCATGGTCTTCCAGACCTTTGCGCTCTTCCCCTGGCTGACTGTGCTGGACAACGTCGAAGCGGGCCTGGAAGCCCTGGGCGTGCCGCCGGCGGAGCGGCGTGAGCGCGCACTGGCGGCCATTGACCTGATCGGGTTGGACGGCTTCGAGAATGCCTTCCCACGCGAGTTGTCGGGTGGCATGCGCCAGCGTGTGGGCTTTGCCCGCGCCCTCGTCGTCAACCCGACGTTGCTGCTGATGGACGAGCCATTCTCGGCGCTCGACGTGCTCACGGCCGAGACCTTGCGTACCGATCTGCTCGATCTGTGGACGGAGCGGATGCTGCCGATCAAGTCGATGCTGATCGTGACCCACAACATCGAAGAGGCGGTCTTCATGTGCGACCGCATACTGCTGCTGTCGTCCAACCCGGGAGCTGTCGTCGCCGAGTTCGAAGTACCGTTCAAACATCGGCGTGACCGCCTGGAACCCGCATTCCGCGAACTTGTCGACGAGATCTACGCCAAGATGACAGCCCGGCCAACCAAGGGGGTCGCGCCAAGGAACGGCCTGGACATCGGCAGCCCGTTGCAGCCGGTTTCCACCAACCTGATGGCGGGCCTGATCGAAACCGTGGCTGCCGAGCCGTATCGGGGCCAGGCCGATCTGCCGGAGATTGCTGCGACGATGCATCTGGAGGTGGACGATCTCTTTCCGGTCGCCGAGATGCTTGGACATCTCGGCTTTGCCGAACTGCGCGAGGGCGACATTGTGCTGACCGCGGCTGGGCTAGTCTTCAATGTACATGGCACGCAGGAACGCAAAGCCCTCTTCGCCGAGCATCTGGTGCGGCGTGTGCCGATGGCCGGCTATATCCGGACCGTGCTGGCAGAGCGGAAAGACCAGCAGGCCCCGCGCGTGCGGTTCGAGCAGAAGCTAGAGGATTTTCTGAGCGATGAACTGGCCAGGCAGACGCTGGAAGCCATCATCGAATGGGGTCGTTATGCGGAGATCTTTTCGTACGACGACCATACCGAGCGGTTCTCGCTGGAAAGCTGACGCAATATAGCCATCCGCCAAAGGTGAACTCAGACCGCCTTGGGGCGCTCCACCGACTACGATCGCGTGAATCATGACCATTGAAGCCATCCAAAACATCAATCTGGATTCTCTGCTCGATACCAGTATCAGCGTGGCTGCAGCCTTCTTACTGGGTGGGGTGATCGGCTACGAACGGCAGTACCGTCAGCGTACTGCTGGCCTGCGTACCAACGTGCTGGTGGCGGTCGGCGCCGCGATCTTCGTGGATATGGCCAACCGGCTGGCGGGACACGATGGCGCCGTCCGCGTCGTTGCCTACGTGGTGTCGGGAATCGGCTTTCTTGGCGCCGGGGTGATCATGCGGGAAGAAGGCAACGTGCGCGGACTCAATACCGCCGCTACCTTGTGGGGCTCGGCAGCCATCGGCGCGTGTGCAGGCGCCGATCTGCTTCTTGAAGCTGTGATCGGCTGTCTGTTCGTGCTGGCTGCCAATACACTGCTTCGCCCCATGGTTGATCGCATCAACCGCCAACCCATCGATACGCCTGCCGTGGAAGTCACCAATACCGTCTATGTCATTGCGCCGCGAGAGCGCCAGAAGGAGGCTATGCGCTTGCTCAATGACGCTCTGGAAAGTAGCAATCATCCCACTCGAGACCTGGTAGTTCATGCCTTCGGCACGGACGACGTGGAGATCGAGGCTGTGCTGATGGCGACCTCGGTCGATGGGGAAATTCTCGATCGCGTCGTGGCGCAACTAACAGAGTCCAGTGCTGTCAGCCAGGCATTCTGGAGTCCTAGTACCACCGAGTGAACCGCAACACGGAATGCTCGCTGAGATCGCATCGACGGCGATTTGTCTGCCATGTCCACATTCGCCAATGATTCTGCGGCCGGTCATCGCTTGCTGAATGTCCGATTTGGCCTGCAGATTCAACTGATCGATGCAACGGTTTGATGGAATCTCTCAGCCGGCGTATCGAAATTCAGTGTCTTGCGCGGCCGCTTTATGGCTATTACAGTAATGTCGGTAGACAGTCCGATTGGTACTCTTGGCTATCTTACTTCCGCCCCGGACGATGCTTACTCACTGTTATCCCCAAGCCAGTTGTCGAACTCGGGCCGCAGCTTTTCCAGCGGCAGCAGAGCCCGCTGGGTCTGCCGAAGCATCGCAATCCAGTCGTCCAGTTCTTCCATGACTGCATCAAACTGCTCCATCAAGGTCGGCCCATTGGTCACATAGGACAGGCTGGCGCCATTGATGACGGTATGCGCCATGCCGTGCAAGCGCAGCAGATCGTCGCGCAGCCCGTCTGGCTCGCATCGTGCGCGGATGGCGTCCAGTTGGTCCACCGCTCGAAGAATGGCAAGTGTGTTAAAGGTTTCCTGCAACGTCTGCAGGGCGTCGGCATCGACTTTGCCGTAGGGGGTATCCATATCAGGCATGGCGAGGCTTGCGTACTGAATGAGCGGGGCCGGCAAATAGACTATCTCGAATCCAGGGCTCAGGCATGCGATCCAGATGCAGTTTGTAGTCGCCGAAACGCTTGATATTGCTGGTTAGATATGGGCTTAGGAACTCGATATCGGCGACATCCACCTGGATTCCGTCCTTCACCATCGCGCGCAGCGCCTGCATCATGTCGGCAGTGTTCTGCAGGATCACGGCCGAGGCGATCAGGTCGTTGTAGCGCAGTCGCTTCTGCTGCTCGTCGGGGTCGTTCTCTGCCAGCACATCGCCGCCGAACGAAAACCATTTAGCAAAGCCATTGTAGGACTCGATTTTGTTGGTGGTGGCGGTGATCTCCTGGCGTAGCTCGCGGCTGCCGACCCATTCGAGCAGGAACACCGTGCGCACGACCTTGCCGAGTTCCTGCGCGGCCAGGAACAGTCGGTTGCGGCGGCTTTCCGAGCCGAAGCGGCGCAGCAGCAGCGGCGAGGAGATCGTGCCGGCCTGGATCGATAGCGCGACCTGCATCAGGTCCTGCCAGTGGAACGCGATGAGGTCCCAGTCCACGGTATCCGAGAACAGGCGGTCGATGTTCTTGTATTTCCTATCCGCATCGGCACGGTACAGCTTCAGATCCTGCCAGTTTCGAATCCGGGGCATCAGATTGATGCCAAGCAGATGGGTGAAGGCGAATACCGCGGCTGACTGCCCCTGGGTGTCGGC
This sequence comes from Cupriavidus phytohabitans, assembly GCF_000426345.1. Taxonomy (GTDB): domain Bacteria; phylum Pseudomonadota; class Gammaproteobacteria; order Burkholderiales; family Burkholderiaceae; genus Cupriavidus. The sequence continues at coordinate 12,532 of NZ_AUFE01000072.1, read as the reverse complement.
GTGCACGGTGTCGGCCTCGACGCTCAAGCCGGCCTTGAGCAGCCCCTCGATCACGTAGATGGCTTCCCACACACCGGGCGGGATGAAGTGCCGGAACACGGCGATGTAGTTGTCCGCCACGTGGCGGTAGGCCACTGCCCCCATCTTGCGATAGCGGAAGTGATAGCCGGCCAGCAGGTTGTTGTCGTAAAAATCATACTGCGTCCCGTCAGCGGCAACGGTCTTGCCATCGCCCCAGTGCTTGGGCAGGTCGAGCCGCAGATAGAGTTCAATCAGTTCGCGCTGGGCGGTCTCGAGTCGTTCCAAACTCAGGTGCCGGCGGTTGACGAACGACATCATGTGCGGCGTCACGCGGTCGCCCATGTGCCGGGCCGCCTGGGTGGGTCCGAGATTGCAGCCCATCGCGAAAATGGTCAGCAGGTAGCGCTCGGCGGCGTGGCGGATCTTGGGGTCGCTGCCAGACAGCGGGCCGAAGTGCCGCGTGAAATGCGTCCAGTGCTCGATGTTGGCCAGCACGTCCAGCAGGTTGCGCGTCGGGATGCGCCGGATCAGCGCCTGCTGCAGGGCAATGGCGCTGGCCGGGATCTCCCGGGCGATGGTCCGCCTGAGCACGGGCTCGCCGTCCTGGCCGATGGTGACGTGCTGGCGCTTATCAGGGAAGCTTTCATCGAGCGCGCGCGCCGTGTCGGCGAGCCACTGGCGCAAATGTGCCACGAAGTCCTGCGCGTTGGCCGGCATGTCCAGCTTGGCGCAGTATTCTGGCAGGCGCCGCTCGCATTCCCGCCAGGGCAGCAGGTGTACCCGGTAGTCGGCGAAGGCGTCGGAGCCCACCACGCACAAGTCGCCGGAGCGCAGCTCGTTCACCATGTGGGAAAGCACACACAGTTCCAGATAGCGACGGTTGGTGGGCGCGCCTTGGTCGTGCGGGCGGCGCACCAGCTTGCGCCAGCGTTCCGAGGCGAAGCTGACGTCGACCTCGGCGGTGATCCACTCGCGGTGCAGGGATTCGTTTTCCAGCACCACTTCCAAGGCCGCCAGCAGGGTGCGGGACTGGCTGGTCGACTCCCATTCCAGCACCTGCGCCAGGCGCAGCATCACGGAGCGGTGCGCGCGGAAATGCCGCCACAGCAGCGGCAGGTAGTTGTTGCCGCTGAAGGCACGCACCTCGGCACAGCTCTCGCGTAGGGGCTCCAGATCGCCGGACGGCGCGAGGAAGCGGCGCACCTGCTGGCCGATCAGCGCGTCGTCCTGGCCATCGGCGACGATATCGACCACGCCGTCGAGCAGCGTGACCAGCTTCTCCATCTGCGCGCGCTGGCGGGACTGGATGCGTTCCATCTCGTCGCGCGCCCGCTTGTGGATCGCGCCCATGCGACGGATGAACATTTCCGCGAGGTCGTCGCGGCTGCGCACGCGCATGTGGTAAAGCAACGCCACGATCAACGTATAGCGTTTCTCTGGCAGCGTGACCTTGAGGTTCGCCGCGTCCAGGCTCATGGCCTGGCTGGCCAGCGAGCGCAGCTTGGAGGCTGGCACGTCGGCCAACGCGAGCGAGAAATCGCCGAAGGTGTCGAGCCAGCTCAGGTGCTCGATCAGCAAATTGAGATGCTTGCGCGAAGGGCGGCGTGCGTGGCGCTTGATATTGTTGTAGGCAGTCTGCCGGTTCGCGAATTCCCGCGTCAACAGGAGGTCCAGGCGCTGTTGGTCCTCGTCCGAAAGGCGGCGCGCCACTCGTCGGAATAGCGCGGTCTGCGTGCGGGCATGAATCTGCTCGGCAATGGTGTCCAGCGTGGAGAACGCCGGCAGCTCGATCTGGTTCAGGATCAGCGCATCGATGGTGGCATTGATGACGTCCACCGGCTGATCCATCGTTTCCGCTGCCTCGCGTGCCGCCCGAATCGTGGCCTCGTTGGCATCAGTGCCGACGTAGGGCTGGACGCCAAGGAATTCACGCACTGCCGTGTAGTGGCGGAACAGCGTGGGAGAGACCTTGCGGTCATAGCCGAACGGCGTATCGGGGTCGAGTCCTGCGCAAGCGCGGACATGATCCACCACGGCGACGGGAATGGTGTCGAGATTGGGGAAGTAATGCAGTTGCTGGAAAACCTTGAGGAGGACCAGCAGGCCGAGCCGAGGACTTTGGCCACGGGTGGAGCGGGTGCCCCAGTCCAATTCCTCCGCACTGGGCGTGTAGCACGCCCGCAGTTCCTTGCTGGAGAAGGCCTTTGGGAAACGCGGGTAAGCGGTACGCTCGACGGTGGCCATACAGGGATCTCGACAATCGCTGAAGGGCCAGCCAGTCTAGCTGACGGCAGGGGAGAAACTCCAGTTCATTTGTTATAGCCTGCGGTTATGAACCATGAGTTCTATATAACCATAAGGCTTATGATAGCAGGCTGGGCGTATGTTGGCATGACCCCGCATAGGGACGCGCTGTTTAGCGCCGCGGCGCCGTTCTTCGATTTGCATATTTACTTACGTATCGTAGCGTATCGTATCGTATAATTCGTAGTACGTTATGAACGAGGATACGTTATGCCGCGTCAAGGGATTGCATTCGAGGAAGTAGCTGCCGCTGCCACCGCGCTGGTAGCGGAACAGTTGAAGCCGACGCTGACTGCGGTGCGAGAGCGGCTCGGCAACACAGGCAGCATGAATACCATCCACCGCCATCTGAATGCGTGGTTGGCGCAGCACAAGACCCCCGCACGCAAGATCGCCGAACCCAATTCCCGGTTGCTCGCGGCTCTGGGTACCGAGCTTTCCAAGGTGGCTGAGGAAGCTGCGGCCGACGCCGAAGCGAACTTGGCCCAGGCCCTCAGCGAAATGGCAGCACTGACCGCGAACGGTGAAGCTGTCGAGGCAGAACGCGACGCGTTATCCGAACAGATGGTGAAGTTGACCAGCGAACGGGACCGTTTAGCCGGTCAAGCTGCTGAACGCGCTGAAGAAGTCGCGCGCCTGAACCAGGAAATCGAACGCGAGCGTGGCGAGCTAGCCAGCGTGAGGCGATCGCTTGCCCAGGCTGAACTGCGTTTGGAAGCGGTACCACGGCTCGAGCAAGAACTTGCCCAACTGCGAACCCAGTTGGCCGACGAGCAAGCGGCGCGCACCGCGGCTGACAAGGCTGCTGCCGTGGCAGAGGCCCAGCGCGTCGCCGCCGACACCGCCCGACAGCAGGCCGAAGCGCGCTTGGCTAGGACTGAAGAGCGCGAGTCTGAGGTTCGGGGCGAGCTGGCCAAAGCACTTGCGGCGCACCAAAGTACGCGTGAACGGCTGACCGATGCCGTGGGCACCGCCGCGGGCGCTCAGGCGGAACTCAAGGCCTTGCAAGCGCGGTTCGACGCGCTGCATGCAGATGTCAAAGCAACATCGTCTGTCCCAACCGAATCGAACCCTACAACCGCGCAGGCTGGATCTCGCAAACGTAATTGACCGCGCTGTTTGGGCATCGAAGACCGGCGTCACGCAGCGCCGCCAGCAGCCGCCGCGGCGTCCTGGCCCCCGAAGCCACAGGTCGCCTTGGGCGCTACCGCGCGCCGAGCGCGCCGGATGCGACTAGGTCGAGCCGGGCCTACCGCGGTCCGGATCTGAGCGACGCGCCGATTCGAGCGGCGCAAGGCGGCGTGCCGGTATTACAATTGATCCTAAATGTGATCTAAAAGACGCATAACAATCATTATGTTAAATCATTACTATTGCTGTTGGCTAACTCATAGTCTTTCGCTACCGGCGCGTCCGGTTCGATCCCAGGCGCTACCGATGACCGCGCTCGGAGGGCAATCAATGAGACGCTCTAGTCGCCGCCGACGCTTGCGCTAGCTTCGTCATGGATCGTCCATGCCAATCGCTACTGTGATCTATTCGCTATATTGTTCGGTGAGGCCGTGCCGGCGAGAACCGCAAGACCCTATCACTTTATCAGCAGGTGATATAGTTAGGGATGAAACGAGACACGGCGATTGATACCCTGCTTGACCTGAACGGCTCGATCCTCGATCAAGGAGGCGGTTACTGGATCAAGCTCGAGGCATGGCAAGTGGACGTATCGAAGGAGATTCCCCATGGCATCCGGTACTCCCTCACCCTGCATGAGCCCTATGGCAAGAGAATTCTTGGGTATGACAACGCGCATGCCGTCAAGCCGCCCAAGAAATTTAAGTATGCCGGACGCATCTTGGCTTATGACCACAAGCACAGGCACGTCTCGGACAAGGGGGTGCCCTATGAATTCAAGGATGCACAGCAACTGATGAACGACTTTTTCGCAGACGTTGACCGCGTTCTGTCGGAGGTGAAGAAGAGATGAAAACCATTGTGATTGGCATCATGCCGCAAGAGAAGATCCGCGAGCGCGTGTTGGCAATTGCGCGGGGGGAGTACCGGCCGAAGGCCAGCGAGCCCAAGATCTGGTTCACTTCCATGAAGTCGTTGGCCGAAGTGCTGAGTGACGACAATCGTGCCTTGTTGCGGGTCATCACCGAGACCAAGCCGGAATCGATTTCCGAACTGGCTGAAGCCACTGGCCGCAAGCCCGGCAATCTATCGCGCACGCTGAAAACAATGTCCAACTATGGCATCGTCGACCTTAAACGCGAGAAGAACCACGTGCGCCCGGTCGCCAAAGCTACGGATTTCCGAATCTTGGCTGCTTAACGAATCCCTTCGGTTGCGCCCCACAGGATGCGAAGGCCGAACTACGGACAGCCAGCAAGATTCGCGCTGTCCGAACTCGGCCGGAGGGCCTGCTGGTGAATTCCACCCGCCGCTTCCCTTGAAAACATGCGCCTTCAACGCTTGCAGCAACCCGGCAATCGGGACGGGCACCATTGACTGCTTCCGACATGCTTGTGCCACACCTGACGCCCGGCGGCCATCTGCTGGCGGTGCCGGAGGACGGCGCGCCCCTCTTGGTCGATGCAACGCGACTGCGGCTTGAGCGTGCCTTTGCACTGGGCGCGGGCCATGGCCTGCTGCAGTTGGGCGCGGCGGAAATCGGCCACAGTTTGCCTTCGGCATGGGCCTGGTGGCGGGATTTTGCCGCACGCTATGTCACGGCCTTGTGCGCGACGCCCGAGGACGGCGAGATCGAGGTCGGAACGCCGACAGACGAAGATCTTGAGGCCATGATTGCCGACGCGCCGCCGATGACGGGCGGCGAGTATCTGACGCCAGCGGTGCTCGCCACGCTGTGGGGCGCGATCGATACGGCCTTGCAGCAGGAACTGCCGGCCGCCAACGTCTCGCTCCAGGATTTCCTCAAATCGCACCACCCGGCCTGGAATCTCGTCGGCCGGGTGCATTTCAACCTCGCCGAGAATCGGCGGGACCCGGAGTTCCCGTTCGCCTTCCTGGCGACTTACACCGCGCGCGTGTCGGCCCACGGCAAAGCGCAACATCAGCCGCTGTCGCAAGCCCTGGCGGAATTTTCGGGAGCCAGGAGCAAGGCACAGTTGCTGTCGTTACTGCTGCCGGTGCAGCGCGCCGCGGAACACTGCGATTGGCTTCGCGAGATGGTGGAGACCGGCGAGATCTACCATCCGCTGCGCTGGACGCCCGTCGACGCCTATCGCTTTCTCTCGGACCTGTCCCACCTCGACGGCGCCGGGATTGTCGTCCGCATGCCAGGCGTCTGGCAAGCAGGCCGCCCTGCCCGTCCCGTTGTGAAAGCCAGCGTCGGAGCACGCCCCCCTTCGCTGCTGGGCAAGGACGCGTTGCTCGATTTCAACATGGAGGTCTCCCTCGACGGCGAGCGTCTTGACGCCGCCGAGGTCAGGGATTTGCTCAAAGGCGCCGACGGCTTGCAACTCATCCGTGGTCGCTGGGTCGAGGTGGACAAGAAAAAGCTCGGTCGCCTCCTGAAGCGCTTCGAGGCCATGGAAAAGGCCGCGCAAAGCGGTCTGCCCTTGAATGAGGCGCTACGCCTGCTGGCAGGGATTTCGCTCGACGACAGCGCCGACCCCGCGGATCGCGACTGGTCGCAACTGGTGGCCGGGCCCTGGCTGGCCGACATGCTGCAGGAATTGCGTCAGCCGGAGGGGCTGGCGCAGATCAGCCCGGGACCGGACCTCAAGGCCAACCTGCGGCCCTACCAACAGGCCGGCGTGCGCTGGCTGTACCTGCTCACCCGGCTCGGACTGGGTGCTTGCCTGGCGGATGATATGGGCCTGGGCAAGACCATGCAGGTACTCTCGCTGCTGCTCGTGCTAAAGCGCGAAAGCGCCGAGGCGCGGCCCAGTCTGCTGGTTGCCCCCGCATCGCTGCTGGCCAACTGGGCGGCAGAGGCCGAGCGCTTTGCCCCCGGCTTGCGCTTACTGATCGCCCATCCGTCAGTCATGCCGGCGGCCGAACTGCGTGCGCTGGACCCCGCGCGGCTGGCAGACATTGATCTCGTCATCACCAGCTTTGGCTCACTCTTGCGCCAGCCGGTATTGGGGACCCTCCAATGGCGCGTGGCCATCGTCGACGAAGCCCAGGCCATCAAGAACCCGGGTGCCAAGCAAACACGGCAGGTCAAGCAGCTCCAGGCCCAGTCGCGCATCGCGCTGACCGGAACCCCGGTGGAGAACCGCCTGTCCGATCTGTGGTCGATTTTCGATTTCACCCACCCCGGGTTGCTGGGCTCAGACAAAGTCTTTGCCAACTTTACCAGGCGGCTGGCGAAGGCCGAGCATTTCGGTCCGCTGCGAACGCTCGTACGGCCCTACATCCTGCGCCGCCTGAAGACCGACAAGCGCGTCATCGACGACCTGCCGGACAAGACCGAACTCAAGGCCTGGTGCCATCTGAGCCCGAGCCAGGCGGCACTGTATCAGGGTGCGGTGAAGGATCTGGCCGCCGCGCTGGAAGACGCCGAAGGCATTGGTCGCAAGGGCGTCGTGCTCAGCTTCCTGATGCGCTTCAAACAGATATGCAACCATCCGTCGCAGTGGTTGGGCGACGCGGCCTGGCAGGCGGAAGACAGCGGCAAGTTTGCCCGCCTGCGCCAACTGGCCGAAGTCATTGCCGCCAAGCAGGAGAAGGTGCTGGTCTTCACCCAGTTCCGCGAGACCACAGAGCCGCTGGCGGCATTTCTAGGGTCGATCTTTGGCCGCGAAGGTCTGGTGCTCCATGGCGGCACCCCGGTCGCCAAGCGCCGCGAACTGGTCAAGCGCTTCCAGGAAGACGAACTGACCCCCTTCTTCGTGCTCTCGCTCAAGGCCGGTGGGGCCGGGCTGAATCTCACCGCCGCGTCGCACGTGATTCATTTTGACCGCTGGTGGAACCCGGCCGTGGAAAACCAAGCCACCGATCGCGCATTTCGTATCGGCCAGAAGAGGAACGTCCTGGTGCATAAGTTTATCTGCCGCGGCACGGTTGAAGACCGTATCGACCAGTTGATCGACGCGAAGCAGCAATTGGTGAAGGACGTGCTGGAGGGCGGTGCAGAACTTCTGCTGACCGAGATGAGCGATCGTGAATTGCTCGATCTCGTGAAGCTCGACGTGCATGCCGCGCAAGAGAACTGATCGTCAAGAGGAACCGCAATGAGTTACGGTTACGGGGGATGGAAGCCCTATGTCTCGGCCGCCGAGCGCAGAAGAAAGGCGGAACTGGCTGCCGCGAAGGCGACGAAGGCTGGTGGGGTCCTGTCGCCCATCGCGTCGTATCGCGGTGCCATCGCCAAGACCTTCTGGGGCAAGGCCTGGTGCGACAACCTGGAAGGCTACAGCGACTATGCCAACCGCCTACCGCGCGGCCGGACCTATGTGCGCAATGGTTCCGTGATCGACCTTCAGATTACGGCCGGCGAAGTCCGTGCGCAGGTCATGGGTTCGAGCCTCTACACGGTCGCGGTGACCGTGACGGCGTGTCCTGCAAAGCAATGGCGAGCGATCGGCGCCGATTGCGCGGGGTCAATCGATTCGATCGTGGAACTCTTGCAGGGCAAGCTCTCGACCGCCGTGATGGCACGCATTTGCAAGCCTGGCACCGGCCTGTTCCCGGGGCCGAAGGAAATCAGCTTCCGTTGCAGTTGTCCGGACTGGGCGTCAATGTGCAAGCACGTTGCTGCCGTACTCTACGGCGTCGGCGCGCGGCTCGACCAACAGCCGGAATTGCTCTTCAGCTTGCGCGGCGTCGAGGCCAGTGATCTCGTCAGGCAGGCCGGTGCTGGCCTGCCCAAATCCACCAAACGACCTGCCGCCAGCAAGGTGCTCGACGACGCCCTGGTGGCGGATGTGTTTGGGATCGAGATGGCCGACGCTTACCCCCTGCCGAAGCCGGCTGTCGGACGTAGCAAGCCACTGGCAGGCAAGATGGCAGCGAAGAAGGCGACCAGGTCGGCGGTCTCGACAACCCGTAAGCCTTCTGCAAACGCCAAGACTGCGGAGGACAATAAATCGGGCACAAAGAAGTTGCCAGTCAAGCCATCCGCTGGGCCTCGTCAGTCAACCTCAGGCATTGTTGTTGCCGGTCAAGCAAACGTAGCGGACTTAAAGTCACCGGCAGGTAAGGTGACAGCGAGGCAGGCGTCGGCGGTCTCGACGACCGGCAAGCCCCCTGCGAACGTGAAGGCTGCAAAGGACAATAAATCGGCAACAAAGGCGTTACCAGTCAAGCCATTTGCCGGGCCACGCAAATCCACCTCTGGCGACGTCGTGGCCAAGAAAACAAACGTGGCGAACTCGCCTGCAACTGCAACCCCGAAAAAGGCTGCGACAAGAAGGCGCGCCGGTACTTGATCGTGAACGAGCATTTGCGCAGCGCGATGGCTGCTGTTTTCGCGAATCCATCGCGGTACCGATGCCGCGCCTCCGGATTCGCTTGCCGCAGCCGTAGCAGCTACTCGATGTTTTCTCGCGAGATAGTCCACTGAGTTGCCGATCGCCCGCCGGCCAGCGTGAACGTGTGCACGTGGGCCTCATCACGCCGGTCAGCGCCGGCGTGAGGTTGCAGGTGCGCTGCGGCGGCGTACAGACAGTCGCGACGCAACCCGTTAAGAGCAAGCTTGGTGGGCCGGGTGGGGTTCGAACCCACGGTGGGAAATTTCCGGCGGATTATGAGTCCGCTGCCTGCAACCAACACGGCGTCCGGCCCTTTAGCGAAGCGCGAGATCTTACCTTGAAGTTCGCACCGTCGCCATTGCCGCTGCTCGATTTGTGGTGATCGATCGGGTCCTCCATAGGGTCTCCAGGCATGCGAGGTCGCGCACCCACGGAATTCGGCCAGATGAACGATTACCACATTCGCATCTGCCAACGACTGCCGAACCCAGGGGCTAAGCTCGAGGCCGTCGTCGAGCTTGGCCGGCAGCGTCGACAGGTTCTGGCAGAACTTGCGCTTCTCCTCTGGCACCCCTGGCTGGGCGGCTATCCATCCCTTGAACGCGCAGAACGACTCTGTGGAGATCGCTGTCAGGCGCTCTATGACGCCCGTTTTGGTAAAGACGATCGTGGTTCCACGCCGTGTGCACGTGTGATTGGTTCGCCTCTTGCGTTCCGCTTTCAACGCCCTGCCCGGCTTTCACTGCATCGAATCGAGGCGGGCATGCACGATCCGGATGCGCCGCCCCTCGCTCAATTGTCTGTTCGCTGCGTGACAATTTGCTCGCTGGCAAAAGAACTGCCGGGAAAAATGGCTTCTAATCCAGAGTTGCGCGATGTTTATATCGCCGTATCCTGCTCCGGTAGGCCTGCTACCACCCGCGCCCCTTCCCTGGTGAGCGCGGGGTTTTTTTTGCGAACAGACAAACAGCACGGCGATGGATTGCCGACAACGGCAACCTGGCGGATACTGAGAGTGGTCGGCGACGAAATGGTGTTGGCCGATTTCTTCATGGACGTCCTGCGGCTCTCCTCCATCGGATCGAGAGCTGTTTTTTTTTGTCGCGCTACTATCTGGCAAGCGGCCCGTCCAACTTGCCGGCGGCGGCCGCGGCATGCACCATCGGCCGCCGAAGCTGCCGGCGTCTTGCTGGCCCGCGGGCGCCGAGTCGCGTTGCTTGCGAATCTCAACGGCCGATCGAGCCTGTTTCGTCTTGATAAGTCGGGGCGCCGTGCAAGAAGTCTCCGTCGATCGTGGCCACCGCACAAGCACCGAGACCGAAGAATCGGCACGGTCCTGTGTTCGGATAAGCCGTGGATTCGTGGTGATGGCCGTGGAAAGCGCGTTTCACTCCCATTGCTTCGATGAGCGTGTCAATCGCCTTGAACCCGTGTGGATGACAAGTCGGAGCCTCGTGGCTGATCAGGACATCCGCATGCTGAGTCGATAGCGCGTTGTATGTCTGCGGGAAGATCGTGCTGCGATGGCGCCGCGGCAGGCCGCCCCGCCAGTAGTTCCCCTTCCCACATTTGGCAAGATAGTCAGACTCGCTCTCTACGCGCGAAGGTTCAGGCGGCATCCAGACCTGGCCGCGAAAAATTCCCCCTAACCCGGCAATCCGAAGCCCCGCGATTGTGACCACCCGCCCATCCAGATTCCGGTCGGCCAGGCCCGAGCCGAACAGGTTGTCGTAGTCGGCATCGCTATCGGTGTCGTGATTGCCCGGAATCCACCACACTTGCGTCAGGGGAAGGATGCTGGCGAGCTCTTCATCCAGTGGGCGCTTCGCCTGGATGTCACCGGCGAGCACCACTGCCTCGGGGCGGTGGTGGTGGATGCTTTCGATCAGCGGGCCAAACTCGCCATGGGGGTCACCGCAAATCAAGACATGGCCTTCAGACATCGGTCGTTTCGGAGAGGTGACTTGGTTGGAGTGGAACAGGCGGAACGATGACGTGACCATGGGCCGCCGGAATGATCACCAATGTACCTGATCAGGAGTGCGTCGAATGCGTAACCGGGACGGCGCCCGCGCAAGGTGCCTTCATCCGCGCGTACAGGTTCTTAAGTCAATGCCTGCACACGGACGAGAAGCCCTGACGAAGTCGCCCCTGCCCTTACAATGTTGCTGTGCAATATGAATCTGGGCCGTAGAAGCGCGCGAATCGCCACAGGTCCTACTAGCGGTGGAGGCGGGTAATGGCGACAGCTATGGCTGCGACCAAAGGCGAAGCGCTGAAGCTCCTGGAAACAGAGGGCGTCACAGTCGTGGATTTGGACTACGAGTCAGGATGGCAGGATGCAGTTGAGTTGGGGAGGCTGGGCGAAAAGCTGGGCAAACGTGTCCAGTATCGCGGCCATGAGAGTATTGCCGTCAGCTCGCCCGCGGCCCTCATTGCCGGACTGAGTCGTCCAAAGTTGACGTTCCGTCAGCGCAATCTTTACTGCCAATTTGAGCTCAGCCTGCTGCCAGCGGCTGACTTGGAGCGCCTGGAGAAAAAAGCGGAAATGCTCGGGGACTACATCCTCGCTGGACATCTCACGCGGGATGTCGATGCTGTGTGGACGGAGTAACGCATTGCCATGCAGCCGTCCTGAAGTCCAAAACACATCCGCGCTGAGTCGCACCTGGATTTGGCACCTTTGGAGTCGCTCTTCTCTCGCACACAGATATGGTTGACCCGTCGCGGATTGCCCGTCGTCGTGGCAGCAGCTACCATCGCTGACAACTTGTGGTCCCGGCGATGTCGGGCCGGTCCTGCAGGGGTGCAATCTGACTACCAACGGGAACGCCGTGACGAATCAGCTCGATCTCTTCGAAGATAGCCGCGATGTCATGCTGCGCAACGACGTGCTCACCGCGCTTGAGCAACGCAATGCCGCCGCCGGGCGTGAAGCCCTGCAGCGCCTGGGCGTGGAATATCCAGACGACGCGCTTGTGCCGACCCTAGAGACCCTTGTCAGTGTGCTCGAGTCTCCCGTCCACGGACACTTCACGAATCACGCGGCACTGCGCGACACATGCGAAGCGTGGTGTTTGCCGTGCATGCCGGCAGTGCGCCGCGCATTCGGCGACGCCGCGGGCATGGCTTGGTGCCTACCGCTGTGGCGCGCCCTCGCCCGCGCCGCCTCTCAATTACCGTTTCACCGGGAGATGCCAGAATGGCATGCGGCACCGCTATGGATGCGCGCAGCGGAGTGGACGACGGCATGTGACAGCATCAAGCGAATCGAGTCATGGCGACGAATTCCAATCACGCTCGCCTGGATGGCCGAGACGGTCTATCGGCTTCAGGGGCTTGATCCGGCCTGGCCGCTTTTGGCCGAGCTTGCCTGGCTGTCCCCGAAGAAGCTCGGCGCGCTCATGCAAACGCTCGGTGATTCGTCATTGGTAGCGCTGCGTCGGCGGTTCGATGCGACTTTTGACGGGGACGGCACAAGCGAGGATCTAGGCTGGTTTCCCGCTTTTACCTTGGCGGAAAAACCGGGACTTGCGGCCCTCTTACGCGCGTCCGAGCCCTCGACGGGCACATTACCTGAACAGGGAATGCGGATCATGCTGGAGTTGTTGACCCTTGAGCGCCAAGGCCGCCAGCATGATTTGGTGGAACGGCGAAAGGACTTACGCGGCCTGCAGTGTGCATAAGCAGCTTTCGTGATGCCGAAAGCGCGGGGATTTGAGCAAGAACGGTGATGGACGCTGGAGGGGTTCCCTCAGGGAGCGTGC
>NZ_AUFE01000071.1 GCF_000426345.1 Cupriavidus phytohabitans | reverse complement strand
CGGGGCGCGGCTCATGCTTTCGGCACCGCCGCCGATGGCAACGTCGGTATCGCCCAGCAGGATGGTCTGCGCGGCGCTGACGATGGCCTGCAGGCCGGAGCCGCACAGGCGGTTCACGGTCAGCGCGGGCGCGTTGATCGAGACGCCACCGTTGACCGCGGCGACGCGGCCCAGGTACATGTCGCGCGGCTCGGTCTGGATCACGTTGCCGAACACCACGTGGCCGACGTCGTCGCCGGACACCTGCGCGCGGGCCAGCGCCTCGCGCACGACCAGTGCGCCCAGCTCGGCCGGCGCCACGTCCTTCAGGCTGCCGCCAAAGGTCCCGATCGCGGTACGGGCACCGCTCACCACTACGACTTCACGCGTCATGACTTGTCTCCAAGAAGTTTGTTGCACCGCACAGTATAGCCGCGCCGGCGCAGAAACGAACGACCGTACTTTTACCTAATCGCGAGCGGCCGGGCCTCGTCCGGCAGGACTAGCTCAGACCTCGCCCCACAGGTCGTGGCCATCGGCACCCGTGATCGTGACATCGACGAACTCGCCCGCGCGGTAGCGCCGCGAAGCACGCTCCGGCGGCGCGATATAGACCAGGCCGTCGATTTCCGGCGCATCCGCCGACGAACGGCCGATGCCGCCGTCCTGGTTGACCTCGTCGACCAGCACGCGCAGGGTCTGGCCGACCTTGCGCTGCAGGCGGCGCGCGGACACTTCCTCGGCCACTTCCATGAAGCGGGCGCGGCGCTCCTCGCGCACCTCGTCGGGCAATGCGCCCGGCAGGTCGTTGGCCGTGGCCCCTTCCACCGGCGAGTACGCAAAGCAGCCGACGCGGTCCAGCTCAGCCTCGGCGATAAAGTCCAGCAGCGTCTGGAACTCGGCTTCGGTTTCGCCCGGGAAGCCGGCGATAAAGGTGCTGCGGATGGTCAGCTCGGGACAGATCTCGCGCCAGGCGCGGATGCGATCCATGGTCTTTTCGGCGTTGGCCGGGCGCTTCATGCGCTTGAGCACATCCGGGTGGGCGTGCTGCAGCGGCACGTCCAGGTACGGCAGCACGTGGCCCTGCGACATCAGCGGAATGATTTCGTCGACGTGCGGGTATGGGTAGACGTAGTGCAGGCGCACCCAGGCGCCATACTGCGCGGCCAGTTCGCCCAGCGCCGCCACCAGCTCGGTCATGCGGGTCTTGAGCGGACGGCCGTTCCAGAAGCCGGTGCGGTACTTGACGTCGACGCCGTAGGCGCTGGTGTCCTGCGAGATCACCAGCAGTTCCTTGACACCTGCCTTGAACAGGTTCTCGGCCTCGAGCATGACTTCCGCCACCGGGCGCGAAACCAGGTCGCCGCGCATCGACGGGATGATGCAGAACGAGCAGCGGTGGTTGCAGCCCTCGGAGATCTTCAGGTAAGCGTAGTGCTTGGGCGTCAGCTTGATGCCGGCGGCGGGCACCAGGTCGGTGAACGGGTCGTGCGGCTTCGGCAGGTGCGTGTGCACGGCCTGCATCACTTCGCCCAGCGCATGCGGGCCGGTCACGGCCAGCACCTTGGGGTGCACCGACGACACGATGTCGTGCCCCGCCGCATCCTTCTTGGCGCCGAGGCAGCCGGTCACGATGACCTTGCCGTTCTCGGTCAGCGCCTCGCCGATGGCGTCCAGGCTTTCCTGCACGGCCTCGTCGATAAAGCCGCAGGTATTGACCACCACCAGATCTGCGCCGTCATAGGTGCCGCTGATGGCATAACCCTCGGCGCGGAGCTGGGTGATGATCTGCTCGGAGTCGACCAGGGCCTTGGGACAGCCAAGCGAAACGAAACCCACGCGAGGACTATGGTCTTTCTGGGTCGTTGATTCTGAAGGGTTTTTCACGGTTCGATACGAATATGGGGCGGGCGGAGTCTATCCGGTTATCGCGCGGGAGATCGGGCGCCCGGTGATTGCAGGCCAATCGCGTATTTTACCCTTTCGCCAGGCTTTGCCGGCGCCTGACGCCACACTTGATGGTCTGGTTCAGTCAGGAATCGGAGAGGCGCCGGGGACACTCGGCAGCAGGCGCGCGATGTCGGCAGAGTCGTGCATGCGCCGGATCGCGGCATGCAGCTCGGCGGCCTGCGGCCAGGTCCGCTTCAGGTAACTGAGCCAGAGCTTGACCCGGCCGTGCTCATGGCAGGACGAGATCCGTTCGTGCAGCTTCTTCAGGTACAGCGAAATCTGGCGCAGCACCAGGGGCCATTCGGCGGCGGACGGCATGCACTCCATCTGCCCACGGATGCGCTGGGCGAGGAAAGGGTCGGAGACCGCGCCGCGCCCGATCATCACATCGTCGCAGCCGGTCACCGCGCGACAGCGTTCCCAGTCGGCGACGGTCCAGACATCGCCGTTGGCAATGACCGGAATATCGATGGCCTCGGCGATCCGCGCGATCCACTCCCAATGCGCCGGCGGCCGGTAACCGTCGTCGCGCGTGCGGGCATGCACCACCAGCGACGCCGCCCCGCCCTCCGCCAGCGCGGTGGCGCAGTCCAGCGCGAGTGCGGTATCGGAAATGCCCAGCCGCATCTTGGCGGTCACGGCAATATGCGCCGGCACCGCGGCGCGCACGGCGGCAACGATGCGGTTCAGCAATTCAGGTTGCCCGAGCAGCATGGCGCCGCCGCCATGCCGGTTGACCACCTTCGCCGGACAGCCGAAGTTCAGGTCGATGCCGTGCGGTGACAAGGTTGCGGCATAAGCGGCATTGCGCGCCAGCCATTCGGGGTCGCTGCCCAGCAGCTGGATCACCATCGGTGTGCCGCTGCGGGTATAGCCGCCGTCCAGGATTTCGGGCGTATCCCGCTCATAGACACGCGCGGGAAGCAGTGAACCCGTCACCCGGACAAACTCCGACACGCAGCCGTCATAGCCGCCCAAACCGGTCAGCACGTCGCGCAAGACATAGTCCGCAAGCCCCTCCATCGGAGCGAGGAAAAGCCGGCTCATATTCAGGAGTGCGCCAGGCGGCGCGCACCGGCCTGGCGGGCACGCAAACGGCAATGACGGTGGAATCTGGAAGGCATCGGGATTCGCGCTTTGCAGGCGAGTCCGCTAATGAGCCGCCAGTTCAGGAGGGACGCATTTTACCTGCTTTGGGCGTTGCGTCGCGTGCCGCATGGAGAATGGCGGAGATGTATAGCGAGCGGCGGACCGGGCGGCCCGCCACTGACAAGCCTTACTTCTTGTCCGGCTGGTTGAACGGGAACGTCCCGAACATATTCTTGGCCTGGTTCTGCATCTGTTCCTGCATCTGCACGAACAGGTTCTTGCTCTGCTCGATGTAGTTGCTCATCATCCCCTGCATCATCGGGCCCTGCATGTTCATGAACTGCGACCACATGTCGGGGCTGAAGGCCTCGCCCGAATACAGGCCCTTGGAATTCTCAGCCAGCTTGTTCTGGATATCGATAAAGGCCTGGATGTTCTTTTCCAGGTAGGTGCCCATCATGCCCTGCATGGCATGGCCGTAGAACCGGATGATCTGGGACAGCATGGCACTGGAGAACATCGGCACGCCGCCGGTCTCTTCTTCGAGGATGATCTGCAGCAAGATGCTGCGGGTCAGCTCATCCCCCGACTTGGCGTCCACGACCTTGAACTCTTCGGAATCCATGACCAGCTGCTTGACGTCAGCCAGGGTGATATAGGTGCTGGTCTGGGTGTCGTAGAGCCTGCGGTTCGGATACTTCTTGATCAGTCGCTCTGCGCCTTTTTTGGTCGTGGCCATCGGTGCTCTGTCCTTGTGTCGTCGCTGATTGCGCGCTGCTGCACCGCATGGGGTGCAGTGCGCAAATCGGTACCGCCCGCGCCATCTGTATTGTCGTGTCGGCTGCTGCGGCCTGTTGTTCGCGCATGGCTGCGCGTTGCGGCTTCGCCACCTCGCCCCCGCGAGAGCCACGCTGCACGACTATGGTGCTGGCTGCGCCGCTGCCCTGATTCTATGCCCAACAAAGCACTAAGAAAAGCGACCCAGCTTAAGGAAAACCCGGTAAACCGGCGCCGGAACAGCAAAAAAACCGCCGCGCAGAAACGACTCGCGGGCCATTGCGGCCCGCGAAAGAGACAGCGAAACAGAACCTCCGCCGCCTTGTGCGCCGCGCTGGCTGCACCGCAAAATGCGGCCGCCGGCGCGGTTGCCGATCATGCCGGCAGGTCAGCCCATGTGCAGGCCGCCGTTCAGCGAGAAGTCGGCGCCGGTGGAGAAACCGGACTCATCGGAAGACAGCCAGGCGCAGATCGAAGCGATCTCTTCCGGCTCGCCCAGCCGCTTGACCGGGATCGTGCCGACGATCTTGTCGAGCACATCCTGGCGGATCGCCTTGACCATGTCGGTGGCGATATAGCCCGGCGAAACGGTGTTGACAGTCACGCCCTTGGTCGCCACTTCCTGCGCCAGCGCCATGGTGAAGCCGTGCAGGCCAGCCTTGGCGGTGGAGTAGTTGGTCTGGCCGAACTGGCCTTTCTGGCCGTTCACCGAGGAGATGTTGACGACCCGCCCCCAGCCGCGATCGACCATGCCGTCGATCACCTGCTTGGTAACGTTGAACAGCGAGGTCAGGTTGGTGTCGATCACCGCATCCCAGTCGGCGCGGGTCATCTTGCGGAACACCACGTCGCGCGTTATGCCGGCGTTGTTGATCAGCACATCAACCTCGCCAACTTCGGCCTTGACCTTGTCAAAGGCTGCCTTGGTCGAATCCCAATCGGCGACGTTGCCTTCCGAGGCAACGAAATCGAAGCCGAGAGCCTTCTGCTGCTCGATCCACTTTTCGCGGCGCGGCGAGTTGGGGCCGCAGCCGGCCACCACACGAAAGCCATCCTTGGCCAGCCGCTGGCAGATGGCGGTCCCGATGCCGCCCATGCCGCCGGTCACATACGCAATGCGCTGAGTCATGTCCACTCCTTGATTGGCTCTTCGTTATCGTTGCCGGACCCGCGAGTACCGCCGGCCCGGCCTACTGCTGACTTGTTGCCGCCTGCTTGCGGACCGGTCGCGCTCAGTTGCGCTCCACCGCCAGCGCCACGCCCATGCCGCCGCCGATGCACAGCGAGGCCAGGCCCTTCTTGGCGTCGCGGCGCTTCATCTCGTGCAGCAGCGTCACCAGGATACGGCAGCCCGATGCACCGATCGGGTGACCGATGGCAATGGCGCCACCGTTGACGTTGACCTTGGAGGTATCCCAGCCCATCTGCTGGTGCACTGCCAGCGCCTGCGCGGCAAAGGCCTCGTTGATTTCCATCAGGTCGAGGTCCTGCGGCGTCCAGCCGGCACGCGACAGCGCGCGCTTCGAAGCCGGCACCGGGCCCATGCCCATCACCTTGGGATCGACGCCGGCGTTGGCGAAGCTCTTGATCGTGGCCAGCGGCGTCAGGCCCAGTTCCTTGGCCTTGGCGGCCGACATCACCACCACTGCAGCGGCGCCGTCATTCAGGCCCGAGGCGTTTGCCGCGGTCACCGAGCCGGCCTTGTCAAAGGCGGGCTTCAGGCCGGCCATGCTGTCCAGCGTGGCGCCGTGGCGGACGAACTCGTCGGTCTTGAACGCCACCGGGTCGCCCTTGCGCTGCGGAATCAGCACCGGCACGATTTCCTCGTCGAACTTGCCGGCCTTCTGCGCGGCTTCGGCCTTGTTCTGCGAGCCGACAGCAAATTCATCCTGCGCTTCGCGCGTGATGCCGTACTCCTTGGCGACGTTCTCGGCGGTAATGCCCATGTGGTACTGGTTGTACACGTCCCACAGGCCGTCGACGATCATGGTGTCGACCAGCTTGGTGTCGCCCATGCGGAAGCCGTCGCGCGAGCCCGGCAGCACGTGCGGCGCCGCGCTCATGTTTTCCTGGCCGCCAGCCACCACGATCTCGGCATCGCCGGCAGCGATGGCATTGGCCGCCAGCATCACGGCCTTCAGGCCCGAGCCGCAAACCTTGTTGATGGTCATCGCCGGCACCATGGCCGGCAGGCCGGCCTTGATCGACGCCTGGCGCGCCGGGTTCTGGCCCGAGCCGGCGGCCAGCACCTGGCCCATGATGACTTCGCTGACTTGCTCCGGCTTGATGCCGGCGCGCTCCAGCGCCGCCTTGATGACCACGGCGCCCAGTTCCGGTGCCGGGATCTTGGCCAGCGATCCGCCAAACTTGCCTACTGCGGTACGGGCCGCGGAAACGATGACAACGTCAGTCATGGTGTAGTCCTTTCGATGGAAATGGAAAGCCTGCGTGGCGGCCGGTGCCGCCCAATGTGGCGGCCCGTCCATCACGCAAGCATCATGCCTTGGCTTTGACGTAACGCCCAGGCGCGGGTTCGATCATGGGATAGCGTGCATTGCCGTACTCGGCGGGTGCGGCGCGCTTGGCGCCGGCATGGCCGGCGAGCCATGTCATCCAGTCCGGCCACCAACTGCCGTGATGCTCGGTGGCACCGGCCAGCCATTGCTGCGGCGATGCCGGCAGCGCGTCGTTGGTCCAGTGGCTGCGCTTGTTCTTGGCCGGCGGGTTGATCACGCCGGCGATATGCCCGGATGCGCCCAGCACGAAGCGCACCTTGTTCTTCAGCAGCGCGGCGGAGGCATAGGCGGCGGTCCACGGCACGATATGGTCCTCGCGCGAGCCGTAGAGATACGTGGGCGTTTCGATGCTGCCCAGGTCGACCGGCACGTTGGCCACGGTCAGCTTGTTGGGCACCTTCAGTTCGTCCTGCAGGTAGGTGTGGCGCAGGTACCAGCAGTACCACGGGCCCGGCAGGTTGGTCGCATCGCCGTTCCAGAACAGCAGGTCGAACGGCACCGGCGTGTTGCCCTTCAGGTAGTTGTCGACGACATAGTTCCACACCAGGTCGTTCGGGCGCAGGAACGAGAACGTGTTGGCCAGCTCGATCCCGCGCAGCAGCGAGCATGGCGCGCCGGCAGCACCACCCAGCGTGGCTTCGCGCAGCTGCACATGGGCTTCGTCGACGAACACGTCGAGGATGCCGGTATCGGAAAAATCGAGCAGCGTGGTCAGCAGCGTCAGGCTCGAGGCCGGATGTTCGCCGCGCCCGGCCAGCACCGCCAGCGCGGTCGAGACGATAGTGCCGCCTACGCAGAAGCCCAGCACGTTGATCTGGTCCTGGCCGCTGATATCGCGCGCCACCTCGATGGCACGGATGGCGCCGTGCTCGATGTAATCGTCCCAGGTCGCGGCGGCGAGGCTGGCATCCGGATTACGCCACGACACCAGGAACACGGTATGGCCCTGCTCCACCGCATGCCGCACCAGCGAGCTTTCCGGCTGCAGGTCGAGGATGTAGTACTTGTTGATGCACGGCGGCACCAGCAGCAGCGGCCGCGCATGGACCTTGGCGGTCAGCGGCTTGTATTGCAGCAGCTGGAAGTATTCGTTTTCATAAACCACCGCGCCTTCGGTCACGGCGACGTTGCGGCCGACCTCGAACGCGGTCTCGTCGGTCTGCGAGATCTTGCCGCGCGTCAGGTCTTCGAGCATGTTGCGCACGCCGGCACGCAGCGATTCGCCACCCGACTCGATCAGCAGCCGCTGCGCTTCGGGGTTGGTGACCAGGAAATTGGCCGGCGACATCGCATCGACCCATTGCGAGATCGCAAAGCGGATGCGCTGGCGCGTCTTGGCGTCGGCGTCGACGGCGTCCGCCAGTTCGGTCATGGCGCGTGCGTTGAGCAGGTAGAACGCGGCGGCAAAGCGGTAAGGGATGTTGTTGCGCCACGCCTCGCCGGCGAAGCGCCGGTCGTGCAGCGGCCCTGCGGCGTCGGGATTGCCCTCGGCCATGGCCTGCCACAAGGCCACGAAGTCGTTCATGTAGCGCTTCTGGATATCGCCCAGTTGCGCCGGAGCGATCTTCACGCCTGCCAGCGCGTCCAGGCCCGGAATGCCTGTGCCGGCCGCATGGCCGTTTCCTTCTGTGCCCTGCCACTGGCGGGACCATTCCAGCCATGTAGCTGGATCGAATGGCCCCGGCGTGAACTTGAACGGTTGGGACTTGCCTTCCTGGGTGGAAGCTGCCGCACCTTTGCCGGTCGCCATGATGTGAATTGTCTCTCTGCCGTCACTATACGAACCGGCTCCGGGCATTGCCCTGGCCGGCACTCTTGCATTGGGAGATGCTATCCGGATGGACCCGGCGCGCGCCTCACCCGAACTGGGCAGGCTAGCCAGACAATTTCGCCGGAACCCCATCGCCGCGCTTGCGCGGCGGATTCCGTCCATCCCGATAGCAACTCCCTTTTTTACCGGCTACCGCGGCGCTCTGGCTGGCAACGCCATGCGGTATGCTTGCCGGCAAAAATCCTTGGAATCGTCAGCGATCCCGAGACATTTGAGCCCATTGTTGCCTTGCAACGCACGCGCTGTCAATGCAGAAATCCGTCCCGGCGAGGCGCGCTTCCCGACCTACCGGACGGTATGCCGCGCCTTCCTCCGCCGAGGCTCCGCAGGATAGAAGATAAGGATGAAGATTTTATGTACATCGTGGCGATTGGCTGGCTCTACGTCGCGCTGATGATGGCGATCACCGAGCACACGGTGGTGGCGGGCGTCGCCACGTTCGTGTTCTATGGCCTGGCGCCGGTGGCGCTGGTGCTTTACATCATGGGCACGCCCGCGCGGCGGCGGCGCAAAGCGCAAGCCGAGCGTGCCGCACAGGCCGGCGCCGACGCGCCGCCGGTGGCGGAAACACCGCCGGAGAGAAAAGACTGACGCTTCAGTCGGCCAGCCAGACCAGGCTGGCCATGCGGCCGGTCACGCCGTCGCGGCGGTAGGAATAGAAGCGCGCTGCGTCGGTGACGGTGCAGGCATCGCCGCCATACACATCAGCGCAGCCGGCGCGTGCCAGCCGCGTGCGCGCGAGCGCATAGATGTCGGCCAGGTACTTGCCCGGGGCACCGGCACGGAAAGCGTCGGCAACAGCGGCCTGCTCGCCGGCATGCGCCTGCGCCAGGAAGGCGTCGCGCACTTCGGCACCGACCTCGAATGCATCCGGACCGATGGCCGGGCCGAGCCAGGCCATCCAGCGCCCGCCGTGGCCACCTGAAGCGGCCTGCATGCGGGCCAGCGTGGCTTCGATGACGCCGCTGCAAAGCCCCCGCCAGCCGGCGTGCGCGGCGCCCACCACGGTACCTTGCGCATCGCACAGCAGGACCGGCAGGCAGTCCGCCGTCATCACGGCGCAGACATGGCCCGGCGCGACCGCGACGCTGGCATCGGCCTGCGGGGCACGACCCTTTTCACCGACCACGTGGTCGGCCGTGACCACGGCGCAGCCATGCACCTGGTCGAGCCAGCGCGGCATCGACGGCAGCTGCGCGGCCAGGCGCTGGCGATTGCGCGCGACGTCCGACGGGTCGTCGCCCACATGCGTGCCCAGGTTGAGGCCGCCCGGCACGCCGCCGGCCAGCCCGTACGGCCCCTGGCTGACGCCGCCATGGCGCGTGGTCGAGAGCGCGCGCACGCGCACTGGCGCAGGCCAGTCGGGCACCAGCCACCGGGACTCAGGCGTCGCGCTCATCGTCGTCTTCATCTTCGTCACCCTCGCCGGCATATTCCCAGTGGGCTTCACCACCCTCCCACACTTCGTCCCAGGCCTCTTCTTCGTCCTCATCCTGCGCGCTTTCGAAGTCGAGCGCATCGACCAGCGCCTGCAGGTCCGCTGGCGGCTGCGCGGTCCACGACATATGGCGGCCGGTCGCCGGATGCACCAGCCCGAGCTTGTACGCATGCAGCGCCTGGCGCTCGAATGGCACCGGCAGCGGCACACGGATCGCCGGACGCTGGCCGCGCTGCGTCGCGCGGAAATAGACCGGATCGCCCACCAGCGGATGGCCGATCGATTCGAAGTGCACGCGGATCTGGTGCGTGCGCCCGGTCTCGAGCTTGCACATCACCATCGAGACAAAGCTGCGGCCCAGCGGCACCGTCGCCAGCGTGCGGAAATGCGTGCGCGAGGGCTTGCCGCTGGCCGTATGCACCACCGCCATGCGGGTGCGTTCGCGCGGGTCACGGCCGATAGGCGCATCGATGGTGCCCTCGTCGTACGTGCGGCCCCACACCAGAGCAATGTACGTGCGCTTGACCGTGCGCGCCTGCAACTGGCGCACCAGGTCAGTCTGCGCGGTCAGCGTGCGCGCCACCACCATCAGGCCGGAGGTTTCCTTGTCGAGCCGGTGCACGATGCCCGCGCGCGGCAGCCCAGCGGCGGCCGGGTTGCGATGCAGCAGCCCGTTGAGCACGGTGCCGCTCCAGTTGCCGGCGGCCGGATGCACCACCAGCCCCGCGGGCTTGTTGATCACCAGCAGCGTATCGTCTTCATAGACCACGTCCAGCGGCACGTCTTCCGGCGCAAAGGCGGAAGACTCCGGCGCGGCCTGCGGCCGCACCTCGATGCGGTTGCCCATCTGCACCGCATCGCGCGGGCGGCGCACCTGGCCGTCGACGCGCACCGCGCCGCTTTCGATCCACTGCTGCAGGCGGCTGCGCGAGAATTCGCTGAAGTGACGCGCGAGCAATTTGTCGAGGCGTTCGCCATGCGCGGCACTGTCCACCTCGAGCGACAGCGTCACCCCCGCCTCGGCGCCTGGCGCGGCATTGGCCGGCGCGGCGTCGGCAAGGTCTTCGAATTCCTCGGAATCGGCCACGGCCGCGGCCGCGCGTACCTGTTCGGGTGGCAGTCCTCCCACACCTGCGCCCGGTCGGGCTTGAGGTTGGGGGCTTGGGCTATAATGCTTGACGCTATTTTTCTTCATCCGGGATACGATTGCCCATGCAATTGCAGAGCATGAAACGCGCGCCGTGGCGCGCGAAAATTGGAGCGGTTCTGCTCGCAGGCGGCTGCGTCATGCTGTCGGCATGCGGCCTGCTGGCGGACCAGCCCGACGAGACTGCCGGCTGGTCGGCCAACAAATTATATTCGGAAGCCAAGGATGCACTGGATGGCGGCGACTACACTCGCGCCGTCAAGCTGTATGAAAAGCTCGAAGGCCGCTATCCATTCGGCCGCTATGCGCAGCAGGCGCAGATCGACACCGCCTACGCCAACTACAAGGACGGCGAGACGGCCGCCGCGCTGGCCGCGGTCGACCGCTTTATCCAGCTGCACCCGAACCACCCCAACATCGATTACGCCTACTACCTCAAGGGGCTGATCAACTTCAACGACAACCTGGGCTGGCTGGGCCGCTTCTCCGGCCAGGACCTGAGCGAGCGCGACCCCAAGGCCGCACGCGCGGCCTACGACGCGTTCAATACGCTGGTCACCAAGTACCCGGACAGCAAGTACACCCCCGACGCCGCGCTGCGCATGCAGTACATCGTCAACTCGCTGGCCCAGCACGAGGTGCATGCCGCGCGCTACTACTACAAGCGCGGCGCCTACCTGGCCGCGGTGAACCGCGCGCAGCAGGCGCTGAAAGACTATGACGGCGCGCCGGCCAACGAGGAAGCGCTGTACATCATGATCCGTTCGTACGATGCGATGGGCATGAAGGACTTGCGCGACGATACCGCCCGCGTGATGGAGAAGAACTTCCCGGAAAGCGACTTCATCAAGTACGGCGAACGCCGCAAGGACAAGTCCTGGTGGGAAGTGTTCTGAAGCTTGCCAACGCCCACCGGTGGCGATAGAAAAACGGGACGTGTCGCTTGACCGTCCCGTTTTTGTTTTCCTGCGCCGCCCGTCAGTCCTCGGCGTCTGCTTCCCCGGCAGCAGGCGCTGCCTTGCCCTCGCCGCGCAGCGATTCCAGGAAGCGCACCACCGTGGCTGCCTCGCGCGTACGGGTAAACGGCGGCAGGCTCTGCCAGATCTGGCGGCCGTAGGGTTTTTCCACCAGCCGGGTGTCGAAGATGGCCAGCACGCCGCGGTCGGACTCCGAGCGGATCAATCGCCCCGCGCCCTGCTTCAGCGTGATCACCGCATGCGGCAGCTGGTGCACGGCAAACGGGCTCAGTCCCTTCTTCTGCAGCACTTCCATGCGCGCGGCCAATACCGGGTCGTCCGGCGGCGCGAACGGCAGCTTGTCGATGATCACCAGCGACAGCGCCTCGCCGCGCACGTCCACCCCTTCCCAGAAGCTCTGGCTGCCTACCAGCACGGCGTTGCCCAGCTCGCGGAAGCGGTCGAGCAGCTCAGTACGGCTGGCCTGGCCCTGCACCAGCAGCGGCAGGTTCAGGCCGCGCTCGGCAAAAGCATCGTAGAGCAGGTCGGATGCGCGTTGCACCGCACGCAGCGTGGTGCACAGCAGGAAGGTTCGTCCGCCTGCCGCTTCGATCAGCGGCAGGGCGGCCTGCACCACGGCATCGGTGAACTGCGGCGACTGCGGCGCCGGCATGTCGCGCGGCACGTACAGCAGCCCCTGCTTGGCGTAGTCGAACGGGCTCGGCAGGGTCAGCGAACGGTCCTTGTCCAGCCCAAGCTGGGCCGCATAGTGCGTAAAGTTGCCCTTGACCGACAGCGTGGCCGAGGTAAAGACCCACGCACGCGGCTGGCCGCCGCGCTGGCGCGAGAAAATCGGCGCGATCGACAGCGGCGTGCGGTGCAGTTGCACGGTATGGGAAAACACTTCGACCCAGCGTACCGTTTCCGCGGGCGCAGGCGCCTGGGCTGCCGCGCCGCCCTCACCGCCTTCATCCCCCTCGCCTGCCGGTGCGGCGGCCACGGGCGCGGCAACGGCGTCGCTGCGCCATGCCGCCAGCCGCTCGGCCAGCTCCAACGCGCGCCGATGGCACTGCTGCAGCGATTCGGCGCGCTCCGCCTGGCTTTCCAGCATCTCGACGAAGGCGGACAGCGCTTCGTCCAGCGCATCGAGCGTTTCGTTGAAGGGCTCGGCAATGCGGCGGTCGGCCTCGATCTGGCCCAGCGCCAGCCGCGCGTTGTCCTTGCCGAACGCCAGCCGCAAGTCACGCGCGGCGCGCTCCAGCGGCGCGCCCAGCGCAACCCAGTCGACCGCGTCGCGCGCATGCGACAGGCCTTCGGCCACGGTGTCGCGGGCCAGCTCGAGCAGCTGGCTGGTCGACAGCGTCTCCCCGAAAAACAGCGTCGCGGTCTCGGGCAGCTGATGCGCTTCGTCGAAGATCACGGTGTTGGCGGCGGGCAGCAACTCGGCCATGCCGGTATCGCGCAGCACCACATCGGCGAAGAACAGGTGATGGTTGACCACCACCACGTCGGCCTGCTGCGCTTCCTTGCGCGCGCGCATCACGAAGCAGTCCTTGTAGTACGGGCACTCCGAGCCCAGGCAATTGTCGCGCGTCGACGTCACCATCTGCCACACCGGCGCGTTCTCAGGCACGGCGGCCAGCTCGGCCTTGTCGCCGGTCTTGGTTTCCTTGACGAAGCGGCCGATGTCGCGCAGCCACGCGGCATCCTGGCGCGATGCCAGCCGCCCGGCCGCCTGCGCACGTTCCAGGTGATAGTGGCAGACGTAGTTGGCGCGGCCCTTGAGCAGGGCCACCGAGACCGGCACGTTCAGCGCATGGCGCACCGTGGGGATATCGCGCAGGAACAGCTGGTCCTGCAGGTTCTTGGTGCCGGTGGACAGGATGACCTTGCCGCCCCACAGCATGGCCGGCACCAGGTAGGCGTAGGTCTTGCCGGTGCCGGTGCCGGCCTCGACGATCACCGTGTCGTTGGATGCGATCGCCTCGGCGACGGCATCGGCCATCTTGTGCTGCGAAGCGCGCGGCCGGTAGCCCGGGATGGCCTGCGCCAGCGTGCCGGTATCGGCAAAGATGGTGCCAAGCTCGGCGCTGCGGCTGGCTGCGGCGTCGACGGCGCTCGCGGCGACGTCATGCCGGTCCGTTGCGTCTTCCGCGCCGGCGGCGGCGTCTTGCTCGGGGGAATCGGAAAGGTCGGACAAAAGGTCGGACAAGGTGGGGAAGAATTTGTGTAAGCCGCCGGTCGGTGCGCCGGCGGCAATTGGTGCGGCTGCGCGAATGCTCAGGCCGGCACGTCGGGTTCGAGCTGCAGCTGCAGCAGCGTGATGGCGTCCTTCAGCTTGAGGCGGCGCTTCTTCAGGCGGCGCAGCTGCAGCTCGTCATGGACGGCGTCACTCGCAAGCCGGTCGATCAGGAAGTCCAGGTCGCGGTGCTCGATCTGCAACTCCATGATGCGCCGCTCCAGGGTATTCAGGTTGCTGTCCATGTGCGCCTCCGCTGTACGGTCACGGTGCGATCGGCTCAGAAGCCGAACGGGCGCGGCGCCGACGCCTGGCCCTGCTGCTCCTTGGCCTTGGCGCGCCGCTCTTCCAGTTCTTTCTGGCGCTGCTCGAGGTCGCGCTGCTTGGCCTCGTACGCCTTCACGTTTTCCTCGCGCTGGCGAGCCTGCTCGGCGCCCTTCTGCTGCGCCTCTTTCATCCTGGCGTCAAAGTCGGACTGCTTCTGCTGGTACGCCTGCGCATTGGCGGCACGTTGCGGCGCTTCACCCTTGCGTTGCGCATCGCGCAGCTGCTGTTCCTGTTGTTTCTTCTCGAACGCGG
The DNA here is from genome assembly GCF_000426345.1 of Cupriavidus phytohabitans. Taxonomy (GTDB): domain Bacteria; phylum Pseudomonadota; class Gammaproteobacteria; order Burkholderiales; family Burkholderiaceae; genus Cupriavidus. The sequence goes on along the minus strand of NZ_AUFE01000071.1, from coordinate 7,265 downwards.
TACGGCTGGATTGCTCGCTGGCGGCGCGCTGCGGCTGGCTGGCCTCGAACTCGGCACGGCGCAGCGCCTGCTCGCGGTCGCGCTCGGCGGCACGGTGCGCGCGTTCGGCCTCGCCGACTTCCAGTTCGCGCTTGCGCAGCACCTGCAGCTCCTGGCGCTGGACTTCCTTGGCCTTGTCGATGCAGCTGTTGACGAAGAACTTGCTGTAGCACTCGTGCTCGGCCGCGGAGAAACGGTAGTTGGTCCAGGCGCGAGAATCGCCGATGGCCTTGCGTTCGGCACCGAAGTCGCGTGCCGCCCCGACGGTCGGCGCAGAAGCTTGCGCCAGCGCCGGCCGCACCGGCATCAGCGCGGCGCCGGCGGCGAGCGCCAGCACGGCCAGGCTGGCAGCCTGAAAAAGGACGGATTTCGACACGTTGGCGACAGTTGGCATGGCCGGCGAGGATGCGGGCGAAGTGGCCTGGGCGGCGGCCTGACGGGACTTGACGATCATGACGGGATTCTAGCATCCGGGCCGCCTGGCGGCCTGCCCCGCACATGCCGGTAACGCCCCTTGCGCGGCGCCGGCGGCAAGCGTGGCCGAACTGCGGCGCGCTTGTGGCAAAATGCCCCGCTTTCGACCGACTGCGTTTTCAGATGTCCAACCTGCCCGCTTCCGTCTCGCAAAAAATCGTGTCGCTCATCGCGGCTGAACTGTCCGTGCAGCCGCGCCAGGTCGCGGCCGCCGTGGACCTGCTCGACGAGGGCGCCACCGTCCCGTTCATCGCCCGCTACCGCAAGGAAGTGACCGGCAACCTGGACGACACGCAGCTGCGCAACCTGGAAGAGCGCCTGCTCTACCTGCGCGACATGGAAGACCGCCGCGCGGCCATCCTGGCGTCGATCCAGGAGCAAGGCAAGCTCACGCCCGAACTGCAGGCCGCCATCGAGGCCGCCGAAACCAAGCAGACGCTGGAAGACCTCTACCTCCCCTACAAGCCCAAGCGCCGCACCCGCGCCCAGATCGCGCGCGAATGCGGACTGGAGCCGCTGGCGCTGGCCCTGCTGGCCGATCCCACGCTGGACCCGCAGGCCGAGGCCGCCAGGTACGTCAACGGCAACCCGACCGCCGACGGCGGCGTGCCCGATGTAAAGGCCGCGCTGGACGGCGCGCGCGACATCCTGTCCGAACAGTTCGGCGAGACCGCCGAGTTGCTGGGCAAGCTGCGCGAACACCTGTGGAACAACGGCGTGGTCGCATCGACCGTGATGGAAGGCAAGGAAACCGCCGAGGAAGAGAAGTTCCGCGACTACTACAACTACAGCGAAACCATCCGCACGGTGCCGTCGCACCGCGCGCTGGCGCTGTTCCGCGGCCGCAACGCGGGCGTGCTGATGGTCAAGCTGGGCCTGGGCGAAGAACAGGACGCGCTGGTGCCGCACCCGTGCGAAGGCATGATCGCGCGCCATGTCGGCATCCAGCAGCTGGGCCGCCCGGCAGACAAATGGCTGGGCGACGTGTGCCGCTGGTGCTGGCGCGTGAAGGTGCAGCCGCACCTGGAAACCGAGTTGCTGACGCAGCTGCGCGAAACCGCCGAAAGCGAAGCCATCAAGGTATTCGGCCGCAACCTGCATGAACTGCTGCTGGCCGCGCCGGCCGGCCCCAAGGCCGTGATGGGCGTCGACCCTGGCATCCGCACCGGCTGCAAGATCGCGGTGGTCGACAGCACCGGCAAGCTGCTCGACACGGCAACCATCTACCCGCACGAGCCGCGCCGCGACTGGAACGGTTCGCTCGCCACGCTGGCGCGCCTGGCCAGGCAGCACAACGTCGCGCTGGTCTCGATCGGCAACGGCACCGCCAGCCGCGAGACCGACAAGCTGGTGCAGGACCTGATGAAGCAGATGCCCGAACTGAAGCTGACCAAGATCGTGGTCAGCGAGGCTGGCGCATCGGTCTACTCGGCGTCGGAACTGGCCGCCAAGGAATTCCCGGACCTGGACGTGTCGCTGCGCGGCGCGGTGTCGATTGCACGCCGCCTGCAGGACCCGCTGGCAGAACTGGTCAAGATCGATCCCAAGTCGATCGGCGTGGGCCAGTACCAGCACGACGTCAACCAGCGCGAACTGGCGCGTACCCTCGATGCCGTGGTGGAAGACTGCGTGAACGCCGTGGGCGTGGACGTCAACACCGCCTCGGCGCCGCTGCTGGCGCGCGTGTCGGGCCTGAACACGGTGCTGGCGCGCAATATCGTCGAGTACCGCGATGCCAATGGCGCCTTTGCCAACCGCCATGCGCTGAAGAAGGTGCCGCGCCTGGGCGACAAGACCTTCGAGCAGGCAGCCGGCTTCCTGCGCATCAACGATGGCGACAACCCGCTGGACCGCTCGTCGGTGCACCCGGAAGCCTATCCGGTGGTGCAACGCATCCTGGACGCCATCAAGAAGGGCCTGCGCGACGTGATGGGCAACCGCGAAGCCCTGCGCGGCCTGTCGCCGGAAAAATTCACCGACGAGTCGTTCGGCCTGCCGACCGTGCGCGACATCCTGTCCGAGCTGGAAAAACCCGGCCGCGACCCGCGCCCCGAGTTCAAGACCGCGACCTTCCAGGAAGGCGTGGAGGACGTGAAGGACCTGCAGCCCGGCATGGTGCTGGAAGGCGTGGTCACCAACGTGGCGGCGTTTGGCGCGTTCGTCGATATCGGCGTGCACCAGGACGGCCTGGTTCACATCTCGGCGCTGTCGAACAAGTTCGTCAAGGACGCGCACGAAGTGGTCAAGGCCGGCCAGATCGTCAAGGTCAAGGTGATGGAGGTCGACGTCAAGCGTAATCGCATCGGGCTGTCGATGCGGCTGGATGACGAGCCGGGGCAGGCGGCGCCGCGCAGCGGCGGCGGCGACCGAGGCGGCCAGCGCAACGGCGGCAAGGGCTTCGGCGGCGGCCGCCGCGAGGCGGAACCGGCGGGCGCGATGGCAGCGGCGTTTGCCAAGCTCAAGCGCTGAACGCTCCACGCACAACCCACGACGCCCCGCACGAAGCAGTGCGGGGCGTTTTTTATTGCGCGCCGCCGCGGGCGATCGTCACGACCAGCCCCGTCGCGCCGTCGGCCCGGTTGGCAAAGGCAAGGTCCAGCCCATGCAGCCGCGCCACGCGCAGCGCGATGGAAACGCCCAGGCCATGCCCGTGCTCCCGTTGCGCCCCGCCCCCGCGGAAAAACCGGTCGCCCAGCCTCGCCAGCACGGCAGGCGCAATACCCGGCCCCTGGTCGCGCACGGTAATGCGATCCGGCTGGAAATCCACCGTGACCAGCGCCCCCGGCGGGCTGTAGCGGATGGCATTGTCGAGCAGGTTGCGCAGCAGCAAGGACAGCAGGTTGGCATCGCCCGCGACCGGCAGCGGTTCCCCGCCCTGCGCCGGCCATTCGAGTTCGACGTCGACCTGCTTCTGCTGCGCCAGCGCCAGGCAGTCCGACAGCGCCTGCTGCGCCACCGGCAGCCACCTGACCGGCTGGCGCGACGGCAGCGCCGAGGCATCCTCCAGCCGGCTCAGCGTCAGAAGCTGCGATACCAGCCGGCTGATGCGGTCGATGCCGGCGGCGACGTTGGCGCGGGCCTGCTTGCGCTCTGCGGCGTCCGGCGAGCGCTCGGCAAGCTCCCATTGCGCCTTCAGCGCGGCCAGCGGCGTGCGCATCTCATGCGCGGCGTCGGCAGTCAGGCGGCGCTCGTGCTCGATCGAGTCCGAGACGCGCGCCAATAGCCGGTTCATCGCATGGACCAGCGGCACCAGTTCGCCAGGCACCGCCGCCAGGCTGAGCGGCTGGCGATCGTCGGGCGCGCGCCGTTCGATGTCGGCCGACAACGCCCGCACCGGCGCCATCGCGCGGCGCGTGAACCAGATCAGCAGCCCGATCAGCAGTGGCAGCCCCGCGGCCCATGGCAGCACCTGTGCGGCGATATACGACAGGATCAGCTCGTTGCGCTCGGACAGTTGCTGGCCGACGCAGACACGCCAGCCGGTATCGGGATCGTCGAGGTAATAGAGCCGCCAGCGCTGGTGGTCGAGCACGGTATCGGTAAAGCCCTTCACGCCCGGCGCGCGCGGCAGCAGGTCCCCCTCCGGATCGATATGCAAGGGCTGGCCGTCTGGCAGCCAAGCGGCGATGGCGAGATCGCCCAGGCCGGCATCGCCCTGGTCGCCTTCCACCAGCTGCGGCAGCCGGGTGCGGGACGGCCCGGCGGCAAGGTCGACCATCGGCACCACCGAATGCATCTGCAACGCCATGCGCACCATGTCGGTGTCATACAGCTCGTTGATCTCATGCCGGGCGCGCACGTAGGTCAGGCCAATGGTCAGCAGCCACACCACCGGCGTGGCGATCAGCACGGCAAGGATAAGCCGGCGCTGCAGCGTCATTGGCAGTCCTCGGCGGCGCCCAGCGTGTAGCCCGCGCCGCGGAAGGTGCGCACGATCTTGGGATGGATCTTGCGGCGCAGGTGGTGGATGTGGACTTCAAGGGCATTGCTTTCCACGCCGCCCTGCCAGTCATAGAGCTTGTCGCGCAGGAAGTCGCGTGTCAGCAGGCGGTTGGGGTGTGCCAGCAGCAATTCGAGCAGCATGGCTTCGCGGCTGGTCAGCTCCACCGGCGTGCCGGCCCAGAATGCCTGCCTGCCGGCCGGATGGAATTCCAGCGCGCCGTGCTTCCACACCGGCGACGACAGCCCCACGGCCCGGCGTGTCACGGCGCGCAGCCGCGCGGCCAGTTCGTCGAGCGCGATCGGCTTGACCAGGTAGTCGTCAGCGCCGGCGTCGAGCCCGTCGATACGGCTTTCGATCGCATCGCGCGCGGTCAGCACGATCACGGGGGTGCGGCAGCCGCGCGCGCGCCAGCGTGCCAGCAGTGCCATGCCGTCTTCGCCGGGCAGGCCAAGGTCCAGGACGACGGCGTCATAGCCGGCCATCTCGAGCGCATGGTCGGCTTCGGTGGCGGTGCTGAACCAGTCGACCGCATAGTCCAGCAGCTGCAGCCCACGCCGCAGGCCGTCGCCGAGCATGGGGTCGTCTTCAACGATAAGGATTCTCATGTTGCGGATGTTATGTGCGCGTTATACGCGCGTTATGCGGCTGTTATGCGGACGGGTGTTATGCGGCGTCATGCCGCGCAGGACATCGATTGTGCGCCCGCAGGCTTAATGTGCCATTAAGGTTGGCGGCTTATCCTCGCGCTCGCATTGCCAGGCCTTGTCCTGTTCAACGCCGCGCCTGGCGCCGGCGCCGACAAGGCCGTCAACACTTCCGCACGCGTCGCCTTGCCGTCACACCTGACCTCCAGCCCTGCCACCCCCACCGTGCTGCCGCACGCGGAGCGCCGCTCCGCCGGGCCCGGGATTGCCGTGCGCGCGGCGGGCATCCCCGCCATTGCGCTCGCGCTCGCCGTGCTGGCGTTCGCGTTGCTGTGGTTCGGCACGCTGGGCGCGCGCCACTTGCTGGGACCGGACGAAGGCCGCTACGCCGAGATCGCGCGCGAGATGCTGTCCACCGGTGACTGGGTCACGATCCGCTATGACGGGCTCAAGTACTTCGAGAAGCCGCCCTTCCACATGTGGATGACGGCGCTTTCGTACGCGCTGTTCGGCATGGGCGAATGGCAGGCGCGGCTGTGCGTGGCGCTTGCTGGACTGGCCGGCGTGGCGGCGTCGATGACGGCGGCGGCGCGCTGGTTCGGCGCGCGCGCAGGATGGCTGGCGGGACTGGTGCTGGCGTCTGCCCCGATGTGGAATGCCGCGGCACACTTCAATACCCTCGACATGACGCTCTCCGGCGTCATGGCCTGCGTGCTGGCGAGCCTGTTGCTGGCGCAGCATCCCGCCACTACGCCATCGGCGCAACGCAACTGGATGCTGGCGTGCTGGGTGGCGATGGGAATTGCGCTGCTGACCAAGGGGCTGGTCGGGCTGGTGCTGCCGGGGCTGGTGCTGGTGGCGTACACCTGCGTCACGCGCGACCTGGCGCTGTTGCGGCGCCTGCATGCGCCCGCGGGCATCGCGCTGATGTTGACGGTGGCGCTGCCCTGGTACTGGCTGGTGGCACGGCGCAATCCCGAGTTCCTGCGCTTCTTCTTCGTCCACGAGCACTGGCAGCGCTACACCTCGACCATGCATGCGCGCCAGGGCCCGCTGTGGTATTTCGTCCCGCTGGCCCTGGGCGGCTTCCTGCCGTGGCTTGGGCTGCTGCCCGCGATGGTCCGGATCGCCAGGCATGGCGCCGGGTCCACCGGGACTACCGGGACTACCGGGACTACCGGCCCGGCACCGTTCCAGCCCGCGCTGATGTGCGCCCTGTGGGCATTGTCGATCTTTGCCTTTTTCAGCCTGTCGGGCTCCAAGCTGCCCGGCTACATCCTGCCAGTGTTCCCGGCGCTGGCGATCCTCGCCGGTGCCGCGCTGGCGCAAACCAGCGTGCCGGTGTGGCGCACGCAGCTTCGGGCGATGCTGGCGATCGGCGCGCTCGGCCTGCTGGCAAGTCCTGTGGTGGCGACGCTCGATTCCAACAACACACCGAACGTGCTCTATCACGCCTACGCGGTGTGGGTAGCGATGGCGTTTGTGGTCGTCTGCGCCTGCACGGTCGCCGCGCTATGGCTGTTGCGCCGGCATGGCCGCATGGCAAGCATCACGGCTTATGCGCTGGGCATGCTACTGGCATTCACCGTTGCCCTGCTCGGCCATGAGGCCATCGGCCGCCCGGCATCGGGCAGCGACCTGGCTGCGCCGATCGAGCGCGTGCTGCGGCCCGGCATGCCGCTCTATGGCGTCGGCATGCTCGACCATACGCTGCCCTTCTACCTGCGACATCCGCTCACCATGGTGGCGCAGCCCGATGAACTGGCCTTCGGCACGGAGCAGGAGCCGCAGAAGTGGTTGCCGACCATCGACGCCTTTGTCGATGCTTGGCAGCACGGCCCGCGTGCCGTGGCGCTGCTGTCGCCGCGGACGTTTGCCGAATTGAGCGCGCGCGTACCGATGCACGTGATCGCGCGCGACTGGCGGCGCGTTGCCGTGGCCAACTTCCCCGTCGCCGGCGTGCGCTAGCGTGCTACCGGTGTTTCGTGCCGCGCTCGCGCGGCACGCCTTCTTTTCCATGCGATCGACAAAGCAATGCAAGGCAAGAAAGTACTGATTCTCGGCGTCAATGGCTTCATCGGCCATCACCTGACGCGCCGCATCCTGGAAACCACGCCGTGGGAGGTCTACGGCATGGACATGAACACGGACCGCCTCGGCGACCT
>NZ_AUFE01000070.1 GCF_000426345.1 Cupriavidus phytohabitans | reverse complement strand
GGCACGAACGCCGCCAGCGAACCGTGTTCTACCGCCTTCGATTCGCGATCCAGCCGAATCCATTTGCGCAGTTGATTGGCATTGACTTGAGCCTTGAGCGCCATGCCTGCCACTGATGCGCCAGGCCGAACACACAGCTCAATCAAACGCCGCTTGGCAACCGGATCGTAATCGCGTTTCCCATTGCGCCGGACACGCACTACTCGCAGTGGAAAGCAGTCAACATCAACATCGTCAGTGATCATGGTTTGCGTCCGCAAAGTGTTTGCGGACGCAAGCCTGCCAAGACTCACCCTATAAAACTAGGACGCTGTTTCTCGGTCGCTTACGATTAAAGGGCCACACCTCGGGCATACTGCTCGGACAACTCACCCATGTGCCAATGCGGCACGTAGGCTACAAGGGCTCTCCTCCCGCATTGAACGACCTGATGGGTGGACATGTGCCGCTGATGTTCGATGGGGTGGCTACCTCGTTGCCGCTGATCAAGGCGGGGAAGATCAAGGCGATTGCGGTGGCCTATCCGACCCGGATTGCGGGATTGGCGGATGTTCCGACGTTCAAGGAGCTTGGCTACCCGCAGCTGGCGCAGGCAGGCTGGTTCGCTGTCTGGTCCCGCCCGGATGTCGACCCGGCGGTCCAGCAAAAGATCCGCGAGGCCACGCTGGCATATTTCAAGCAGCCCGCCGTGCAGAGTCGCATCAGGGACATGGGCATGGAGCAGGGCGATCCCTCCACCTCGGAGGAGATGATGACGGACCTGAAGCACGCATACCAGCAACAGGCCGCGCTGCTGAAGTCGATCAACTACCAGCCGGAATAATTGGAAGATGCGGTGAGGGAACTCGCCACGGCTGCTCCGGCGTGCTTGGCACAAGCATCGGTCCGCGCATGCGGAACGGCCGATCCGGCGAGTTCTCATCGGGGGAGGGGCAGGTCCTGTCCTTTACTCCCGGCTTCGTTCAGGAGAGCTCGCGAATAAGCGCTTCCGCCTGCGGCCATTCACCATAGCCGGAAGCCGGATTCAGATGCCCGACTTCGCCGAGTTCGACGAAGCGGCTTCCCCACGCCTGCGCCAGTTCACGGGCGCGATCGAGACGAGTCAGCGGATCATTGCTGCTTGCCGCAACGATGCTCGGAAACGGCAAGGTGGCGCGAGGGATCGGCAGCCAGCCATGATCGCGCAGTGTGTCGATCGCCGGGTAGCCTGCCGGCATAGGCGTCTCGAGGTCCGCGGGTGCCGCAAGCAGTGCGCCAAGGATCTCGCGTTCAGTGCCTCGCGCCGCCCAATGGGCGACCATCATCGCGCCTGCGCTATGCGCCACGATGATGACCGGCCCTTCGATAGTAGCCAGGGCACGCTCGATCGCATCGACCCGGGCAGTGCAGCTCAGCTTGTCTTGTTCAAGTGGGGCGACGGAGACCACGCGAGGCAGCTTTGCTGCCAACAGGGTCTGCCAGTGTTCCGGCACATGGTCACGCAGGCCGGGGACGATGAGAACGGTTGGTGTCATAGAGTGCATGTCAGGCTTTCAATATGGCGCGTCACCCATGATGGCGGTTCGCTCCATCTTTCGGTGGCACGGGGGGTAGTCCATCACTGCATAGTGCTGGGTCGAACGGTTGTCCCAGAATGCGACGCTGTTTTTCTTCCAGCGGAAACGCACCTGGTACTCGGGAATGCTGGCCTGGCTGACCAGATAGTTAAGCAAATTGCTGGCGCCCGGCGCCTTGTCCAGTCCGAAGCGCACGTTAGCCGGCACGTTGTAATTGGTGAAGTGCGTGGTAAAGCTTCCGTTGACGAACAGTACTTTCTCTCCGGTTTCCGGATGCGTGCGCACAACCGGATGCTCGGCGTCGGGGTACTGAGCCTTCAGCGCAAGTCGCTTTTCGATCGGCATCGCAGCCCCGAAGCTCGACTCGATGCTATGGCGCGCGCGCAATGAGGCGATCTTCGTCTTGATCTCCTCGGGCAACTGGCTATAAGCCTCGACCATGTTGACCCACATCGTGTCGCCGCCCACAGGCGGGCATTCAATGCAGCGCAGCACGCAGGCTAGCGGAGGCTTCTCGCGCCAGGTGGCATCGGTATGCCAGGAATTCTCGTTGCGATCCGGCGAACTGTCCGGGGTCTTGTAGATTTGCACCAGTCCCGGGTGATCCGGATGGCTGCCCACCACCGGATGGTCTTCAAGCTGGCCGAAGCGGCTCGCAAATGCAACGTGCTGCGCGCGCGTGATGTCCTGGTCGCGGAAGAACAGCACACGATGCTTGAGCAGCAGCGACCGGATTTCGGCCATCTGCTCGTCGTCCTCGGCAGCCACACCCAGATTGACGTTGCTGAGCTCTGCGCCGATCGTGCAAGTCATCGGCTCGACGCGGATCGAACTGCTCAGAGAGGTGGCGCGCAGCACTGCGGGCGCCGCCGTTGGGGAGTGATTCATGATTGTGATCTCCAGTGGTCGATCAGGCCGATCAACCCTTGTGAGTTTGGATGTTGCGGGCTTCTTCCGCTTGACGGGAGGCGACAAGCATTTGCCATTTCATGGCACGGCCATGCTCAGGTTCCTCAATCTCGTCCGGGCGACTGCGCCGCGTATTTGTCATAAATGGATAAGTGCCCGACATCCAGCGTAAAGCGGAAAGTGGCACGGGACAGGATGATTTACTCGAAGTCCCGACACTTCGACATGAATTGCCTTGAGGAGACTTGCATGCACTTCTCAGTAGCGCACGCACTTCTCAATAGCCGCCTTCCACGTAGAGATTCAACATGAACTTCCTTGACGGCCACCTGTATCCCGAGAACCAGCAGCCTCTGATCATCACGGCCGCTCCCTATGCGCCGGGCTGGATTCCTTCCGATTTTCCGGAAGATATTCCTATCACCATGGAGGAGCAAATCCAGAAAGCGGTGGATTGCTACGAAGCCGGCGCCACCGTGCTGCATCTGCATGTGCGCGAAGCCGACGGCAAAGGCAGCAAGCGCTTGTCCATGTTCAATGAACTGATCGCCGGGGTACGCGCCCGCGTGCCGGAGATGATCATCCAGGTGGGCGGCTCCATCAGCTTTGCTCCCGAGAGCGACGGCGCGGCGGCCAAATGGCTGTCCGACGACACGCGACACATGCTGGCTGAACTCGATCCGAAGCCCGACCAGGTGACGGTGACCGTCAACACCACGCAGATGAACGTGACAGAGCACGCCGGCATCGATGACTTCAAGGGAGTGTCGCGCGGGTTCCCGCACCTCTACGGGACCTACAAGGACATGATCGTGCCCTCGAATCCGAGCTTTATCGAGGAGCATATCCGGCGTCTGACGGCTGCTGGAATTCAAAGCGAGTTCCAGGTCTACAACATCAACAGCTTCGAAACGATTGAACGCCTGATTCGCCGCGGCGTTTACAAGGGGCCGCTAGTGATGAACTGGATGGCTATCAGCGGCGGCATGGATCAGGCGAACATCTACAACCTGGCCAACATGCTGCGTGCCGTGCCCGACGGTGCCGTGGTCACGGTGGAAAGCTCGGTGCTCAATGTGCTGCCCATCAATATGATCGGCATGGCATTGGGCCTGCATGTGCGCTGCGGCATCGAGGATGTGCTGTGGAATCAGACCCGCACGGGCAAGATGAGCTCGGTGGAGCAGATCAGGCAATTGGTGCGTATCGCCGGCGAATTCGGTCGCCCCATCGCGACAGCGAAGCAGGCACGCGAGATCTGCAAGATCGGCGTGTTCTACGACACGGCGGAAGAGACGCTTCAGGCCAATGGCTTCGCGCCAAACCGTAACGGTGGAAACCAGGGGTTCCTGCGCAAGCCGGACTGAAGGTCAGGGGGGCTGACATCCGTCCTGCATGGGGCGCGCGGCGGGATCGCGCAACGCCCCATGGGCATGCGCGGCGGGACCGCGCGGTGGCGCTCGTGCCGTCATTGGCCCGGAGAAACCCTGGACAAGTCGTGGGCGACCGCGGGGATGTCTCCGCCGGGCAGGGTGGGGGCATTCATGGCGCTGCCGTGGGCAGTCCCCGCCGTTGGCCTGGCTGGCTTCAACGTGGCTGTCCGGCGCCTTGCCCGCCGACGCGGCATCAATAGTTCATCGTCACGTTCAGCATGGCTACCCGCGGATTGCCCACGGGCAACACGTTATTGTTCATGCCGCCTGCGTAGTACATCTTGTCGAACACGTTCTTGACGTTGAAAGCCGCGCGCCAGTGCGATGCCACGTAGCCGACGGCAAGATCGGCCACGGTGTAGCCCGGCACGGTGTAGTTGAAGCTGTAGCCGCGCTTGGCGCTCTCGCCGCGCAGGCCGGCACCGACGTACCAGCCGGCCAGCGCGCCACGGAAGCGGTACTGGCCCCACGTCGAGAAGCTGTGCCGGGGCACGCTGTTCAGCGGCTTGCCGACGTTCGCGGCCGTGGTGTCCTGCGTGACTTCGCTTGCGATGTAGGCATAGGCCAGCGACACGCTGAAGCCATTGCCAAGATCCTGTGTCAGTTCCGCTTCCAGTCCGCGCGATCGCTGTTCGCCCACGGCCGTGCTGAAGCCAGGGTTGACCGGGTCGCTGCTGAGCACATTGGTGCGTGTCAGGTCGAACGCGGCCAGCGTCAGGAGGCCGGTCTTGCCAGGCATGTCGAACTTGACGCCCACTTCGTACTGGCGGCCCTTCTCTGGCTTGAAGGTGGCGCCGCTGACGTCGGTACCGGCGTTGGGCAGGAACGACGTGGCGAAGCTTGCGTACGGTCGCGCCCAGTGCGTCAGGTCGTACATCACGCCCGCGCTGCCAGTGACGGCGTTGTTGTCGTTCACGGTACGCGACGACGCCAGCCGGTCCGTCGTGCCCGTCCGCGCGGATTCGTAGCGCACGCCGCCAGTCATGGTCCAGCGCTCGGCAATACGGATCTGGTCGCGCAGATAGAGGCCGACGGCGTCCAGCGTATCGGTCGCATCCACGCTATAGGCGGACGGACAGTTGATGCTCGCGCCATAGACCGGGTTGTAGACGTTCAGCGCGGCCACGCGACACGTCTTCTGCAGGCGGTCTTCCTTCGTATGACGGTAGTCGATGCCGAAGGTCACGCTGTGGGCGTGCCCCGTGAACGCGAAGGTCCGCTGCATGTTGGTGTCAACACCGAACGAATTTCCCGAGAAGCTCTGCTGCGTGCCACTGCGGTTCATCGACTGGCTGTTGACGGCCATCGTGCCGGCCGACACCAGCGTGCCGTTCAGCGACGACGTCTGGTAGCGCAGGTTCTGGTTCAACGTCCAGCCGGAGTCGAACCGGTGCGCCAGCGCGTAACCGATGCGGTTCTGCTCGCCGTCATAAGAGGGCGCATCCGGCTCGCCGATGAAGCGGTTGGCCGGCACCACGCCATTGCGGTTCGGCACCAGCGTGCCATTCACGGGCAGGCCTTGCTGGCGCACATAGTTGCGCTGGTTGTGGCTTGCCAGGATCGTGAAGTCCGTGCGACTGCCAAGGTCCAGCGTCAGCGACGGCGCGATCCAGCGGTTGCGATACCAGACATGGTCGGTGGGATCGTCGCTGTTCATCATCAGCGCGTTCAGGCGGAACGCAGCCTTGCTATCGCTGGCCAGTGGCGTTCCCACGTCGACAGTCATCTGCCGGAAGCCGTAGTTGCCGACAGTCAGGCCCGCTTCGCCGAACAATTCGGCACGCGGGCGCTTGCTGACCATGTTGACCAGGCCGCCCGGCTGTACCGCGCCGAACAGGATCGAGCCGGGTCCCTTGAGGACTTCCACGCGTTCCACGCCGAACAGCTCCTGCGCCACGCGGTTGTTGCTGTCGACGAGCAAGCCGTCGGCAAAAATCGATTCCGATGCACGCTGGCCGCGGATGATGAAGTCGTCCCAGCCGCGCCTGCCATAGACGTTGGTGACCACGCCGGCGGAATTCTGCAGCGCATCGCTGAGGTTCTGCGCCTGCTGGCTGTCGAGCAGATCGCGCGTAATGACGGTGATCGATTGCGCGGCGTCTGCCGCTGATTGACCCGACTTGGTCACGTCGGCCGGCCGCCGCGTGGCAAAGCCGACGTCGGTTTGCCCGTCGCCGGCGGCGCTGACCGTCACGGATGGCAGCGTGGTCAGATCTTCGGTGGCGTGGGAGACAACGGGAGGCAGGAGCAGGGTACTGACGGCGGCGGGTATGGCAAGACGGCGGACAAGCATGACGGCCCAGGGCGGAAGGAAAGAAAGCTTCGCATCATAAATGAGAAGTATTCTTATTTCCACTCGACCGGGCGCTTCTACGCGGGAACCATTTCACGTTCGTGAAAGTTCTGACTCTCTATGCCGGGGCCAATTCGAGAGCCAGCCGCAAATGCCTCACGCGACGTCCGGCGCTTCCACCAGCGCCATCAGCGGCGCCATGCACGGGCTTGCCGCCGCCCATGTGCGATGTTCGTCCAGGATCTCCTGCAGCATGGCATGCGTCGTATCCGGGTTGGCCAGCACCACGCGGAAAACGGCAATCGGGCGCCCATCCCATTGTGACGACGTCAATTGCGTGCGCGATATGAACGAGCGGCCGGCATCACGCTGCATTTCCTGGATGCTGATGGTCAGCGCATCCAGCGCGTCCAGGATCTTCTCGCGCCGGTCCGCCGACGCCGTGGCCAGCGCGGCACGGACGGTCTCGGGCACATGGCGATAGGTCAGGATGCAGAGCTGCGGATGGCTGTCGAGCTCGAAATCCGGCTGCTGCGCAATCAGGGAAGCAAAGTAGTTGGCGTTATCGATGCTGCGATCGATCAACTGCGCCAACCCCTTGCGGCCGAGCAGGTGCAGGTTCGCATAGAGCATGACTGCCGCCGCGCCGCGCGATCCTTCGAGCGTATGGCGCCCCAGGTCCACCGAGCCCTTGCGCACGATGTAGTTCGCATGCTGGATGATTTCCCGCGTCCACGCCGGGCTCCGGAACAGCACCATGCCGGCACCCATCGGCACGTAGAACTGCTTGTGCGCATCGATGACGACGGAATCGGCACGCTCGATGCCCGCGAAGCGCCAGCGCTCGCGCTCCGACAGCAGCGTTGCGCCGCCCCATGCGGCATCCACGTGGAAATGGCAGCCGGCCTCTTCGGCAACATCCGCAATCGCGTCGAGCGGATCGACCGCGCCCGTCTCCGTCGTCCCCGCTATGCCGACGATCGCCATCGGCCGGATGTTGCGCTGCTGCAAATCACGCATGGTGTCGCGCAGCAGGTCAATGCGCATGCGACCATCTGCGTCGACCCCGACCGGCACCAGATTGTCGCGGCCGATGCCAAGGACATCCGCTGCCTTGCCCAACGAGTAGTGTCCGCGCTCCGAGACCACGATCGCGAGGCCATCATGGCCGTAATGGCGCAGCGCAGCCGCCAGTCCGGCGCGATGGATGCCGGCGAAACCATCACGCGCGCCCAGCAGGTTGTTGCGGCTCGCCCATAGCGCGGTCAGGTTGGCGACCGTGCCGCCCGAACAGAACGCGCCGAGCGCATGGTCGGCATCGTGCAGCCATCTCGCGTAGAAGGCGCTGTCCTGGGCAAACACCAGCTTGTGCAGCATGCCGATGACCTGGCGCTCGAGCCCCGTCAGCGCCCCCGACGTTTCGAGCTTCACGACGTTCTGGTTCAGCGCTGCCACCACCTTGGCCAGCGCAGGCATGAACGACGGCAGTGACGACGTCATGTGTCCGACGAACGTTGGCGATGCCACCGGCATCACGTGCCGGAACACGTCGTTGAGCAGATGATCGGCATGCGCTTGCGGCGATGTCGGAGTCTCGGGCAGCTCAACCGACGCGAACACCGCCGCGCGTGTGGCGCACGCGCCAATCGGATCAAAACTCTCGCCCGCAAAGAAATCCGCTGGATGCTCGGCGATCAATCGCTCGAGCGATTCGAATGCACCCAGATCCGCGTCGAACCACCGCAAAGGGCAGTCGTCGCCCCCGTCCGTGCTTTGTGAAGTCTCTACGCGAGCGATGTCCGGCTTCATTTGCATTACCCAATTCAGTCCCATAGCGCCATGGTGTGCCGGGCATTATGCCGGATCGGACGGATGCGGATGCTGCTCCAGAGCCGGAACCGCCTCTGAGTCCGGGGTCTGAACGTTCTGGTTCCCAAAAAGTAAAATCCCCACACTCTGGGAAAGTGTGGGGTTCTGGAGAGCGGAACCGGGTTTGGGGAGGTGTCCCCGGCCGGGATTTTCAGCCCTTACAGGGGGGCGCGGTCCGAGGCAATGTAGTACCTGGCGCCGTCCGTATAAGTGTCGAATTTGCCGCTTTTTGCGCCGTCAGTGTAGACATCGTACTTTCCAGACCGCGCGCCGTCCGTGTAAGTATCGAATTTGCCACTCTTGGCAAACACAGGAGCGGCCGCCAGGGTGGCAGCAAGTGCGGCGACAGCGACTAGGGCACGGCGATTGGTATTCATGGCTCACTCTTTCTTCAAACTGGTGAATGCCATTCCCTTGGGATTAGTGCTTGTTGCACCGCGGCATTCGATGAGTGCCATATTAGGGATTTCCCTTGGGGCGGTAAACCCTTACGTTCGCAATGATCGGTTTCAAAAGCCACAATAATCGGCCCTGAACCGGAAAAATTCTTGGCCGAGCGCGGTTGGCATGCGTGTTGGGGGCCAGGCCATGGCAAATTGCCGGGTCTTCCGCACTTTGTGACGAGAGCGCATCCGGGCAGCGTGCTGCCGGGGTCGACGGCACGGCTTGCCGGCACGCAGGTCGCGCACCGGCTCCGGTATTTGTTGGAACCACCCGGACCGCCCAGGCGGGCGGGGACGCCGAACCGAATCAACGCGGCGCGCATTGCCCTCCGATTCCTAGCACGCCGCTGATGTCAGACACGCCGGTCTCAATCGAGGTGATGAACCCATCCGAACGGATCGGCGATCTTGCCGCGCTGGATGCCGGTCAGCAACGAGCGGAGGCGTTGTGTGACTTCGCCTTCCCCACCATTGCCGATCGTGAACTCCCCACCAGCATGACGCACCTGCCCGATGGCGGTGACGACCGCGGCCGTGCCGCAGGCGAAGGTTTCCTTGACCCGGCCACTGGCTGCATCTGCGCGCCACGTCTCGAAGTCGTAAGGTGTTTCGTTAACCGGAATACCCTCGTGCCCGGCCAGTTCGATGATCGAAGCGCGTGTAATGCCCGGCAGGATTGTCCCTGTTAATGGGGGCGTGCGCAGAGAGCCGTCATCCATCACGAAAAACACGTTCATGCCCCCGAGCTCCTCGATCCAGCGGTGCTCCGCGGCGTCAAGGAATACCACCTGGTCGCAGCCCTTGGCCGAGGCCTCGGTCTGCGCGATCAGGCTGGCCGCGTAGTTGCCGCCGCACTTGGCCGCGCCGGTGCCGCCAGGGGCCGCGCGGGTGTATTGATCCGACACCCAAACGGTCACCGCCGACTTGCCGGCCTTGAAATACGGGCCGACCGGGCAGGCGATCACGCAAAATATATATTCGGCCGCCGCGCGCACGCCGAGAAAACTCTCCGAGGCGAACATGAATGGGCGCAGGTAGAGGCTACCCTCGCTACCTGGAATCCAGGCACGGTCAATATCGACTAGCGCTTCCACGGCTTGCAGGAACGTGGCCTCGGGCAGCTCGGCCATCGACATGCGGGCAGCGGAGGCGCGAAAACGCCTTGCGTTCTCCTCTGGTCGGAACAGCGAGATCTTGCCGTCCTCGCCACGGTATGCCTTCATGCCCTCGAAGATTTCCTGCGCGTAGTGCAGCACTGCGCAGGCGGGATCGATCTGGAAAGGACGGCGTGCTTCGACCCTGGCGTCATGCCAGCCGCGGCCGTCGGTCCAACGGATCGTGACCATGTGATCGGTGAAAACCCGTCCGAAGGCCGGGTTCTCCAACTTGGCAGCGATCTCATCGGCGGGGGTGGGGCCGGGGTGAGGCTCTACGACGAACTGCAACTGATTTTCCGTGCTCATTTTTCCGTGTTCCGAGGATGTTGGGCCATATGGCCTGGCCGCCGCGATAGTGTCACCGGGGCGGGTGCCTTACAAGGGTGGAGAGCTATTCGCCAAAAAGCAACGCGCCGTCGCGCGCCCGACCGACAAGCCGGACGCGTTCGATCCTAGCCTGCAGCTTGCCGATTCAGGCTGCGGCCCTTTGCGCGCCACACCGATATTGGGCCCGCAACGCCGTCCGATAATGTGCTTCATTATGCGTATTTATGTCCGTCACGTGGACGAAACGGCGAATATCGTCCGGCAGTGAAGCCAGCGCGACGGCGGTGTCCAGTTGGTCGGCGCTCAGGGACGGCGCGAGCCTATCCACCATGGAGAGCTGGCGACGCGCTCGCGCGCCTTCTGCAGCATGGGCAGGTGAACCAGCGCCGGGGTGCCGCTCTGGCGGACGCGGCCTTTCTCGATGGTGTACTTGTCGTCCAGGCTGGCGTCGGCCAGCGCGTCGCGCAGCTTGGCGGGCAGTGTGGCATTCACGATGTCTGTCTCCGGATGCTTCTTTTGTCCGGAGGAGTGTAGGAAGCGCCCGCGCCATCGTAAATTCAAGAATTCCAACATCTGGTATCTTCAAAACGCATAGCGGACGGATGGGCATGCGATGACAATCGTGTCCTGGCTGGCCATCTTCACTTCCATGCAGAAAGCTTTGCTGCCTGATCGACGATGACAGCGAAGCGATCGACGTTCAGTGCATGGACGCGTTGGCTTCACTGTCGATCTGATCGCGCAAGCTCGCGAAGCGCTTCTCCACTTTGGCGCCGAATAGCGGATCGGCACTGGCCGGATCGGTGGCGGCAACCTCCGCCCAGTCCGCTTCCGTCAGAAACCGGGCGGCGCGCGGCATGACCTGTTTCTCCTCGGTGGACAGATGGTTGCGGTAGTACACAAGGTACATGGCGGCGGCCGCTTCCAGTGCCGCTCGCGAGGTGACAACTTCGCTCTGGGCTTCACGCAGGCGGTCGAGCAATTCCGCGCCGACCGTGGCGATCACGCGATGTTCCTGCAGTAGCCGGCTGATGATGATCCGCGTGCCCGGATCCCGTTCCACCAGCAGGGCGTAGGCGACATCCTCGCGGGGGTGGTGCACGCAATCGCCATAGTTGCGCATGTATTGGATGATCGTGGCCATCAGGCCGTAGTCGGGCTGCTCGCCCTGATGGAAGTTGCTGACCTGCTTTTCCAGCAGGTCGAGCAGTGAGGCGAAATGGATATGGTCGCTATGCCAGGCGGCAAGCGGTGTCGGGCCCGGGGTGGAAAGCGTGGCGGAAGCTGAGGTCGGAAGCGAGGTGACGATTGGGGTGGCCATGGCGCCCTCCAGGGAAGCTGGGCAAGCAGACCGTTGAGTCCGATACGATATCGGGACTCGCGGGGCCCTCAGTGACACAATAGTTTCCCTGCACGATTTGAGTCTGACGCAGATCAATGCGGCGCTAAGCGCTGACGCGGAAGTGCGCAAATGGCGCCTCGGGGGATGCTGGAGTAGGGCGCGCAAGGGCGCATTTCAGCCCGGCCGCAGACCGTGGAATGCGTCATCCAATAGCTGCCGGATTTCCTTCTGGGCCAGCGGCCGCGGGTTCGGATACTGCGCCTGCAGCGCCAGTTCGCAGGCGCGGTCGAGATCCTTCTCGCGCATGCCAATATCGCGCAGCGCCACGGCAGCACCCAAAGAAGCGGCCAGGTCGAACACGGCCTGCGGGCCGGTGGCGTCAGGGCGGCCCAACGCGGCGGCAATCGCCGCCATCGCCTGGGGTGCCGCGGGCGCGTTGTAGGCCAGCGCGTGGGGCAGCACGATCGTGTGCGTCTCGGCATGGGGCAGGTTGTAGCTGCCGCCAAGCGTGTGGCACAGCTTATGATGCAGGCCAACAGTGGCGCTGCCCAGCACGGCGCCGCAGAGCCAGGCGCCATACAGCGCATCGCTCCTGGCCGCGCGCAGTTCGGCGCTGTCCCGCTCGCCACCGGCTGCCGCGATCACCGGAAGCGCACGTCCCAGCGCTGCGATGCCTTCCCGGCACATCCAGTCGCTGACGGGCGTCCGATCGCCCGCGTACAGCCCTTCGGCGGCGTGGGCAATGGCATTGATGCCGCTGGTCACGCTCATCGCCACCGGCAGGCCGAGGGTCAGGTCGGGATCGTAGACCACCGTCCGCGGGAGCACGCGTGCATCGCGCCCGGTACGCTTCAGGCCGCCTTCGGTCAGGCCAAAGATCGGCGTCATCTCCGAGCCGGCGTAGGTCGTCGGGACGGCAACGATGGGCAAGTCCGATTCGAGGGCGATGGCCTTGCCAAGCCCGATGGTCGAGCCGCCGCCGATCGCCACCACGGCATCGGCGCCGAGCTCCGCCGCGCAGGACCGCGCCAGCCGCGCCTGCTCCACTGGCACGTGCATGACCGCGCCATCGAAGATGCCGGCGCAGCGCGCGCCCAGCACCTCGGCGGCGCGCTCGGCCAGGTCGCGTTGCTGGGGGGTGCAGAGCACCAGCAGCTTGCGTGCGTGCAGGGTGTCGGCTTCGGCGCCGAGCGTCGCGAGCGCGCCGGCACGGAACACGATACGCTGCGGGTGGGTCTGGTAGATAAAGGGTCGCATGATGCCAGGCACCTATTCAATGACGATATGGCGCGACTTGATCAGCCGGCCCCAGCGGACGGATTCTTCCCGTATCAGCTTGTTGGCCTGGGCACTGTCGCCGGCGATGACATCGAAGCCGCCGTCGCTCAGTACCTTGCCGATGGCCGGATCGCGCAGCGTAGCGTTGACTTCGACGGCGAGCCTGCCGAGGACGTTGGGCGGCGTGCGCGCCGGCGCGATCATCGCCACCCACGAATAGGCCTCGAAGCCCTTGTAGGACTCCGCCACTGCCGGCACGCCCGGCAGGCGCGCGTCGCGCTGGCCGGCTGTCACGGCCAGTGCGCGCAGCTTGCCGGCCTGCACGTAGGGCATCACCAGCGGCAGGCTGGCGATCATCGAATCGACATGGCCGCCCAGCAGGTCGTTGATGGCCGGGCCGCCGCCCTTGTACGGGGTATGCGTGCCGCTGGTTCCCGCGGCCTCATGGAACAGTTCGGCCACCAGCTGGTTGGAACTGCCGGCGCCGACCGACGCGTACGACACGGCATCCGGCTTCTTCGCCGCCGCGACGTAGTCCTGCAGCGTCTTGTACGGCGAGCTGGCGGGGACGACCAGCACCATCGGCGAGCGGACCATGTACGAGACGCCGGTCAGGTCCTTCTGCGAGGCGTATGGCAGTTTCGGGTAGATATGCGACTCGGTGGCGAAGCCATCGAACACCATGCCGATGGTGTAGCCGTCCGGCGCGCTGCGCGCGATCTGTGCGGTGCCGATGGTGCCGCCCGCGCCGGCGCGGTTGTCGATCATCACCGGCTGCGCCAGGCGCTTGCGCAGGCCCTCCTGGATCTGCCGCGCCACCTTGTCCACGGTGCCGCCGGCGGCATAGGGCACGATCAGCGTGACCGGCCTGGCCGGCCAGGTTTCGGCGCGGGCAGTGGCGGGGGACATCGACGCGGCCGTCACCGTGATCAGCGCCGCTGCCGCCAGCCGTGGCAGCGCGAAGCGCCGGATCGTCGTTGCTGCGGTAGTCTCCATCGGGGTCTGCTCCTCTCAGTGATGGGGCCCGGCATGCTCCACTTTTGCTTTATTTGCTAAGAGCCAGCGCACCGGGATCGGTCACTGGATGTTAGACTGGGTCGCATCGTGCGGGAAGCCGGCTCGCCTGCGCAACGCCTTTGCGGAGATTGCAAAAATGGAGTTCAGCCGATTCGCGGAAAACCTGTCCATCTTCGTCGAAGTCGCCCAGTCAGGCAGCTTCTCGGCGGTAGCCCGCCAGCGCGGCCTGGTCGCCTCTTCGGTGGCGCGGCAAATCGATACGCTGGAGCGCGAACTGGGGGTGCCGCTGTTCACGCGCTCGACCCGGGCGCTGGTCCGCACCGATGCCGGCGAACTGCTGTTCGCGCGCGCCACGCGCATCCTGCATGAACTGAGCGATACGCGCGATGCCGTGACGGCGCTGGAGCAGGGCGTGAGCGGGCTGATCCGGGTCGCGTGCCTGCCCGCGTTCGGCCGGCGCCATGTGGTGCCGCACCTCGGCGCGCTGTACGCCCAGTATCCGCGGCTGACGGTGGAGCTGGCGCTGACCGAGCGCATCGTCGATCCCGTGGTCGAACGGTTCGATGTCGTGATCCGCGTCGGCCAGCAGGCCGACAGCTCGCTGGTTGCCCGCTGCATCGCCAGCCAGCGCTACATCATCTGCGCGACGCCCGGCTATCTGGCCTTGCATGGGCGTCCGGCGCATGCCGACGAGATCGGCAGGCACCGCCTGATCGACCGTGGCCATAGCACCAGCATGCGCGGCTGGCGTGAGCTGCTGACCCCGGCGCACGCCGCCGCGGCGACGTTTGCGCTCGAGTGTGACGACTGCGATGCGCGGCGGCTGTCGGTGCTGCAGGGCCTCGGCATTGCGCTGATGCCCGACTGGTCGGTCGGGCCGGATATCGGCGCGGGCAGGCTGGTGGAGCTGACGCTTGACGGCCTGCTGCCGCAGGCGCCCGGCGGCATCTACCTGCTGCGCGCCACCCAGCATGCCAGCGCGAAAGTGAAGGCTTTCTGCACCCACCTGACCGCCAGCATGGGCAGCCCGCCGACCTGGCAACAGGCGATGGCAGGGGAAGCCGTGCTGGCGTAAGACGGCCGGGGGGGCCGGTTTTCGCGATCTGCGCATAATTCGTCGACGGACGATTCGATGGATGGCATAGATCTTCGGTTCGGGATGACTAGTTGAGATGCAATCTGGCACTGACCGCCGGGATGACACTGGCAATCTCGGCAAAGACGCCTTAACCGAGCTGCCGATGACACCGGCGCCAATCACCACTACGTCGTATGCGTTCACAGATGCACCTTCCATTGAGAGGTTGTGTCGGAAGTCTGGTGCAGGAGCAGTGGGGGGCCGGCTTACATAAGAGCAAGCGATTCTTGGCAGAATCGGAAGCAAACCTGGGTGCCTTTTGCGGCATGTTTCAGGGTGGATCGCCGTGCCAACGACATTCCTGGCCGAGGGTTGGCTGACAGTCGCCGCGAAGTGCGCGCTCCTTTCGCGGATCGCAGGCCATATCACGTATCGTGGCGACGGCTCCTAGAATGAATAGGAGGCGCGTCCGTGTAAGGGGTTGGGGGTTGGGTCTGGCGCGCACTGATGAAGGAACGGAGTGCGACCATGCCGAACGAGACCGACTATGACTCCCTTGCCATGGAAGTTGAGCGATTCTGGACAGAGGACCTGGAAGGCAAGGGGCATGTCGAGGTACGAAGTTTCGATAATCCCGAATTCGTTGTCACGCTGCTGGCGGTGGCCAGGGACAGGAATGGCCGCTGCTGGCTTCGATGCAAGGACGGGACGAGGCGCTATTCCCTGCTATGGGGGCCCGCGCAGTTTTACTTTGCTGGCAGCCGCCCCGACGATGAATTGATCCGGCCGAAGCGGGCGAGGGAGCCGGGCCTGCTGGAGTGACAGCAGCACCGAGTCACGGTGCGCACGGATGGCGCCGCCCCCGATTCCCCGTGTCGCCGGCATTGAACCCATGATCGATCTTTCCCGACGGCTGCTCGTGACAAGCTTGAGCGCCTTGTTGCTGACCTGCGTCTTCAGCCAGGCCTATGGACAACAAGTTGTCAAAATCGGAGTGTCCGGTCCCCTGACCGGTATCAATGCCGCCAACGGGAAGGACATGCAGAACGGAGTTCGCCTGGCTGTCGAGGAAGCCAATGCGCAGCGAATCAAGCTGGGCGGCCAGGAGGTCCGTTTCGAGATCGATGCGGTAGATGACCAAAGCGACCCGCGGATCGGGGTCCAGGTCGCGCAGAAGCTGGTCGACGACGAGGTGGCCGCGGTGGTCGGCTACTACAACTCGGGCGTCGCCCTGCCGTGCGCGCCGATCTTCGCCAAGGCAGGGATTCCGATGATCCTTCCCGCGGCCTCCAATCCGGACATCACGCATCAAGGCCTGAAGACGGTCTTCCGCATCATTGCGACCGATACGCAAAACTCCGGCATGGCGGGCAGGCACGCTGTCAATGTCATGAAGGCGCAGCGCATTGCCGTGATGGATGACCGGACTGCGTTCGGCCACGGGGCGGTGGACGAATTCACGCAGGCCGTCACGGCTGCCGGCGGCAAGATCGCGATAGCGGAATACACCAGCGACAAGGCGATCGACATCAACGCACAGTTGACGACAATCCGGGGGGCGAACGCCGATCTGCTGTTCTTCGGCGGTGGCACCTACCAGGCCGCGCTCATCGTGAAGCGCATGAAGCAACTGGGCATGCGCGCCCAGTTCGTCGGCAGCGGTGGCATTGCCGACAGCATTTTTCTCAACGTGGCGGGTCGCGATGCGGAAGGCGCGATGGCCTGGGAATATGGGCGCCCGATCGAATCGCTGACGCGAGGCAAGGCCTTCATGCAGACGTTCAGGAAGCGCTTTGGCACAGACATCCTGACCTATTCCCCCTTTGCCTACGACGCCGCGTGGGTGGCGATCAACGCGATGAGGCAGGCCAATTCCGCGAAGCCGGCCGACTTCGTGCCAGCCCTGCGGGCCACGCAATACGAGGGCATTACCGGGAAGATTGCCTTCGATGCGAATGGCGACCTGAAGAATCCGACGTCGACGCTCTACCAAGTCAAGGATGGCCGCTGGATAGCGGTCACCACGGTCGGGGCCGAATGATGCGGCCCTAGCCGAGCTCGGCTAGCAGCGCCCTGGCCGCGCGCAGGTCTGCTGTATCGAAGCCTTCGCTGAACCATCCATAGCATTTTGCCAGCAAGGGCTGGGCATCGGCCTGCCGGCCCTGCTGTTGCCACAGCCGGCCCAGGGACAACACGGCGCGCAATGCCAGGGACTGGGCCCCTTGCTCGCGGGCGATCGCGAGCGCACGCAGGAAGCAGGCTTCGGCGTCGCGGGCGCCCTGGCTTCCGTCCTCGGGGCGGCCCGGTGCCAGCAGCGTCAGCTCTCCCTTGAGCCGATGCAGTTCCGCCTCGTGAATCCGTTCGTCAGTCCGGTCTGCGACGTCCAGCGCCTCGTCCACTGCGGCAAGGCCTGCGTCGAGCTGTCCCGCCCTGGCACAGGTCTCGGCCAATAGCGCCAGGAAATGCGTTCGCAACAGATCGGCGCCAGTGGCGCGGTAGGCGCTCAAGCCATTTCGGATGAGGTCAATGCCCTCCACCGTGCGCCCCTCTGCTGCCAGCGCCCAGCCCGTCAGTATGGTTCCGCAAGCCAGACCGTACGGCAAGCCATGGTCGGTGGCGAGGGCGACGAGCGCCTGGGCGAGTTCGTGGGCCGGCTGGATCTCGCCGCGGAACAGGCGGACCTCGGCGGCCGCGATCAGCGCATCCGCCGAGTCGGAAGGATGGGATGGGGTCCGGGCCAGGGCAAGCGCCTCCTGGCTCCGCACGCAGGCCTGGTCGGGATAGCCGAGCAGCCACAGGTCCATGGCCAGCAGCGCGAGCCCCTGCACGCCGGGTTCCAGGCCATAGACATAGGCATGCGAGCGATGCAGCTCCGGGTCATAGAGAGCCATGGCCTGTTCCAGCCGCTCACGGGCAGGAACCAGTTCGCCAAGATAGAACAGATTGGCGCCCAGGGCCCGGCGCGCCTGGACCTGCAACGCAAGCTCCTGCGCTTCTTCCGCCAGCCCAAGCAGCTGGTCCGCCAGCCCTCGCGCAGTCCGGAGTTCCGCACGGACCGTATAGAACGTGCGCAGTCCCATCAGGGCAGTAAACAACTGGGCCGTCTCGCCGAGTTGCCGGCACAGTGCCAGCGCGCGCGTGTAGGTTTCTCCCACTTCCGGGGCAGCAAAGCCTTTGGCGGCCATCCAGGCCGGACCGAGGGCAAGCTGGATAGCGAGTTCCTCGCGTGCGCGCTCCCGGCCATCCGGCAGCGTGGCGAGCAAGTTGAGCGCCATGGTGAGGTGGGTGACCGCCTCGGCGTCAGCCGAGCGCTGCACGGCCTGGCGCCCGGCACGATGCAGGTATTCCACTGCCTTCGGCGTATTGCCGCTGCGGCTGAAGTGATAGGCCAGCTCGCTGCAGTGCTCCTCGAGCTGGGCGCCGAACAGCGCCTCGACCGCCTGGGCGGTGCGTTCATGCAGTGCCCGACGCCGCTCGCTCAGCAGGGAGCCGTAGGTCACCTCCTGCGTCAGTGCATGCTTGAAGCTGTATTCCACTTCCGGAAATGCCGGCTGCTCGTAGATGAACTCCCCGGCTTGCAGCCGCGCCAGCAGGGTCTTCGTCTTGTCCTCCGGTTGTTCGACGACGCGCACCAGCAGGCTCCAGGGAAATACCTTGCCGATCACCGCCAGGGTCTGCAGCAGCGCTTTCTCGGCAGGCTGCAGGCGATCGATGCGGGCAGCGAGCACCCCCTGCACGGTGGCAGGGATGTGCAGCTTGCCCGGAACCTGCTCGAGGCGGTAGTGTCCGCGCTCGCCGCGCAGGACCTGCCCTTCGACCAGGTCCTGCACCACTTCCTCGATGAAGAAGGGATTGCCTTCGGTCTGCTCCAGGATCAGTTGCTCGAGCCGGCCAAGCCCGGCGGCGTCGCCGAGCAAGGCGCGCAGCAGTTCCCGCGCCTCGGCCGCGCCCAGGGGATCGAGGCGCAGCTGGGTGTAATAGCTCTTGCGGCTCCAGTCGTGCCGGTATTCCGGCCGGAAATTGACCAGCAGCAGGATGCGGGCGCTCGGCACGCTCTCGCCGAGGAAGCCCAGGAAGGCCTCGGTTTCGCTGTCGAGCCACTGCAGGTCTTCGATGATCAGCTCCAGCGGCTGGGTCAGGCTTTCGCGCACGAGCAGGCGCTTGATTGCTTCGAAGGTGCGTTGCTGCCGGACCTGGGTGTCCATCTGCGCCAGTGCCGAGCCCGGCTCGGCGGCGCCCAGCAGGTGGCAAAGATAAGGCAGGCTGTCTTCCAGCCCGCGATCCAGCGTGAGCAGCTTGCCGGTGAGCTTCTCGCGCCGCCGGCGCTCATCGTCCTGCGCGGTGATCTGGCAGTAGTTCCGCAGCAGCTCGATCAGCGGCAGGTATGGATAGGCCTTGCCGTGGGAGACCGAGAAGGTTTCGAGCACCAGGCTATCGCGCGGCGCAAGCAGCTTGAACTCGTGGCAAAGCCGCGACTTGCCCACGCCCGGTTCGCCCACCAGGCCGACGATCTGCCCGTGCCCGGCCCGTGCCCGTGCGCGCGCTTCCTGCAAGGCTTCGAGCTCGCGGGTGCGGCCGACAAAGCGTGCCAGCCCGCGGCTGGCCGACACCTGCAGGCGGGTACGCAGCGGCCCGAGGCCGAGGACTTCGAAGACCGCGAGCGGCTCGGGCAAGCCCTTGATCGGCGTCGCGCCGAGCGCCTTGAAGGCGAAATAGCCTTCGGTCAGGTTGCGGGTGTGTTCGCTCGCAACGATCGACCCGGGCACGGCGATGCTCTCCATGCGCGAAGCAATATGGATCGAATTGCCCACCGGGTCGTAGTCGGTGTGCAGGTCCTTGATGCGGATCGTGCGCACCACGACTTCGCCGGAGTTGATGCCGACCCGGATCTGCAGGGCAATGCCCTGGGCGAGGCGCACGCCGTCGGCGTAATGGCGCATGGCTTCCTGCATGCGCAGCGCCGCCAGCAAGGCCCGCTGCGGATGGTCTTCGTTGGCGATCGGCGCGCCGAACAGCGCCAGGATGCCATCGCCCATCGACTTGGCCACAAAGCCCTCATAGTGGTGCACGGCCTCCATCATCAGCGCCAGTACCGGGTCGATCAGGCGGCGGGCATCCTCGGGATCGAGATCATGGATCAGCGCGGTCGAGCCTGCCATGTCGGCAAACAGCGCAGTGACCATCTTGCGCTCGCCGTCCGCCTGGCCGCGGGCTTCCATCTCTGCCTGCGCCGAGCGGATGCGCTCGGCCAGATAGGGCGGTGTGTAGTCGATGGGGGTGCTGGGCGCAGTTGCCGCGGCAGGCGGCGTCACGCTCGAGGGTGCGCTTGCGAGAGCACTTAAGGGCGCGCCGCATTCGCTGCAGAACTTGGCGCTCGCAGCCGCCTCTTGCCCGCAGGCCGGGCAGACGCGACCCTGCCTGGCGCCACATTCCTCACAGAACTTGGCACCTGTCGGATTCTCGAACCCGCAGCTTGCGCAGCGCATGGGGCTTATCCCCCGGATGGGGCCAGCGACAGCCAACAATTCATCTTAAGGCGGGCAGGGCACGTCGAACAGGAGAGAGTGTGAGAGTGTGCTGGTTGGATATGGGCGCACTGGATTGAGCAGGCACCCGGCCGCGGGCCGACGTCCTATGTCTTCCGAGCCGGCTTCGTGTCGAGGCCTGTGCATTATTCGTCGCGTGAGTCGGGGCTGGCGGGTTGGCGGGTTGGCGTTTACGCCCTGCGCCCGGCTGGCGAGGCGGAACGGTTGGATACAATCTGCGTTTGACGCATGCGGTCAGACATTCGACCGCGCCGTACCCGACGCCTGTGCCGCATGAGAACTACTGTAGACATCGTCATCTATCCCGGATTCAAGGCCATAGAAGCCGTTGGCGCCATCAATGTCTTCGACTATGCCAACACCCGTTTGCGGCAGCTCGGCTATGAACCGAAATACGACCTGCGGATCGTCGGACCGCAGGCCGGCGCCATCCAGTCCGATACGCTGATTTCGCTCGAGGCAGCGCGGTCGCTCGATGGCCTGCCGCCCGCCGACGTGGTGGTGATCGTGGGGGCCCGCGATATCGTCAATGTCCTGGCGGCGTGTGGCGCCGTCGTGGACTGGTGCCGCACGTCTGCCGACAGGATGAAAACCATAGTCGGGCTTTGCTCGGGGAGCTTTTTCCTCGCTGAAGCCGGCCTGCTTGGCGGCCGGCGCGCCGCCACCCACTGGAGCGTGGCGGAACTCATGCGGCAGCGGTATCCCGGGATACTGGTGGACGCAGACGCCATCTTCATTCGCGACGCGCATGTCTGGACGTCGGCCGGCGTGACCGCCGTGTTCGACCTGATCCTTGCCATGGTAGAGGAGGACCTGGGGCGCGATATCGCGCTGGCGGTGGCAAGAGATCTCGTCGTCTACCTGAAACGGCCGGGAGGCCAGTCGCAGTTCAGCGAACATCTGCTCAGCCAGATGACGGTCCATCCGAGGGTTCGCGATATCCAGGACTACATCCATCGCTCTCCCAAGGCGGATCTTTCGGTAAAGATGCTCGCGGCACGCTTTGCGATGAGTGAGCGGAATTTCTCCAGGGTGTTCCAGAAGGAGACCGGGCACGCGCCTTCGGCTTATGTAGAGCAGACACGGCTGGATGCGGCCCGGCGGCTGCTCGAAGACAGTGAGCAGCCGCTGAAATGGATCGCCATGGAAAGCGGCTTCGGGTCGGAGGCGAGGCTGAGGCAGACATTCCAGCGGCGGCTGAATGTCACGCCCGCTGCTTACCGCGAGCGCTTTGCCAGCACCGGTGTTGACGATGTCACCGGCGTAGCATGATGTGATCCAACCTGTCTGGCCGGCTTACAGCTGCCGTGCGTGGTGCCGGTAGAAGCGCTGCACGCCGCCATAACAGCCGTGTTGCGAGATCAGTTCCATCATGGCGCGCGCCTCAGTACAACACTACGGATCGGATCGACTCCCCGCGCTTCATCAGGTCGAAGCCCTCGTTGATGCGCTCCAGCGGCAGCGTGTGCGTGATCAGGTCGTCGATGTTGAGCTTGCCATCCATGTACCAGTCGACGATCTTCGGCACATCGGTGCGGCCGCGCGCGCCGCCGAAGGCCGAGCCCTTCCACTCTCGGCCGGTCACCAGCTGGAACGGGCGCGTCGAGATCTCGGCGCCGGCCTCGGCCACGCCGATGATGATCGACTTGCCCCAGCCCTTGTGGCAGCACTCCAGCGCCTGGCGCATGACCTGCGTGTTGCCGATGCATTCGAACGAGTAGTCCGCGCC
>NZ_AUFE01000069.1 GCF_000426345.1 Cupriavidus phytohabitans | reverse complement strand
GCCTCTCACAGTTGGCTGCGAGGCAGGACTTCGGCGCCAAAATCCTCAGCGACAACTTGCACGCCCTATGCTGCCTTAGCGCCGCGCAGGAACATGAGATTGACTCGGACCGTCGTATCAACCGAACCTTCGCCATCACGGCTCTCAAACCTGTCCTGTCAGCGGCGCTGCTCGGCTTGCGCTGGGCCAAGGCTGCCCTGAATGAGACCTTGGCTTTGATCGCAACACGTGCCCATCGCGTGCGACCGGATCGCAACAAACCTCGTCCGCCTCGCCCAAAGCCTCATCGACATGCTGCTTATAAGGCTTGTTGATGCTTACAGTAACTTGGGTGGATTGGGCAGTCATCCCCTGTCCGGATTATTCTGCTTAATTTAATGCCCCCCCCAATGGGGGGTGCGATCACGACGCCGTGTCACCGATAACATGATTTCGGCGCAATTCCACAACACATAGGCACTTTCGCCACAGTCAAAGATATTTTTGACATGCCAGGAGGGGCGATTTGAGTAGAATGTCGCGCCGTTGTCTATTTCTCTCGTCATCCATGTATCGCCTTGCCTTCCAGTCGGAATTCGGCAGCCATCACGCCGCCGTGTTGGCCCGCTGCTGCCTGGCGGGCGCGAAGGGCAGGTATACATGAGCGCCGGATTCGCTGTCTCCAATCAGGGCGAAGTTTTGACGTTTGGTATCCGCTCGTGGTCGGCGTGGGCGGACGGACTGGAGTCACAGGACGACTGGCGAGCGTGGAGCGCAGCGCCGCACTTGCCCGCAAGGCTTGCTGAGCCGCCACCCTTGCCACAGATGGCGCCAATGCTGCGGCGCCGCCTGCCTGGAATCGGGCGCGTCGCACTGGCGTCGGCCTATGCTTGTGCGCCGAGCGCGCTCGGAATACCCGCTGTGTTTGCCTCGCGCCACGGCGATACGGGCCGGCTCGTGTCCATGCTCTCGGAATTGGCATTGGGCGATGCGCTGTCACCGACAGCCTTCGGGCTTTCGGTGCATAACGCCATCGGCGCGGTGCGATCCATCGACCTGATCGATACTGAGAACTTGGTTGCGGTGTCGGCCGGGCGCGATACTGTCGAAACCGCTGTATTGGAAGCCTGTAGCCTGCTTGCCGATGGTGCGACCGAAGTGATGCTGGTCCATTATGACGAACCTGTGGCCACGCCCTATGCCCCGTTCGAAGACGAGCCGGCCTGCCCTTTTAGCTGGGCGTGGCGTCTAGGAGCGCCGCGCGCGGGTGAGGCGTCTTTCACGCTGACGTGGTCGGCGACAGCCGAGCCAGCTGATGCTCCCCAGCAACTTCCTCACGGCCTGAACGTGCTGCAGTTCATTCTCGCCGGCAAGAGGGAACTCACGTACCGCGGTGAGCATGCCGGCTGGCGGTGGCGGCGTCATGGTTGAGAGAATGGGACGCGCTTGGCGCGTATGCGCCACCGGGCTGTGCTTTTCCTGTTTTGGGCTGGGCGGTCTGGCGCTGCGGTTGTTGGTGTTCCCGGTTCTGGCGTTGCCGCCATGGAGCGCCGCACGCCGGCAACGTGTCTGCAAGGATGCAGTCCACCATGCCTTCCAGCTGTTCCTGTGGCTGATGTGCGCGGTGGGCGTGATCCGCTATGAGGTGCGCAACGCACAGCGGCTGCAGCGCGAAGGACTGCTGATCGTGGCCAACCATCCATCGTTGATCGACGTGGTGTTCCTGATCGCGCTGACGCGCCGTGCCGACTGCGTGGTCAAGGCGGGCCTGGCCCGCAACCCGTTCACGCGCGGGCCGGTGCTGGCCACCGGCTATGTGCAGAACAATTCGGGCGCGCAGATGGTGCAGGACTGCATCGCCTCGCTGCGCGCCGGCAACAATCTCGTGATCTTTCCGGAGGGCACGCGCACCCCGGCAGACGGCAGCCTGCGGCTGCAGCGCGGCGCCGCCAACATCGCGGTGCGCGGGGGTTTTGCGCTGACGCCAGTGGTGATCCGCTGCGAGCCACCCACGCTGCGCAAGGGCGAGAAGTGGTATCGCGTACCGGTACGTAGGCCGCGCTACGTCATCGACGTGCGCGAAGACATAGACACCCGGCAGCTGGCGAAAGCCGACGCCGACGACGCCATGGCCGTACGCGAGGTCACGCTGGCGCTGACCGAATATTTTTCAGGGAGATACGCCGTGCAGGCGCTTGAGCAAGAAATCAAAGAACTGATCGTTTCGTCGCTATCGCTAGAGGAGGTTGCGCCCGCAGACATAGACAGCGAAGCACCGCTGTTCGTCGAAGGCCTCGGCCTGGATTCGATCGATGCGCTCGAACTCGGCCTGGCGCTGCAGAAGCACTATGGTGTCTCGATGAGCGGCGACAAGGAAGCCGTTCGTGCCCGTTTTGCCAGCGTTGCTACGCTGGCGGCATTTGTCACCGCGCATCGCGCCGAACAGGCTTCGGCCTGAGTACAACCTGGTATCCGATTCTTTTCAAGCTGGTAAGCATGGTCATGACCCACGACGAAATCTTTGCGCGCATTTCGGCAGTCCTGCAGGACTCCTTCGAGATTGACGCCGACCGCATCCGTCCGGAAGCCCGGCTTTATGAAGACCTGGATATTGATAGCATTGACGCGGTCGACCTGCTGGTCAAGCTCAAGCCGATGCTGGACAAGCCGCTCAAGCCCGAGCAATTCAAATCTGTGCGCACCATTCACGACGTGGTGCAGGCACTGGCGCTCCTGATCGACTCCGATTCCGCTGCGACGGCCTGATGGCGTGGCGTAACTGGGCGCTGGGTGCGCTGACGCTGTGCTACCCCGTGGCTGTCTATGTCGGTCTGCAATACTGGCCTCCGCGCACAGTGGCATTGCTGCTGGTCGCGCTGATGCTGCTCCGATTGGCCGCGGTGCGGCACGCCGGCTGGCGTCCGCTGGCGCTCATCGCCGGCGCGATCGCGCTGGTGGTGCTCGCCTCCGGCGAGGCGATGCCGCTCAAGCTCTACCCGGCGCTGGTCAACGCGGTGCTGCTGGTCGTGTTCGGCTGGAGCCTATGGCGCCCCCCCAGCGTGGTCGAGCGGCTGGCACGACTGCGCGAGCCTGACCTGCCGCAGATGGGTGTAGCCTACACACGCAAAGTCACCGCGGCGTGGTGCCTGTTCTTCTGCGGCAACGGGGCGATCGCGCTGGCCACCGCGTGCTTTGCCAGCGACCGCGTGTGGGCGCTCTATAACGGCGCTATCGCCTATGTGCTGATCGGCACGATGTTCGCGGGCGAGTGGCTGGTGCGTCGACACGTCATGACAGGGAGTCGTCATGACTGAGTGGACGGGTATCCGCGGCGCGATGGCCGCCCTTGCCCACCGTGTCGCGCAGCCCGGCGGGAATGCTGACGCCGCCCACCTGCTGGCGCGTGCGGATGCATGGCGCGTGGCCTTTGCCGCGGCGCCGGGGGAGCGTTGGGCAATTCATATCGACTCGACGCAGGAATTCGCCGCCGCCCTGTTCGGTGCCTGGCATGCAGGCAAGCACGTGGTGCTGCCCGGCGACACGCGCCCGGACACGCTGATAGCGCTGCGCGCACACACCGACGGCTGGGCCGGCGAACTGCCCCTGGGCGTGCAGCCGAGGCAGGACATCGACGGGGATGTCGGCGACTGGCCGCCGCTGTCGCCAGACGATACTGGCGTCACGCTGTTCACGTCAGGCTCCACCGGCGCTCCCGAGGCCATTCACAAGCGGCTGGCGCAGCTCGATTCTGAAACCGCCGCGCTGGAGGCCGCTTTTGGCGCACAATTGCCGCCGAACGCCCGGCTCCTGGCCACGGTGTCACACCAGCATATCTACGGACTGCTGTTCTGCGTATTGTGGCCGTTGGCGGCCGGCCGCGCGCTGCCGCAGGCGCGCCTCGCCTTCCTAGAGGAAGTCGCCGCAGCATGCGGCGATGCGCCGGTCGTGCTGGTCAGCAGCCCCGCGCACCTGCGCCGCATGCCTGAATCGCTGGACTGGTCGGCGGCTCGCGCGGCGGTGTGCGCGGTGTTCTCCTCCGGTGGGCCATTGCCGCCCGAGGCGGCGGACGACGCGCTGCGCCACCTCGGCCAATCGCCCATTGAAGTCCTCGGCAGCTCCGAAACCGGCGGCATCGCCTGGCGCCAGCGTGCGCGCCAGCAGGATCGCTGGACGGCGCTGCCCGGCGTGGCCTGGCGCCTGCAGGACGGCTTCCTGGCGGTGCGCTCGGCCCACCTGCCAACTGACGACTGGCATGTCTGCGCGGACCGCGCGCTGGCCGACGGCGAACAGGGCTTCGTGCTGGCCGGGCGCGCCGACCGCATCGCCAAGATCGAAGAGAAGCGCGTCTCGCTGACCCGCATCGAGCAGACGCTGGCGGCATCGCCGCTGGTGCAGGATGCGCGCGTGGTGTTGGTGGACCTGGATGTCGGCACGCGCGTGGCTGCCGCCGTGGTGCTGGCCGAGGCCGGAGCCGCCATGCTGACCGAGGCTGGCCGGCCCGCGCTGATCGCCGCGATGAAGGGGGCGCTGGCTAACACCGTCGATCTGCTCGCGCTGCCGCGGCGCTGGCACCTGACCACTGAGGCGCTACCCTGCAACGCGCAGGGCAAGACCACCGAAGCCATGCTGCGCGACCTGTTCCGCCAGACCCTGCCGCGCGCCGTCTGGATCGAAAGCAGCGGGAACGCTGCCGCGGCCACGCTGGACGTCAGCGAACACCTGGCGATTTTCGATGGGCATTTCCCCGGCACGCCGATCGTGCCCGGTGTGGCGCAGCTCGACTGGGTCATGGCGCTGGCTCCGCAGCGTCTGCCGGTGCCCGCACGTGAGCGTTTCCTGCGGCTGGACGTGCTGAAGTTCCAGGGCGTGATCCGCCCCGGCAGCCACGTGCGGCTGGACCTGGAATGGCTGCCGGACAAGCTGGCACTGGCATTCCGCCTGACCTCGGCAGCAGGCCCGCATGCCAGCGGCCGCATTGTCTTCAGGAGAAAGCATGGCTGACGCCGACTTCCGTCCGGTGGTACTGGTGCCGGTCTACAACCACGAACGCGCCATCGGCGCCATGGTCGATGCGATCCTGGCGCACCCGGTGCCGTGCCTGCTGGTCGACGACGGCAGCAATGCCGATTGCGCCGCCGTGCTGCGCGACCTGGCGGGACGCCCGGACGGCCGCGTCACGCTGGTCAGGCTCGAACAAAACCAGGGCAAAGGCGGGGCAGTAATGGCCGGCTTCGAGGCGGCCTGGCGCGCCGGCTATACCCACGCGTTGCAGATCGACGCGGACGGCCAGCACGATGCCGGCTGTATCCCAGCCTTCCTCACCATGGCGCAACACGACCCGATCGCAATGGTTTGCGGCAATCCGGTCTATGACGCCTCGGTGCCGCGCGCCCGGCTGATCGGACGCTATCTGACGCACTTGTGGGTCTGGGTCCATACGCTATCGTTTGCGGTGCGCGATTCGATGTGCGGGCTGCGCGTCTATCCACTGGCCGATGTGGTGCCGCTCACGCGTGCGGCGCACATCGGCCCGCGCATGGAGTTCGATATCGAGATCCTGGTGCGACTGGTCTGGCGCGGCGTGCGCATCGTCAACATCCCGACGCCGGTGACCTACCCCAGCGACGGCGTTTCGCACTTTCGCGTCTGGCGCGACAACTTGCGAATTTCGTGGATGCATACGCGTCTGTTCTTCGGCATGCTGTGGCGCCTGCCGGTACTGATGGGACGCAAGCTGGCATGAGTACCACCGCACCCGGCGCGGCGCCGCCCGCGAACCCCGGCGCCGCTCGCCACTGGAGCCGCATCGGCGAGGCTACCTGCGTGTGGGGCGTCTGGTGCCTGTACACCATCCATCGGCTGTTGGGGCGCATGGCGTTCCGCGCTGTGCTGTACCCCGTGGTCACCTATTACTGGCTCACGCACGGCGCCGCGCGCCGCGCCTCGCGGGACTACCTGCGCCGCGTACATCGCGCCACCGGCGCGCAAGATCCGCTGCCCCGCGCGCGCCATACGCTGCGCCACTTGTATGCATTCGCCGACACACTGCTCGACAAGCTGCTGGCGATTGGCGGCCGCTACGCCTTCGGTGGCGTCACGCGCGAAGGCGCCGAGGTGATGCTGCGGCAGATCGAGAGCGGCCAGGGCGGCATCATCGTCACCGCGCATATGGGCTGCTTGGAGCTGTGCCGCGTGCTGGCCCGCCATCGCGCCGGCCTGCGCCTGACGGTGCTGGTGCATACCGCGCATGCTCAACGCTTCAACCGCATCCTGACCAGGCTCGACCCGGGCTCGACGCTGCAGCTGTACCAGGTCGACGAGATCTCGCCGGCCACCGCGCAGGAGCTGTCCGACAAGGTCCGCGCCGGCGAGTTCGTTGCCATTGCCGGCGACCGAGCGCCCGCCCATGGCGGGCGCTCGGTCAGCGTGCCGTTTCTGGGCGCACCGGCGCGATTCCCCGTGGGCCCATACGTGCTGGCTGCGCTGATGGACTGCCCGCTGTTCGCGATGGGCTGCATCCGCCGCGGCGATGGCCACCTGCTGCGCTTCACCGAGCTGGCGCGCCAAGTGCGGCTGCCGCGCGCGAATCGCGCCGAGGCGCTGACCGGCTATGCCACTGCCTACGCAGACTGGCTCACACAGCTGCTCGTGCTGTCGCCGTACGACTGGTTCAACTTTTATGATTTCTGGGCCGACCCGGACAACACGCCCGGGCGCGCGCGCTGACACCGCGATCGATTCCTCACAGTGCCATGACCCCAGACCTGAGCCACGAAATCACCCTCACCCCCGCCTTTCACGACCTCGACCCGATGGACGTGGTGTGGCACGGCAACTATGTGCGCTACCTGGAGCAGGCGCGCTGCGCGCTGCTGGCGCGGTTCCAGTACGACTATCCCGCGATGCGCGATTCCGGCTATGCCTGGCCGGTAGTCGATCTGCGCCTGCGCTATGTGCGCCCGCTGGTCTACGGCCAGGCCGTGATCGTCCGCGCCACCATCGTCGAGTGGGAGAACCGGCTCAAGATCGACTACGTGCTGCGCGATGCCGCCTCCGGCGAGCGCCTGACCAAGGGCTATTCGGTGCAGGTGGCGGTGGACATGGGCACGGGGGAGATGTGCTACGAATGCCCACCGGTGCTTTGGGAACGACTAGGGGTGAAGCCATGAAGCGCCGCGCCCTGCTGGCCGCCCTCGCGGCGCTTGCCTGCCTGCCTGCGTTGCCGGTACAAGCTGCTGATACCCTCGGCGCCATCGCTGCGCGGCTGGCCGATGCGCAGGTGATGCGCGGCCGCTTCGAGCAGAAGCGCCAGCTAGCGGGCTTTACCAATCCGCTGGTTTCGCGCGGCGACTTCGTGCTCGTGCGCGAGCGCGGGCTGGCCTGGACCACGCGCGAGCCGATCGTGTCGAGCCTGCTGGTGACGCCAAAGGAACTGGTAGTGCGCGGCGCCGACGGCAAGGTGCAGCAGCGGCTCGCTGCCGACGAGCAGCCGGCGATGCGCGTGGTCGGCGAATCGATGATCGCGGTGCTGCGCGGCGACCTGTCGGCGCTGTCGAGGCGCTTTGCGCTGGATGCGAAGCTCGCTGGCAAGGACGGCTGGGCCCTGACACTAACGCCGACCGACAGCGGCATCCGGCGCGTCTTTGCCCGCATCGAGCTGAGCGGCGACCGTTTCGTGCGCAGCATCCGCCTGGAAGAAGCCGGCGGCGACACTACCCAGATACGTCTGATCGAGGCGGTGGCGGCGCCAAGGCTTTCCGCCGCGGAGGCCCAGCGTTTTGAGTGATTCGGCCAACCGTGTTCTAGTCCGTGCCCGCACCGGCCTGGCGGGCATGGCGCCGCTGGCCCGCGTGCTGGCGTTCGCCTGGCTGCTGGTCGTGCTGGCGCTGGCCTTGCACCAGTCCAGCTTCTGGCGCAGCGCGCGCATCGACACCGACGTGATGGCGCTGCTGCCCGGCAGCGAGCGCACCGCCACCGCCGACCGCGTGCTGCGCCAGCTTGCCGACGGCGTATCGCGCGAGATCATCGTGCTGGTCGGCGCGTCCGACTGGCAGCGGGCAAAGACGGCCGCGCATCGCTTCAGTCAGACCACCGACGCGCATCCCGAGCTGCTGCGCCCCGTGGACAAGATTGCATCATTCGATCTCGACGCCGCGCTGGCCTTCTACCGCCCTTGGCGCGACCACCTGCTGACCGACGCCCAGCGCGCCACGCTCGGTCGCGCCGATGCCGACACGCTGGCGCAGCAAGCGTTGGCGCGGCTGT
The DNA here is from genome assembly GCF_000426345.1 of Cupriavidus phytohabitans. Taxonomy (GTDB): domain Bacteria; phylum Pseudomonadota; class Gammaproteobacteria; order Burkholderiales; family Burkholderiaceae; genus Cupriavidus. Next base: position 14,500 of record NZ_AUFE01000069.1, on the reverse strand, counting down.
ACCAATTCTCGGCCGGCACCAGCCTGTCGAGCTGGTCGGCCGATCCGCTGGGGCTGTGGCAGGGATGGTGGCTGTCGCGCGCCGACCTGACCCGCGTGCGCGAGCGCGACGGGCTGGCGGCGTTCTCGGCCGAAGGCATGCACTGGGTGCTGCTGACCTATCGCATCAGCAAGCCAGCGTTCTCGGTCAGCGGCGATACCGACTACGGTGACCTCCTGGCCACGGCCAATACCAGCGCGCGCCAGGGACAAGATGCGGTGCGGGTGGTGATGGCCGGCATTCCGCTGCACGCCGAGGCAGCCGCGGCGCAGGCCAGCTTCGAGATGAACGTGATCGGGCTGGGCTCGCTTGCGGCGGTGCTGCTACTGGTGTGGCTGGCCTTCCGCTCGCTACGCCCGATCGTGCTGGTCGCGCTGTCACTGTTGATCGGTACCGCCGCGGCCATCTCCGTGACCAGCGCCGTGTTCGAGCGCGTCCACCTGATCACGCTGGTGTTCGGCGCCAGCTTGGTCGGCGTGGCCGAGGACTACGGCATCCATTACTTCGTGACCCGTCAGGCAGATGGCCGGCGCACGCCGGCGGGCGTGATGCGCCGCCTTCTGCCAGGCATGATGCTGGCGCTGTCGACCAGCGTGGTCGCCTACCTGGCGCTCGGCATCGCGCCGTTCCCGGGGCTCAGGCAGATGGCGCTGTTCTCTGCAGTGGGCCTAGTCGCCGCATTCCTGACGGTGGTGCTGTGGTTCCCGCTGCTGGACAGCGGCAGCCTGCGGCCGACGCGGCTGTCGGCGTGGCTGTCTGACAGCCTGGCACGCTGGCCGCGCGCCCGCGCCGATCGCCGCACGTTGCTCCTGGCTGTGGTGCTGGCCGCCTTCATCGTGCCGGGCCTACTGCAGGTGAAGGTTGTGGACGACGTGCGTCAGTTGCAAAGCTCGCCCCCCGCCTTGATCGAAGCACAGCGCACTGCCGGCCGCCTGCTCGGCAGCCCGAGCCCGGCGCAATTCCTCCTGGTGAGTGGCGCTTCCGCCGATCAGGTGCTGCAGCGCGAGGAAGCCGCCAAGACAGCGCTGGCTGGCATCATGGCGGACGGTGGCATCGACGGCTTTGTCGCGCTGTCCGACTGGGTACCCTCTGCGGCACGTCAGCGTGCTGACGCGGCGCTGGCATCGAAGCTGGAGACGCAGGTGCGCGAGCGCATCGCGCATGTGACCGGCACGGTCGCCAGCCACGCTGCCAGCACGGAAACGTCAGGATCGGACGAAGTGCTGACCTTGCCGGTGTGGCTGGCTCATCCGGTCTCTGAAGCCCTGCGCCACCTGTGGGTGGGCCGCGAAGGCAAGGACGGCAATTACGCTAGCGTGATGCTACTGCGCGGCCTGAACGACCCGAAAACCATGCCGAAGGTGCAGGCCGCTGTGGCCGGCGTGGCCGGCGTCGAATGGGTCGACCGGGTGGCGGACCTGTCCGGCTTGCTGCACCATTACCGGGTGCTGATGAGCTGGCTGCTGCTGGCCGGCGCCGCCGCGGTTTCGGTGCTGCTGGCGTGGCGCTACGGCCTCGCTGCTTGGCGCGCTTTGGTGCCGACCTTGCTGGCGGCGCTGCTCAGCGTGGCGCTGCTGGGCTGGCTACACGTGCCGCTGCAACTTTTCCCGGTGCTGGCGCTTGCGCTGCTGCTGGGCGTCGGCGTCGACTACGGCATCTTCCTGCTGGAGCATCCCGGCGATGGCGTATCGTGGACGGCGATCGTGCTGGGCGCGGCGAGTACCCTACTCGCTTTCGGTCTGTTGGCGCTGTCGTCCACGCCAGCGCTGCATGCGTTCGGCGTCACGATGCTGGCTGGTGTCGGCGCCGTGTGGGTGCTGTCGCCCTGGTTCCGGCCAACGGCGCAGCAAGGAAATTCGCATGGCGGGCACTGAGCCATGTGTTTGTACCCATCATCTCGCAGTCTTTGAGTATCAAGTGTCGAAGCATATGAAAACGGAAACCACGGATGTCGTCATCATTGGCGCGGGGCCTGCGGGCTCGGTCGCAGCGGGCTTGCTGCGCAAGCACGGGATCCCGGTGCTGGTGATCGAGAAGGAGACGTTTCCGCGCTTTTCGATCGGGGAAAGCCTGCTGCCGCAGAGCATGGCCTATATCGAAGAGGCCGGCATGCTGCGCGCGGTGGTGGAAGCGGGCTTCCAGTACAAGAACGGTGCCGCCTTCTCGCGCGGCACGCAGCAGACCGAGTTCGACTTTCGCGAGAAGTTCTCGCCCGGCTGGGGCACGACCTACCAGGTGCAGCGCGCGCGCTTTGACGACGTGCTGATCCGCGACGCCGCGCGCCAGGGCGCCGAGGTGCGCTTCTCGCACCTGGTCGAGAACGTCGATGTCAGCGGCGAGCAGCCCGAGGTCATGGTGCGCGCGCCGGACGGCAGCCAATACATGGTGCGCGCGAAGTTCCTGCTGGACGCCTCTGGCTTCGGCCGCATCCTGCCGCGCCTGCTCAAGCTGGAATCGCCGTCAGGCTTCCCGGTGCGAAGCGCGATCTTCACGCACGTGGAAGACCGCATCTCGCCCGGCGCATTCGATCGCAACAAAATCCTGATCAGCGTGCATCCCGAGCACAAGGACGTCTGGTACTGGACCATCCCCTTCTCCGACGGCCGCTGCTCGCAGGGCGTGGTGGCGGAGAAGGCGTTCCTCGACCGCTACACCGGCACCGAGACCGAGCGCCTACAGGCGCTGGTGGCCGAGGAGCCGGGCCTGAAGAAGTTGCTCGCCAACGCGCAGTGGGATACTCCCGCGCGTCAGATCGCGGGCTACTCGGCCAATGTGAAGTCGCTGTGGGGTAACGGCTATGCGCTGCTCGGCAATGCCGGCGAATTCCTCGACCCGGTGTTTTCCTCCGGCGTGACCATCGCCTTTAAGTCGGCCAGCCTCGCCGCACAGTGCCTCGTGCGTCAGCTCGCCGGCGAAGCCGTCGACTGGGAGAAGGAGTTCGCGCAGCCACTCAAGGCAGGTGTGGACTGCTTCCGCGTCTTTGTCGAAGCTTGGTACGAAGGCCGCTTCCAGAAGTTGATCTTCCATCCCAACGCCACCCCGGAAATCCGCGACATGATCTCCGCGATCCTTGCCGGCTACGCGTGGGACCGCAACAACCCCTTCGTGGCCGAACCGCGCCGCCGGCTGGCGGTGCTGGAAGAGTTCTGCAACGTCTGATGCGCCATCTTAGCTTATCCGCACTGGCGTTGTCCGCTGCCTTGGCAGCGGGCTGCGCATCGCCGGGTGCCGCTCCTCAACATGCCGCGCAGCAGGCCCGCGCCACGGCTCTGCTGCGCCTGCCCCCGGCATCGCTGCAGCGCGACCTGAAGCTGCAGCAGCACATCACCGTCGAGTTCCAGATGCAAGGCCGCACCGAGCGCCGCGAGCTGATGGCACTCCTGGAAGCCGATGCCGCGCACACACGACTCGCTGCCGTGGCCGGGGGGCAGGTGCTGGCGCGGCTTGACTGGGACGGCACGAACCTGCAGGTCTCGCGCTCACCTTGGACGCCCGCTGAACTGCAACCGGAACGCATCCTGAGCGACCTGCAGTTGTCGCTGTGGCCGGCTGACGCGATCCGGGACGCATTGCCCGCCGGATGGACCTTTGAAGTAACGCCCGCCCTGCGCCAGTTGCGTCAGGGCACCGAAACCGTTGCCGAGGTCCGCTTTCCGGATGCGGTCACCACGCTGTTCGTGCAGTACCGCGACGGCTACCGGCTGACGATCCGCAACCTGCCGGCGCAAGGCGGTGCGGCATGACGGCGTTCCTGAACAGCGTCGGCATCCGCTGCGCGCTCGGGCGCGGGCAGGACGCGGTGCGCCAAGCCATGTGGCAAGCAGATGCGCCCATTGCCGGTGAAGTCACCGACCGCTACAGCCCCGGCCGTAAGCTGCTGCTCGGTACGGTGAACGACCTTGCCGACGATGCCGCGCCGGCGCATATCGAAACGCGCCATCGCAGCCGCAACAACGCCATGCTGCTCGACGCACTGGCGCAGGTGCGCCCGGCGGTGGAGGACGAGATTGCGCGCGTCGGCCCCTTGCGCGTGGCGGTGGTGATGGGCACTAGCACCTCGGGCATACGCGAAGGCGAGCTCGCGCTGCATGGCCTGGTACGCGATGGCGCATTGCCGCAGGCCTACCACTACGGCCAGCAAGAGCTGGGCTCGCCGGCAAGCTTCCTCGCCGCAATGCTGGGAACGAAGGGCCCTGCGTACACGATTTCCACCGCATGCTCGTCGAGCGCCAAGGCTCTCGCCGCCGGTGCGCGGCTGCTGCGCCATGGGCTGGCTGATGTGGTCCTTGCCGGTGGCGTAGACACGCTATGCGCATTTACCGTCGCCGGCTTTTCCGCGCTCGAATCGGTCAGCGCGGCGCGCTGCAATCCGCTGTCGGCCAACCGCAATGGCATCAATCTTGGCGAAGGCGCGGCGCTGTTCCTGATGTCGCGTGAGCCAGGCCCGGTGCGCCTGGCCGGCTGGGGCGAATCGTCGGACGCTTACCACGTCTCCGCACCGGATCCGCTCGGTAAGGGCGCACGTCTGGCAATGCGGCAGGCGCTGGTGCGAGCGGACATCGGCGCGGATGCGATCGACTACGTGAACCTGCATGGCACCGCCACGCCAGCCAACGATGTGATGGAAGCGCATGCCGTCGCTGACGTCGTCGGCCGTGAGGTGCCGGTCAGTTCCACCAAGCCGTTGACTGGCCACACACTTGGCGCGGCCGGCGCGATAGAAGCGGCGCTGATGTGGCTCACGCTGAACGGCAATGCGCACGGCCGGCTGCCGCCGCACTGGTGGGACGGCGTGGCCGATGCCGCGCTGCCGGCGCTGCACGTCGCCGGCCCGGGTAGCGCGCTCGGACGCACCCCGCGCTACGTGATGAGCCATTCGTTCGCCTTTGGCGGCAGTAACTGCGTGCTGGTGCTTGGGGAGGGGTAACGCATGCAAAATTTATCAGCCCTGCCGCCCGTCGCCGAAGTAGTGCCCCACGGCGGCGCCATGCTGTTGCTCGATGCGCTGGTTCAGGCCGACGACAACGGCTGCGCCGCCCGTGCAACGGTGAGATCCGGACAGCTCTTCGTCGATCAGACCGGCATGCCCGGCTGGGTCGGCATCGAATACATGGCGCAGGCCATCGCCGCGTGGGCGGGTGTGCGCGACCGGCGCGCGGGACGCCCGCCAGGCATCGGCTTCCTGCTGGGTTCGCGCCGCTATGAATGCGACGTGCCAGCTTTCCCGATCGGCAGCGAACTCACCATCAGCGTGCAGGCGGAACTGATCGGCGACAACGGCCTGGGCCAGTTCGCCTGCCGGTTGGCGCTGGATGGCCGCGAGGTGGCCCACGCCAATGTCTCCGTCTTCCAGCCTGCGGATGCGCAGGCCTTTCTGCAAGGACAGTAAGCATGACCAATCCGACCGTGCTGGTCACGGGCTCGTCCCGCGGCATCGGCCGTGCCATCGCTCTGCGGCTGGCCCGCGACGGCTTTGATGTAGTGGTGCACTGCCGCTCCAGCCGCGACGAGGCTGCCTCCGTCGCCGACTCGGTGCGCGCCTGCGGCCGCAAATCCCGTGTGCTCTGTTTCGATGTGGGCCGGCGCGATGAAGCCTCCGCCATGCTGTTGGCCGATATTGCCGCGCATGGCTGCTACTACGGTGTGGTGTGCAACGCCGGCCTGGCCCGCGACGCAGCCTTCCCAGCCATGAGCGGCGCCGAGTGGGACGAGGTGATACACACCAATCTCGACGCCTTCTACAACGTGCTCAATCCGGTGGTGATGCCGATGGTGCAGCGGCGCCTGCCGGGCCGCATTGTCACGCTCTCGTCGGTGTCGGGGTTGGTCGGCAACCGCGGCCAGGCCAACTATAGCGCGGCCAAGGCCGGCATCATCGGCGCCACGAAGGCACTGGCGATCGAGTTAGCCAAGCGCGCCATCACCGTCAACTGCGTCGCGCCCGGGTTGATCGACACCGACATGGTAGAGCAGCACGTGCGCGCTGAAGCGCTGCGCATGATCCCGGCACGCCGCCTGGGCACGCCCGACGAGGTCGCGGCCACGGTGGCGTTCCTGTTGTCGCCCGACGCGGGCTATATCACGCGACAGGTGATTTCGGTCAATGGGGGGATGTTCGGGTGAAGCGCGTCGTCGTAACTGGAACCGGCGCGATTTGCGCGCTGGGCAATGACTGGGCCACGGTGCGTAGCACCCTGGAATCGGGCCGTAGCGCGGTCGGGCGCATGACGGAATGGGAAGACATTAAGGGACTGAACACCCTTCTCGGCGCGCCCGTGCCGCCTCTGGTGCTGCCGTCGCACTACACCCGCAAGCTGACGCGCTCGATGGGGAAGGTGGCGCTGATGTCCGTGCTGGCAACCGAGGCGGCGCTGCAGGACGCAGGCCTCGCGGGCGATCCGCTGCTGACGAGTGGCAAGCTCGGCGTTGCCTATGGCTCGTCCACCGGCACGCCCGAGGCGGTCGCCGACTTCGGACGCATGCGAAGCGAGCGCACCACCGAGGACATTAGTGCGACGACCTATATCCGCATGATGCCGCACACCACAGCGGTCAATATCGGCGTGTTCTTTGGCATCACCGGCCGCATTGTTACCACGTCCAGCGCCTGCACGTCCGGCAGCCAGGGCATCGGCTATGCCTACGAGGCGATCTGGAGCGGCCGCCAGGTAGCAATGCTGGCAGGCGGCGCGGAGGAACTCGACGCCACCGAAGCGGCCGTGTTCGACACGCTCTTTGCCACCAGCACCTGCAACGACAGCCCGCAGGCCACGCCGCGCCCCTTCGACAGCGCGCGCGACGGGCTGGTGCTGGGCGAAGGCGCGGGCACGCTGGTGCTGGAAGAACTGGAGCACGCGCAGGCGCGCGGCGCGCGCATCCTGGCCGAGATCCTCGGCTTCGGCACTAACAGCGACGGCGCGCACGTGACCCAGCCCAAGGCCGAGACCATGGCCGTTGCCATGCGACTGGCGCTGGAAGACGCAGGCCTCGAGCCCGGCCGCATTGGCTATGTCAATGCGCATGGCACCGCCACCGACCACGGCGACATCGCCGAATCGCACGCCACTCATGCCGTGTTTGGTCCCGGCATGCCGGTCAGCTCGCTCAAGAGCTATATGGGGCATACGCTGGGCGCCTGCGGCGCGCTGGAAGCGTGGATGACCATCGAGATGATGCGTGACGGCTGGTTTGCGCCCACCCTGAACCTCAGCACGCCGGACCCGCGCTGCGCGCCCCTCGATTACATCATGGAAACGCCGCGCCAACTCGACGCGGACTACGTGATGAGCAACAACTTCGCTTTTGGCGGGATCAACACCTCGCTGGTGTTCCGCCGTTGGGAAGACTGAAGTCCTTTCTAGATTGCCAACCAAGAATAAGGAAGATCTATGAAATCCGCTCTCTCTGTCGTTGCCATGTCGCTGTGCGCCTGCGCCTTGCTGTCGGCTCCGGCGCACGCGCGCGACACCAAGTACATGCTGCCGATCCAGGAAGTGCTCGACATGCCCGAGGCCAAGGAAAAGCTCGACGATTCCTTCCGCTTCTACCTCTCCGGCCAGAAGACCCCCAAGGTGCTGCAGCGCATGGAATCGGGTGTCTCCAACCGCAAAACCAACGGAGTTGGCAAGAGCGATGAAGACGGCTGCCGCTGGGCCGCACTGTCGGCGCTGATCGCGCTGCAGGACACGGCCAAGTCGCAGGGCGCCAATGCGGTGATCGACATTGTCAGCTACTACAAGAAGAACGAGGTCTCCAGCCCGACCGACTACGAATGCCACGCCGGCGCCGTGGTGGTGGGCGTTGCGCTCAAGGGCACCTACGCCAAGGTCGCACAGTAATGACCACGTGGCTGCGCCTGGGGAGCGTGACGGAACTTGCCGCGCAGGCGCCCGACGCGCAGTCATGGATGTCTGAAGGCGAGTTGGCGCGCTTGGCCGCGAAGCAGTCGGCGCGGCGTCGCGACCAGTTCGTCGCCGGCCGCTGGCTGGCGCGTGGGCTGCTGGCCGAAGCGTTCGGCGGCGCGCGGCGGGACTGGATACTGACGGGCGGCGCTGAGTCGCCGCCCGTGGTGTCAGGCGGCGGCGTGCCCGCCAAGCTGTCGATTTCCCACAGCGGCGACCTGGTTGCCTGCGCCGTGGGTGGCGCTGCGCTCGGACTCGATCTCGAACCCTGCCGGTCGCGCAAGGGACTGGAGGCACTGTATGGCGCCATCACCACGGACCTCGAACGTGCCACACTCGCCGACCACTCCGCTACTCCGGATCCCGTACAACAGTTTGCGCATGCGTGGACGCTGAAAGAAGCGGGACTCAAGTGCCACGGCGGTGGCTTGTTTGCCACCATGCTGGGCCACGGCCTCACGATCGAGGCGGCATCGGGCGCGCAGGACGCCAATGCCTGTACGTGGTTGCACGACAACCACGTGATCGCCCTCTGTTCTGACGAACTGCGTGCAATGATCGCATCGGGAATGCCCGTTCCCCGCTTCTGGCGGCTCGTGCCATCCGGCACCGCAACGCTGCAATGATGAATGCCTGAACCGATGTCTGAATACTTTGCGATCGATGCCGCCAACACCGCCATATCGATGGTCTTTGACGGCACGCCCCTGACGATCGAGGCGGTGGCCGCGCTGGCACGGCGCCGCGCCACAGCGGTGCTGTCCAATGCGCCGGCTTTCCGCACGCGCATCACGCGCGGCATGGCTTTCCTGGACCGCTTGCTGCAGGAGGACGGCCGCGTCTACGGCGTCACCACAGGCTATGGCGATTCGTGCGAGACCACGGTCCCGGTCGCACGCGCCTACGAACTGCCGGTGCACCTGTACACCTTCCATGGCTGCGGGCTGGGCCGGCTGCTCGACCCTGACGAGACCCGCGCCGTGCTCGTCGCCCGGCTGGCGTCGCTATGTCAGGGCTATTCGGCGGTGAGCCCCGCGCTGCTGGAGCAACTCGCCGCATTTCTCGCCCATGACGTGCTGCCGTGCATTCCCGCCGAGGGATCGGTCGGCGCCAGTGGCGACCTGACGCCGCTGTCGTATGTCGCCGCGGCACTGTGCGGCGAGCGGGAGGTGGTTTACCAAGGCCGGCGCCAGCCCGCTACTGAAGCGCTGGCCGCAATCGGACGCGGGCCGCTGCGGCTGCGCCCCAAGGAAGCGCTGGCGATCATGAATGGCACCGCGGTGATGACCGGCCTGGCATGCCTGGCGTGGCAGCGCGCCGCCAACCTGGCGAAGCTCGCCGCCACGTTGACCGCCGCCGCAGTGGTGGCGGTGGACGGCAATCCCTACCATTACGATGCGGCGCTGTTCGACGCCAAGCCGCATCCCGGCCAGAAGCGCGCCGCGCAGCGCATCCGCCAACTGCTGGGCGACACACGCGCGCCCCGCCACGCCAACCGCTTGCAGGACCGCTACTCGCTGCGCTGTGCGCCGCACGTGATCGGCGTGCTGGAAGACGCGCTCGACTGGTCGCGGAGCTGGATCGAAATCGAATTGAACAGCGCCAACGACAACCCGCTGGTCGAGCCCGACGAAGAGCGCCTTCTGCACGGTGGCCACTTTTACGGTGGGCATATCGCCTTCGCCATGGACGCGCTCAAGACCGCCGTGGCTAGCGTTGCCGACCTGATGGACCGCCAACTCGCCACGCTGGTCGATCCCCGCTACAACAACGGACTGCCGGCCAACCTGTCGGGCGCCACCGATGCCGACGCGCCGCTGAACCACGGCCTTAAGGCAGTGCAGATCGGCGTCTCCGCATGGACCGCCGAGGCCCTCAAGCTAACCATGCCCGCCACGGCGTTCTCGCGCTCGACCGAATGCCATAACCAGGATAAGGTCAGCATGGGCACCATCGCCAGCCGCGATTGCATGCGGGTACTGGAACTGAGTGAGCAGGTGGCCGCGGCGATGCTGGTCGCAGTGCGGCAAGGTCTCGCGCTGCGGCTGCGCACCGGCTACACGCTGCCGCAACCGCTGCGGCCGCTGGCCGAGCGGTTGGAAGCCGAAATCCCGCTGATCGTGCAGGACCGCGCGCTTGAACCCGAACTGCGCCGACTGCTGCAGGAGATGCGGGAGGCAAAGTGGTGAACGCCAGTTAAATTGCGCAATGAGTTCAGTCAACATCTTCTTTCTGCAAGCGATGCTGGTCGTCGCACTGCCCTACCTGCTGTGGCGCGGCGCTGGCCTGCAGTCGATGTTCCCACTAGTCTGCGTGCAGGTGTTGGCCGGCATCCTGCTCGGCCCGTCGGTGTTCGGGCAACTCGCACCGCAAGGCTGGACCGCCCTGTTCGGGCCCGACCACCTGCCGATGCTGTCCGGGCTGCAGTGGCTGGCGGTGACGCTGTTCTGCTTCCTGACAGGCCTGCACCTGCGCGAGGACAGCATGCCCGCGCACTGGCGTGCAACCGTGCAGATTTCGCTGGGTAGCATCGCTGTGCCCTTCGCGCTTGGCGCCGCGGCCGGATGGTGGATGATCGGGGCCGGCTGGCCAGTGGGCGGCGAACGCACCGATCCTTACTGGTTTGCCTGCGCCATGGGCATCTGCACTGCCGTCACTGCGCTGCCGGTGCTGGGCGCGGTACTGCGCGAGATGCGGCTGACCAGCACGCCGCTGGGTCAGCTGGCGCTGCGCTGCGCGGCGGTCAACGATGCCTGGGTGTGGCTGTTCCTGACGGTGGTACTGCTGCAGCACGGCGGCAATGACGGCGCCGTCACCGTGGCCGTGCGTGCCGGGGCCTATGTGGCGTTCATGTTCCTCGCGGTGCGTCCCGCGTTGACCTGGCTGATGCGCGGCCGGACGCCGGAGACCGAGCTGCTGCTCGCGCTGGCGATGTTCCTTGTGCTGGCGTCAGCCTTCCTGGGCGAGTTGGCCGGGCTGCACCACGTGATGGGCGGCTTCGTGGCCGGGCTGGTGTGGCCCGCGCGCGAGGCCCAGCGCGTGCGCCAACAACTCGAACCGGTGACTGTGGTAGTGTTGCTGCCCTTCTTCTTCCTCGCCGCCGGGCTGCGCACGGAAATCTCGCTGCACAACCCCATGGCGTTGCTGATCGCGGCAGTGTCGCTGGCAATCGCCATCGCAGGCAAGATGGCGGGCGTGGCGGTTCCTGCACGGCGCGCGGGCATGGCGTGGTCCGACGCGCTCGCTCTGGGCGCACTGCTGCAGACCAAGGGGCTGGTCGAAGTGGTTGTACTGACCGTTCTGCTGGATGCGCACATCATCAGCACGACGGCGTTTTCTGGACTGTTGCTAATGGCGTTGAGCAGTACGCTGCTGGCAAGGCCGCTGACAACATGGGTGGCCGCGAAAGCGGGCAAGGAGAAATATCTGCGAGCAAGCGGCACTTAGAAATGCATTAAAAGGGCGTGTCTTGCACTGGGACGCCGTCTTGTACCTTGCATCTTTGGTTGTTTGCTGAGCAAGGGAAGCAAGCGCGCAATACAAGTAGAATCGGAACACTCCATTATGACCTCCATGCAAAAGAGTCTGTGGTGGTACAAGCTGTGTTGGATACTGCTAGTGTCGACCCTCGCCGTCGCCTTACTGCATGCGCCTGGGTCGGTAACATACGTTCTGTGTGTCGCCACAGCGCTGGCGGGTGGAGCCTCAGCGGCCTATCTCGAACGGGTCAAGGCGACGATCTTGACCGACTTCATTTGGTTCCTTACCCCGGCCGCACTGTTACTATTTCCGCTTGCACTGTGCGTACCGGCAAGCGTACCGGGGGGCGTGGTGGTCGCTTCCATTCCAGCTTGACGAGCACTATTCCGGAAGAGACTCATGGTGTAATAGCTTGGGCCGCAGTACGGCTGTGGACTGTCAAATAGTTCGTGCCCTGAGCAGAATGACCAGTCATCGCCCCCTGGGCTTGCGTCTCGGGTGTTGGCCGACCTCTTTGCGGCCCAATTCATTGCACCATTCGATAGCCGCCGCTTTGATAATTTCATGATGATGAAGTATTCGGCTTGGCACAGGTCCGCCGGCTCTCTCGTTGGTTTGCACAAATCTGCTCCCTGATTTTTGCAAAATCTTGTTCCTAGCCCCATGAGCCCGGCTAATGGGCACGACTGCGAGGCGGCAAGCGTATTGCGGTAGCCCCCTCCCACCTCGTCCGCGTGGCCCCGACTTGGCACCGTGATCGCGCGGCAACCCCGGACGGCAACCGTTCCCTGCTTCGCAAGCTGTAGTGCGCCGGCCAGCTACGGATCGAGCCGTTGGCAAAGGAACAAAATTACTCAAAACGTCGGCCGGAGGAACAATCTTCAGCAAAATTCCTTGGCATAAAATTGTTCCCGGCGCCTCGGAAACGGCCACCTGGCGGGCGACCAGCAGGAACAATATTGTGCAAACGGACGGCGTCCGTCGGTTTGCAGAATATTGTTCCCGGATTTTGCAAAATCTTGTTCCTGGCCCCATGAGCCCTGCTAATGGGCAGGACTGCGAGGCGGCCAGCGTATGGCGGTAGCTCCCTCCCCCCGTCCGCGTGGCCCGGACTTGGCACCGTGATCGCGCGGCAACCCGGGACGGCAACCGTTCTCGGCTTCGCAAGCCGTAGCGCGCCGGCCAGCAACGGATCGAGTCGTTGGCAAAGGAACAAAATTACTCAAAACGTCGGCCGGAGGAACAATGTTCAGCAAAATTCCTTGGCATAAAATTGTTCCCAGCGCCTCGGAAACGGCCAACTGGCGGGCGACCAGCAGAAACAATATTGTGCAAACCGACGTTCGTCGAGGAAAGACACAAAGTTGCTTCGAGTGTCCCGACTGGAGAACAATTTCCTGCAAAGCCGCCGCAGGCAGGCAGCAGGGGCGATCTTGTTCCTGGCCGGTACGGTAGATGACACGCTACGCACTGGGCGATGAGTGGGAACAGAACCAGGCAAACTAACGGCCTTCCCGAGCAGTTATTAGACCTCAAGATCGTCCGTTGCGGACCGTTAATACGCAGCGAGATAATAACCTCGAATTGACGATTGATGGAGGAATCTTTGGATATCCTTATAAGGATGCTGCTTGGTCTTGTGCTGTCCGGCGTTTGTGGGCAGGCGCTTGCGGAAAACAACAGGGTGCCCTTGGCGCCCCAAGATAGATTGGTATTACAACAAGCCTTTTCTAAAATCCACTGGACGCCGCAAATTGGGAAGTCGATTGATGGTCGCCCAGTAGTTTTGGGGGCTGTACTTTTCGATGGAACTGAAAACGACCGATTGCACGTACCGAACGGGGAGCGTCAAACCGTGGTCGGCCATATCCACGACCGGCTCCAAACCAACAACTCCCTGGATTTTCTCAAATACTACGCTGGAGTCGGGACCCAATCCAATCCGCTCGTCGCATACGCCGACGCCGCCATCGGATTCAGCCTGCGAAGCCGCGTAGACCGCGCATTGGATGACGTTCTGCGCGAGATATCAAGGGCTCAAGAAAACCGCCCGGACGCGGATGTCCGACTATTCATTTCAGGTTTCTCTCGTGGCGGTGCGGCCGCTCGGCATTTTATGAATTTGCTTGAGAAGCGCTGGGCAGTGGAGAAGCGAGGCGGACCGTCGCCACGTATTTATGCGCTTGTTTTCGACACTGTTGCAACTGGACAGCGGAGAAAATTGGATCTCCAAGTGCCGCAATCTGCCGACCTATTTTATCATTTTGTGTCACTTGACGAGCGACGGATAGCATTTCCTCCTATCGTCGACGTTTCAAAAGATCTCGAACCGGACCGAATAGTAACTATCACTATTCCGGGCGCCCATTCTGACGTTGGAGGCTCTTATGCCTCCGGCATTGGCACAGAGTACCTTGCCAACATTGATTCCTTGTTAGCAGCGATGGGGCTTATACCCTTTCAATGCTTCAGCACCGGCGATGACCCACGCGCCAAAGGAAAAAACGATTCGCGCTGGCTAATTGACAAGATGCTTGGTATCGGTGCTCCAAATACAGTGGATGCTCGTGCTAGCAGGAAGATAGAGCTCGTGGAGTCAACACCTGTGCCAATCGATTTTGGTGGCGATTGGGTCGCGCGAATGCGCGAGCTGCAGTATACCAACGGATTATCCATCGCTAGATGCGTACATAGTCCGGCCTGCAGAATGTTGAAGGGTAAGGCGCAGCAAGGCGTCGGAAGAATTGTGCTGCGTGCAGAACCAATCCACCCAAGTTACTGTAAGCATCAACAAGCCTTATAAGCGGCATGTCGATGAGGCTTTGGGCGAGGCGGACGAGGTTTGTTGCGATCCGGTCGCACGCGATGGGCACGTGTTGCGATCAAAGCCAAGGTCTCATTCAGGGCAGCCTTGGCCCAGCGCAAGCCGAGCAGCGCCGCTGACAGGACAGGTTTGAGAGCCGTGATGGCGAAGGTTCGGTTGATACGACGGTCCGAGTCAATCTCATGTTCCTGCGCGGCGCTGAGGCAGCATAGGGCGTGCAAGTTGTCGCTGAGGATTTTGGCGCCGAAGTCCTGCC
>NZ_AUFE01000068.1 GCF_000426345.1 Cupriavidus phytohabitans | reverse complement strand
GCGCGGCTGATCTCTTCCATCGCGATCATGTGCGCCAGGTAGCCCATGTTGGCGCCGCCGTATTCCTCGGCCACGGTGATGCCGAGCACGCCGAGGTCGCCCATCTTCTTCCAGGCGTCCATCGGGAACTGGTCGGTGCGGTCGATCTCGCCCGCGCGCGGGGCCAGTTCGGCCTGGGCCCACGTGCGCACGGAATCGCGCAGCATCTCGATGTCTTCGCCGAGGTCGAATTTCAGGCCGGGCAAGGTAGTCATGGCAGTGTCTTCTTGAAAAATCTATGTCGTACTAGGGCGGCGCGATCAGGCCGTCTTCGATTCGCTGAGGTTCAGGTCGCGCACCATCTGGTCGCGCATCACGAATTTCTGCACCTTGCCGGTCACGGTCAGGGGCATCTCGTTCACGAAGCGGATGTAGCGCGGAATCTTGTAGTGGGCGATCTGGTTGCGGCAGAACTCGCGGATCTCTTCCTCGGTGGCGCTCTCGCCCGGCTTGAGCACGATCCACGCGCACACTTCCTCGCCGTACTTCTGGTCCGGCACACCGAACACCTGCACGGCCTGCACCTTCGGATGGCGGAACAGGAATTCCTCGATCTCGCGCGGGTAGATGTTCTCGCCGCCGCGGATCAGCATGTCCTTCACGCGGCCGACGATATTGCAGTAGCCTTCCTCGTCGATGGTGGCGAGGTCGCCGGTATGCATCCAGCCATCGCGGATGGTCTCGGCGGTGCGGGCGTCGTCGTCCCAGTAGCCCAGCATGACCGAGTAGCCGCGCGTGCACAGCTCGCCCTTCTCGCCCACCGGCACCGTGGCGCCGGTGGCGTCCACCAGCTTGACCTCGAGGTGCGGCTGGATGCGTCCCACCGTGGCGGTGCGCTTGTCCAGCGGATCGGTGGTGCTGCTCTGGAACGAGACCGGGCTGGTCTCGGTCATGCCGTAGGCGATCGTCACCTCCGACATATGCATCTGCGACACCACGCGCTTCATGGTCTCGATCGGGCACGGCGAGCCGGCCATGATGCCGGTGCGCAGCGAAGAGAAGTCGTAGTCGCCGAAGCGCGGATGGTCGAGCTGCGCGATAAACATGGTCGGCACGCCGTGCAGCGCGGTGCAGCGTTCCTCGCTGACGGCCTTCATGGTCGCTTCCGGTTCGAACGCTTCGCCCGGGAACACCATCGCGGCGCCCGTGGAGACGCAGGCCAGTACCGCCAGCACCATGCCGAAGCAGTGGTAGAACGGCACCGGGATGCACAGCTTGTCCTGCTCGGTGAAGCGCATCGCCATCGCGATGAAGCGCGCGTTGTTGACGATGTTCCGGTGGGTCAGCGTGGCGCCCTTGGGTGCACCCGTGGTGCCGCTGGTGAACTGCACGTTGATGGGGTCGTTGCGGTCCAGCTGCGCGGTGATGGCGTCGAGCGATTCGCGGCCCACC
Organism: Cupriavidus phytohabitans; assembly: GCF_000426345.1. Classification (GTDB taxonomy): domain Bacteria; phylum Pseudomonadota; class Gammaproteobacteria; order Burkholderiales; family Burkholderiaceae; genus Cupriavidus. The sequence goes on along the minus strand of NZ_AUFE01000068.1, from coordinate 23,439 downwards.
CCGCGCGCCACGCCTGCGCCGCGCGCCACCACATCGTCATAGCGGATCATGCCAGGGGTCTCGCCCTCGCCCATGCGGATCACCCAGCGCAGCGACGGCAGCCGCGCGGCCTGCAGCGCGCCCGGCTCGCTGGTGGCCAGTTCCGGTGCCAGCGCCTGCAGCATCTCCAGGTAGCGCGAGGTCTTGAACGCCTCGGCCGCGACGATGGCCTTGACGCCGACCTTGTTCAGCGCGTACTCCAGCTCGGCCAGCCGGTAGGCCGGGTTGATATTGACCAGCACCAGCCCGAGCCGCGCCGTGGCGAACTGCGTGACCACCCATTCCACGCGGTTGGGCGACCAGATGCCGACGCGGTCGCCACGGACCAGGCCGAGCCCGTGCAGCCCCGCCGCCAGTGCATCGATGGCTTCAGCAAACTGCTGCCAGGTCCAGCGCACGCCCTGCTCGCGGAAAGCCACCGCGTCGCGCTGCGCAAAGCGGGCGACGGTCTGCGCCAGCAGTTCCGGCACCGTCTGCTCGGACAGCGGGATACTGGTTTCGCCGCGCACATGGGACAGCCCGCCCATGGGCAGGATGGTGGGTTGGGACTCGCCCTGCATCGTCATACTGGTCTCCAAAGCTCGGTGTCGTTCCGTGCGCCGGCGTTTTGTGAGTATCACTCAATTCACGCCGTGTTCATTGTCTGTGGTGGGCTGGCAGCGAAAATCGTCAGGGAAATCCCTTAAATTCATCCCGCCTTTCACTGCCCGCTGGTGCGGGCCGTGGCGCCGACGAGTGAAAAGTACACGCTCGGCAGGCAGAACGCAATAATAATTTTGAGCTTTACTCAAGTTCTGGCCGCCGGCGCACTATAATCCTCGGCACCAGAGACCCGTACACACCCCCGACAGCATGGAAGACACCAGTTCCCGGCGCCGCGTTCCGGCCGGAGCCAAGGCCGAGCAGCGCATCCGCGACATCCTGCGCGTGAGCCGCGACGTGTTCGCCGAGCTTGGCTACGAGCGCGCCACCACCACCGAGATCGCGCAGCGGCTGGGCGTCTCCGAGGGGACGGTCTTCACCTATTTCCACGGCAAGCGCGAGCTGTGCGTGCGCGTGATCGAGGACTGGTACGACGAAATCATCAGCACGCTGGAACAGGGCATGCCGCACGGCCAGCCCACCAAGGCGCAGCTTGAGTTCTACGTGAAGACGCACCTGCGCCTGTTCCTGATCCAGGGGACCGGGCTGTGCGCGCTGGTACTGTCGGAAGGCCGGGCCAAGGGGCCGGGGCTGGGCGAGGTGTTCCTGCCGCTGCAGCGCCGCTATACGGCGCCGCTGATGGACCTGCTGGCGCGGGCGCGCAGCAATGGCGAAATCCGCGGCGACTTGCCGCTGAGCCTGCTGCGCTCGGCCATCCTGGGGCCGATGGAGCACATCCTGTGGGACGCGATCGCGCGGCAGCGCGAGGTCGATATCGAGAAAACCGCGCGCGACATGGTGGCGCTGCTGTGGCCGGCGCTGCAGCCGGTGGACCTGGAGCTGGAGAAGCTGCGGGGTTTCTATGGCGAGGTCAGCGCGGCGCTGCGCAAGGCAGCGGAAGACTGAGGCACGCCGGCGCCAAGCCGGCGTGCTGGCTGGAGCAGTGCAAGGCCTGCTGGCCAGGCGCGGCCCGCGGCCTCGCGGGCCGCAGGCACGGCGCTCAGGCGCTGAAGCCGCCGTCGATCATCAGGCTGGCACCCGTGACGAAGCCAGCTTCCGGACCCGCAACATAGGCCACCATGCCGGCAATCTCCTCCGGCGTGGCATGCCGCTGCAGCGCCATCAGGCCATGCAGCGCCGCGCCGAACTCACCGGCTTCCGGGTTCATGTCGGTATTGGTCGGTCCCGGCTGGATATTGTTCACGGTGATGCCGCGCGGCCCCAGGTCGCGCGCCATGCCCTGCACCAACCCCAGCAGCGCGGACTTGCTCATCGCATACGCGCTGCCGCCCGGGAACGGCATGCGTTCTGCGTTGGTGCTGCCGATGTTGATGATGCGGCCGCCTTCGCCCATATGCGCCAGCGCTGCCTTGGCCGCGACGAACACCGCGCGCACGTTTACGGCCAGGGTTTCGTCGAAGTCTTCCAGCGACAGGGTCTCTACCGATCCCAGCCGCAGCACGCCGGCATTGTTGACCAGGATGTCGAGCTTGCCGAACTGGCGCGCGGCGCCGTCGATGGCGCGGGTCAGTGCGGCGGGATCGGCGGCGTCGGCTTGCAGCGCCAGCGCGCGGCCGCCGGCGGCTTCCACTTCCGCGGCCAGCGCGTTGGCGCCCGCGGCGGAGTTCTGGAAGGTGAAGGCGACGGCAGCGCCTTCGCGTGCCAGCCGGCGCACGATTGCCGCGCCAATGCCGCGGGCGCCGCCGGTAACGAATGCAGTTTTTCCTGTCAGGGTGGCCATGGATAGCTCCGGGAAATGGTTGGTTTGTGAACGCAGTATCGTTCGTCCATTGCCCCTTCGGTAGCTACAAGTCAGCATCAACTTTTTCAACCATTGGTATAAGCTGGTGCGATGGAAGCCCTCAACTTGCTCGAATCCTTTGTCCGAAGTGCCGAGGTCGGTAGTTTCTCTGCCGCAGCGCGCCAACTCGGCATGACGCCGGCGGCGGTCAGCAAGAACGTGGCGCGGCTGGAGTCGCACCTGGGCGTGCGGCTGTTCCAGCGCAGCACGCGCCAGCTGACGCTGACCGCCAGCGGCGAACAGTTCCTGCGGCAGGTCTCGGACCCGTTCTCGACCCTGCGCGATGCCTTTGCCAGTGCGTCGCAAGACGCGGGCAAGCCCGCGGGCACGCTCAAGGTCAGCATGGCCCTCGCCTTCGGCCGCGAACACCTGGTGCCGCTGCTGGGCGAGTTCCTGCAACGCTATCCGGCGATCGTGCCGGACTGGCACTTCGACAACCGCCCCGCGGACCTGATCCAGGACGGCTATGACGCGGCCATCGGTGGCGGCATCGAACTGACAGACGGCGTGGTCGCGCGCGAACTGGCGCGGACTTGCATCGTGGCCACGGCATCGCCGTCTTATATGGCGGGCAGGCCCATGCCGGCCCACCCCAGCGAGCTGGCCGCGATGGACGGCATCGTGCGGCGCTCGGGCCCGACCGGCAGGCTGCGCGCATGGACGCTGCGCAGCGAGTCGGGCGAAGAGGCGCCGGTCACGCAGCGCACGCGCATGATCTTCGACGACCCCGAGGCCATGGCGCACGCGGCCATGCTCGGCTACGGCGTGGCGCTGCTGCCGACGCCACACGCGGCGCGATGGCTGGAAAGCGGCGCGCTGGTGCGGCTGCTGCCCGGATGGCATGCCGACAACGGGCCGATCTCGCTGTACTACCCGAACAAGACGCTGCTGCCGCCGAAGACGCGCGTGTTCATCGACTTCGTGGTGGCGGCGTTCCGCGACCGAGGGCTGGCGGCGCGCTTTGATGCCGGCATCCAGGCGGCGCATTGACGCGCGCGGCCGGCGCTCGCCCACTCGCCATGCATCCCTGGCGTGACGAGAACGGCCCTGCGCCGGCGTGCCGGCCCGTTTGACTAGGGATAGAGAACGACCTAGGCTAAGTAGGCTCGAAGTCCACTTCCGTGCGCGGACGCTGCCATGCCGGCCTGCGCGATCTCGCGGCATGTGACCGGCGTAGAACAAGGAGGGCTAACCATGAACATGCGGCCGGATCCCACGTTTTACCCGTCGCCACAGCTCGCGATGAGCGCGCCGCCGGAAGAATTCGCCTACACCCTGCTGCTGAGCCCTGACGGCTCGCGCCCCGACGCGCTGGCCGTGATCGACGTCAAACCCGGCTCGCCCACCTACAGCACGGTGGTGCATACCGTGCCGATGACCAACAAGGGCGACGAGCTGCATCACTTCGGCTGGAATGCCTGCTCGTCCGCACTGTCGCCGCTGAGCGGCCATGCGTTCCTGGAGCGGCGCTACCTGATCATTCCCGGCATGCGCTCGTCGCGCATTTATATCATCGACACGAAGCCGCATCCCACGCAGGCGCGCATCCACAAGATCATCGAGCCGGACGAGATCATCAGCAAGACCGGTTACTCGCGGCCACACACCGTGCATTGCGGCCCGGAAGGGATCTACGTCAGCACGCTCGGCGGTGCGGGGCAGGACGGCACCGACGGGCTGCCCGGCATCTTCATCATGGACTGCGAGACCTTCGAGGTGCTCGGCCGCTGGGAAATCGACCGCGGCGAGCAGGAGAAGCACTACGACTTCTGGTGGAACCTGCCGCGCGACTACATGGTGTCGAGCGAGTGGGCCTTGCCGCCGCAGTTCGAGAACGGCCTGGTAGCCGAAGACCTGCTCTCCAACAAGTACGGCCACAAGCTGCATTTCTGGGACCTGCGCGCGCGGCGCAACGTGCAGACCATCGACCTGGGCGCCAACCACCAGATGGCGCTGGAAGTCAGGCCCGCGCACGATCCGGTGCGGGAATACGGCTTTGTCGGCGTGGTGGTCGACACCACGAACCTGGAAGGCTCGATCTGGACCTGGTGGCGCGAGGGCGGCAAGTTCCATGCGGAAAAGACCGCTACCATCCCAGCCGAGCCGGCCTCGGCCGACCTGCTGCCGCCGTTGCTGCAGGGCTTCGGTGCCGTACCGCCGCTGATCACCGACATTGACCTGTCGCTCGATGACAAATTCCTCTACGTGTCCTGCTGGGGCACCGGCGAGATGCGCCAGTACGACGTCACCGACCCGCGCAAGCCGCGGTTGTCGGGCTCGGTCCATCTCGGCGGCATTGCACGGCGCACGCCGCATCCGAACGGCAAGGCCTTCGCCGGCGGCCCCCAGATGGTCGAGATCAGCCGCGACGGCAAGCGCGTTTACTGGACCAACTCGCTCTACTCCACCTGGGACAACCAGTTCTATCCCGACGGGGTACCCGGCGTGCAGGTGATGGGACGGGCCGATCCGGAGGGCGGGCTGGCGCTGGCCGATGACTTCTGGCTGGAATTCCCCGACGGCTACCGCGCGCACCAGGTGCGGCTGGAAGGCGGCGACTGCTCGACTGACTCGTTCTGCTATCCGTCGGTCCGGTCTTGACGGCATTCTCCTGGGAGCATGCCGGCCTGTGGTCGGCGGTCCTGGCAAGCGGCATCTATCACGGCCTGAATCCCGCGATGGGATGGCCGCTGGCGGTGTCGAACGGATTGCTGGCGCGGCAGGACCGCGCCGTGGTGTCGGCGCTCGGATGGCTGGCGCTGGGCCACCTGCTGGCGATGATCGCCGTCATGCTGCCGTTCGGCGTGCTGGCCATGGTGGTCCGCTGGCAGGCGCCGCTGCAGTTTGCCGCAGGGCTGCTGGTGATCGGCTGGGGGCTGGCGCTGCTGGCCTGGCGCCGCCATCCGCGCGCACTGGCGCGCATTGCGCCGTCGCGCCTGGCGCTATGGTCCTTCGCCGTGGCAATCGCGCATGGCGCCGGGCTGATGCTGGTGCCGATCTATCTCGGGCTGTGCCGCGCCGACGAGGATGCCGGCCACGAGGCCGCCGCCACGCTGATGGGCGCCAATGTCTCGATGGCGCTGCTGGTGTCCGTCGTGCATGCCACGGCCATGATCGCGACCGGCGGCCTGGTGGCGTGGCTGGTCTACCGCTATGTCGGGCTTAAGTTCGTGTCGCGCACCTGGTTCAACCTCGACGTGGTGTGGGCGCTCAGCCTGGTGCTTGTAGGTGGGCTGGCACTGGCATTCAGCGGTATCCAGCTGCCATCGCCGCGCTAGCGCTTCAAACGAGCCGAACCACCAGCACGGCATCGGCCTGGAGTGGTTTTCCCCTTCCTTGCGAAGTGGATATGATGCCCTGAACCTCGTCTTCAATCTTCTTCAGAGGACCTGAACGATGGATATCACGGCGCGCGCTTTCGATAGATTTTGCTCACGAAGCATGCATGCGCAGCGGTCTTCCCAGATTGCGGCCACGCCCTCGCAAATGGGCACTGCAATGACGATTCCGCGCCGACTCGACAGCGAGCGGCCACTCAATGGCGTAGGTCTCGCCTGCCTCTATTAATCCGGAGCCGGCCAAGGGCGCACTGACGCGCCTGGCGGCTCCGGAATTCCCCTCAGATAGCGACTCATCCCCCGTTGTTTGCCTCATCGGGATTGCATACCCCTCGAGTTGAACAATTGCCGCTCTTGCCACTGAAACTGCATGGATTCCTGTCGGGTGCAGCAGGCGGCACCGCCCCAGGGCGCCGCCGCCAGGAATGGGACCTGGCAAGCGCTTGGCCGCTGCACCGGCCTGCATCGCGATGCGGGGGCCGCGCATTGGTTTGACCAATATCAAGTTCCATTCAGCACTGCCGTCTAGGCTGGACGGATCAGACCTTCAGACCCAGGGACCATGCAGTCCCATCTCACAGGAGCATCGCATGTACCAGCGCATCCTGCTCGCCGTGGACGGCAGCCACTCCTCCGACCTGGCGCTTAGCCAGGCCATCGCAATTGCCGCTGCCACCGGCGCCGAAGTCAAGGCGTTGTTTGTGGTCGATGACAGCAATGTATACTTTGAGGCAGGCTATTTCGATCCCCGCGAACTGGCGAACCAGCAGATTTCTTACGGCGGCAAGGCGCTTGACGCCGCGACGGCACGCCTCAGCCAGGCAGGAATCCGATGCCACGCGCAATTGGACGAAAAGCCGGTGGCTCCGGGCCGAATCTCCACGACCATCGCCGTCGAAGCCGACAGATGGGATGCCGACATGATTGTCATGGGCACGCATGGGCGGCGCGGCGTCAGGCGGCTGCTAATGGGCAGCGTGGCGGAAGGCGTTCTGTCTCAGACCAGCAAGCCCGTACTGCTGGTCCGCAGCGAGATTGAAGGGTGACCCACGTCCGGGCGCCGCGAAGGACTACACCATGCCAGAGACCATGCGAGCCATGCAATACGGGGGCGCGGGGCAGCCTCTGGTCCTGGTGCGTGTGCCAGTACCCGAGCCCGGGCCGGGCGAGGTGCGCATCACTGTTGCTGCCTGCGGCGTATGCCGGACCGACCTGCATATCGTCGATGGCGACCTGCGTCATCCCAAACCGGCGCTCATCCCCGGACACGAGATCGTTGGACGGGTGGATGCTTGCGGAACGGGTGTCACCGGCTTCGAACCGGGCGACCGCGTGGGTGTGCCTTGGCTTGGCCATACCTGCGGCCACTGTCGCTACTGCCTGCGTCATCACGAAAACCTCTGCGATGCAGCGCTCTTTACGGGCTATACGCGCGATGGCGGCTACGCCGAGTATGTTGTCGCAGACAGCAGGTATTGCTTCCGGATTCCGCCTGCCTACGATGACGAACACGCCGCCCCCCTTCTCTGTGCCGGCCTGATCGGCTACCGGACGCTGCGCATGGCAGGCCCTGCCGCCGGGGCACGCCGCATCGGCATCTACGGCTTCGGCGCAGCCGCCCACCTGGTTTCACAAATTGCCGTGGCACAAGGCCGGGAGGTCTACGCTTTCACCCGCACGGGCGACACAGGCGCCCAGCAACTGGCATACCAGACCGGGGCGTGCTGGGCCGGCTCAAGCGACCTCCTGCCTCCGGCGCTTCTGGACGCCGCGCTGATTTTCGCGCCGGTGGGCGCACTGGTGCCCAAAGCGCTACGCGCCGTCGATAAGGGTGGCACCGTGGTCTGCGGCGGCATTCACATGAGCGATATCCCAGGCATGCCTTACGAACTGCTGTGGGAAGAGAGGCGCCTGTGCTCCGTAGCCAACCTGACGCGCGCCGACGGGATTGCGCTGATGGAAATCGCCGCCCGCACCTTGCTGCATACACACACCACCGCTTATCCGCTGGAGCAGGCCAATGAGGCATTGGCCGATCTGCGTGACGGCCGCCTTTCCGGCGCCGCGGTCCTACAGATTCACCGTTGATTCTCTTCAGTTCTCAATGCGCCCTTATCAAACACGTTTTCAGACCCGTGAACATGCCGGAACGGAACTGGCGCGGGCTTTGCGTGCGTATCGGCGAACCGGCGCCCTGGTCCTGGCGATCCCTCGTGGCGGGGTGCCAGTCGGGCGCGTCGTCGCCGACGCGCTGGACGCCGAATTCGATCTCGTGATGGCGCGCCGCATCGTCCCGGGGGTGGCATTGGACGACACAGGCATGACGTGGTGCACCGGCGAAGCGAACGCGCATGGCGACGCCAGCCGACAACGTGACGCCCAGTTGGACCAGCTTCGCAGGCAGCGCGCGGTCTATAAGCCGGTTCGCAAGCAGGCGGATCCGGGCGGTCGCGTAGTGATTGTCGTGGATGACGGCCTGGTGAGCGGCGCGACGATGTATGCGGCCCTCTCCAGCCTGCGCAAGCGGCAGCCCGCCCGACTCGTATGCGCGCTTCCGATCGCCTCAAGAGCGGGACTGGACCGGATCCGAGCGCTGGCGGATGAAGTCATCTGCCTGGATACCCCGGATTGCATCGAAAACCTCGCGCATTTCTATCACGAGTTCAGTCTGGTCACCGACGATTTTGTCCGGCAGGTGACGGCCAAGCTGCCAGTGCAATCCGCAGGCCATGCCCGGCCAGGTGGGGAGGCGCGGGTGCCGGCAATCAGCAGAGCGATGCTCGTTCCGTATGAGACGACCTGCCTGCGGGTAATATTCGAAACCGCCGCGAACCCCATCGGGGTCGCGGTGATGGTTCATGCCGGTGGCGCGCAACGCCGCGACGTCCGCAGTCATTACCTCGCACGCAAGCTGCGCGCGAAAGGATTCGCCACCATGCTTGTGGACCTGCAGCCTGATAGCCGCTTCGACGACGCGCCCGAATCGGATGTCGATGAGCTGGTGGCAAGATTGAACCGGACGCTGAGCTTCCTGCATGCGGGAACACCCTGCGCAGACCTGCCTGTCGGCCTGCTTAGTACCGGCACCGCCGCAGCTGCGGCCTTGCGCTCGGCCGCGTCCGGCGCGGCACAACTTCGCGCGGTGGCCTGTGTTGCAGGACGACCGGATCTCGCGGGTGCCGCCAGCCTGCAGCGCCTCGAGATCCCTGCCTTGCTGATCAGTGCAAGCGGCGACCCGCAGAACATACAGGTCAACAATCTTGCGTTTGAGCAAATGCATTGCCCGCGGCAGTTGAGGATCATCCCAACGAATGGCCGAGGCTTCGAAGACCGCAAGGCCCTGGAAGACGTCGCAACACTCACGATAGCCTGGTTCGAGAGGCACCTTACGACCCAGTCGTGTTCCAGGCTGGGGTACGCCGGATGACAACAACAACGTTGTTGTCATCATCCTCCTCTCCTCCCCCTGCTGCTGCGGACTTCCGAGGCCGGGGCCTCAGGTCACCGGCGCCGGATTGAACAGCACCAGCGCGTTCCTGATCTTCCAGTGTTCCGCCCACGACTTCTTGCCGCTGGCCACCGCCAGCAGCGTGTGGAACAACTCCCAGCCCACCTCTTCGATGGTGGCCTCGCCGGTGGCGATGCGCCCGGCGTTGACGTCCATCAGGTCGTGCCAGCGGCGTGCCAGGTCATTGCGCGTCGAGACCTTGATCACCGGCACTTCGGCCAGGCCGTAGGGCGTGCCGCGGCCGGTGGTAAAGACGTGCAGGTTCATGCCGGCGGCCAGCTGCAGCGTGCCGCAGACAAAATCGCCGGCCGGCGTGGCGGCGTAGATCAGGCCCTTCTGCGTGACCTTCTCGCCCGGGCCGCTGACGCCATGGATCGGGCCGGTGCCGGACTTGACGATCGAGCCCATCGCCTTTTCCACGATATTGGACAGGCCGCCCTTCTTGTTGCCAGGCGTGGTGTTGGCGCTGCGGTCGACCTTGCCTTTTTCGAGATAGGCGTCGTACCAGGCCATCTGCTTCATCAGCGCCTCGGCCACTTCGGGCGTGGCCGCGCGCGCGGTGAGCTGGTCGATGCCGTCGCGGACCTCGGTGACTTCGGAGAACATCACCGTGCCACCGGCGCGCACCAGCAGGTCGGTGGCGAAGCCCACTGCGGGATTGGCCGTAACGCCCGAGAAGGCATCGCTGCCGCCGCACTGCACGCCCACCACCAGGTCCGATGCGGGGCAGGTCTCGCGCCGGCGTGCGTTCAGGCGTTGCAGGTGCTTCTCGGCCGTGACCATGATCGAATCGATCATCGAGGCGAAGCCCACGTGCTGTTCGTCCTGCAGGCAGACCACATCGGGCTCGCCTTCCTTCTGGATCGGGATGGTGCCGGCGCTGACCAGCCGTGTGGGCTGCAGCTTTTCGCAACCCAGGCTGACGATCATCACTTCCCCGCCGAAGTTGGGGTTCAGCGCGATATTGCGGATCGTGCGGATGGGGATGCCGGCGTCCGGCGCGTCGATCGCCACGCCGCAGCCGTAGGTGTGCTCCAGGCCCACCACGTCATCGACGTTGGGATACTTCGGCAGCAGCTCTTCCTTGATGCGCCGCACGGCAAACTCGACCACGCCCTCCACGCACTGCACGGTGGTGGTGATGCCGAGGATATTGCGCGTGCCGACCGAGCCGTCGGCATTGCGATAGCCCTCGAAGGTGTAGCCCTCCAGCGGCGGCAGCGGCTTGACGCGCGTGCCGACCGGCAGGTCGTGCAGCTCCGGCGCGGCCGGCATGCGGATCACGCGCTCGTTGATCCAGCTGCCGCGCGGCAGGTCCTTCAGCGCGTAGCCGATCACCACGTTGTAGCGGACCACCTCCTCGCCTTCGCGCAGGTCCGTCAATGCCACCTTGTGGCCCTGGGGCACGCCTTCAACCAGCGTCAGGCCGCACGGAAACGTGGTGCCGGCCGGCAGCCCGCCGTCGTTGGCGACGATGGCGACGTTGTCGTCGGGGTGCATCGTGATGTAGAGGGGGCGCGATGCCGGCGCTTGGGTCGCTTCACTCATGATTGCAGGCTTTCGTCAGGGGGCGGCGATATGCCAACCATGTGTTACGTTGTCTGACGACATTGTAGAGGCTATGGCGCGCGCTGGTGCTCGGGCTTACCCTGATTTGGGCAGCTTATGCGCCACATATTCCATTAAATTGGTTGCATGAGTGCGATCGTTACGTTGCCAGCCACCAATCTTTGGCTTTGATGTACGACAACTATCGCGCATCCGCTCGTCAGTGCCAGTTAATTTCATCCGGCAAAACTTTCTGGCGGCGCAGAATGACGGCCCGCATCGGATAGCCTATAACTGCTCCAACTGGTTTCACGTGACGAAAACCGGGCAAGGAGACCACCGGCGTGACCACCCCGAGCACCTCGCTGCAGAAGGCCTGCCGCCTGCTGCGCGCGCTGACCGATGTCCGCAACACCCGCCTGACCGACCTCGCGCTGGCCGCCGGCGTCGACAAGGCCTCGGCGCTGCGCTTGCTGGAAACGCTGGCGGCCGAGGGACTGGTCGAGCGCGATCCCGCCACCAAGGCCTTTGCGCCGGGACGCGAATGGCTGGCGCTGCATGCCGCCACCCTGGCGCGCACCGACCTGCGCCCGCTGGTACGCCCGGCGCTGATCCGGCTGGCCAATGCCTTCGAGGACAGCGCCATCCTGTCGGTGCCGAGCGGCTGCGAATCGGTCTGCATCGAATTGCGGCTCGGCACCTTCCCGATCCGCGCCAACTACCTGGACATCGGCAGCCGCCGGCCGCTGGGAATCGGCGCCGGCAGCCTGGCGCTGCTGGCCGCGCTGCCCGATGCGGAGGTCGACGCGGTGCTCGACGGCATTGCCCCGGCCATGCGCCGCTACCCGCGCTTCAGCCGCGACATGCTGCTGGGCCATGTCCAGGCCACGCGCGAGCGCGGCTACGCCGTATTGCTGGACGTCGTGGTCGAGCGCATGGGCGGCATCGCCATCGCCCTGCCCGGCCCCGACGGCTACCCGCTGGGCGCGATCAGCATTGCGGCGCTCAACGAGCGCATCACCAGCCGGGAGGCCGCGATGGCGCGCGCGCTGCGGCGCGAGGCCGACGCCATCTGCGAGCACTGGCGCTCGCACGCCGGCAACAAGCCCGACATCCAACGGCCGTCCGTCCGGCCACGTACGCGAGAGGAGGCATGACATGCGCTGGAAGCAACGTCCGCAGGGTTCCAACTGGGGCGATTTCGGGCCCGACGACCAGCTGGGCCGCGTCAACCTGATCGGCCCCGAACAGGTCGTCAAGGGCGCGCGCGAGGTGCAGGCCGGCATCAGCTTCTGCCTGTCGCTGCCGCTGGACTATCCGGGCGGCAACAAGCTCAACCCGCGCCGCCACCCGCCGCAGCTGCGCCCCACCTTCCGCGACGACAGCCCCTACCTCAACTTCCCGCTGGCCCGGGTCGATCCCGCCGCCACCGACGTGATCAGCGACGACCAGGTGCTGATGTGCCTGCAGTACAGCACGCAGTGGGATGCGCTGGCGCACGTGGGCGCGCTGTTCGATGCCGACGGCGACGGCCGGCCCGAGCGCGTCTATTACAACGGCTTCCGCGCCAACGAGCATATCGTCGGCCCGGTGGACTATGCCGACGACGACCACTTCGCCGCCCATCCCTGCGGGCACGACCACAGCGCCGCGCAGGCGCTCGGCATCGAGAACTTCGCCGTCAAGGGCATGCAGGGGCGCGGCGTGCTGGTGGACCTGGCGCACGTATACGGCCAGGACTTCCGCAACGTCGGCTATGACGAGCTGATGCGCGCGCTGGACGCCGGCAAGGCCGAGGTCGAGCCCGGCGACATGCTGCTGTTGCGCACCGGCTTTGCCGAGGTGGTGCTGTCGATGCAGCGCGAGCCCGACGAAGCCGTGCTGCACCACAGCTGCTGCGCGCTCGACGGGCGCGACGACCGCCTGCTGCAATGGATCACCGATGCCGGCATCGCCGCGCTGATCGCCGACAACTACGCGGTGGAGCGCTACCCGGCCCGCCCCGCGCCCGATGGCGACAAGCACCACCCGCTGCTGCCGCTGCACCACCACTGCCTGTTCAAGCTGGGGCTGCCGCTGGGCGAACTGTGGTACCTGCGCGACCTGGCCGACTGGCTGCGCGCCAACGGCCGCACCCGCTTCCAGCTGACCGCGCCGCCGTTGCGGCTGCCGGGGGCGGTGGGTTCGCCGGTGACGCCGATCGCCACGGTCTAGCCAAAACAAGAGACACAACAAGCCAGAGGAGACACCATGAAGCTTCGCCATTCGATCCGACGCCGGGCCGCCGGCGTCCTCACCGTGGCGCTGGCCGCGGCGCTTGCCTGCGGCGCCGCGCACGCACAGCCCAAGGCAGCGATCTCCGACGACGTGGTCAAGATCGGCATGCTGCTCGACATGAGCGGCCTGTACGCCGACGTCACCGGCCGCGGCAGCGCCACGGCGGCGCAGATGGCCATCGACGATTTCGGCGGCAAGGTGCTGGGCAAGAAGATCGAGCTGGTGGTGGTCGATCACCAGAACAAGGCCGATATCGCCGCCAACAAGGCGCGCGAGTGGTACGACACCGGCAATGTCGATGCCATCCTCGACGTGGCCGCCTCGGCGCCGGCGCTGGCCGTGCTGGAAGTGGCGCGGCAGAAGAACCGCATCGTGGTGTTCTCGGGGCCGGGCACCGAGCGCATTACCAACGACCTGTGCACGCCGGTGTCGGTGCACTACGCCTACGACACCTACGCGCTCGCCAACACCACCGCGCGTGCCACGGTGCAGCGCGGCGGCAAGAGCTGGTTCTTCCTGACCGCCGACTACGCTTTCGGACACACGCTGCAGGACTCCGCCACCGCGGTCATCAACGAAACCGGCGGCAAGGTGCTTGGCGCCGCGCGCCACCCGATCGGCGCCAGCGACTTTGCCTCGTACCTGCTGCAGGCGCAGGCCAGCAAGGCGCAGGTCGTGGGACTGGCCAATGCCGGCGGCGACACCATCAACGCGATCAAGGCGGCGTCGGAGTTCGGCCTCACGCGCAACAACGCGCAGCGCATGGCGGGCCTGCTGCTGTACATCAACGACATCCACGCCATCGGGCTGAAGACCGCGGGCGGCCTGGTGCTGACCGAAGCCTTCTACTGGGACATGAACGATGCCACCCGCGCGTGGTCGCGCCGCTATTTCGAGAAGCTGAAGAAGATGCCCAACATGAGCCAGGCCGGCGCGTATTCGTCGGTGACGCACTACCTGAAGGCCGTGCAGGCCGCGGGCACCGACGAGACCGCGGCAGTGATGAAGAAGATGAAGTCGATGCCGGTCAACGACTTCTTCGCGAAGAACGGCCGCATCCGCGAGGACGGCCGCATGATCCACGACATGTACCTGTTCGAGGTGAAGACGCCAGCCGAATCCAAGTACCCATGGGACTACTACAAGGTCGTGGCGACGGTGCCCGGCGAGCAGGCCTTCATGCCGGCCTCGAAGTCGCAATGCCCGCTGCTCCGGCACTGACATGAAGGCCACCTATGTACGCGGCACCGGCAACACGCGCTTCGGCCGCATCGAGGGCAGCACGCCGCTGACGCTGATGGCGCAGGCCGCCGATGCTGCACTGGCCGATGCCGGGCTGGCGCGTGCCGACCTCGACGGCGTGCTGTGCGGCTATGCCACCACGCTGCCGCACCTGATGCTGGCGGACCGCTTCTGCGAATACGCCTCCCTCCGGCCCGCCTACGCCCACGGCGTGGCCGCGGGCGGCGCCACCGGCGGCGTAATGGCGATGCTGGCGCACGAGCTGGTGCGCGCCGGCCGCTGCCGCCATGTACTGGTGGTCGCGGGCGAGAACCGCCTCAGCGGCCAGAGCCGCGACCAGTCGATCCAGACGCTGGCGCAGGTAGGCGAACCGCATGCCGAGGTGCCCAACGGCGCCTCGGTGCCGGCCTACTACGCGCTGCTGGCATCGCGCTACCTGCATGAGACCGGCATGGATGCCGATGCGCTGTCCGGCTTTGCGGTGCTGATGCGCGAGCATGCCGCCGGCCATCCGGATGCGCACCTGCGCGAGCCCCTGTCGCTTGCCGACGCCCGTGCCGCCCGCCCGATCGCCACCCCGCTGAGACTGTCCGACTGCTGCCCGATTTCCGATGGCGCGGTAGCGGTGATCGTCTCCGCGGAACGCGGCGCCGGCACGCCGGTGCGCATCGCCGGCGCGGGCCAGGCACACCGGCACCAGCACCTGGGCGCGATCGATGACGTGATGCAGACCGGCGCCGCCGACGCCGCGCGGCGCGCCTTTGCCGAAGCCGGCGGCGACGTGGAAAGCATCGATTGCCTGGCGATCTACGACTCGTTCACCATCACCCTGGTCATGCTGCTCGAAGAACTTGGACTGGCGCCGCGCGGCCAAGCGCACGCGCGGCTGCACGCCGGCGAATTCGGCCGCGCTGGTGCGCTGCCGCTCAATACGCATGGCGGGCTGCTCGCGTTCGGCCACTCCGGCGTGGCAGGCGGGCTGATGCATCTTGCCGAAGCCGCGCGCCAGCTGGCCGGACGCGCCGGGGAACGTCAACTGAGCAAGCGCCGCCGCGCGCTGTTCCATGCCGACGGCGGCGTGCTGTCATCGCATGTCAGCCTGGTGCTGGAGGCTATGCCATGAGCCATGCCTATACCGACGGACTCGATGCCGGCGTGGTGCGCTACCAGTGCTGCGACGACTGCGGCGCATGGCAGCCGCTGGAGCGCCACGCCTGCCGCGCCTGCGGCAGCCTGCAATTGCACTGGCGCGATGCAGGCGGGCTGGCCACGGTCTATGCGGTCACCGAGATCAGCCGTGCCCCGGCCGACGCCTTCCGCCCCCTGGCGCCCTACACGCTGGTGCTGGCCACGCTGGACGAAGGGCCGCGCGTGATGGGCCATGCCGAGCCCGGCGTGGCGATCGGCGATCGCGTGCGTGCAGGGTTCCTGCGCTTCGGCGAAGGGACGCTGCTGCGCTTCCTGCGCGAGTAGCGGCCTTCAGGCGCCAGCCACCATCCCTGCCGGCGCCCCTCCACCCCAGCCGGCATCCACAACCCGGAGAACTCCCTTGGCACCGAATCGATCCCGGCGGCACGCGCTCGCCCTGCTTTCCTGCCTCGCCTTGTCCGCGGCGGCCATGCCGCCAGCGCTGGCGCAGTCCTTCCCGGCCAAGCCGATCCGGCTGGTGGTGCCCTACCCGCCCGGCGGCCCCACCGACATTGTCGCGCGCGTGGTCGGCCAGAAGCTGGCGGACAAGCTCGGCCAGCCGCTGGTGGTGGAGAACCGTCCCGGCGCCGGCGGCAATATCGGCGCCGAGGCGGTGGCCAGGGCCGCGCCCGACGGCTACACGCTGCTGGTGGCCACCACCGCGCATGCCATCAACATGACGCTGTTCCGCAAGCCCGGCTACGACACGCGCAAGGACTTCGCACCGGTGAGCCTGCTCACGCGCGGCCCCCTGGTGCTGGTCACTGCGCCCGCCACGCCCGCGGGCAATGTCGCCGAGCTGATCGCGCTGGCCAGGACCAGGCCGGGCCAGGTCACCTTTGCCAGCTCCGGCAATGGCCAGTCCACCCATCTTGCCGCGGAACTGTTCAACAGCATGGCCGGTGTGCGCATGACGCACGTGCCATACAAGGGCAGCGCGCCCGCGCTGACCGACGTGATGGGCGGCCAGGCCACCGTGATGTTCGACACCATGCTGTCGGCCATGCCGTTCGTGCGCGACGGCAAGCTCAAGGCGCTGGCCGTCACGGGCGCGGCGCGCTCGCCGGCCGCGCCGGACACGCCGACCATGGCGCAGTCGGGCCTGCCTGGCTACGAGGCCAGCGCCTGGAACGCGCTGCTGGCCCCCGCCGGCATGCCCCCCGCGGTGCTCGATACGCTCGGCACGGCGCTCAAATCCGTGCTCGACGATGCGGAGGTGCGCGCGCGCTTTGCCACGCAGGGCTTTGCCGCGGAATGGACCTCGCCACCAGCGACCGCGAAGTTCCTCGACCAGGAAATCGATAAATGGTCCCGGGTCGTCAAGGCGTCCGGCGCCACCATCGACTGATCGCTACGCACAACTCACGCATCCCCCACGCATCCCTCACGCCCCCCAGTCATGACCGCTCCCCTCCAGTCCCTGCTCGCGCCCCGCTCCATCGCCGTGATCGGCGCCTCCGACAACATCCACAAGATCGGCGGCCGCCCCATCCACTACATGAAGACACACGGCTACGCCGGCACGCTCTACCCGGTCAACCCGCAGCGCGACACCATCCAGGGCCTGCGCGCCTGTCCCACTCTGGACGCGCTGCCGGAAGTCCCCGAACTCGCCATCATCATCGTCGCCGGCGACGCCGCCGTGCAGGCCGTGCGGGACTGCGCGCGGCTGGGCGTGGCGGCGGCCATCGTGATCGCCTCTGGCTTCGGCGAAGCCGGTGCCGAAGGCAGGCGCCAGCAGGATGAAATGGTGCGCGCCGCGCGCGCCAGCGGGCTGCGGCTGGTCGGACCCAACAGCCAGGGGCTGGCAAATTTCGGCAGCGGCGCCATCGCCTGCTTTTCGACCATGTTCATCGAGGTGCCGCCGCAGGACGGCCCTGTCGCCGTGGTCAGCCAGAGCGGCGGCGTGGCGGCGATGGTCTACGGGCTGCTGCGCGGCCAGGGCATCGGCGTGCGCCACATGCATGCCACCGGCAACCAGGCCGACATCACCGTCAGCGAGCTGGCGCTGGCGGTGGCGCACGATCCCGGCGTGCGGCTGGTGCTGCTGTACCTGGAAAGCCTGTCCGATCCCGAGGTACTGGCCGAGGCCGCGCGCGTGGCGCGGGCGCGCAATGTGCCGGTGGTGGCGGTCAAGGCCGGACGCTCGCAGGACGGGCAGCGCGCCGCCGCGTCGCACACCGGCGCCATCGCCAACGAGGACCGCGCGGTCGATGCCTTCCTGCGGCGCCATGGCATCTGGCGCGTGGACGATGCGCACGCGCTGGCGCGCTGCGCGCCGATGTACCTGCGCGGCTGGCAGGCCGAGGGCCGGCGGCTGGTGGTCGTCAGCAATTCCGGCGCGAGCTGCGTGATGGCCGCCGATGCCGCGCCGTCGTGCGGGCTGACGCTGGCGCCGCTGTCCGATGCCACGCGGGCCGCGCTGGCGGAGCGCCTGCCCGGTTTTGCCGCCACCGCCAACCCGGTCGACGTCACCGCGGCGCTGCTGACCAACAGCGCGTTGTTCGGCGAGGTGCTGCCGGTGGTGGCGCGCGATCCCGCCGCCGACCTGTTCCTGCTGGATGTTCCCGTCTCCGGCATGGGCTACGACGTGCCGCGCTTTGCCCGCGATGCCGCGGCGTTTGCCGACACCGCCGGCAAGCCCATCGCGGTCGCCGTATGGCAAGCGCCTGTGGCCGACGCTTTCCGGCAGGCCAACGTTCCGACCTACGCCAGCACAGCCGAAGCGCTGGGAGCCTTCTCGCAACTGGTCTCGCACCAGCAACGGCTGCGGCAGATCACGGCCGAAGGGGAGCCGCCACGACCCGCCGCACCTGCCTTGCCCGCGTCACCGGAGCAGAGCACGACGCTGAGCGAAGCCGCCAGTCTTGCGCGTCTCGCGGCAGCAGGCATGCCGGTGGCCGAACACTATCTTTGCCGCGACGTGGACGCCGCGGTGGCCGCGTGGCGGCGCATCGGCGCACCGGTGGCGGTCAAGGCAAGCTCGCCGCAGGTGCCGCACAAGAGCGAGCATGGGCTGGTCGCGCTGCACTGCAATGACCCCGAGGCGGTAGCTAGCGCATTCACGGCCCAGACGCGCACCCTGCGGGCAATGGAAGCGCATTGCGAAGGCATCGTGGTCGCCCGCATGACGCGTGGCCAGCGCGAATGCATGATTGGCGCGAACTGGGATCCCGTATTCGGCGCGGTGCTGGTGATCGGAGACGGCGGCAAGTATGTCGAGACGCTGCGCGATACCGCCGTGCTGCTGGCGCCGTGCAGCGAAGCCGACGTCGCCCGCGCGCTGGACGGGTTACGGATCGCGCCGCTGCTGCGCGGCGTGCGCAATGAGCCGGCGGTCGATATCGCCTCGCTGTGCCGGCTGGCGGTGCAGGTCGCCGACCTGGTCCATGCGGCCGGCGGCGCGATCCGCTCGGTCGACCTCAACCCCGTGATGGCGGGCGCCGACGGCGTGGTCGTGGTCGATGCGCTGATCGAGGTGGCGGAGGCGGAGCCTGTGCTTGCGCACTAGGATTGCATGACCACCAGCATGCCGTAGAACAGGATGGCCAGGAACAGCGTCTCAAGGACCATCAGCGCCACCGGCTTCCAGCCGACGGACAGGATCTCCTTGAGATGCGTCTTCATGCCGATTGCCACCATCGCCATGACCAGACACCACTGCGAGGCGAACTGCCCCGCCTTGACCAGTGCCGCAGGCAGCCAGCCCGTGCTGTTGATCGCCACCAGCACCGCAAACGCCACGGCAAACCACGGCAGCAGCGGCGGACGCGGCCCCTTTCCGGCGTCCCCTTGCGCCCGCTGATGCCGCTGCGACAGCCATGCGGCCAGCGCGATCACCGGCAGCAGCATGGCCACCCGCATCAGCTTGACCAGCGTAGCCGCATCCCCGGCTTCTTGCGAGATGCTGTAGCCCGCACCCACAACCTGCGCCACATCATGGATTGTCCCGCCGATGAAGGCTCCGGCCTGCAGCGAAGGCAGCGACAGCAATTGCGCCAGCATCGGGTATAGCACCATCGCCACCGTGGACAGCGTGCTGACGGAGATCACCGTAAACAGCGTCGCACGCTCCTTCAAGGGATGCTGGGGCATGGCCGCCGACAGGGCAAGCGCCGCGGACGCGCCGCAGATTGCGACAGCGCCTCCGGTCAGCAAGCCGAAGAAGGTCTGGAACCCCATCATTCGCGCCAGCACGATGCCGCACAATATCGTCAGCGCCACCGCCAATACCACCATGGCAAGGGAGTGCCAACCCAGCGCGGCCACCTGCGAGGCGGTAATCCGCAATCCCAGCAGGGCCACGCCCAGCCGGAGCACCTGCTTGGCGCTGAAGTCAATGCCGGAAGCAGCGGAAGATTCCTGGGACAGGAAGTTCAGCGCCATGCCCAACAGCAAGGCGAACAGCATCACCGGCGCCTGGTAATGCCCGGCAAGCGACATGGCGGCCACGGTTACCACCGCGCTGATGGCCATGCCGGGCAAATAGCCCCGGAAGGTGCTTAGCAGGCTCGGGTTCAGGAATCTTGTGGGCAAGGAGGTCTCTCCGATGCATCGATGAAGGTGGCCACCCATCTCGATATCAGGCCCGCCATCTGCGCCATCCGGGAAACGCTGGCGGACACACTATGCAATTTCCCACGTAGCAAGCATGCCGCAACAAGTCCAGCATAGCCTGTGCAAACGATGCCAGTGGCTTTGCATTACATGCCACCGCCGGCAACACCCAACACCCCGAGTGCACGCGGCGCTACCGGCGGTGTGAATCTTTGCCTACAGTAAAGGGGGCGGCCGTTGGCCAGTCTGCCGGCGCCGCCTCGCCGTCCGGTCTCACCCGGAGAGTGCCTGCCGCCCGGGATCCCAGGATCGATGCCATCGCACCCGACACGGTGGGCGGGCATCGTTGTAGACCTTCGCCATGGGCAGGCCGCCGGGGTGCACGCCAGTGTTGACCACTTCCCTCGATTCCGAAGCCACCGATGCGCGGCCGCGCTTGCTCGATACCGTCGACCGCGTGTGTGAGATGTGCTTCGGCCTGTTTATGGCATTGACGTTCGTGGGCGCGGTGTCGGTCGTTGGCGCGCCAGCCGATGCCTCACGCACGATGTTCTACACGGCGCTGGGCTGCAACCTGGCCTGGGGGCTGGCTGACGCAGTGATGTACCTGGTGCGCACGCTGACGGAACGCGGCCGCAGGCTGTCCCTGGTCAAGGCGGTGCACAATGCCGGCGACCCGGCTGACGCCATCGGGCGCTTGCGCGAGGCGCTTTCGCCGGCCTTGCGCACCCTGGTCGACGATGCCCAGTTGGAAGCGGTGCGAGGCCGCATCGAGCAACACCCCGGCTTGCCCGCGCGTCCTGCACTGGTCCCACAGGATTTCCTGGCAGCCGCCGGGATCTTCGTGCTGGTGGTGCTTGCCACCTTCCCGGTAGCCTTGCCCTTCATGTTGTTCTCGGACGTCCCGACCGCGCTGCTGGTCTCGCGCGTGCTGACCATCCTGATGCTGTTCGGGGCTGGCATCGCCCTGGGTCGCCATGCCGGCTTCGGCGGATGGATAGCGGGGGTGGCGATGACAGTGGTCGGCATCGCGCTGACCATGGCCATCATCGCGCTTGGGGGCTGACCATGCATGCCGAGAGAATGGCAGCACGGCTGGCCGCCCCCTGGCTGCTGCTGGCCGCGGTAACCGCGCCGCTACCGTTGTGCGCTGCCGAAGACGGCGCGCCGTCTGCGACCGCCTCTGCGACCGCCCCTGCGACCGCCCCTGCGACCGCGGAGACGCCGGGCTGGAGCGGCGGGGTTTCGGCCTACCTCAACCTGCCGCGCGGCAGCGAATCCTACGTCACCGGCATCGCCATCGCCAAGCGCGGCGCGTTGCACCTGGAGGCGCGCAGCAATTATGAAGGCATGGATGCCTATTCGTTCTTCGTCGGCTACAACCTCGGCTGGGGGGACGCGTTGCGCCTGGACTTCACCCCGATCCTGGGTGTGGTCACCGGCAGCGTACACAGCGTCGTCGGCGGCTTCGAGGCCACGCTGACCGGCCGCCATTTCGATGCCTATGTCGAGTTCGAGTACGTGCCTGACGCCGAGCCGTCCGGCTATGCCTATGCGTGGAGCGAGCTGGCCTGGCGTCCACGTGACTGGCTGCGGCTGGGCCTGGCGGCCCAGCGCACGCGCGTGCCGGACAACGACCGCAACTTGCAGCGGGGCGTGTTTGCGCAAGTAAAGGGCAAGCACATCTCGGGCGCAGTCTATTGGTTCAATCCCGCCGCGGATGATCAGATCGCCGTGGTCTCGGTAGCGCTGAGCTTCTGACGCGGCCGACAGCCTTCCGCAAGCTGCTTACACATCGCCTCTACCTACACCCTCTTCGAGCGCCAGGGTCACCACGCGCAGCGTGGCATCGTCTGGACACTGTACGTCGGCAAATCCAAGTCGTTTTGCCAGTCGCCGCATGCCGGTATTCGACGACAAGACATAGCCTTCCATGTGCCGGAAGCCGCGGCGCCGTGCGATGTCGATCAGTGTCCCCAGCAGTTTGCTGGCCAGGCCAAGCCTGTGCCAGTCGTCGGCAACGGTCACGGCAAACTCGCAGGTATCGCTGCCCGGCGCCGCGGCGTAGCGCGCGCCGCCCACGATAGATGGCCCCTCTTTTCCCGTGGCTAGCGCTACCAGCGCAAACTCCCGCTCTAGCGCGGGATGCGTCGCATGTTCGAGCATCGCCTCCGGAAGCTCTCGCATGGCGGCCATAAACCTGGTGTAACGCGCGTCTGCCGAAAGCCTGTTGAATGCCGCCAGCAAGCCGGGCTTGTCGTCTTCGGTAATCTCCCGCACCAGCACTTCCCGGCCATCGCCCAGGGGCACGTTGAATGGCGCGAAGTTTGTCGCTTCAGACTTGTCTTGCATGGCAATAGTGCTCGTAAAGCAGAAAGCGAATCTGTTGAATCGATCCCGCAGCATCTGATATTAGAACTTCTGGCGCAATTTGACGCGCGGTTTCGGCTGCGAGCGCCTAGAATGCTGAGTGAGCCAAGGCTCACAGAAGTTCGATTAGAAACTTTTCCTACGCCAGAAATTCAGGCACACATAATGTCTTGAGGAGAGCGATATGACCGCACGCAAATTGCCCGCAGTTGGTTGCGCAGTCCTGATGGCACTGGTTTCCATTGGCGCGGCTGCCCAGCCCGCCTCGGCCCCACAGGGGGCGGCGTCAGCCGAGGTGCCTAAGGCCCCGCCGACTACGGCCCAGGCCAAGGCCCTGATTGCCGAGCGGTTCAAGGCGGCCGACGCCAATCATGACGGCAAGCTGAGCCGTGACGAAGCGCAGGCGGGAATGCCCCAGGTCTACCAGAACTTCGACAAGATCGACGTCAAGAAAAAGGGCAATGTCACGGAGCGCCAGATCGGTGCGTACTGGATGAAGAAAACCAAGGATCAGATGCAAAAGGAAGATCCGATCTGGAATTGAAGGCACTGCAGCAATTAGCGGGAAATACTCAAAGGACGATGGGGCGGGAGGAATGGAGTAGTACCGCCCGCCCCCTGTCGGCCCAATCCATCCAAGTTAAGCCGCCAATAAAATCGCAATTCCCCCCGCGAACCCTTGACAGATGACGAGGTTCGAGGGGCCGCCGCCCTGCTTGCGCTGGCTGTTTAGCGCCAGCCGGGCGGCGGCCCATAGAGGATCGTTTTTCGATCTTCGCTTGGCTCTCATGCCCCTGTCCGATTTGTTCGCTTCGCTTACCGAATATTTGCACACCAAGGTCTTTCACGATCTTGCTCGCCATCCCGAACGTCCCGCCGCTTTCACCCGTCAGCGCAAGCTCACTCTGCCGACACTGATCGCATTCATG
>NZ_AUFE01000067.1 GCF_000426345.1 Cupriavidus phytohabitans | reverse complement strand
CGCAAACGCCCAAGATCTGGCGAGAGCTGGACAAGTGGATGCGTCACCGGCTGCGAGCCATCCAGCTCAAGCACTGGCGCCGTGGTCGGGTCATTTACCGAGAGTTGCGTGCCCTGGGTGCTACAGCTGACGCCGCCAGGCAAGTAGCGGCGAGTGGCCGGTGCTGGTGGCGCAACAGCGGGGACTCGCTGAACCGAGTCCTGACCATCGCCTACTTCGATCAGTTGGGCATGCCCCGCCTCACTTAACCTCAACCTCTCGAACCGCCCGGTGCGGACCCGCATGCCGGGTGGTGTGGCAGGGGCGCAGCCAGTGCGGCTGCCCCCTATGCCGATTGTGCAGCGCCCGCTTCAGATGCCAAGTATCTTCTTGGCTTCGAGCAGCGACTTCATCGATTCGTCATGCTTGCCGGCCTTGTGGTAGGCCTCACCGTCTGCGCGCAGCTTGGCCACCTTGGCGGCATCTTCGGGCGACAGCGCCGGCTTGGTCGATAGCCTGGCGTCGATCGCTTTCATCTCATTGGGGCAGTTGTGGGCGAGCGCCATGCCGCTGGCGCCGCACAACACCAGCGCCGCGAGGATCGGGATGGATTTGCGCACGTCGGCCTCCGTTCGGGAATGGTGAGATTTCCAGCATAGTGCATGGCCCGCATGGTCACCGGCAATCACACCTTCAACCGGGACGACGGCCTGTCCGTCAACCTGTCCTGCAAGACCCGGCAAGCCACAAGCGAAGCTCCCGGCGCGCCCGTGCTGGTTTTCCCGCGCGCCTTGCGATGTTATGTTGGAGGGCGTCTTTTTTTGCCCCCCGGAGCCGTACGCCTGAGCCCCTCGACCGGTTGCGCATGGAAAACTCTGCCGAGAATTTTTTGCTGGCCCTGCTGTGCGCCTCGGTGCTGACCGTGACGGTGGTGGGCATTCACTACGAAGCGCTGCGCCTGCTGTCGTCACTGCATCCGCGGCGCTGGAGCGGGCGCGTCAATATCGGTGTGCTGATCGTCTGCATCATCCTTGTCCACTGCCTGGAAGCGATGGTGTTCGCGTTCGGCTTCTGGTTTGCCGACAACGTGCTCGGCCTCGGCTGGCTGGCGGGATCGACCGCGCCCGGCATGCCGACCCGCCACGGCCAGCCGTCGCTGCTGGTCTATGCCTACTTTGCGCTGGAGACTTTCACCACGCAGAGCCTGGGCGACCTCTACCCGGTCGGCGCGACCCGGCTGATCGCGACCATCGAGCCGCTGGTGGGCCTGATCCTGATCGGCTGGTCCGCGTCCTTTACCTATGTGGTGATGCGGCGCGACTGGCAGCTCGAAGAAGAAGGCGAGCACCGCGGGCGCTAGCGCAGCGCATGCCGCGTCCGGCACCGGCAACAGTTGCCGGAAGTGCCGCAGATGCCGCTAGTGCCAGACGAGCCGCGAACGTTTAAGCTGGCACCTTCTGCAAATCAACGAGCCAGCCTGCCGAGGAGCCACCATGCCGAGCCGCCAGCGCACCTTGATCCGCCTAGCCGCAGTTGCCGCCCTTGCCGTGGCCTGCAGCGCCCAGGCGCAGAAGCAGGACGGCCAGGGCGCCGCCGCGGCCGCCATCAACGAGGCAGTCCAGCAGGGCACCACGCCCTACCGCCCGGATCCGGACGCGACGCCGGCCAGCATCGAGTCGGCGGAATGCCGCGAACTCGCAGCCCAGATCGCCGTCGCGCCCAAGCGCGAGTACCGCGCCACCGACTCGACCATCGAGACCGCGCAAGGGCGGCGGGTGCCCGAGCTGGAGCGCGAGCGGCCGCGCAAATCGCTGCAGCAGGCGTACCAGGAGAAGTGCATCCGGTAAGCCGGTGCGCCAGGCGCGCCATCCGCGACGCCTCTTCGTCACGCACCTTCCGGCACGGTCCCGCGCCGGATTTCTCGCCTTCTTGTCCGTTCCCGTGCTGCGCCGCGCACAGGCCTGGCGCGCCGATGCCCTGCGTTTGCGCACATTCGCCCGCTGTGCCAACGGCTGTTTCACTACGCCGGTGAAAAATACATATGTTTCATGGTTATCCATGATGGAACAATTGTTGCTGACTGCCTAGCATTGGCGATGCGATGGCGCATCGCTGACCGCTACCCCGAAACCAAGCTACCCAAGCATCCAAGGAGAGCCTGTATGAAAGCAGCAGAAGTCACGCGTCCGTGCGGCGGTTCGCCGACCCAGCGCCGGTCTGCGGCCGCCGCGGCCACCGCCGCGGCGCTGGTGCTCTGCAGCGGCACCGCCGGCACGGCGCATGCCGTCGACGTCGCCGCGAGCCCGACCCTCGGCAAGATCAAGTCGTCAGGGACGATTTCCATCGGCCATCGCACCTCGTCGATCCCCTTCTCGTACTACGACGCCAACCAGAAGGTGATCGGCTTCTCGCAGGACATTTGCGACCGGGTGATCGACGCGGTGAAGCGCGAGACCGGCGTGCAGGCGCTGCAGGTACGCATGGTGCCGGTGACTTCGCAGAACCGGATCTCGCTGGTGCAGAACGGCACCGTCGACCTGGAGTGCGGCGTCACCACCAACCTGAAGTCGCGCCAGCAGCAGGTGGCGTTCTCGACCACGTTCTTCGTCGCCGGCACGCGGCTGCTGGTGAAGAAAGGCAGCCCGGTGCGCGACTTCGGCGACCTCTCGGGCAAGGCGGTGGTGACCAATGCCGGCACGACGTCGGAGCGCATCCTGCGCCGGCTCAACGACGAGAAGCGGGCCAACATCGCCATCCAGAGCGCCAAGGACTATGGCGAGTCGTTCCTGATCCTGCAGTCAGGGCGCGTGACCGCGTTCATGATGGACGACGTGCTGCTGTCGGGCGCGCGCACGCTGGCGCCCAACCCCGCGGAGTGGATCGTGGTGGGCACGCCGCAGTCGTTCGAGGCCTATGCGTTCATGCTGCGCAAGGACGATGCCGGCTTCAAGCAGGTGGTCGACGGCGCCATTACCGGGCTGATCCGCAGCGGCGAGATCAACAAGCTCTACAGCAAGTGGTTTGCCGCGCCGGTGCCGCCCAAGCAAGTCAATTTCGAACTGACGATGAGCGAGCCGCTGAAGAAGGCCTACGCCAGCCCCAACGACGAGGCCTTCGAATAACCCTTCAGCCGCGGCCGGCGGGCACGTAGGCGCCGGTGCGGTGCAGCTCGCCTTCGGCCTGCTCAAGCGCGCGGATCGCGCCCTTGCCCTTGCGCGCCAGCAGCTGTTCGACCAGTGCCTCGACCATGGCCACGCCGGCCGTGATCGACGGGAAGAACGACGGGCTCTCGACCGAGAACAGCAGCGTGCAGTCCGCCGCCAGCGCGATCGGCGACACAGTGCTGTCGGTCAGCGCGACCACCTTGCAACCGCACTCGCGCGCGGCCGCCGCCACGCGGATGCTTTCCTGCGAATACGGCGCAAAGCTGGCCACCACCACGGCGTCCCTGGGCGCCAGCCCGCGCAGCTCCATTTCCAGCGTGCCGGCATCGGCGCGGATCAGCTGGACGGAACTGCGGAACAGCCGGTAGACATAGTGGAAGGTGAACGCGATCGGGAAGCACGAGCGGAACCCCGCCACATGCACGTTCTGCGCGTGCGACAGCAGCTCCGCCGCCTGCTGCAGCGTCTTGTCGTTGTTGGCGGCGATCAGGTCGAGGTTATGGTGCTGCGCATCGAGCATCTCGCCCAGCATGTGGCTGGCGCTGCTTTCGCGCACCACCTTGCGCGCGCGGCGCGCATACGGCTGGCTGCCGCCGCGCAGCGCATCGACAAAGAGCTCGCGCAGGCCCTGCCAGCCCTCGAAGCCAAGGTGCTGCGACAGCCGGACCAGCGTGGCGGGCTGCACGCCGGCGCTGGCTGCGATCTTGCGCATCGACAGCACGGGCACGTCCTGCGGGTGGTCGAGCAGATAGCGCGCGCCGCTCTGGAACTGCGTGCTCAGGGTCGGGAAGCTGGCACGCAGCAAGGCCAGCAGCGCGTCGAGGTCCTGGGGCGGCGCCGGCGTTGGACCGGCATCGGGAGGTTGCGGCGGATGGGTGGGGCTGTCGGACGGCATGGACACTCCGGATTCGTGGTTGTAACGATTGTTGCACAGCCGCGCCTGGACGGGGCCGGCTCCAGCCTCCATGGCGCGGTGCCAAAGTCGTCACATCAGCCGGTTAACGTCCGCATGCTGCCAAAGCTGTACCCGGCGCTTCGGACAAGCTGCCGATTGTCGGATTGCCGCAACGCCAGCGCACTGTCATCAGAATTTCCTTACCTACTTAAAGGGCGGTGACTTACACTCCGCGCCATAACCTCCGGAATTGGTCATCCGGAACATAATTGGTACGGAGCGCGAGCATGGGACATAGAAGCCCTGCAGTGCGACACGGCGGCCAGGTCACGCCGCCGTTTCGGGTCAAGGGTCAAATCGGGGCAGGGACAGACACGGCGGGCGCCATGCCGGGCCGCGGCGCGCCCGCGCGCGGCTTCACGCTGGTCGAAGTGATGATCGCCGTGGCGATCATCGCCATCCTGGCCGCCATCGCCATCCCCAACTACAGCCGCTATGTGGTGCGATCGCACCGCGCCGCGATCGAGTCGTTCATGCTCGAAGTCTCCGGCGCGCAGGAGCGGTTTCTCGTCGACAACCGCGCCTATGCCGCCAGCCTTGGCGCGCTCGGCATGTCGGTACCGGCCGCGCAGAGCACGCGCTACAACGTCACTGTCACCCCCAACGGCGCGCTGCCGCCGGGCTACAGCATTGTCGCCACGCCCACGGGCAGCCAGCTGAGCGCCGACACGGGCTGCGGCACGCTGACGCTGACCAGCGCAGGCGCCAGGTCGGCGTCCGGTGGCGGCACCGACTGCTGGAACTGACCATGGCAGCCACCTACCGGCTTCGCCAGCGGCGTCCGCAGCATGGGGCGCTGCGTGGCTTCACCCTGGTCGAACTGATGTGCACGCTGGCCGTGCTGGCGATCCTGGCGGTCGCCGCCGCGCCTTCGTTTGCCTCGCTGCTGGCGGGGCAGCGCGTGCGCAGCGCCTCGCTCGACCTGTCCTCGGCGCTGCTGCTGGCGCGCAGCGAGGCGGTCAAGCGCAACGCCACCGTGACGCTGACGCCCGCCGGCGCCGCCTGGACCGCGGGTTGGTCCGTCAGCGCCGGCGCGGAGACGGTGCGCACCTTCGGGCCCTACGGCGGCCTCACCATCACCCCCAGCGCCGCCGGGGCGTTGTCGGTCGGCAACGACGGGCGGCTTGCCGGCGCGGCGATGCGCTTCGAGCTCGCGCCCGCCAACGACACGACGGCCGCGCTGCGCGTGTGCGTGCAGGTCAGCGAGACCGGCCGCGTCGCCTCCGAAACGGGAGCTTGCACATGACCCGCATCCTTGACCGCGCAGGTCGCGCTGCCGGCGCTGCCCGCCGCCATGGGCAACGGCCGCCGGCGCGCCTGCCGCGACGCACCGCGCAGCGTGGCCTGCTGTTGATCGAAGTCCTGGTGGCGGTGGTGATCCTGCTCGTCGCGCTGCTGGGCACGGCGGGACTGGTGGCGCGCTCGGGCCAGAACGAGATGGAGTCGTACCAGCGCGTGCAGGCGCTCGCGCTGCTGCAGGACATGGCCGCCCGCATCAATGCCAACCGCCAGGTGGCGCAGTGCTACGCCAATGGCGCCAACGGCGTGCGGCTGGGCACCGGCAGCGCCGCGCCGGCGGCCTGCGCGCTGGGAACGGCCGCGCAGAACGCCACCGCCAACGGCGACCTGCAGGCATGGAATACCGCGCTGCTGGGCAGCGCCGAGATGACGGCCGCGGCCAGCGGCGTGGCGGCCAGTGCGGTCGGCGCCATGATCGGCGCGCGCGGCTGCATCGACACCATCGACGCGGCCGCCAACGTCTACCGCATCACCGTCGCCTGGCAGGGCCTGGCCGCCACCGGCGCGCCCGCGCTCGGCTGCGGCCAGAACCAGTATGGCAACGAGGCCTACCGCCGCGCGATCAGCACGCAGATCCGCATCGGCTCGCTGGGGACCGTGTCATGAAGCGCCTGCCTCTGCGTATCGCACGACGCCGCCTGCGCCAGCGCGGTGTGTCGCTGGTCGAGCTGATGATCGGCATCACCATCGGCCTGCTGATGCTGACCGCGCTGGCCAGCCTGTACTACGCCAACAGCCTGTCGCGCACAGAATTCGTCAAGTCGGCCGAGCAGGTGGAGAACGGCCGCTATGCACTGGAGCAGATCCGGCGCGAGGTGGAACTGGCGGGGTTCTATGGGGCGGGCAGCATTGCGCGGGGCGCCCCGGTGGCCGGTCCGGCGCTGTGCGCGACGGACCCCGCGGCGCTCGGCTTCGCCGCCGGCGGCACCGTTCCGCTGCCCCTTGCAGGCTATGCGGCCGGCGTGGTCGCGCCCTGCCTGCCAGATCTTGCCGCCACCTCGGAGGTGCTGGTGGTGCGGCGCGTGTCGACCACGCCGGTCGCGGCGCCGACACCGGGCGTGCCTTACCTGCAGGTGTCGTCCTGCCCGAACGACAGCACCGCCTTTGTCTTCGATGCGAGCGCGGCAGCGGCTTTCCCGCTGCGCACCAAGGCTTGCGATGCGGCGATACCGGCAGCGCTGCGCGAGGCGGTGGTGCGCGCGTTCTACCTCGCGCCATGCGACCGTTGCAGCAACGGCGGCGACGGCATTCCGACGCTAAAGATGGCGGAGCTGGTCAACGGCGCGTTCCAGTCGCGTTCGCTGGCGCAAGGCATCCAGGACATGCACCTGTCTTACGGTGTGGATCTCGACAGCAACGGCTCCGCGGACTGCTATGTGGACGACCCCGGCGCCAACAACGCCGCCGCCTGCGGCATCGTGCCGGGCTACGACTGGACCAATGCGCTGGCCAACTGGAGCAATGTGACCACCGTGCGTGTGAACCTGCTGGCACGCACGCTGAAGACCTCCGGCGGCCAGGTGGACACCCGCACTTATGACCTGGGGCGCGCCGCCGCCAGCGGCCCGTTCAACGACGGCTTCAAGCGCCATGTCTACGCCCAGGTGGCGCGGCTGGTCAACGTGGCCGGACTGCGCGAGCAATGATGCGATACCGCGAAGGGCAAGCAATGACGAAGTTATCCGGCCGGCCGCTGCGCCGCAGGCAGACCGGGGTCACGCTGGTCGTGACGCTGGTGTTCATGGTGCTGTTCCTGCTGATCGCCGTGGCGCTGGTCAATTCGGGCCTGGTCAACGTCAAGGTCGCGGCCAACCAGCAGCACACCGCCGAAGCGCGCGACGTCGCGCAGCAATCGATCGAGCAGGTGATCTCCGACGACTTCACCAAGGCACCTGCGGCCATCAGCGTGCCGGTGGATGTCAGCGGCGACGGCAAGGCCGACTACGTGGCCCAGGTGGCGAAGCCGGAATGCATGGCAAGCAAGCCCATCAAGAACGTCGAGCTCGACCTGAAGGATCCCGACGATGTGTCGTGCATGGTCGGCAGCGGCGCGCAGAACACCGGCATCGTCACGGCCGGCAACAACGCGGGCAACTCGCTGTGCAACGCCACGCAGTGGGACGTATCGGCCACCGTCGACGACAGCGCCGGCACCGGCGCCGTGGCAACGGTCCACCAGGGCGTGGCGGTGCGCATGCCGACCGGCTCGGCCTGCCCATGACCGCAGCGGCGTTGCCACCCATTCACCATTGATCGCACAGGAACCCGGATGACGAGCCCAGCCCGCCGGAATCGGCGCCATGCCGCCTTCGCCGCAGTCCTGCTTGCCCTGGCCGGATGGCAGGGCGCGCATGCCGAAGACATCGACCTGTTCACCGGCCTGCAGAGCAATGCCGGCACCAAGCCCAATGTGTTGTTGCTGCTGGACAATGCCTCCACGTGGAATGCGGCCACGACCATCCGTGGCTGCGATGTCCCCGATGTCGTCAGCGCAAACAACGCCGGCACCGACGTCGGCGCGATCCAGTGCGCACTGTACCGCGCGGTGAGCACGCTCGTGACCAACCCGCAACTGGCCGGCAACATCAACATGGGTTTGATGATGTTCGGCACCGGCACCAACCCCGGCGGCAAATTCCGCTATCCGTCGGCGGCACCGGATACATTGCCGCTTATGGACGCCAGCAATGGCGCGCAATTCCTGGAGTACATCAAGAGCATCGACCGGCAGGCCGACAATTCGAACAACTCCCAGGTGGGCGGCGGCATGCAGGAGGCCTGGGCATTCTTCAGTGGCAAGAAGGGCTTGTCAGGTACGCAGTACGCGTCGCCGATCACCAACCCGTGCCAGAAGAACTTCGTCATCTACATCGCCAACGCGGTCAACAACGGCAAGCCGCAGGACACCGGCACCGAGCCCAAGGACGCGCTGGCCGCGGCGGGCGCCAGCACCACGCAGATGACCCAGCTCAAGCTGGACACGGCGGCCAACAAGTACGAAAGCAACTGGGGCGACGAGTGGGCGCGGTTCATGTACGAAACCGACGTGAACGGCAATCTCGACAATAACCAGAACATCATCACCTATACGATCGCCATCACGGACGACAGGAACCCCGACTATGTCGAGTCGACGCGCAGCATGGCCGACAATGCTGGCGGCAAGCGCTATGTGGTCAACCTGGGCGACGTGGACGCGCTGGTGAAAGCGCTGCTGCAGATCTTCAACGAGATGCAGGCCGTCAACAACGTGTTCTCGTCGGTGAGCCTGCCGGTCAGCGTGAACGGGCAGGGTTCGTACCTGAACCAGATCTACATCGGCATGTTCCGGCCCGACGCCACCGCGGCGCCACGCTGGATGGGCAACCTGAAGCAGTACAAGCTCGGCTACGACAACAAGAACCAGATCGTGGTGCTGGACGCCAACCCCAGCGGCCCCAATCAGCAGAGCGCGATCAGCAACGCCGGCACGGGCTTTATCTCGCCCAACGCCAAGAGTTTCTGGACCGCCGAGCCGCCGCTGGGGTTCAGTGGTTCGAGCTATACCGGCAGCCCGGTAAGCGGCTGGCCTGCCAAGGGGTTCTGGGTCAACAGCCCGTCCGGGGCAGCCGGTGCGCTGGACTCCGCCGACGGGGTGGCGGGTGTGGTCGGCGGCGACGGCGAGATCGTCGAGAAGGGCGGCGCCGGCGAAATGCTGCGCGCACAGTTCACCACCGACCAGAGCGGGCGCAAGCTTTACACCTGCCCCTCCGGCGCATGCAGCAAGACTCTGCCGCTGGCTTCGTTCGATACCTCCAACGGCTGGCTGGCCGGCACCACCGGGCAGGCCGCGCTCAATACCACGGCCGCCGACGTCAGCAATTTGATCAAGTGGGTGCGCGGCCGCGACGTGGGGGCGCTGGGCGATACCACGATTGCCGGCGCGGAGCAGCAGAAGGGCCCTGGGGGCAGCGTCACCGTCCGCGGCTCGGTGCATGGTGACGTGCTGCATTCGCGCCCCGTGGTGATCAACTACGGTGGCACGACCGGCGTGGTGGTGTTCTATGGGGCCAACGATGGCGTCTTCCATGCGGTCAATGGCAACCAGGACATCGGCATCGGTGGCGTGCGGCCGGGCGGGGAACTGTGGGGCTTCATTCCGCCGGAGTTCTATAGCAAGCTCGGCCGTCTCTACACCAATACGCCCGAAGTGCAGCTGAGCGGATCGCCCACCGGTTCGGGCGCGAAGCCGCGCGACTATTTCTTCGATGGCACCACCACGGTGTTCCAGGACCTGCGCGACCCGGCCAAGCCGCGTGTGGTGATCTACCTGACCGCGCGCCGCGGCGGGCGCCTGACCTACGCGCTGGACGTAACCGACCCGATGGCGCCGGAATTCCTGTGGAAGGCCGACAGCACCAGCATCCCGGAACTGGGCCAGACCTGGTCGCAGCCGCGCGTGATCCGCGTCAAGGGGTATGCCAACCCGCTGGTGGTGATGGGCGCCGGCTACGATCCCGCCGAGGATGCCGAGCCGTCTCAGGGTGGCGGCAGTTCGGGGCAAGGGCGTGGCGTGATCGTGTTCGATGCCTTCGAGGGCAACGTGGTACGCGCATGGCTGGCCGACTGCACCGGCCTGTCTGCCACGGTGTGCACGACGCCCGCCGGCATGAACCGCGCGATCCCTTCCGACGTGGCGGTCGTGGACCGCAATGGCGATGGGCTGGTAGACAAGGGCTATGTCGGCGACGTCGGCGGCAACGTCTGGCGGCTGGACTTCGAGACGGCGGCCGGCACCGGGGCGGCTGCTTGGACGCTGCACAAGTTCGCGTCCCTGGGCGGCGCGCAGGGCACCAACGATGCGCGCAAGTTCATGTATCCGCCGGACGTCATCACCACCGGCACCTACGATGCGGTGATGATCGGCAGCGGCGACCGCGAGCATCCGCTGTACACCAGCAGCACCACGCCGGGCCTGGCCTATAACGTCAGCAACCGCTTCTACATGCTGAAGGACACGACGCTCACCGGCGGGCTGTCGTCGGCATGGACGGCGCTGACCGAGGCCGATCTCTTCAACGCGACTTCGACAGCATATGCTGACACGACCGCCGGCAAGGGCTTCTACCTGGTGCTGGGCACCGGCGAGAAGGTGGTCAACGCACCGCTGACCGTGGCCGGCTACACCTACTTCGGCACCAATCAGCCAAGTGTGCCCAAGTCGGGCGCGTGCTATCCGGACCTGGGCAAGGCGCGCGGCTATGCGATCTCGTTCCTGACCGGCAAGGGCCTGAACAACGACCGTCATGTCGTGTTCAACAACGGTGGGCTGCCGCCGTCGCCGGTGTTCGGGGTGGTTGCCGTCACGGATTCGGCAGGCAATACCAACAACGTGCCGGTACTGATCGGCGGCGGCAACCAGACCGGTCCCGGCGGCGGCGACAATACCTCGTCGCTGGGCGCGCAGAAGATCTCGCCGCCGGGGATCGGCAAGCGCAAGCGCACTTACTGGTATACGCAGACCGACCGGAAGTGACCGGCCCCGGCGGTGGCGCGCTTACCGGGGCGCCGCCACCGTCGTCGCTTCCTCCTGCTCCAGCCACCACCCACCTCCCAGCGCCTGCAGCAGCGCCGCCGAATCCGCCAGCCGGTCGGCGCGCGACTGCGCGAGGTCCAGTGAAGCCTGCCGCGCCTCGCGCTCGGCATCGAGCACGGCCAGCTGGCTGACACCGCCGAGCCGGTACTGTTCCGACACCACCGCCAGCGTGGCGCGCGCCTGGCGCGCGTTGTCGGCGCGTTCGCGCAGCGTGGCGGCGTCGGCCTCGAGCGCGCGCAGCGAATCCGCCACGTTCTGCAAGCCTTGCAGCACTGCTTCCTGGTAGGCCGCCAGCGCCTGCTCGTACGCCGCTTCGGCGGCGCGCTTGCGGGCCTGCAGCTCACCGCCGCGGAACACCGGCTGCACCAGTCCGGCTGCGAGGCTCCACACGTTCAAACTGCTGAACAGGTCGCGCGCGGCGGTGGCCTGGCTGCCGCCGCTGGCGCTCAGCGTTACCTGCGGATAGAGGTTGGCGGTGGCCACGCCGATATCGGCGCTGGCCTGGTGCAGCAGCGCTTCGGCCGCGCGGATGTCGGGCCGGCGCCGCGCCAGCGTGGCGGGCAGGCTGACCGGCAGCGTGTCGGGCAGGTGCAGCGCGTCCAGCGTGAATGCCGGCAAGGACGCCGCTGCCGGGGTCTGGCCGGTGTAGACGGCGAGTTGGTGCCGCGTCGCATCGAGCTGGCGCTGCAGGCCCGGCACCAGCGCTTGCGTCTGGGCCAGCTGTGCGCGCTGGCGCTGCACGTCGACGCGTGCGACGCCGCCCGCGCGCAACCGTTCCTCGGCGATACCAAGCTGGCGCCGCTGGGCTTCTGCCAGCGCCGCGGTGTCGGCCAGCTGTGCGCGCAGTCCGGCCTCGCGGATCGCCGCGGTGGCGACGTTCGCGGCCAGCGCCAGCCGCGCCGCTTCCAGCTCGTAGCGCTGGTAGTCGACCGCTGCCTGCAGCCCTTCCAGCTCGCGCCGCTGGCCGCCGAACAGGTCGAGTACGTAGGACACCTGCACCGTGGCGCCGTACAGCGTGAACGGTCCCGGGCTGGGGATCGCCGAAATGCCCATCGACTGGAAATTGACCTGCTGGCGCGTGGTATTGAGCTGGGCGTCGACCGCCGGCCAGCGCGTGGCGCCGGTGCGCGCGGCGAGATTTTCCTGAGCCTCGCGCAGCCGTGCGCGCGCCTGCGCCAGCGTGGGGCTGGCGTCGAGCGCCATGCGGATGGTGGCATCTAATTCGGGGCTGCGGAACAGCGTCCACCATTGCGCCGGCACGTCGGCGCCGGCGGCCAGTGTCTGCGCGTGCGATTGCGCGTGGCGATCGCCGCTGTCGGCCGCCACGGTGGCAACCGGTTGCGGGCCTGGCACGTAGCCGGCATCGCTGGGCGGCGCGGGGCTGCGGAAGTCGGGGCCGACGGCACAGCCGGCCAGCAGCGCGGCCGCGGCCATCAAGGGAAAAAATCGGGTCATGGCAGCAATCCTTCAGTCCAGCGTGCGGCGGTAGAAGCGCACCGCGATCGTCATCACCACCACGATGAACAGCGCCATCGGCCAGACCTGCGGCCATAGCTCAGCCCAGCCGCTGCCCTTGAGCAGGATGCCGCGCACCATGCGGTTGAAATACGTCATCGGCAGGATGTTGCCGATCGCCTGCGCCCAGCCGGGCATGCCGGCGAACGGGAACATGAAGCCCGACAGCAGGATGTTGGGCAGGAAATAGAAGAAGGTCAGTTGCATCGCCTGCAGCTGGTTCTGCGCCAGCGACGACAACGTGATGCCCACCGTCAGGTTGGCCGCGATGAACAGCAGTGCCGCCAGGTATACCGCCGTCACCGAGCCGACGAACGGCACGTTAAAGACCCAGCGCGCGGCCAGCAGCACGATGGTCACCTGGATCAGCCCGATGAAAATGTACGGCACGATCTTGCCGGTCATCACCTCCAGCGGCCGCACCGGCGTGGCCAGCAGGTTTTCCATGGTGCCGCGCTCGCGTTCGCGCGTCATTGCCAGCCCGGTCATCATCACCATGGTCATCGACAGGATCACGCCCATCAGGCCGGGGATGATGTTGTACTGGGTCAGGCCCTCGGGGTTGTACAGGCGCTGCACCTGCACGTCGAACGGGGCCTTGCCGCCCGCCAGCGGCGCCAGCGAGCCTTTCAGGTCATGCTTGCCGACGCTGAACGGCAGTTGTGGCAGCGCCGCGATCGCCTGGCCCGTCGCCGAGGGATCGGTGGCATCGGCCTCCACCAGCAGCGCGGGGCGTTCGCCGCGCAGCAGCTTGCGCGTGAAGTCGGGCGGAATGCTGAGCACGAACTGCACGTCGCCCTTCATCAGCGCCTGTCTGCCGGCGGCTTCGTCGGGCAGCGTCGCGACCACCTTGAAGTAGGTGGAGTTCTGCATGCTGGCGATAAAGGTGCGGGTGAATTCGCTCTGGTCGGCGGCGATCACCGCGGTCGGCAGGTGGCGCGGGTCGGTGTTGATGGCAAAGCCGAACAGCAGCAGCTGCATGATCGGCAGGCCGACGATCATGCCGAAGGTGACGCGGTCGCGGCGCAGCTGCAGGAATTCCTTCAGAACGATGCTCCACCAGCGCTGGAGAGAGAAGCGGGTGCCGTTGGCGCGCGGCTTGCGCGGGTTCGGGATTGCGGCGGCGTTCATGTCGGCTCCTTCGCCTTGCGCGTGCCCATGTTGTCCTCGGCCCGGCTCATCATGTGGATGAACACGTCTTCCAGGCTGGTCTGGGCCTGTGTCACTCGCCGTCCCGGTCCGGCAAGTCGTTCAAGCGTGGCGGCCAGCGCCTGCGCATCGCGGCCGGTGACATGCAGCGCGGTGCCGAATGCCACGGTCTGTTCCACGCCCGGCGCGCCCTGCAGTTGCTCCGACAGCGTGGCGAGGTCGTCGCCTTCCACGCTCCACGTCGACAGCTGCTGGCTGGCCACGACTTCGTCGGCGGTGCCCTGCGCCAGCAGCTTGCCGTAGGCGATATAGGCGAGCTTGTGGCAGCGCTCGGCCTCGTCCATGTAGTGCGTACTGACCAGCACCGAGATGCCGCGCGCGGCAAGCCGGTGCAGTTGCTCCCAGAAGTCGCGGCGCGCCTTGGGGTCGACACCAGCGGTAGGTTCGTCGAGCAGCAGCAGCTTCGGTTCGTGCAGCAGGCAGGCCGCCAGCGCCAGCCGCTGCTTCCAGCCGCCCGACAAGGACCCCGCCAGTTGTGCCGAGCGCGTCGCCAGGCCCAGGTCTTCGAGCGCGCGGTCGACGGCATTGCGCCGGTCCTGCATGCCATACACGCGCGCGACGAAGTCCAGGTTCTCGCGGATCGACAGGTCGTCCCAATACGAGAACTTCTGCGTCATGTAGCCGACGCGGCGCTTGATTTCGTCGGATTCGGTCAGGATGTCGAAACCCAGGCAGGTGCCTTTGCCCGAATCCGGGGTCAACAGACCGCACATCATGCGGATCGAGGTGGTCTTGCCGCTGCCGTTGGGGCCAAGGAAGCCGAAGATCTCGCCGCGGGCGACCTGCATGCTGAGATCGTTGACCACGTGCTTGTCGCCGAAATGCTTGTTCAGCCCGCGCACGTCGATGGCGAGTTCCTGCGCGCGGCCATTGGCGGTGTGGTTGGTTTCCGTGTTCATTGCCGCACCACCTCGACGGGCTGGCCGGGCCGCAGCTTGATGGCATCGGCGGCCGACGGGCGCGCCTCCACCAGGAACACCAGCTTGTTGCGGGTCTCGTTGCTGTAGATCACCGGCGGCGTGTATTCCGCTTCGTTGGCGACATAGGTGATGCTGGCCGCCACCGGCGCGGCGCAGCCATCGCAGCGCACCTGCACCGCCTGTCCGTTGCGCAGCGCGCCGACGACGGCCTCGGGCACGTAGAAGCGCACCTTGACGTTGCCGGGCGGCAGCATGCGCACCACCGGGCTGCCGGCGGGCACCCATTCGCCGAGGCGGTAGGGTGTGTCGTAGACCAGGCCGGCCAGCGTGGCGGCCACGGTCTTGCGCGACAGCTTCCAGTCCGCCTGCGCCAGCGCGGCGCGCGCCGCGGCCACTTGCGCGGCCTGTGCGGCCTGTTGCGCATCGCGGCCCGGCAGCCGTGCCACGTCGATATCGCGCTGCAGCTCGCGCACGCGCGCCGCGTCGCTGCGGGCCTGGGCGCGCGATTCATCGAGCTGCGCCTGCGCAATGCCGCCGATCTCGAACTGGCGCTCGTCGCGCCGCAGCGCGGCGGCGCTGCGTTGCGCCTGGGCCTGTGCCTGCGCCAGCTGGGCGCGGTTCACGTCGACTTCGACCGGGCGCTTGCCGGTCTTTATGTCCTGCAACTGCGCTTCGGCGGCGCGCAACTGGTCCTCGGCCTGCTGGCGCGCGGCGCGTTCGTCATCGGATTCGAGGGCGAACAGCGCGGCGCCCTGCGCGACCTGCTGGCCGCGCTGCACGGAGAGCGTGTCGAGACGGCCGGCGAAGGGCGAGGCGACGCTGACGAACTCGCCTTCGATATAGCCTTGCCAGGTGTCGTTGCCGGGCTTGCCGCAGCCGGCGGCCAGCAGCGCGGCGCCGAGCAGCGCTGCGATGGGGAGCGCGCGCGGCAGCGCGGGAAGGGCGGAAACAGCGGCGTTCATGAAGCGGACTCCGGGGATTGCCTGGGCGTGCGACCCTTCTTTTTCGATGCGGGCGAGGCTTCGGCGCCGGCAGCCGGCGCGGGGGCGAGCCCGTGCGTGAGCAGCGCCGAGACATGGCGTACCAGCGCGTCGGTATCGACCGCTTCGGCACCCGGCAGTCGGCGCCAGATATGCGTGGTGGCCAGCGGCAGCAGCGTCAGGCCCACCAGCGACGGTATGACCAGCGCCGGCTCCAGCCCTCGGTTGAGTTGCCCGTTGGCGATCGCCGCCGCCAGCGGCGCCATCATGGCGCCGGCGCGCTGCAGCGCGAACCGCTTCAGCACGCGCTCGCGCAGCGCGCCGTCGTCGCTGGCAACCTCGCGGATCCACAGGCCGGGGAACCAGGGCGTATCGGCCGCGGCACGGACCAGGCGGGTGGCGAGGCCGACCAGCATCGCCAATGGCTCCGTGTCCTGCGGGCCGGTGGTGAAGAACTGTGCCACCAGCGGCTGCACCTTTTCCTCGATCACGGCATCGAGCAGCAGCTCGCGGTCGCTGAAGTAGTAGTGGACCAGCGCGGGGGTGACGCCTGCCTGCACGGCGATGGCCTTGACTGGCGTGCCGGCGACGCCTTGCCGCGAGAACAGGTCGGTGGCGGCATCGAGAATGCGTTCGCGCTGGCCGGGCTGGCCGGCGGCGGGGCGGCCGGGCGTGCGGCGTTCCGGCGGCTTCGGGGTAGCGGGTTTGCGTGGCATGGGTATGCAGGGAACCGTGTCGAACTAATATTAATTTTTGAGTTAATTAATTCAAGCTCGGTTACAACGTCGGCATTCCCGCACCTGGCCTGGGGTGGGCATGTCGGTGGACATGTCATGTGCGCTTGGCTATGCTGCGTGCGCCGGGCGCGCCGCTCCCGGCACATCGCCCGCCAGTCCCTTTCCTCATGCTGTTTTCGCCACTTGCCGCCGCGTACCCGCGCGCCCGACGCCGTTTCCGCCGCGCGCTGGCTGCGCTGGCTTGTTGCGCCTGCTTGCCCGCCACCGCGCAGCAGGCAACTGCTGCGGACGACGCCCCCGAAAGGGAAAGCCCTTTCGCCTTCCATGGCCAGAGCACCTATATCTGGCAGCGCAAGCCGGCCTTCGGCGCCGCCTACTCGGGCCCGAACAGCCTCGGCACCGAGCGCGCGAAAAGCTACTCGTTCACCGCCACGCTCGACCTCGGCCTGCGGCTGTGGCAGGGCGCCGAGTTCCATTTCAACCCGGAGGTGGCGCAGGGCGTGCCGTTCTCGGGGCTGCACGGCGTGGGCGGCCTGTCGAACGGCGAACTGGCGAAGGGCGCGAGCACCAGCCCGGTGTTCTACCGCGCGCGCGCGTTTATCCGGCAGAGCTGGGGGCTGGGCGGCCCCACCGAGACGCTGGAGGCCGACTTCAACCAGTTCGCCCGCACGGTGGACCAGCGCCGCGTGGTGCTGACCGCGGGCAATTTCGGCGTGCTCGACGTCTTCGACCAGAACGAATTCGGCTCTGACCCGCGCACGCAATTCATGAACTGGTCGTTCCTGACGCACGGCGCCTTCGACTATGCGGCGGATTCGCGCGGCTATACCTGGGGCGTGTCGCTGGAGTACATCGGCGATGGCTGGTCGGCGCGCATCGGACGCTTCCTGCAGCCGCTGGAATCGAACGGGCTGGAGCTCGATACGCGCATGTTCGAGCACTACGGCGACATCATCGAGCTGGAGAAGCGCTACCAGCTTGCGGGCCGGCCCGGCACCGCGCGGTTGCTGCTGTTCCGCAACAAGGCGCGCATGGGCGCGTTCAGCGATGCGATCCAGTTCGGCATCGCCAACAACACCACGCCGGACCTGGCCGACGTAAGGCGCGAGCATGCCAAGACGGGCGTCGGCGTGACGCTGCTGCAGCAGGTGACGGATTCGCTGGGCGTGTTTGCGCGTGCAAGCCTGTCGGACGACAAGACCGAGACTTATGCCTTTACCGAGATCGGCAGGCAGGTGTCAGCGGGCGGCGTGCTGAAGGGGGATGCGTGGGGACGTTCCCGCGATGCGCTGGGCGTGGCCGTGGCGATCAATATGCTGGGCAGCCAGCATCGCAACTACCTTGCTGCAGGCGGGCAGGGCGCGTTTCTTGGCGACGGCGCGCTGCGCTATGGGCCCGAGCAGATCCTGGAGATCTACTACAGCTTCCAGCCGGTGAAGTACCTGAGCATCAGCCCGGACTTTCAGTTTGTGCGCAATCCCGGGTACAACCGGGATCGCGGGCCGGTGAAGTTTTATGGGGTGAGGTTTCACGGGGAGTTTTGACGCGCGTCGGCATTCGACGATGCCGCTTCCCATAGCGCCGGCCGGTCCCCTCTCCCGCTCGCGGGAGAGGGGAGCAAACAAGCGATAGCTTCGACGTTATCGCCAGTTCAAGCGCTACTGTCGCGCATTCCTCTTGTTATCCGGCCAGGCCGTATTGAAGTTGGTCCGGAACGGATTGATATCCAGCCCCCCACGCCGCGTATAGCGCGCATACACCGCCAGCTTCACCGGCTTGCATTGCCGCAGCACGTCCATGAAGATCCGCTCGACGCATTGTTCATGGAACTCGTTGTGGTTACGGAACGAGATCAGGTACCTGAGCAGCGCTTCCTGGTTGATCGGCGCGCCAACATAGCGGATCTGCACGCTGCCCCAGTCGGGCTGCCCCGTGACCAGGCAGTTGGACTTGAGCAGGTGCGACACCAGCGTTTCCTCCACCGGCGATTCGCCCTGGTCGGCGAACAGCAGTTCGGGCGCGGGCTCGTAGCGGTCGACCTCGATGTCGAGCCGGTCCAGCAGCAGGCCGTCGAGTTCGCCCATCTGCTGCTTGCCGAGATCCGCCTCGGTGACCAGCCGCACCTGCACCGTGCCGCCGGTGGCTTCGGACAGGTCGTGGTGCAGCAGCTGCTGCAGCGCCTCCGGCGAAGCGATTTTGGTCTGGTTGAACGAGTTCAGGTACAGCTTGAACGACTTGGACTCGACGATGTTGGGCGTGTCCGACGGGATGATGAAGGTGGCAAGCGCCACCTGCGGCTTGCCCTTCAGGTTCAGCCACGACAGCTCGTAGGCGTTCCAGATGTCGACGCCGAAGAACGGCACCGGCTTGCCCTGGGGCAGGCCGATCTCGGTGCGCTTGGGCTGGCGCGGGATCGGGAACAGCAGCGAGGCGTCGTATTCGGTCTTGTAGGCCGAGGGCTTGCCCAGCGGCGAGTGTTCGGGG
This sequence comes from Cupriavidus phytohabitans, assembly GCF_000426345.1. Taxonomy (GTDB): domain Bacteria; phylum Pseudomonadota; class Gammaproteobacteria; order Burkholderiales; family Burkholderiaceae; genus Cupriavidus. Next base: position 6,735 of record NZ_AUFE01000067.1, on the reverse strand, counting down.
AGGCTCATGGGGCGCTCGGCAGGAATCGGGACAGCAATTGGGCCAGCAATCAGGGCCAGCAATCAGGACAGGAACAGCTTGTACACCGGGTTGTCGGTTTCGTCCCAGTGTACGTAGCCCAGCGTCGAAAGGAAGGCGCGGAAGGCGCGCTTTTCGTTCTTCGGCACCTGGATGCCGACCAGGATATTGGAGGTGTCCGCGCCCTGGTTGCGGTAGTGGAACAGGCTGATGTTCCAGTTCGGGCTCATGCTCGACAGGAACCTCATCAGCGCGCCCGGGCGCTCCGGGAACTCGAAGCGGTACAGCAGCTCGTCATGCGCCAGCGCCGAGCGGCCGCCCACCATGTAGCGGATGTGCTGCTTGGCCAGTTCGTCGTTGGACAGGTCGAGCGTGTCGAAGCCGTGCTTGCGGAAGCTGGCGGCGATCTTGTCATTCTCGGCGCGGCTGGCGATCTGCACGCCGACGAAAATATGCGCCACGCTGGTGTCGGCGATGCGGTAGTTGAACTCGGTCACGCTGCGCGTGCCGACCAGCTCGCAGAAGCGCTTGAAGCTGCCGCGCTCCTCGGGGATGGTCACGGCGAACACGCCTTCGCGCGCCTCGCCCACCTCGGCGCGCTCGGCGACGAAGCGCAGGCGGTCGAAGTTCATGTTGGCGCCGCACGCGATCGCGACCAGGTGCTGGCCCTTGAGCTTCTCGCGCTCGGCATACGCCTTCAGGCCCGCCACCGCCAGCGCGCCGGCCGGCTCCAGGATGCTGCGCGTGTCCTGGAACACGTCCTTTACGCCGGCGCAGATGGCATCGGTGTCGACCAGGATGATGTCGTCGACCAGCTCGCGCGTGATGCGGAAGGTTTCCTTGCCAACCAGCTTGACCGCGGTGCCGTCCGAGAACAGGCCCACTTCCTTCAGCTCGACGCGCTTGCCGGCATCGACCGAGCGCTTCATCGCATCCGAGTCGAAGGTCTGCACGCCGATCACCTTGATCTCCGGACGCACCGCCTTGATGTAGGCGGCGACGCCCGAGATCAGCCCGCCACCGCCGATGGCGACGAACACGGCATGGATCGGGCCCGGGTGCTGGCGCAGGATTTCCATGGCGATGGTGCCCTGGCCCGCGATCACCTCGGGATCGTCGAACGGGTGGATGAAGGTCAGCTTGTGCTTCTTCTCCAGCTCGGCGGCATGGTGGTAGGCATCGCTGTACGACTCGCCGTGCAGTTCCACCTGGACCCACTGGCCGCCGCGCTCGCGCACCGCGTCGATCTTTACCCGCGGCGTGGTCACCGGCATGGCGATGACGGCCTTGCACTGCAGCCGGGCCGCGGACAGCGCCACGCCCTGGGCATGGTTGCCGGCCGAAGCCGCGACCACGCCGCGCTTGAGTTCCTCCGCCGACAGCGACGCCATCTTGTTGTACGCGCCGCGCAGCTTGAACGAGAACACCGGCTGGGTGTCTTCTCGCTTGAACCAGACCGAGTTGCCTGTGCGCGCCGACAGCTGGTGCGCGTATGTCAGTTCGGTTTCCTGCGCCACGTCGTAGACCTTGGCGGTCAGGATCTTCTTCAAATAGTCGGGGCGGGCGGCGGACGAGCGTGTCATGGTGTCAGGGCAGGGCCGCGGGGGCGGCACAAAAAAAGCCGGAAATTCTGGTGGAAACCGCCAATGATAAAGGATGGCGGCGCCGCGCACCCCACCGGGGCGGCCCACCCGTCGCCCGGCGCAGCGTGTACGGGACGGCGGTGGGCGTTGTCTGAAGTGGCTGGGAATGCACTGGCGGCAGGGCTTGGCACAATGCCCCGGGGCTGGCCCCGGACTTGCATCGGCTGACGCTTGCGCTGCCGCCATGTAGGACGGCGCCCGGTGGACGCCGGTCAAAACAACGTGTTACGGTGTAGCGCGATGCCTCAGCTACCGCTTATCGAACCCAATACCGCCCTGTTTCTCGACTTCGACGGCACGCTGGCCGACCTCGCGCCGCGGCCCGAACTGGTGCAGGTAGAACCTGAACTGGTCGGCACGCTGCGCACGTTGTACCAGCGGCTGGACGGCGCGCTCGCCGTCATCTCCGGCAGGCCGATCGTCGAGCTGGATCATTTCCTGCAGCCCTTGCGGTTGCCGGCTGCCGGCATCCACGGGGCCGAATTCCGCACCGACGGCGGCATGGTGTCCCAGACACCCGCGCCCGCCCTCGAGCCCCTGATCCCACACCTGGAAGCGCTGGTGCACGCCTATCCCGCGTTGCGGCTGGAGCGCAAGTCCGTTGCCGTTGCCATCCACTACCGCCAGGCGCCCGAGCTAGCCGGCCTGGTGGATGCCGCGGTCACTGACGTATTGCGCCACGCGGTCGGGCTGGAGGCCTTGCCCGGCAAGATGGTGGTCGAGATCAAGCCCGCCGGCGTCGACAAGGGCGACGCCATTGCCGCCTTCATGAAATCGGCGCCGTTTTTCGACCGCACGCCGCTGTTTGCCGGCGACGACATGACCGACGAGCCCGGCTTTGCCGCCGTGCGCAAGCTCGGCGGGCTGGGCGTGCTGGTAGGCCGGCGCGAGACCGTGGCCGGCGTATGCGTGGAGGGACCCGCTGCGCTGCGCAGCTGGCTGCACCGCTCGGCGCGGGCGCTGGATCAATCCGCGCGCGCCGCCGGCCAGCCCGGCGCCGTGCCGCACGAGGCCGAGCCAGGCCGCGAAGGCGCACCGCGCCACAATCCCCATCCGACAGCATCCTGAGGGAGATACTGCTGTGACCAATACGAGCAGCCCCGGCGAGCTGGGCAAGCCGCCGAGCGAAGGCGTGAACAAGTCCGTGGACGGCAGCAGCCGGTATGCCGAGCCGTCGCTGTCGCTGGGCATGATCGGCAACTGCGCGATCTCCGCGCTGGTGGATGGCCGCGGGCGCATCGTCTGGTCGTGCCTGCCGCGCTTTGACGGCGATCCGGTCTTCAACGCGCTGCTGGACCCCAGCGAGAACGCGGGCCAGTTCTCGATCGAGCTCGAGGACTTCCACAGCGCCAGGCAGTGGTACGAACCCAATACCGCGGTGCTGCGCACGCGGCTGACCGACACCCATGGCAACTGCCTGGAAATCACCGACTTCGCGCCGCGCTTCTTCCGGCTGGGCCGATATTTCCGCCCGACCACGCTGATCCGGCGCATCCGTCCCGTGCGCGGCGCGCCGCGCGTGCGGGTGGTGGTGGCACCGCGCTTCGAATGGGGTCGCAAGGCGCCGGAGATCACGCGCGGCAGCAGCCATGTGCGCTATACCGGGGAATCGATGACGCTGCGCATGACCACCGATGCGCCGCTGGCGTACGTGCTGTCGCACACGCCGTTCCTGGTCACGCGCGGGCACAACTTCATTTTGGGCCCCGATGAGACCCTGGCGCATGGGGTGGAAGAGATCGCGCGCGATTTCGAGCAGGAAACCACCGCCTACTGGCGCCTGTGGAGCCGCCGGCTGGCGGTGCCGCGCGAATGGCAGGACGCGGTGATCCGCGCCGCCATCACGCTGAAGATGTCGCTGTACGAAGAGACCGGCGCCATCGTCGCGGCGATGACCACCAGTATCCCCGAGGCGCCTGGCAGCGGCCGCAACTGGGACTACCGCTTCTGCTGGCTGCGCGACGCGTTTTTCGTGGTGCGCGCGCTCAACAGCCTGTCCGAGGTCGGCACCATGGAGGACTACCTGCGCTGGCTCTCCAACGTGGTGATGCAGTCGCAGGACGGGCATATCCAGCCGCTGTACGGCATCGGCCTGGAACGCGAGCTGCCCGAGAGCATGCTCGACCATCTGTCCGGCTACCGGGGCATGGGGCCGGTGCGCGTGGGTAACCAGGCGCAGGAACACTTCCAGCATGACGTCTACGGCAACGTGGTGCTGGGCGCGGCGCAGGCCTTCCATGACCACCGGCTGCTGCACCGCGGCGGGCCGGCCGAGTTCGGCCGGCTGGAGGAGGTGGGCGAGCAGGCGGTGAAAGTCTTTGGCACGCCCGACGCCGGCATGTGGGAGTTGCGCACGCGCGCCCGCGTGCATACCTCGTCGGCGCTGATGAGCTGGGCCGCGTGCGACCGGCTGGCCAAGGTCGCCGAGAAGCTGCAGATCCCGGAGCGCGCGGCGTACTGGCACGACCATGCCAGGCGCATGAAGGAACAGATCCTGGCCGAGTCGTGGAGCGAATCTCGGCAGGCCTTTGCCGAAAGCTTCGGCGGGCGCGAGCTCGACGCCAGCGTGCTGCTGATGGCCGAGGTCAACTTCATCGATCCGCGCGACCCGCGCTTTATCGCCACGGTGAAAGCGCTGGAGACTTCGCTGTGCGACGGGCCGTATATGCGCCGCTACGAGGCGCCCGACGATTTCGGCAAGCCCGAGACCGCGTTCAATATCTGCACCTTCTGGCGCATCGACGCGCTGGCGCGCATCGGCCGGCGCGAAGAGGCGCGCGAGATCTTCGAAGCGATGCTCGCGGCGCGCAACCCGCTCGGCTTGCTGTCCGAGGACACCCATCCCGTGACCGGCGAGATGTGGGGCAATTTCCCGCAGACCTACTCGATGGTCGGGCTGATCAATGGCGCGATGCGGCTGTCGGCGCCGTGGGACACGGTGATCTGATCCCGCACCGGCGCTCCGGGCATCCCGCACGACAAGAACAAAGGAATCCAGAAACCAACATATGCCAAGACTTGTAGCGGTATCCAACCGTGTCGCAGATCCGCGCAACGTGGCCGCCGGCGGCCTTGCCGTGGCGCTTTCCGAAGCCTTGCGCCAGACCGGCGGGATGTGGTTTGGCTGGAGCGGCAAGGCGCTGGACTCTGCCCAGGGCGGCACCCCCGGCGAAGGCGAGCTGCACCTGCAGCAGGCCGGCAACGTGACGCTGGCCACGGTGGACCTGAGCCGCGAAGACCACGACGCGTATTACCTTGGCTACAGCAACGGCGTGCTGTGGCCGGTGTTCCATTACCGGCTCGACCTCGCCGACTTCGATTCCAACTTCCTCAACGGCTACCGCCGGGTGAACCAGCTGTTCGCGCGCAAGCTCGCGCCGCTGCTCAAGCCCGACGACGTCATCTGGATCCACGACTACCACCTGATCCCGCTGGCCTCCGAGTTGCGCGCGATCGGCTGCGGCCAGAAGATCGGCTTTTTCCTGCACGTGCCGCTGCCGCCGCCGCTGATCCTGGCGGCCATCCCGCAGCATGAGTGGTTGATGCGCGCGCTCTTTGCGTACGACCTGCTCGGCTTCCAGAGCCACGCCGACGTGGAGCATTTTTCGCGCTACGTACAGGCCGAGGCCCAGGCCGAGCCGATGGGCGAGCACCGCTACCGCGCTTTCCATCGCACAGTGCGGGCGCAGGCCTTCCCGATCGGGATCGACGTGGATGAGTTCATCGAACTCGGCCGCGGCGAGGAGGCGCAGGAAACCTACGACATGATGTGCGCCCAGTACGCGCGCCGGCGGCTGCTGCTTGGCATCGACCGGCTCGATTACTCCAAGGGCTTGCCGCAGCGGCTGAAAGCGTTCTACCGGCTGCTGGCGGAATATCCGGAAAACCGGATGAGCGCCACGCTGGTGCAGATCGCCGCGCCTTCGCGCGAGTCGGTCGATGCGTATGTGGACCTGCGCAGCGCGATGGAGCAGCTGACTGGCGCGATCAATGGCGAGTTCGGCGAGCTGGACTGGATGCCGGTGCGGTATATCCATCGCACCACCGCGCGCAAGCGGCTGCCCGGGCTGTGCCGCGCGAGCCGCGTGGCGTTGGTGACGCCGCTGCGCGACGGGATGAACCTGGTGGCCAAGGAGTTTATTGCCGCGCAGGATCCGGAGGATCCGGGCGTGCTGGTGTTGTCGCGTTTTGCCGGCGCGGCGGAACAGTTGAAGGAAGCGCTGCTGGTGAATCCCTACGATACCCATGCGACTGCGCAGGCGATCCAGCAGGCGTTGCATATGCCACTGGCCGAGCGCCAGTCACGGCACCAGAAGCTGCTGGAGCGTATTCGGGTGCAGGATGTGCACTGGTGGAGTGGTGAGTTCTTGCGTGCGTTGGCTGAGACTGAGGGCGGTTGAGGTTTTCTTCTGCTTGCCCGCCAGTCGGGGAGTAGGACTATGAGTGAAGATCTGGCATCGCAAACTTGCACGCCGTGCCGCGGCGGGGTTCCGCCGTTGACGCCTGACGAGGCTGAGGCGTTATTGCCGCAGGCACCGGGATGGGATTTGGTGGATGGGGCTACGCGGCTGGAGAGGCGGTTTGCTTTTCCCAATTTCGCCGAGGCGCTGGCGTTTGTTGCCCGCGTTGGTCAGCTGGCGGAAGAGCAGGGGCATCATCCGGAGATCAGTTTTGGGTGGGGGCATGCCACGGTGTCGTGGCGAACCAAGAAGATCAAGGGGCTGCATCGGAATGATTTCATTATGGCGGTGAAGACGGGGGAGTTGGTTAATCCATCCAAGTTAAGCCGCCAATAAAATCGCAATTCCCCCCGCGAACCCTTGACAGATGACGAGGTTCGAGGGGCCGCCGCCCTGCTTGCGCTGGCTGTTTAGCGCAAGCAGGGCGGCGGCCAATAGAGGATCGTTTTTCGATCTTCGCTTGGCTCTCATGCACCTGTCCGATTTGTTCGCTTCGCTTACCGAATATTTGCACACCAAGGTCTTTCACGATCTTGCTCGCCATCCCGAACGTCCCGCCGCTTTCACCCGTCAGCGCAAGCTCACTCTGCCGACACTGATCGCATTCATGCTCG
>NZ_AUFE01000066.1 GCF_000426345.1 Cupriavidus phytohabitans | reverse complement strand
AGCGACAACTTGCACGCCCTATGCTGCCTCAGCGCCGCGCAGGAACATGAGATTGACTCGGACCGTCGTATCAACCGAACCTTCGCCATCACGGCTCTCAAACCTGTCCTGTCAGCGGCGCTGCTCGGCTTGCGCTGGGCCAAGGCTGCCCTGAATGAGACCTTGGCTTTGATCGCAACACGTGCCCATCGCGTGCGACCGGATCGCAACACCCCTCGTCCGCCTCGCCCAAAGCCTCATCGACATGCCGCTTATAAGGCTTGTTGATGCTTACAGTAACTTGGGTGGATTGGTTCATATACGCCTGCACTGTCCACTGGCAATCGCGCAACATTATGATGGGTACGAGGTAAATGAAGACGCGTTCTCGAACGAGTTGCGCGTTATGCATAAAGCCGCTCTTGTATCGTCCCCATCGCATGCCTTGCTTGAACATCTCGAAGGAGAATTTGAGCCGACTGCTGCTGCAGTCTTCAAGAATCCGATGGATGAGTCAATTCGAATGTGGGATGTGGCCGATAAGGAATGGGATGTGGTCTTCCTTGGGCGCTTCCAAACCTTGAAGGGTGTTGAGTACATTAACCCAATCCTCGCCGGCCTTCCGAAAAGCGCACGGGCAGTCCTGATTGGGCGAGGGGCGAGTCAGCATACCCTTAGCCCTGATATCAAATGCTATGTCGAGCGGCATGAGCACATCGAAGGTCCGGAGCGTCTCAACTATGTAGGACGTTCTAAAGTTCTATTGCTGCTCAGCAAATTTGAGAATTGCTCAATGGTGATTCTTGAGGCGCTTGCATCCGGTACTGTTGTCCACTGCTGGAATGTCGGCGGGAACGCCGAAATCGCGAATGAACCTGTACTTCATGCATTTGATTTTGAAGACATTAATAGCATGGTGTCGCGTGTTTGTGAAGTCATCTCAAACACCTATGTTTATCCCGGAAGGGCGGCATTTCGTGTTGCGCAAAACCTAATTTGCCAGGATTTTGAGCGCGGGATTAATTCCGTTGTGGCGCGACTCGTCAAAAGAAGGCAGTGGGGAGCGTTGGATTTTAGAGAAGGCTTAAAGGCGCAGTCCTCGCATATTTTTGATGCTGAGCGTTTGCGGGGAAAGCGCGTCTTGGGGTTTAGCATAAGTAGCGAACATATCCAAGAGATGTGGGAGCCCGTTGTGCGGGCGTTGGATATGGATCGACGTTATGTTTCGCTTCGTGAACGCGGGCATCGGAAGTTCTTCGATGTTGCCTGGGATATCGAGGATAAGGCCTACGCGACATTCGATTGGATCAAGCATACAGATCGGTTGATTAAGAACATACAGAACTTTAAACCGGACTTTCTCTTGATGCATAACGGACTGCACCCTCGGTATCAGTTGGCATTGAAGAAGATCAAAGCCCTGGGCCTGCCAATTGTCTACACGGAGCTTGGCTGGTTCCCTCAAAGTGAGCACATCTATTTTGATGAATGGGGTACTAATGGGGCGTCCAAACTGGCAAGTCTCAGCTTTAAAGCGCTTTGTGGCTACGAGCTTCCGACGAGAGCTGGAAATCAACTTCGACTAAAAAAGACCGCTTTGGTTGCATTGCAGCTGGAGAATGATACGAATCTCATCGTCAACTCTCCGTTGTTTAAGTCTAATGAAAATTTTTTGGCCTCCGTTGTCGCGCAGATCCCCGAAGACTGGAGGATCGTAGTCAGGCCACATCCGCTCGATGTGAATCGGAAGATTTACGAGAAATTTGCGTCCGAGAGATTATCCATTGATTCGAGTGGCAGTATTGAAGAGGTTTTGGCTGAGATTGGTGCGGTGATTGCACTAAACTCAACGGTATTGCTCCAGGCGTTGGCGTATCCGATTAATATTTATTCCCTTGGGCGATCGCTTTTGGATAACAAGGATGTCGCGATCTGCTGCAGTGATGGTGATTTGGCACGGCGGTGGCAAGATGTCTTGTCTACCGACATGGATCACCGTCGGGCTGTTATGGAGGCATTTCGTTCACGGCAAATCAATGTTCAAACAATCGGGCGATTGTCAAAGGATGAGATGGCGCGAAAGATTGGTCTCCAGCCATTGAGCAATGCTGTAAGTCGAAAATTTCAATGGTCTGAGGTGAAGAAAATTGTAGCTGCTGGCGTGAATAAAGAATTAAATAAAAAGGAAATGGTCGTCCCTGTTTCAAAGCCTGCGGCTGTGGTGCCTGCACCTATTATGAATCAAGTTTCGAGCAGGCAGCGTAAGCTACGAAAGTTGCGTCGAGATCCGGTATTGTTTTTCAAGGATTTAAAATTTATCAAATTATTCCGGTCTCTTGGGGCCAAACAATAACTAGTTTTATATGGTATTCATGTTAGGTGCAGACATGACGTTTGTTGGGGAAGTTGAGAGGGGGGAATTAGAGTTCGGCGGGCGGAAGTACTTGTACCTGCCGAAGTTGTCCGTAGGTGGGGAAGTGGAGCGCGCGCGCGGCTTGATCGTCGTTATGTCAACGCATAACAACGGTGATAGATATTTTGCGCTCGACGCTCTGCGTAAGTTTGATCGTTGTAGCCTCTTGTTTGTCACCGATCCCGAGAATAGTTACTACCTTGGGACGAAGGATAAAGGGACATTTGATGGGCTATTCGATTTTTGCCTGAATAACTACGAGTCCGATTCCATTACTTTTTTTGGTTCTTCAATGGCGGGATATGGTGCTCTTTATCATTCCGTGCGATTGAACTGCAATGCAATTGTTTCAAATCCGCAAGTCAACTTTGAGGTTACGGAAAAATACTGCTGGCAGGCATTGAGGAATACGATAAATAAATTGCATCGTCGTATCGATTTGGATGAGTGGATGCCGGGAAATTATCGGCAATCTGCAATTCATGTTATACACGGCCAGAATCAACTAGATCTGGCTAATGTGGATTGTTTGTTGAGGGCTAAGCTGACCAATCGATTTATTGGTTTGACCTCTGTGGATGATGAGAGGCATGGATTTTATATAAATGATTTTTCGGTGATTTTCGATCTGCATGATCACCTGCGGATGTTGCGGCGGCTGAAGCCATTTTCTCCCAATCAACGTGCAATGATTCGGATTGCAGCTGATGGGGCATTGAATGTGTAGTTGTGCTCGCTTGGGCCTGATGGGATTTTGGGGGTAAGAATAATATGAAATTGGTATTGGCAGAGGGTTTGCAAATCGCGAACACTTTCCCGTCTGTTCTTTTCGGTGGTATTAACGTACTTGAATCACATGATCTTGCGCTCCGTTCATGTGAAGAGTACGTGCGTGTTACCCAAAAGCTGGGGATACCTTATGTGTTCAAAGCTAGTTTCGATAAGGCGAACCGCTCATCGATACATTCCTACCGTGGCCCCGGTCTTGAAGAGGGGCTAAGAATCTTCGAAGCGGTGAAGAGTACCTTCGGCGTACCCGTTATCACTGACGTACACGAACCCTGGCAAGCTCAGCCGGTTGCAGAGGTGGCGGATGTACTGCAACTCCCCGCCTTCCTGGCCCGCCAAACAGATCTCGTTGTTGCCCTTGCCAAGACCGGCAAGCCAGTGAACATCAAAAAGCCGCAATTCCTGAGCCCCACGCAGGTCGTGAACATCGTCGAGAAGTTCAAGGAAGCCGGTAATGATCAGCTGATCCTGTGCGACCGTGGCACCTGTTTCGGCTACGACAATCTCGTCGTCGACATGCTTGGTTTTGGCGTGATGAAGAAAGTCACGAACGATTTGCCGATCATCTTCGACGTGACCCACGCCCTCCAGCAGCGCGATCCCGGTGGCGCGGCGTCGGGTGGACGCCGGCAGCAAGTTGCGGAACTGGCGCGTTCGGGTATGGCCGTTGGCCTGGCCGGCCTGTTCCTCGAAGCGCACCCCGATCCGGCCAATGCCAGGTGCGATGGGCCCAGCGCCTTGCCGCTCGACAAGTTGGAGCCGTTCCTTACGCAAGTAAAGGCGATCGACGACCTTGTGAAGTCGCTGCCCCCGTTGAACATCGATTGATGGAGCTGATCTCGTGTTGAACGGGGAAAAGGATCGGGTAGCCATCGTTATTCCGGCACGCTATGGATCAACGCGCCTGCCGGGAAAGCCGCTTGCGGATATTTTGGGCAAGCCTATGGTTCAGCACGTCTACGAACGTGCAAGCCAGGTGTCGGGTGTTCATGCCGTCTTGGTAGCCACCGACGATGCACGGGTGGAGGAGGTGGTGAAAGGCTTTGGCGGCCAGTGTGTCATGACCTCGCCTGACCATCCATCGGGCACGGATCGTCTCGCGGAAGTGATGGCGCACGTGCCTGCGGATATCTACATCAATCTGCAGGGCGATGAGCCGCTGGTTCGGCCCGAGGACATTGCCAGGCTGGCCGCGGGCATGCGCGACGACGCATCGGTGCAAGTCGGTACGCTCTGCCACGGCATCGATGGAGACGAGGCGATCAACCCGAATACGGTGAAAGTTGTCCTGGCCTCGAACGGCGATGCGCTGTATTTCAGCCGGTCACCTATCCCGTACCCGCGGGATGCGGAGGCGGCCACATACCTCAAGCACGTTGGCGTGTACGCGTATCGCCGCGAGGTACTGGCGGCGTACGCGGAGTTGCCCCAGCCGATGGTCGAGCAGGCAGAGAAGCTCGAGCAACTGCGACTGCTGGCAGCGGGCATGCGTATTCGTGCGTTCGAGGTTGCCCCTACCGGCCCGGGCGTGGATACGCCGGAGTGCCTTGCACGAGTGCGGGCGCTAATGGCGGGAGAGCAACCCGAATTGCCGCCCTCGCTGGCGATGTTCGTCTTGTGATCACCGACGTGGATGGCGTGCTGACCGACGGGGGCATCTACTACGACGCCACCGGTGAGTGCCTGAAGCGCTTCCATGTGCGCGACGGCCTCGGTATCCGTCTGCTGGAAGAGAACGGCGTGCGCGTGGCAGTCCTGTCCGGCCGCGACTCGGAAACGTTGCGTAAGCGCGTGACCGACCTCGGCGTCACGCTTTTCCAGTTTGGTGTCAAGGACAAGTTTGCCGCTTGCCGCGCGCTGATGGCTCAGGCGGACGTAGCGCCCGGGCAAACCGCTTGTATCGGCGACGATAGCATCGACTTGCCCGCCTTTGCCGCATGCGGTCTGTCGTACGCGGTCGCGGATTCTGCCAGCTATGTGAAGGCGCGCGCGACGGGTGTGCTGTCGACCCGTGGTGGAGAGGGTGCGTTCCGTGAACTGGCTGATGCCATTCTTCTAGCGCAAGGGAAGGCGCAGGTTTTTGGCACGGCCGAGGGTTTTGCCACGGTGATGTCTGGCGTCGCGCAATAGTCGAGCCTTACTGACAAGTAGAAACGAACAGCAACAATAACAAGCAGGGAATGAGAGAAATGACTGGGGTCATTACATTGGCACGCAATGTCGTTGCCGCGGAAATGCAGGCACTGGATCGGATGTCGAGCCGTATCGACGCTGCCTTTGAGAAGGCGATCGACATTATCCTGGGTGCCCGCGGCCGGGTGGTTGTCGTCGGCATGGGCAAGTCGGGCCTGATCGGAAAGAAGATCGCTGCCACCATGGCATCGACCGGGACGCCGGCATTTTCCGTGCACCCGGGCGAAGCATTCCACGGCGACCTGGGCATGATCAAGCCCATCGATGTGGTGCTGATGATCTCCAACAGCGGAGAAACGGAAGAGCTGATCCGTATTCTGCCGTTTCTCAAGCATCAGAAGAACCCGGTGATCGCGATGACGGGGAAGGTCAATTCAACATTGGCCAGGCATAGTGATGTTGTGCTGGATATCTCGGTCGAGCGGGAAGCCTGCAACAACAACCTCGCGCCCACCAGTTCGACAACGGCTACGCTGGTAATGGGTGATGCCCTTGCCGTTGTGCTTTCCGTGAACCGCGATTTCCAGCCGGAGGATTTTGCGCGTTTTCACCCCGGCGGAAGCCTGGGCCGGCGTCTGCTGACTCGGGTCGCCGACGTGATGCACAAGGAAAATCTGCCGATCTGCAAGCCGGAAGCTTCTTTCCGCGATGTTGTGCATGTCATCAACCGGGGCCGTCTTGGTATGGCATTGGTGATGGAGGGCGACACGCTCCATGGCGTCGTCACGGACGGAGATGTCCGCCGCGCGTTCGATTCGGATTGCGACTACAAGGCGATCCGTGCCAAACAAATCATGTCGACCGATCCGAAGCTGGCTTCCCCCGATGAGCGCTTTGCCGACGCGGAAGCGCGGATCCATGCAGCGCGGATTGGAGCACTGGTAGTCAAGGATGATTCGGAGCGCGTAGTCGGCATCCTGCAGATTCATGATCTGGGGACAGATGAGCCTTCCGTCTGAGGGTGCCATCGGCATTCTTTCCCACGGCATTCGCCGCATTGAACACCTCTCCGCCTTTCTTGGCGAAGCGGTGATTGCGGTGCATCCGCTGCGGGGTGAACGTGCGCCGCTCACAGGCATTGCTGCCTGGGGGCGGCGGCCGACCGCACGCAAGGCGCAAGCGTTCGCGCGCTCGCGCGGCATCGAGCGCTTCCTGTGCCTGGAGGATGGATTCCTGCGATCGCTGCATCCGGGGGCGTCGTCGCAGACGTGCTCGCTGGTCGTGGATGATCTTGGCATCTATTACGATGCATCGGGGCCGTCCCGGCTTGAGGCCATGGTCTCCATGCCTCTCACGCATATGGAGCGGGCAAGGGCGCAACGTCTGATCGAGCGTTGGCGTGCGGGCGGAATTTCCAAGTACAACTATGCGCCGGCGCCAGCAATGTTGCCGGCGAAGCCGTACGTCCTGGTCATCGACCAGACCGCCAACGATGCCTCTGTCCAGTTTGGCCTGGCTGGTGGCAACAGCTTCCGGCGCATGCTGGAGTCTGCGCTGTTGAATTACCCGGACTGCCAGATCCTCGTCAAGGAACACCCCGAGGTCGCACTCGGACGCAAGCGGGGCTATCTTGGCAGAATTCTCGACGCGGGCAATTATCCGAGCGTGGTGCGGTTGCAGGAGGACGTACACGTCGTTCCGTTGATTCGGCAGGCGCGGGCGGTGTTTGTTGTCACATCGCAAGTGGGTTTCGAAGCTCTCCTTCACGGCAAGCCCGTACATACCTTCGGTATGCCGTTCTACGCTGGTTGGGGACTGACCAACGACGATCTGCCGGGGCCGTCCAGGCGCCATCCGGTAGCGCTGGAGCAACTGGCATTTGCCGCGCTGGTCCGGTACACGCGCTATGTGCTGCCGCATTCCGGCAAACGCTGCGAGGCGGAAGATGCGATCGACTATCTGGCGTTGCAACGCCGGATGCGCCAGCAGTTTCCTGCGCAATTGCATGCGGTCGGGTTTTCGCGCTGGAAGCGGCCGATCTTGCGGGATTTCCTGCAAGGGAACGAGATTGTCTTTCATCGGAATCTGGGCGCGGTTCCCCACGGCACGACCGTTTTGCGTTGGGGCCGGGCGATCGACACGTCAACTCGCCCCGACCTTTCCGTGATTACCGTGGAAGATGGCTTCCTGCGTTCTGTCGGATTGGGCGCACAGTTGATCCGGCCACTGTCGTGGGTGTTCGACCGCACCGGCATTTACTACGACGCAACCAGGGAGTCCGACCTGGAGCAGCTGTTGGGGAGTGCGCAATTCGATGCCGAGACGTGTTCCCGTGCAGCGCGCCTCCGGGAATCGATCGTCAATGCTGGCCTGACCAAGTACAACGTTGGTGCGGGAACCTGGAGCCGTCCGGCGGCGGTCCGCAAAGTCATCCTGGTCGCAGGTCAGGTGGAAGCGGATGCTTCTCTCCGGTTCGGAGCCCCCGGCATCCGCACCAATCGTGCGCTGCTTGAGGCTGTACGCGCGGAAGCGCCAGATGCCTACATCGTCTACAAGCCGCATCCGGATGTCATGACCGGTTTGCGCGGAGACCGCAATGCCGAGTCCGGGCTGGCGGCGCTTTGCGACGAAGTCGTGTCCGATTGCCCCATGGATCGTTTGATCGCGGCCGTCGACAGCGTGCACGTGCTGACGTCGCTGGCGGGGTTCGAGGCCCTGTTGCGGGGCAAGCCAGTCACGACGCACGGTGCGCCGTTCTACGCTGGCTGGGGCTTGACCGACGACAGGTGCGAAATGCCTCGTCGGCGCCGCCAGCTTTCGCTCGATATGCTCGTGGCGGGAACGCTGATCCTGTATCCGCGCTACGTTTTGCGCAATGCGCGGGACAGCTTTGCCACTCCCGAGCAGGCGGTTGACCACATGTTGTCGTGGCGCAATGAGTCGCCAACGACGGGTGCGCGATTGTTGCAACGCTGGATGCAGCCCGTGCTCAGGCCATGGACCCGCTGGCGCGATGCGGCCGCGGGTGGCGAAACGCGGCGAAGCAGAAGTCACGGCGGAGCCGGGCAGGCCCAGGGCGATAGTGGCGGACGGCACCGGCCTGTACCTGCGCCAGAACAATAGGGCGGCAACGGGCAAAAATCAAAAAAGACATTGGCGGAAAACAAGCGCAGCGTGAGGGTCGGGAAATGTTGTCGTTCAGGAAGACAGCTGGAAGCATTGATATACCGAATCTGACGAGAGTCAGCCGGGATACGGCTTCACAGGATGTTGCAGCGCCGGTCGGGACCGAGCAGGCAAGCATCGACCAGATTGCCAGGCATCGGCGCATCCTTCTGCTGCAAGGGCCGAACGGACCGTTCTTCTCACGTCTCCGCGACCTGCTTGTCGCCAAAGGTAGCCAGGTCACCAAAGTCAATTTCAACGGTGGGGACGATTTCTTCTACCGGGCGGGCGATGTTGTCCGCTTCACGCAGCCGATGGTGCTGTGGGAGTCGTTCCTGCGCGACTTGCTGGCGCAGCGTCGTATCGATGCGGTCGTCGTGTTCGGGACCAGCCGGCGTCAGCATCGGATTGCCGCCCGGGTGGCGGCAGCGCTGGGCATCGCCTTCTGGGCCTTCGAGGAGGGCTATGTGCGGCCGGACTACATCACGCTGGAGCGCGGTGGTGTCAATGCCGATTCTCCGATCGCACTGTTGGCGACGGGAGACGTCCCAAAGGTGGCTGTGCCTGCCAGGCCCCGCAAGTTCCGGCACCCATTCCGGAAGATGGCGCTGCACTCGTTCTGGTACTTTGCCGGCGGTATGGCTGACGCACGCCGCTATCCGCATTACCGGCATCACAAACCGATCGGCGTGCATGAACTGGGCCGGTGGATTCGGGCGGCATTTCGCAAGCAACTCTACCGCTGGCAGGAACGAGATCTTCGCGAGCTGCTACTGGCAAGCGAGCATCCCCATTTTTTCCTGGCGCCGCTGCAGGTCTACAACGACAGCCAGATCCGCGTGCATAGCCCATGGCGGCGTATCGAGGACTTTATCGAGTGGACGGTTTTTTCGTTCGCCGCTCATGCGCCGGCCGACAGCGTACTCGTGTTCAAGCATCATCCGATGGATCGCGGGCATACGGACTACGCTGCGACCATCGAGGCATGCGCGGCGCGCTTCGGTGCGAGCGGACGCATTCTTTATATTCACGATGCGCACCTGCCATCACTGCTGCATCGTTGCATGGGCCTGGTGACCGTCAACTCGACCACGGGGCTGCAAGCCTTGTTTCACCGAGTACCCGTCATTGCGCTTGGCCGCTGTTTCTACGCCAAACCGGGATTGACGTATCAGGGGCCGCTGGATGCCTTCTGGAACGATCCGGGCGCGGTGGACATGAAAATCTTTACACGGTTCCGGAATTACCTGATCCGTGTCTCGCAGATCAATTCGTCGTTTTATGCCGACGACATGCTGGTGCCGGTTCCAGAGCGGCAATGCTGGAGTATGCGGCGGCGCCTGGGCCGCGTGCTTTTTGCCGTAGGGCTGGTCACAGCGGATGCCTATAGCGGACGAGTGTGGGACGTCACGGCCACGGTAGCCGCACTACTCGGGTAGGCTGTTGCGCTTGTCCCCACTGCGCCCGCGCTTAAATATGCTCATCCTCCAAATCCTGGGCGGCGGACTCAACGACGGCTGCGGCCAGGGAAACAACAGACAGCAAAACAAGACTGATGGTCAGCATGCTAGTCCTTTATCGAGCCGGCACGGCTATTGGTTATTCAACGTCCGATAGGACCCTGGTACAAATAGGAAGAAACCCGCATGTGCTTGGTTGTCCGGTATTTGAGGATCGCATCGAACCGGGCGCAGCCACGTGGGAGTCGGGGCAACCCTGTGTTTCAAAACTACAACATGCAAACCGTAACACCGTCTCGCGTGATTACTCCGCTGGCTGACACACCGATATAGCACGTCGTCTCTCGTTATACTACGAGGCTGGCTTGCCAGCGCGCCTGCTGTCCTTTCGATATAGCAGGCGCGCTGACTGGCCTGCCACGCTGCCCCCCCAATCGCTCCCAATCATCAACCTCGCCCCCGCAGTCATGAGAGAACGCATCGCCGGCTTCCTGCTGATGGTCTTTATCGTCCCGCTAGCCGTCCTCGGATACCTCCTGATCGTCTACATCGGCTTCTTCGGCAAGACCGAACGTGGCCGTGCCGGGGTGCGGGCGCTGGACCATTTCGTCAATGCGACGCTGTTCAACGGCTATGCCTGGGAATCCGTTTCGTCGCATGCGTGGCGCGAACAACACCGCTGGTGGGCGCGCTTCATTATCTGGTTCACCGACAAATTCCAGCAGGATCACTGCCGCCGCGCGAACAAGCGTGAGCAGCCGGTGGTGGATCTGGTGCTGAAGAAGAATCTGCACCACCGGACTCAGTGATGAATGCTGTGGTTCAAGAGAAGCGCTCGCCGGCCAGGTCCGGCGAAGTCAAACATCGCAAGGTCTATTACGTCAGCGGTTTCGACCCTCGCGGCGCGGCCTACTATCACCGCTTGTATCGTGAGGAATCTGCCAGGCAAGCGGTCCACCTTGGCGGCGAGGTTTCCGTCGGCAAGCGGTCGCGGCTGGGTGAGCATGTGAGTGCCTGGAGCGTGGATGGCGAGTGGGATGGCCATGCGGTGTCCACGCAATACCAGTTCCTGCATTGGGACGATCTGGTGCGCAGGCATTGGGAATCCAGCTTGCCCAAATTGGTGTTCTCGACGTTGGGCAGGTATGCGCGCTATATCGGATGTGGCGCATTTGGCCGGCTCAGCAAGACATTCCGCGGGCCGTTCTACAGTGCGCTGTATCCGCTGATTTTCCTGTTGCTGCTGGTGCTGCTGTCGGCAGCTTGTTGCGTCGGGGTCAAGGCGATGCTGTCGGCCGCAGGCGGCGACGCGTGGTTCGCGTTCGCGGGAGGAATTGCTGCGGCCGCCGCGCTTTTTAGTGGTGGCATTGCGCTGGCGAACCGGCTGGCGGTGTTCTGGCTGCTGCAAATCTATCGCTTCGTGCAGGGGTGGGGCGAGCGGGAGCCAGAGGATATCAAGGCACGAATCGATAGCTTTGCTGACTGGATCCGGAAGGACCTGGAGGCATCGGACTGCGATGAAGCATTGGTGGTTGGTCACAGCGTCGGCTCGATCGTCAGCGTCGCGCTGGCGGCAAGGCTGGCGGATGCGCTGGCGCCCGCTCAGCGCCGCCGCGTGACGCTGATCACCCTCGGCCAGTGCATTCCGCTGCTCAGCCTGATGCCTTCGGCCAAGCCCTTCCATCAGGACCTGAAGCGTCTTGCCGAAGACCGTGACATGCAGTGGCTCGACATGAACGCGCGCGCCGATTCCCTGTGTTTCTCGCAAGCGAATCCGCTCGACATTTCCGGCATCAAAGGCGCCAAGGCCGGCCGCCCGATCCAGCAGGTAGTGCGCCCCTTCCGCATGTTCAGCAAGCAGGAATACGCCCGCATGAAGCGCAGCAAGCAGCGCCTGCATTTCCAGTACCTGATGGCAAGCGCCTTGCCGAATGAGTACGACTATTTCCGGATGACAGCCGGTCCGAGCCGCGTCCAGCCTTATTGATTTCGCCTCCATTGCAATGAATTTCCAGCCGCCTTACCCCAAGCCGCATACGCGCAAGAGTTCGTTCCTGTTGCGCTTCCTGCGTGGCTGGAATTCGTGGATCGACGTACTGTTCGAGCGCAGCTATTCGATGAAGATGGGCAAGATCTCGCAGCCCGGCATGGACATCTTCATGGTGAACGATGCCGACTGGGTGCGTAAGATCCTGGGCGATACGCATGAGTATCCCAAGCACAAGCTGATGCACCGGATGCTGGAGCCGCTGCTGGGCACCAGTATTTTCACGACCAACGGCAAGGTGTGGGAGCGGCAGCGCCGGCTGGTGGAGCCGGCGTTCGCGCAGGCGCGGCTGAAGCTGGTGTTTTCGCTGATGGCGGATTCGGTGGCGGGGATGACCCGGCGGCTGGATGCGGTGGCGGACGGGCGGTCGTATGAGGTGGACGGCGAGATGACCTACGTGACCGCCGACATCATTTTCCGGACGATCCTGTCGGAGAACCTGGAGGAGTCCGCGGCGAAGGAGATCTACGACGCGTTCCTTGAGTTCCAGCATCACGCGCAGCGGGCGATGATCCTGATGATCTACCGGCTGCCTCCGGTGATCTCTGCGTGGAAGAGCAAGCGCGCGGCCAGGAAGATCCGTGTGATCCTGTCGGAGATCATTGCGCGGCGACTGGCGGAGCGAGACAGCGGGCAGGGCAGTGCGAAACAGGACATCCTGGCCGGCATGATGGACGCGGTTGATCCAATCAACGGCGACCGGTTCACATATGAAGAGCTGGTGGACCAGGTGTGCATGCTGTTCCTGGCCGGCCACGAGACGTCGGCCAGTGCGCTGACGTGGGCGCTTTACCTGATCTCGCAATGCCCGCACCTGCAGGACAAGATGCTTGCGGAGATCCAGGAGGCGGTCGGTGAGCGCGATTTCGAGCTGAGCGATATCAAGAGCCTGCCGGCGGTTGGCAATGTGTTCCGCGAGACGCTGCGGCTGTATCCGCCGGTCGGGTTCTTCGTGCGCGAGGCGGCGCAGTCGCAATGCATCCGCGACAAGTCGGTGAAGGAGGGCTCGCCGATCCTGATTTCGCCGTGGCTGTTGCACCGGCATCGTACGCTATGGGAACGGCCGGACGAGTTCGATCCCGACCGCTTCGATACGCAGGCCGGCAAGGAGTCGTCGAAGTGCGCGTATATCCCGTTCAGCAAGGGGCCGCGCGTATGCATCGGCGCTGCCTACGCCACGCAGGAAGCGGTGCTGATCCTCGCCAGCATCGTGCGCCGCTATCGTGTCGAAGCGGACCCCAGCCATGTGCCGAAAGTGGTCGGACGCGTGACGATCCGGTCCGGCAACGGCGTCCGGGTCCGCCTGCATCGCCGTTGACCGGCGTGCGCCAGAACCGGCCGCTAGAACCCGCTGATGCGCAACCCGATCGAGAACAACGCAAATGACCGGTCCAGCTTGCTCGCCGTGACCGGGTTGTAGAGCATCGGCACATATCCCATCAGGCTGTTCTGCACGCCCTGGCCGCGCACGAATACGTCGACGTAGCGGTTGATCGCATACGACGCCTGCAGCAGGATGGTCTGGTTGAACTGCGACTTGGGCGCGCCATAGGCGGTATAGCGGTCGTCCAGCTCACGGAAGAAGTACTGCGCGTGGTAACCGGCCACCAGGCTCCACGCGCCATGGCGCCACCGCCACGAACCGCCCGCGCCGATGAATGCGCCGTCGTCATTGAAGCCCTCGCCCGCGTCCAGGCCGATCTGCCCGGCGTTCATGCGGAAGCCGCCGTTGGAGATGGTGGCGCGGCCGACCCGGCACGGCGCCGCAAGCGTGCCGAGGGCCATGTTGTCGGAGCCGACCCTGACGTTGTACAGGCATGAGCCCTGTTTCAGCGTGCCCTGGATATCGCCGGCGCGAACCCAGCTGTAGCCGGCGCTGAGAAAGCCTGTCAGGAAGTGGTTGGTCCAGGGCTGGCCTGTGTAGATCACGTCGGCCTGTACCTGCGTATCGTTCGGGTGTGCGATGGTGAAATCGCTGAACTTGCCGGATGAGGCGGAGCCGCTCTTGCTGAGGCTGCCGGTGTAGTTGCCCCAGGCGGACAGGCGCAAGGTCAGCTTCCTCCCCGCATCGGGCGTCGTGACCAGGCCATAGCTGGTGGACGCCAGCCAGCTGTCGATGCCGGCGGAATCGTCGCCATAGGAGACGTGCCGGCGCCAGTAACCTGCCTCCAGCGACCATGCGGGCGACAGCTTGTAGCCCGTGCGGAAATGGCCGCCCTGGTAATGACCGCCTCCGTCATAGGCCGCTTCCGCGAAAAACCCCCGTGCTGCCGGAACCACCGGTTCCGCGCTCAGCAGCGCATCCTCCATGGCGCCGCGTGCTATTCCCCATGGCGCCAGCAACATGGCGCCGAGACAGATTGCAGTAAGCCTGCGCTGCGTGTTGGCGCCCATGTTGCCTCCCCGGTAGGACTTGTTGTTGTTCAATCCATCTTTGTTCGGGCGCCGCGGCGTCTGTCGCGCTGCTTGGCGTTAAATGAATGTTGGAAAGCGCGGCGGCGATATACAACCTGGGTTCGTGCGGTAAGGAACGCATCCGGCCTGCGAACGTGGCCGTATCCGGGGTTGACTTTAGATCGTACGATATATATCTTACGATCTATCTGGCGATACATCGGAGGGTTTATGCGCCACCATCATCACCATCAAAGCCATCCCCACGCCTCTCACGGCAGGGTTCGCGATGCCTTCATGCGGCTCGCTCCGCACCTGATGCGCCATGCCATGGGCCGAGGTGGCGCCGGCTTCTGGGGCAACCGTGACGACGACGGTTTCGGCGGCGACGGCCCCGGCGGCTTCGACAACGAAGGCTGGCGCCGTGGCCGCAAGTTCAGCGCCGACGACCTGCAACTGCTGCTGCTGAGCCTGCTCGACGAAAAACCCAGCCACGGCTACGAGCTGATCAAGGCGCTGGAGACGCGCACCAACGGCTTCTACAAGCCGAGTCCCGGCGTGGTCTATCCCGCGCTGACCTATCTGGAAGAAGTCGGCTACGCCACCGTCGACATCGAAGGCAACAAGAAGCGCTACCAGCTGTCCGAAACCGGCAAGGCGCATCTCGCGGCCAACCGCGAGCGCGTCGACGTGATGGTGGCCAAGCTGCGCCACGTCGCCCGCAAGATGGAATGGATGCGCCGGGCCATGAGCGGCGAGCCGCAGCCGGAACCGGAGCAGGGCGGCTGGGTGCCTGAACTGATGCAGGCGCGTGCCGCCATCAAACGCGCGATGGTGATGCGCAGCGAAGCCGGCGCCGACGAGCAGCGCCGCATTGCCGCGATCCTGATGCGCGCGGCGGCCGAAATCGAAGCCGGGCCCAAGGCCTGATACGCCGGTGGCGCTGACGCTGGCATCCGTCTTCGGCATCCGGGCCCGGCCAGTGTCGGGTCCGCAACCAAGGAATTCCTCTATGACTGCAAACGCTCCTGAATCCAATCGCGATCTGTCCGTGCAGCGCGTGCGCCATCCCCTCAAGATGCGCCTGCTGCAAGTGGTGCGCACCACGCAGGTCACGCCGCAATTGCTGCGCGTCACGCTGGGCGGCGACGGGCTGGAAGACTTTGTCTCGGCCTCGTTCGACGACCACGTCAAGGTGTTTTTCCCCGTGGACGGTGCCGACAAGCCGGTGTTGCCGCACGTGGGCCCCGACGGCATCAGCTTCCCCGAAGGCCAGCCGCGTCCGGCCGCGCGCGACTACACGCCGCGCCGCTACGACGCTGCCGCGCAGGAACTGGATATCGAATTCGTGCTGCATGGCGATGGCCCTGCGTCGACCTGGGCGGCGCAGGCGCGGCCGGGCCAGTACCTGGGCGTGGGCGGGCCGCGCGGCTCGTTCGTGGTGCCGACGGGCTTCGACTGGCATCTGCTGGTCGGCGACGATACGGCGCTGCCCGCAGTGGGCCGCCGGCTGGAAGAGCTGGGCGCGGAGTCGCGCGCCATCGTCGTCATGGAAGTGGGCGATGCGGCCGCGCAGATCGCGCTGCCGAGCCGGGCCGATGTCGAGGTGCACTGGCTGCATCGCGGCGATGCGCCGGAGGGCAGCTTGCTGGAAGCGGCGCTGCGCCAGGTCACGTTGCCGCAGGGCGAAGGCTATGTCTGGGCGGCGGGGGAAGCGGCCGCGATGAAGGCGGTGCGCCAGTACCTGGTCGGCGAGCGTGGCATCGACAAGAAGCGCATCCGCGCATCGGCCTACTGGAAGCGCGGCGACGCGGCGGTGCACGAGACGCTGGACGACTGAGCCACGGCGGCGGCACGGTGTACGCGGGCGCGGCGTTGCCATAAGATGGCAGGCAACGTCACCGCCGGGAGGACTGCCGTGCTGCCCGCATCCAAGCCGTTGCGCATCATCGCCGCCGCCGCGGCATCCGTTGCCATCCTGGCCGCCTGTGCGCCGGACGCCGTGCGCAGCCGCCAGGCCACCGACTTCAATGCCTATCTCGATTCGCTGCGGACCGCGTGCCCGAACATGATGGTCGGGACCAACAATATCAGCGAGTGGCTGCGCACCAGCGGCAGCCGCAGCGACGACGACTACGTCTACTGGCTGGACCAGACCTCGCGCCTGTACTACCAGCGCATCTCTGCGCAGCAGTACCGCGATTCGGTCAGCGCGGCGCTGGGCGGGCGCTCCGATTCTCCCGCGCTCGACTGCATCGTGCGCCATCTGCCCGCGAACCGGCCGACAGGTCTGCCGGGAGGCAGGCTCTAGGCATCTGCACACGCCGGTTGTGCAACGGCCGCATCACCGCTAACATGGGTCCCCGGCAGCTGAGACAGCAGCTGCCGACGTCGCTCGGACGGTTCCGGGCGCTTACGTAAAGGACTCCACATGACTGCCGCTTCCTCCGGCAAGCGCCGCTTCGCGCGCATCGATCGTCTTCCCCCATACGTTTTCAATATCACCGCCGAGCTCAAGATGGCCGCCCGCCGCCGTGGCGAGGACATCATCGACATGAGCATGGGCAACCCGGATGGCGCCACGCCGGCGCATATCGTGGCCAAGCTCACCGAGGCGGCGCAGCGGCCCGACACGCATGGGTATTCCACGTCCAAGGGCATCCCGCGGCTGCGGCGCGCGATCTCGCACTGGTACCGCGAGCGCTATGACGTCGAGATCGACCCGGATACCGAGGCCATCGTCACCATCGGCTCGAAGGAAGGGCTGGCGCACCTGATGCTGGCCACGCTGGACCGCGGCGACACGGTGCTGGTGCCCGATCCCAGCTATCCGATCCATATCTACGGTGCGGTGATTGCAGGGGCCGATATCCGTTCGGTGCCGCTGGTGCCGGGCATCGATTTCTTTGCCGAGCTGGAGCGTGCGATCCGGGGCAGCTATCCCAAGCCGAAGATGATCGTGCTGGGCTTCCCGTCAAATCCGACCGCGCAATGCGTCGAACTCGATTTCTTCGAGCGTGTGATCGCGCTGGCGCGCAAGCACGATATCTTCGTCGTGCACGACCTGGCGTATGCGGACATCGTCTTCGACGGCTATCAGGCGCCTTCGATCATGCAGGTGCCGGGCGCCAAGGACATCGCGGTGGAGTTTTTTACGCTGTCCAAGAGCTACAACATGGCAGGCTGGCGCATCGGCTTCATGGTCGGCAACGCGGACCTGGTGGCGGCGCTGACGCGCATCAAGAGCTATCACGACTATGGCACGTTCACGCCACTGCAGATTGCTGCGATCGCGGCGCTGGAAGGCGACCAGCAATGCGTGCGCGAGATTGCCGCGCAATACCAGTCGCGCCGCGACGTGCTGGCGAAGGGGCTGATCGAGGCAGGCTGGCCGGTCGAGATCCCGAAGGCGTCGATGTATATCTGGGCGCGCATTCCCGAGCCATACCGCGCGCTGGGCTCGCTGGAGTTCGCCAAGCAGTTGCTGGCAAAGGCCAGGGTATCCGTGTCGCCGGGTATCGGTTTTGGCGACTACGGCGACGAGTACGTGCGCTTTGCGCTGATCGAAAACGAATCGCGCATCCGGCAGGCAGTGCGAGGCATCAAGGCGATGTTCCGCGCGGATGGGCTGGTCAAGGCCTGATGCAGCGGTGACCTGCGCCACGATTGTGGCGCAGGTCCTGGCTTCTTGCGTTCAGGCCGGAAGGACCAGCGGCAATGGCTGTTCGCCAGGCGCCCACCATGGCTGGAACAGTGCCTGCACATCTTCCGGCGCCACAGCCTCATAGCTGGTGGTGCGCCAGCGCGGCGCGTTGTCCTTGTCGACGATCAGCGCGCGCACGCCTTCGATGAAATCCCCTTGCGAGAAGGTGTTGACCACCACCGCCAGCTCCATGCGGAAGCAGTCGGCGAGATCCATGCGCCGGCCGCGCAGCAGCAGTTCGCGCGTGGCACACGCCGACAGCGGCGAGCGCGTGCGCAGCACGTCGATGGCGCGCGTGGCCCACTCGGTGTAGCGCGGGTCGTCCTGGCATGCCAGGCCGGCCAGGATTTCCGGCAGGGTGGCGTGTGCAGGGAAATGGCGCAGCAGCGCGGGCAGCACCTCTAGCAGCGGCGCGTCGGCGGCGCCTGTCGTGGGTTCGCGCACCAGTGCCTGGCGCAGGTCGGCGAGCACGTCACTACCCCAGGCGATGCCGGCAAGTGTTTGCTCCAGCCCGGCCAGCGTGCCGCTGTCGACAGCGGCATCGGCCAGGCCGCACAGCAGCGCGTCGGCGGCGCCGATGGTGACGCCGGTCAGGCCGAGATACAGCGCCAGCTGCACCGGCAGCTTCGACAGGAAATGGCTGGCACCGACATCCGGCACCAGCCCGATGCCGGTCTCGGGCATGGCCACGCGCGAGCGCTCGGTGACGATGCGCAGGTGCGCGGCTTGCGCCAGTCCCATGCCGCCGCCCATGACGACGCCATCCATCAGCGCCACCAGCGGCTTGGGATAGCGGTGCAGGCGGTAGTCCAGCGTGTATTCGTCGATAAAGAAGCGGCGGTGCAGCGGCGTGCCGTCGCGGTAGCTGTCGTACAAGGCGCGGATATCGCCGCCGGCGCAGAACGCCTTGGGACCGGCACCGCGCAGCACAACGGCGCGGATGGCGTCGTCCTGCGCCCACGCCTCGAGCTGCGCGCCCAGCGCGACGATCATCGGGTACGACAGCGCATTGAGCTGGCGCGGCCGGTTCAGCGTGGCAATGCCGACGCCGTTGATGACATCGAACAGGGCCTCAGGCTCGGCGGCATCCTGCGTGCCGGCATTGCACGGCGAGATAGCCGATTCGGTCAGGCGCATGGCGGGACTCCTAGGCATTGCGCCATTGCGGCGAGCGTTTCTCGAGGAAGGCATTGACGCCTTCGCGCTGGTCGGCGCCGTCGAACAGGTCGACGAAGCGCTCGCGCTCCAGCGCCAGCGCTGCCTGGCGCGGCACGCCCTGGCGTGCCAGGTGCACCAGCTGCTTGCTGTAGGCGGCGGCGCGCGGGCTGACCTTGCCGGCGCGTTGCGCCATGTCCAGCGCGGTGGACAACGCCTGTCCGCGCGGCACCACTTGTTCGACCAGCCCGATGCGCAGCGCGGTGGCCGCGTCGACGCGCTCGTTGGTCAGGATCATGCGCTTGGCCCAACCTTCGCCGACCAGCCACGGGAGCGTCTGCGTGCCGCAGCCGCACGGCAGCAGGCCCACGGCGGCTTCGGGCAGCGCCATCTGCGCATGTTCTTCGGCGATGCGGATATCGCAGGCGAGTGCGCATTCCAGGCCGCCACCCATGGCGTAGCCGTTGATGGCAGCGATCACCACCGGCCGCGCATTCTGCAGGGCTTCGAAGGCGCCGCCGAATTGCTGCGCCATCGCGCGCGCATGGGCACGGTCGCCGTCGGCGAAGCCGTTCAGGTCGGCGCCCGCGCTGAAGAATTTCTCTCCGGCGCCGGTCACGACAACGGCGCGGATCTCGGGGTTGGCATCGATCTTCGCCACCAGGTCGCGCAGCTGCTGCAGGCCATCGGCGGTAAAGGCGTTGGCGGGCGGGCGGCTCAGCGTCAGCGTGGCGACGTGGCCATCCAATGCAAATTCGATCATGGCTGGCGCTCCTTGTCGGTGGCGGACAGGTACTGGCGGATCACGCCGGAGAAATCGAGCTGGCCTTCGCCGGCGTGGCTCATGGCCTGGTAGACCTGCTGCGCCAGTGCGCCCAGGAACAGCGGCTGCTTCACGCTGCGCGCGGCATCGGCGGCCAGGCCCAGGTCCTTGAGCATCAGGTCGGCACCGAAGCCGCCGCTGTAGCCGCGGCCGGCCGGGGCGGTTTCGATCACGCCGGGCCAGGGGTTGCAGGTATCGGAGGCCCAGCAGCGGCCGGTCGAGGTATTGACGATGCCGGCCAGCACATTGGCGTCGATGCCCAGCTTCACGCCCAGCGCCATCGCCTCCGACACGCCGATCATCGAGATGCCGAGAATCAGGTTGTTGCAGATCTTGGCGACCTGGCCGGTGCCGGTGCCGCCGCAATGGACCAGGTTGCGGCCCATGCCGGCCAGCACCGGGCGCACCTGCTCGAACAGCGCTTCGGTGGCGCCGACCATAAAGGTCAGCGTGCCGGCCTGCGCGCCGACGGTGCCGCCGGAAACGGGGGCGTCGGCCAGCGCATTGCCCTGGGCCTGCGCGGCGGCGGCGAGTTCGCGCACGGTGGCCGGATCGATGGTGCTGGAATCGACCAGCGGCACGCCGGGGCGCACGCCGGCGAGCACGCCGTCTTCGCCAAGGTAGGCGCTGCGCACGTGTGCGGCGGCGGGCAGCATGGTGATGACGAAATCAGCTTCCGCCACGGCCTTGCGCGCGGTATCGGCGCTGGCTGCGCCTTCGGCGCACAGTGCGGCGACGGTGGCGGCATTGAGGTCGAACACGGTCAGGGTATGGCCGGCCTTGAGCAGGTTGCGCGCCATGGGCGCGCCCATGTTGCCCAGGCCGATGAAGGCGATATGCATGGGGTGTCTCCTTCGTAATAAGTCCCAAATCCCACTTGTTTTCTCCCCTCTCCCGCTCGCGGGAGAGGGGCGGGGGAGAGGGCGAGGGTGTCAATGGCTACTGTGTCAGATCAGATTTGCATGCGGTTGGGTGCCGGTGGTTTTGTGGAGCGGCTGCGGTCCTGCCAGCGCCGGCCCTCACCCCCGGCCCCTCTCCCGCAAGCGGGAGAGGGGAGCAAACCGTCGGCCGTCGTGCCACGCCTCACTTCAGGCTGATCGTCGTATTCACCCCGTCATTCACCGTCGCATCGTCAAACCACCGCGCCGTCACCGTCTTGGTCTGCGTATAGAACTGCACCACCTGCTTGCCGTACGGGCCCAGATCGCCCAGCTTGGAGCCGCGCGAGCCGGTGAAGCTGAAGTAAGGCACCGGCACGGGGATGGGGATGTTGATGCCGACCTGGCCGACGTCGATCTCGCTCTGGAACTTGCGCGCGGCGGCGCCGCTCTGCGTGAACACGCCGGTGCCGTTGCCGAACGGGTTGCGGTTGACCAGCGCGATGGCGTCATCCAGCGTCTCGACGCCGATCACCACCAGCACCGGCCCGAAGATTTCTTCGGTGTAGATCGTCATGTCGGTGCCGACCTCGGTGAAGATGGTCGGCCCGATGAAGTTGCCTTGCGGATAGCCCGGCACCTGCACGTTGCGGCCGTCGAGCACCAGCTTCGCGCCTTCGCGCTCGCCGGCGGCGATCAGGCCGAGGATGCGTTCCTTTGCCGCCGTCGACACCACCGGGCCGACATCGGTGCCAGGCTCCACGCCGGCGCCGACTTTCAAAGTTTTGGCGCGCTCGACCAGATCGGGCACCCAGTCGCGCGCCGCGCCGACCAGCACCACCACGGAGGTGGCCATGCAACGCTGGCCGGCCGCACCGAAGCCCGCACCCGCCAGCGCGTTCAGGGTCTGCTCCTTGTGCGCGTCGGGGAGCACCACGGCGTGGTTCTTGGCGCCCATCATCGACTGCACGCGCTTGCCATGCGCGCCGGCGAGGTTGTAGACGTGCGTGCCGACCGCGGTCGAGCCCACGAACGACACCGCCTTGATGTCCGGATGCGTGCACAACGCATCGACCACGTCCTTGGCGCCGTGCACCACGTTCAGCACGCCCGGCGGCACGCCGGCTTCCAGCGCCAGCTTGACCAGTTCCATGGTCGACAGCGGATCCTGCTCCGACGGCTTGAGCACGAAGGTGTTGCCGCACACGATCGCCATCGGGAACATCCACAGCGGAATCATCGCCGGGAAGTTGAACGGCGTGATGCCGGCGCAGACGCCGATCGGTTGCTGCAGGGTGTAGGTGTCGACGGTGGAGGCAACGTTCTCGGCGAAGCCGCCTTGCTGCAGTGTGCCGATCGAGCAGGCGTGCTCGACCACTTCCAGGCCGCGGAAGATATCGCCCTCGGCGTCGGCCAGCGTCTTGCCCTGTTCGGCGGTCAGGATGGCGGCGGTGCGCTTGCTGTGCTCGCGGATCAGCGCCTGGTAGCGCAGCATGATGCGCAGCCGCGCGCCGATGGGCGTGTGGCGCCACGTGGCAAAGGCGCGGTGCGCGGCGCCGACGGCGGCGGCGACTTCGCTGGCCGTGGCCAGCGGCACGCGCGCCAGCACTTCCTGCGTGGCGGGGTTGACCACCTGGCGGAACTCGGTGGCGGACGATTCCACCCATTCGCCATTGATCAGCAGCGGTACGGTCGGCACGGCGTTGTCGGTCTTGGGCACTGCGCTCATGGTTGTCTCCGGACGGTGTGGTTGTATGGGAAGCAAAGGGAGGGCTTACAGGCTGCGCGCGATCAGCATGCGCTGGATCTCGCTGGTGCCTTCGTAGATCTGGGTGATGCGGGCGTCGCGATAGTGGCGCTCGACCGGATAGTCTTCCAGGTAGCCATAGCCGCCGTGGATCTGCAGCGCCTTGGAGCAGACGCGCTCGGCCAGCTCGGACGCGTACAGCTTGGCCTGCGAGGCTTCGGACAGGCACGGCACGCCCTCGCTGCGCATGCGCGCGGCGCGGTGCACCAGCAGGCGCGCGGCGTTCAGCTCGGTGGCCATGTCGGCCAGCATGTTGGCGATGGGTGGATGCTCGCGCAGCGGGCGGCCGAACTGCACGCGCTCCGACGCATAGCGGCATGCGGCTTCAAACGCCGAACGCGCAATGCCGATCGCCTGTGCCGCGATGCCGATGCGGCCGCCTTCGAGGTTGGACAGCGCGATGCGCAGCCCCTCGCCAGGCTCGCCCAGCAACGCGTCGTGCGGCACGGTGCAGTCTTCCAGCGTGATGGCGCAGGTGTCCGAGGCGCGGATGCCGAGCTTTTTCTCCGGTGCATGGACCACGAACCCGGGCGTGTCGGTCGGCACCAGGAAGGCCGAGATGCCTTTCTTGCCGCGCTCGGGCTCGCTTGCGGCAAAGACCACCGCGACGCCGGCGCGCTGGCCGTTGGTGACGAACTGCTTGCTGCCGTTGAGCACCCAGCCGTTGTCGGTAAAGCGGGCGCGCGTGCGCAGGTTGTGGGCCTCGGAGCCGGCCTGCGGTTCGGTCAGGCAGAAGGCGCCGATCAGCTCGCCGCTGGCCAGCCGCGCCAGGTAGCGTTCCTTCTGCGCATCGGTGCCGTAGTGCAGGATCGGGCCGCAGCCGACCGAGTTGTGCACGCTCATCAGCGTGGCGCAGGCCGCGCAGCCAGCGGCGATCTCTTCGATGGCGAGCGCGTACGCGACATAGTCGGTGTAGGTGCCGCCCCAGTCCTCCGGCACGATCATGCCGAGCAGGCCCAGCGCGCCCATCTCTGCGACCACCTCCTCGGGCAGGCGGCCGTCGCGGTCCCACTGGGCGGCGCCGGCGGCCAGGCGCTCGCTGGCAAAGGCGCGCGCGCTGTCGCGGATCATCTGTTGCTGTTCGGTGTAGTCGCTGTGCATGGCAGGTTGGCGTGGTGGTGTTCCGCGGGGGCTTCTGTAAAGCGCATTGGCGCGGCGCGGCATCTCAGGCAGAATGCGCGCTCGGCGTCTTGGCCTGCGGGCAGTGTAGGAATGCCGGGGGCGGACTCCTATGCCAAAATCCGCCAATCTTCCTGAACTCGTTTGCCACCCGCCGGACCATGGAAAAAGGCAGTGTCGCGCTTTGTTTTGTCCACCATGCCATCGCCGGGCTGCAGGCGCGCGGGATCGACCCCGCGCCGGTGCTGCGCAGCGCCGGCATCGCGCCGGAACTGCTGGCGGTGCCGCTGGCACGGGTTTCGGCGGCCAGCTACAGCGAGCTGTGGCTGGCGGTCGCCGCCGCGCTGGACGACGAGTTCTTCGGCCAGGATTCGCGCAGCATGAAGTGCGGCAGCTTTGCCATGCTGTGCCACGCCGTGGTCGGCAGCCGCACGCTGGGGCAGGGGCTGGAGCGCATTACCCGGTATTTCCGCCTGCTGCTGGACGATATCGGCGTGCGCCTGGACCGGCATGGGGACGAGGCCGCGCTGGTGCTGACCGCGCCCAACGCGGCGCTGGGGCGGCAGCCGGGCGTCTTCGCCAAGGAAACCATGCTGATCATGCTGCATGGATTGATGAGCTGGCTGTTGCGCCGGCGCGTGCCGGTACGGCTCGCGGCGTTCGACTACGCGGAGCCGCCTTACAGCGCCGAATACCGCGTGATGTACTCGCGCCAGCTCGCCTTCGACCAGCCGGCCACGGCGCTGGTGTTCGACGCCGCGCTGCTTGACCAGCCGGTGCGCCAGGACGAGCGCAGCCTGAAGGCTTTCCTGCGCGATGCCCCGCACAACGTGGTGGTGAAGTATTCCGACCGCACCAGCGTCGGCGCGCGCGTGCGCCGGCTGCTGCGCAACCAGCGGCCCGAGCTGTGGCCGACCTTCGAGGCGCTGGCGGTCAGCCTGAACCTGTCGGCCTCATCGCTGCGGCGCCGCCTGATGGACGAGGGCGTGAGCTACCAGGACCTGAAGGACGGGCTGCGGCGCGACCTTGCCATCGAGGCGCTCAGCCACTCCGGCCGCCCGGTGGCGGATATCGCGGCGGAACTGGGGTTTGCCGAGCCGGGCGCTTTCCACCGGGCGTTCCGGCGCTGGACCGGCTCGCGGCCCGGCGCTTACCGGCGCGTGGTGGAAGAGGATTGACGCGACTCAGGCATCCAGCACGTGCGCGGTCTGCGCTGCCGCCTGCGTCGCCGGGGCTGGTCCGCTGTGCGCCGCGATGCGGTTGCGCCCGCCTACCTTGGCGCGATACAGCGCCGCATCGGCACGCGCGCTCAGCTGCGCCAGCGTCAGGCCTGGATGCCAGCCGGCGGTGCCGCCGCTGACGGTATAGCGCACGGTGTGGCTGCCGCTGTCCGACGCTACCGTGACCGCATGGCGCTGCACGCTGGCGCGGATACGCTCCGCCACCGCGCTGGCGCCGGCCTCGCCGGTGGCGGGCAGCAGCACCATGAACTCTTCGCCGCCGAGGCGGCCCAGCAGGTCGCCGGGCCGCAGTTGCGCCGCGGCCAGTTGCGCGAACGCCTGCAGCACGGCATCGCCAGCCGCGTGCCCGTAGGTATCGTTGACCGACTTGAAATGGTCGATGTCGAGGATCAGCAGCGCTGGCGCCGGCTTGCCGCCGGCAGCGCGCGCCAGTTCGCGGCGGGCGCCTTCCTCGAATGCCTTGCGCGACAGCACGCCGGTCAGCGTGTCGGTATTGGCGACTGCTTCGAGCCGGCGCACGATGGCGTCATGGATCATCAGCACCGCGCCCATGGTCATGGCGGGCATCACCAGCGCGCCCAGGGTCAGGAACACCGTGTTGAGCAACATGGATTCCTGCAGGTAGGGATTGCCCAGCCACTGCAGCGCGGACAGCGTGCCGCGCACCGCATGGCCGGTGGCGAAGACCAGCGCAAAGCAGGCGGTCGTGATGAAGAATCGTGCCGATTGTCCGCGTGGGCGGCGGCGCAGCAAGGTCAGCCCGGTCAGCGCGCACAGCACCGCGTGGAAGACCGAGACAATGACGACGCGCGTGGTGAAGACGTCGACGGCATAGCGCCAGACGATCACGCCGGCAGCCGTCACTGCGGTCGCGGCTATCAGGCGCCGCCACGGCGGCACGCCGCCGCAGAAGCGGATGCAGCCCGCGTAGAACAGCGCCAGCGACCACGCCAGCGCGGCGATGGCAACGCCGACCGACAACGGGTCCGGGATCATGCCGCGCAACGAGAACAGCACTAGCGCCGCGGTCGCGGTCAGGTTGGCATCGCACCATTCGCCCACGCCGGGCAGCCCGCAGCGGCGCAGCGACCACACGATGGCCAGCATCATGGCGCTGAGCGCGGTCGTGATGGTGAGGAGGGCAATCGGGACGGACATCGGACAGGGGCTGGCTGCGGCGTGACGGGAATGCGCCGGGCCGGCGCGACCCGTAATGATACGGGGCGAGCAGGGCCAGCGGGCGCCGCAAGGGGGGCGCCGTCGGCCGTCCGAGGGTTGTGGGGTTGCAGCCGCCTGTGTCGGGTTGCCGTGGCGCCTGGCTAGTCGGTTCGTCGTGGCGGTTCGTGCGGCTCGTCGGCGCGCAGCACCGGGTCATTGCGCAACAACCATCGCACCGCGATCAGCAGAGCTGCCAGGCAGCCGAGGATATAGGCGCCGAGGGAGACGACGTGGTTCATGATGTGACCCCATCTTGTTCCGGCTCTGTGGCCGGTCGAGCAGCCATTATGGGATCAGGCCCGGCACCGGGCATCCCCTGATTGGGGGTCGGTGCCGGCCGGATGTGTGGCTGTGCGTGCGCCGGCGCGCCCAGGCGCTAGAGCTGCCCGGCGTGGTGCCGGATATGGTCGGCGATAAAGGTCGTGATGAAGTAGTAGCCGTGGTCGTAGCCGCTGTGCCGGCGCAGCGTCAGCGGCTGGCCCACCGCCTGGCAGGCGGCCTCGAATGCGTCCGGGTGCAGCTGGGTCTGCAGGAACTGGTCGTCCAGGCCCTGGTCGACCAGGATGCCGGCCGGGAACGGCGCGCCTTGCTGCCGCACCATCAGCTCGGTGGCATCATACTGCGCCCATGCCCCGCGGTCGCCGCCGAGATAGCCGGTGAAGGCCTTCTCGCCCCAAGGACAGCGCGTCGGCGCGGCGATCGGCGCGAACGCCGACACCGAGCGGAAGCGTTCGGGGTGGCGCTGCGCCAGCACCAGCGCGCCGTGGCCGCCCATCGAATGCCCGAAGATCCCCACGCGCGAGGCTTCGCCCGGCAGCGCGGTGGTGACCAGGTCGAACAGTTCCTCGGCGACATAGCTTTCCATGCGCCAGTGCCTGCTCCAGGGCGCCTCGGTGGCGTCGACGTAAAAACCTGCTCCCACGCCGAAATCCCAGGCATCGGCCTCGCCCGGCACGCCCGCGCCGCGCGGGCTGGTGTCGGGAGTGACCAGCATCAGGCCGTGCTCGGCGGCAAAGCGCTGCGCCCCGGCCTTGATCATGAAAGTCTCTTCAGTGCAGGTCAGGCCGGCCAGGTAGAACAGCACCGGCACCTTCGCGCCGCCTTGCGCCTGCGGCGGCAGGAACACCGAGAAGCGCATCGGCAGCCCGATTGCCGCCGACTCGTGCCGGTAGAAGCGCTGCACGCCGCCATAACAGCCGTGTTGCGAGATCAGTTCCATCATGGCGCGCGCCTCAGTACAACACTACGGATCGGATCGACTCCCCGCGCTTCATCAGGTCGAAGCCCTCGTTGATGCGCTCCAGCGGCAGCGTGTGCGTGATCAGGTCGTCGATGTTGAGCTTGCCATCCATGTACCAGTCGACGATCTTCGGCACATCGGTGCGGCCGCGCGCGCCGCCGAAGGCCGAGCCCTTCCACTCTCGGCCGGTCACCAGCTGGAACGGGCGCGTCGAGATCTCGGCGCCGGCCTCGGCCACGCCGATGATGATCGACTTGCCCCAGCCCTTGTGGCAGCACTCCAGCGCCTGGCGCATGACCTGCGTGTTGCCGATGCATTCGAACGAGTAGTCCGCGCC
>NZ_AUFE01000065.1 GCF_000426345.1 Cupriavidus phytohabitans | reverse complement strand
CTGGTTTCCGATCTCGACAATCAGATTCTCAGCGGAAAGCTCCACCGCCCTCTACTCCGCGCCTCAAATTCCCCGCCTGTACACCAGTTTCGACTTTAGCTCCGCATCGATATATCGCTTCCCCTTGGTGTCATACAGATACACACCTTCCGCGTAGGCCAGTTCAACATCAAATGGGTGGTGTGAGAAGCAATGACGCCATGAACCCTCGGGCGCCAACATGCCGGGTAGATCATGGTCTGTAGGACGTACACGTGAGTGAGTAAGCATGCGGTCTCCCTTCGAGAATGGATGAGTGCGCCCGGTGAGCCCTGGGGGATGCCAGAGGGTTCACACGGCAGTGTCTCTTGCGCTACAATTGTTATAACGTATGTTAGATCTAACGAATGTTATAAAAAATAAGCCGCGGAAGGGATTAGGGATTACTCGTATGAATGACGTAGCCGTTCGTCGAGCGTGTGAGGGCTGTTTGCGCGGCTCTATGGACCCCGCGCGCAGCAGCACAGCATCCGATCCGTTAGGATTTGCCACGGAGTTGGAATGCAATTCGCTACGCAGGTCGAGGGCGCAATGCCCCCCTCTTGGACTTGCGTCGCTGAATGTGCCTTCTTGTAAACTTTTTGCGCTATATTCGCCCTGCAATGGCGTCGTTTGCCGATACCGTCGATCCCATGACACGTGCCCCTACCTTGAAGACGCCAGATCCTGCTCCCCAGGCCACCGCAGACCCGTCCAAACGGCGCAGGGGGCGCCCGGTCGTGGATCGCGAGGCAAGGCGCGCCAGTTATCTCGCAGCAGCCACGACTGTGGTCGCACGGGAAGGCTATGCTGGCGCTTCCTTGCGCAAGGTGGCGGAGCAGGCCGGCTGCACCACGGGCTCCTTGTTGCATTACTTCGAGAACAAGGAAGCGATCGTCAAAGCGCTCGTTGAAAACCACTTTGACCAGTTCGAGTCGTTCATCGGGTCCAGCCACGATCCGCGCGACATCAAAGCGACCTTCAAACAGTGGCTGAACTGGACTACTGCCGACGATCCGGCCAGGTGGCTCGTGCAGTTTCAATTGATCGCGCAGGCAAGGCTCGATCCGGAGCTCGCCGCGATCTTCCAGCGGCGCTACGCCCAATATCGACGCAAACGCGTGGCTTTACTGGAGAGGGGGCAGGAAGAGGGCGTGATCCGCAGCGATATCACTGCGGAGCTGCTCGCCGACCAACTTAGCGCGATTGGCGAAGGCTGGATGATGATGCTCCCTATCGAGCCAGAGAGATTCAAGCCGAGCCGAATCGAGGCGCTTCTGGACGCCGTTATTACGTTGATCAGTCCGCCCGGACCGTCCACGACGATGCCCACTGCAGGCTCCGCGGTCCGCAAGCGCAGCTAGGCGGAAATGCTACGTCGCCTAACGCCTGCCACGAATGCTGAACGTGTGCAGATGTTCGTCGGTCCTTCCCATGACTACCTGGATGAAATGGTGCAATTGCCCGAGCGTCAATGTTGCATTGCCTGACGGCGACCGAGGAAAATCTGTTACGGCCCGCTGCTGCTCTTCGCATCTCCTGCTTTGTGCGCATCAGTGGCTTTCCGGTTGATCGTGCAAGAATGCCTCTGCCTCTGCCTCGGTTTCATAGATATAGGGAGAAAGCCCGCGCCGGGCGAGGGTGTCACCGAGTTTGGCACGCATGAAGCCGCTTGTGGTGAAGCGGGTCACGCCGATATAGAAGCGCTGCACCATTTCCTCGATCATTTCGACATAGGCATCCTCCACGCTGCGGTCAAGAACGAAGCCTTCGTAGTTGACCACGGTATAAACCTTATGACCCAGTGGTTCGCAGACGCGGCATACCTGCGCGCGGATCGCCGCGATGTCCTCCGGGCGCTTCACCTCGAGCTGTTCGAAATTCAGGAACAGGATGTTCTTCTCTTCGTCGTAGTTGACGCGTGCTTCCAGTGGCAGACGCAACACGTCCGCGCGCAGTCCCATCGGCTCAGGGCTGAAGATCCGCGCATCCATCAGGGCTGGCGAGCGCACGATCGGCGCGAAGTCCATCTTGGCGAGAATATCGCGTTCCAGATCGACGCCAGGCGCAAGCTCGATGAGTTCCAGGCCTTGCGCGCTCAACTCGAATACGCACCGCTCGGTGATATACAGGACCGGCTTGTTGGCCGCGGCCGCGTGCGGGCCGGAAAACGTCCGGTGCTCCACTTCCTGGACGAACTTCCTGGCGCTGCCATCGCGGTGGATCTGGAGCTTTCCCTCGGCAATCGCGATCTCGCTGCCGCCCGCCATGAAGGTGCCGACGAACACGACCTTCTTGGCGTTCTGGCTGATGTTGATAAAGCCCCCGGCGCCAGCCAGGCGCGGCCCGAACCGGGATACGTTCAGGTTGCCCATGGAATCGGCCTGCGCCAGCCCGAGGAAGGCGAGATCGAGCCCGCCGCCGTCGTAGAAGTCGAACTGATAGGGCTGGTCGATGATCGCGTCCGGATTGGTCGCCGCGCCGAAGTTCAACCCGCCGGCAGGGATGCCGCCGATCACGCCTGGCTCGGCGGTGAGCGTCAGAAGGTCGAGGATCCGTTCCTCGTTGGCGATGCTGGCGACACCTTCCGGCATGCCGATGCCGAGATTCACCACGCTGTTCGGCTTGAGTTCCATGGCCGCACGGCGGGCGATGATCTTGCGCTCGCTCATCGGCATCGGCGCCACGCTGCTCACAGGCACGCGGACTTCGCCGGAGAAGGCCGGGTTGTATGGGGTGGAAAAGGTCTGCTGGTGGTTTTCGGGGCGGGCCAGCACCACGCAGTCCACCAGCACGCCCGGAATCTTCACTTGGCGCGGATTGAGCGAGCCCCGTTCAGCGATGCGCTCCACCTGGACGATCACCAGGCCACCGCAATTATGCGCAGCCATGGCGATCGCCAGGGCTTCCAGCGTCAGGGCTTCGCGCTCCATGGTGATATTGCCGTCCGGATCGGCTGTGGTGCCGCGCACGATGGCGACGTGGATCGGGAAGGCCTTGTAGAACAGATACTCCTGATTCCCGATGCACATCAGCTCCACCAGATCCTCAGTGGTGCGCTCGTTCAGCTTGCCGCCGCCAAAGCGCGGATCGACGAAGGTGCCTAGTCCGACGCGCGAGAGGTGGCCCGGCTTTCCGGCTGCGATATCGCGGAACAGATGGGTGATCACGCCCTGCGGCAGGTTGTAGGCTTCGATCTGGTTGCCTACCGCGAGCTGCTGGAGCTTCGGCACCAGGCCCCAGTGTCCACCGATTACCCGCTTCACCAGGCCTGGCAGCGCGAGATGGTTCAGGCCTCGTTCCTTGCCGTCTCCCTGCCCTGCGGCGTAGACCAGCGTCAGGTTGCGGGGCTTTGTCAGGCTGACTGGCGCCTCGTATTCCTGCGCAAGGCAAAGCTCCTCCATGGCGATGGCAATTTCTTCCGCGAAGCCGATGCCGACGAAGCCGCCGGTCGCCACGGTATCGCCGTCGCGGATCAGGCGCACCGCTTCGCGTGCCGAGACCAGTTTGCCATTCTCGCGCGAGTGGACGGCCAGACGAATTGTGCTTGCTTGCGAGCTCATGTTTTCACCTTGCGAGTTCGTCAAAGGAATTCCTTGCGCAAGTCGACGCTGCAGCGTTCGCCGATTGCGCTGTAGTTCTGCGCCAGGCAATGCCCGGCCTCATTACGCCCCTGGTCACGCAGGTGGCAAAGAAAGTCCCAGTCCGCATTGAGCTTGCCGTCTTGCCAGAAATTGTGCAGCGAGGCGCGAGCGCCAGGCGGCCCACCCTTAAGCAAGCCGTAGGCGAGTACCGCGGCATTCATGGCGCCGGCACTGGTGGCGCTCACGCCTTCGATGGCAAGCCGTTCGTCTTCGAGCAGACGGTCAAGTACGCCCCATGCAACGGCGCCATGGGAACCGCCGCCCTGCAATGCAAGCGTGATGAGCTTCACGGCACCCTTGGCCTCGCCGGCATGGCGCGTTACCCCGGTGTCAGACATGTCGCGTCCCTCCAGTGCCGGGTCCAGCCGCGCCCCTGCCCGGCGCTCCTCGCTGTTATCGTGGCCGAGTGGTCGGAGGCGAGGGCGATGCAAACGAGGGACCCTTGACGAGGATAGGCTCTGCCGTTGCTTGCAAACACTGCGGTGTGTGAGCGAGCTTGCTAGCTGCCGCCGCATTGTTCACGAACCGGCACATTTTCCGGGGTTCGGCGACAGCAATCGGTACGCTGGAACCCGAAATTCCCTGGTGGAGTTCCCGCCTGCCGCTGCAGACTTCAGTATTGACAGGAGAACGCGATGGCAATTGCCAAGAGGAACACCAGCCCTAGCATCGCTTTCACTTTAGTCAGCCCGTCTTACCAGTGACCACATCCTGCGGGGTCTAAAGAACGTAAGACGGACGTTGCCTGGGCGCGATAGGGCGATAAGATTGCGGCCGCAACGTTGCCTGACACGAAACAGGGATGCCGGAACAAATGAGGACCAGTTTGGTTCTAATTTGCAAATACTGGTGGCGGCGATGCTCAGACTCAGCAAACTGACCGACTACGGCACGGTGATCATGACGCACCTGGCGCGAAATTCTGGCCGAATTTACAGTGCCGCCGAGGTCGCCGCCGCGATCGGCGTGACGGTGCCGACGGCGAGCAAGATTCTGAAGACGCTGGCAAAGCGCCACTTGCTGCAGTCGTTGCGCGGTGCCAATGGCGGCTATCTGCTGGCACGACCGCCGGAACAGATCTCGATCGCACAGGTGATTGATGCCATGGAAGGCCCCGCCGGCATGACCGAGTGCAGCGTCGCAGCCGGCCTGTGTGCACAGGAAGGTCTGTGCGCCATCCGCGCCAACTGGCAATCGATCAACAGAGTGATCTTCATGGCGCTTAACGATGTGACGCTGGCAGATATGGCACAACCGGTGTTGCACCCGGTGGATATTGGCGCCTTGCACGCCCGACACGCACACGGACCGCGAGCTGACATTTAGTGATTGAGATGACAGTGGCAAGCGAAGGCAGAACATGGCAACGCCGGCACGCAAACTCGACGAACTGATCAGCCAGGGCTATAAGCATGGCTTCTACACGCCCGTGGAGACGGACACGGTGCCGTGCGGGCTGAACGAGGACGTGATCCGCATGATTTCGGCCATCAAGGAGGAGCCGGAATTCATGCGCGAGTGGCGCCTCAAGGCCTACCGCCACTGGCTGACGATGTCCGAGCCGCACTGGGCGACGGTCAAGCACCCGCCTATCGACTACCAGGCGATCGCCTACTATGCAGCGCCACGCTCACAGAAAGCCGGGCCGAAGACGCTGGACGAGGTCGATCCCGAGTTGCTGCGCACCTATGAAAAGCTGGGTGTGCCGCTGCACGAGCGTGAGCTGCTGGCAGGCGTCGCCGTGGACGCGGTATTCGACAGCGTCTCGGTGGCCACCACCTTCAAGCAGAAGCTGGGCGAACTCGGCATCCTCTTCTGTTCGTTCTCCGAAGCGGTGCGGGAGCATCCCGAGCTGGTTCGGCGGTACCTTGGCACGGTCGTGCCCTACACCGACAACTACTTCGCCACGCTCAACTCGGCCGTATTCAGCGACGGCTCGTTCTGCTATATCCCGCCCGGGGTACGCTGCCCGATGGAGCTGTCCACCTACTTCCGCATCAATGCCCGAAACACCGGCCAGTTCGAGCGCACCCTGATCATCGCCGACGAAGGCGCTTACGTCAGCTATCTGGAAGGCTGCACTGCGCCGATGCGTGACGAGAACCAGCTGCACGCCGCGGTGGTGGAGCTGATCGCACTGGAAGGCGCACAGATCAAATACTCGACCGTCCAGAACTGGTATCCGGGCGACAAGGAAGGCAAGGGCGGTATCTATAACTTTGTCACCAAGCGCGGCGACTGCCGCGGCGCGCGCTCCAAGATTTCGTGGACCCAGGTTGAGACCGGCTCGGCCATCACCTGGAAGTATCCAAGCGTGATCCTGCAGGGCGACGACTCGGTCGGCGAGTTCTATTCGGTCGCGCTGACGAACCACTACCAGCAGGCCGATACCGGTACCAAGATGACTCACCTCGGCAGGAACACCAGGAGCACCATCCTCTCCAAGGGCATTTCGGCCGGCCACGGCCAGAATGCCTACCGCGGGCTGGTGAAAGTGGCCAAGAGCGCGATCGGCGCGCGCAACTACTCGCAGTGCGATTCGCTGCTCCTGGGCGACAAATGCGCCGCCCACACCTTCCCGTATATCGAGGTCAAGAACGCCACCGCCCAGGTCGAGCACGAGGCCTCCACCTCGCGCATCGGCGAGGACCAGTTGTTCTATTGCCAGAGCCGCGGCATCAGCGCAGAGGATGCGGTATCGATGATCGTGAACGGCTTTTGCAAGGAAGTGTTCAAGGAGCTGCCAATGGAATTCGCGGTGGAAGCCCAGAAGCTGCTGGGCGTAAGCCTGGAAGGCAGTATCGGATAACGGTAGCGCGCACGCATCGGCGCTGCGTTGGAGAAAGAGGCCAGCCATGCTTGAGATTCGCAAGCTGCACGTCAGCGCAGACGGCAAACCCATCCTGCACGGCATTGATCTCAGCGTGGAGGCCGGGGAGGTGCACGCCATCATGGGCCCCAACGGGTCGGGCAAGAGCACCCTGGCCCATGTGCTGGCCGGCCGCGACCGCTTCACCGTGACTGCCGGCGAAGTCTTCTACGATGGCACGAACCTGCTCGGCATGCCGCCGGAAGAGCGCGCGCGCGCGGGCATCTTCCTCGCCTTCCAGTATCCGGTGGAAATCCCCGGCGTCTCTAATATCTACCTGCTCAAAGCAGGGCTCAACGCGATCCGCAAGCACCGCGGCGAGCCAGAGCTGGACGCGATGGATTTCCTCGCCCTGGTCAAGGACAAGCTCCGGCTCATGGAGATGGACCAGGACCTGCTTTACCGCTCGGTAAACGAGGGCTTTTCGGGCGGCGAGAAGAAGCGCAACGAGATCCTGCAGATGGCGGTGCTGGAACCCCGGCTCGCCATTCTCGATGAAACCGACTCCGGCCTCGACATCGATGCGCTCAAGATTGTCGCCAGGGGCATAGAAGCCATGCGCAGCCCGCAACGTGCCATTGTGCTGGTCACGCACTACCAGCGCCTGCTCGATTACATCGTGCCGGATCAGGTGCACGTGCTTGCGCAAGGGCGCATCACCAGGTCGGGCGGGCCCGAGCTGGCGCGCGAACTGGAGCGGCACGGCTATGCCGGGATGGAGGCGCAGGCCGTTACCGGGATGGGGTCTTCAGCATGAGCGCAAGCGGGCTGGAACACTATCTCGCCGAGTTCAACCGCGTGGAGGCCGCATTGCCGGGCCGCCGCCTGGGCTGGCTTGCGCACGCCCGCCGCCAGGCGCTGGATCATTTCGCCCAGGCCGGGTTCCCCACGCTGCGCCAGGAGGACTGGAAATACACCAGCGTGGCCCCCCTCGAGAAAAGCCGCTTTGCCGTGGCACTGCCGCAGGCCAGCGACGGCCAGGACGCCGCGCTGGCAGCGCAGATCGAGGCACTCGCCCTGACCGGCGCGCACCTGCTGGTATTCGTCAATGGCGCGCACCAGCCGCAGTGGTCGCGCCTCGGTGCCCTGCCTGCGGGCATGGTGCTCGCCAGCCTCGCCACCACGCTGGAGCATGCACCGGACTGCCTGGAGGCTCTGCTCCTGCGCCGCGCAAGCGACTACCCGTCCGGCTTTGCCGCCTTGAACCTGGCGTTCATGACCGACGGTGCCTATATCCGCGTGGCGGCGGGCACCGTCCCGGAACAACCGATCCACTTGCTGTTCCTCGCCACCGCCGGCGAGCTGGCAACCCATGCGCGCAACCTCGTGGTGGCGCAAGCCGGCAGCCGAGTCTGCATCGTGGAGCACCACGCGGGCCTGGACGGCCTGGCCTATTGCACCAATACCATGACCGATATCGTTGCCGAGGGTGATGCACAGGTCGAACATCACAAGCTGCAGCAGGAGAGCCTCAAGGCCTTCCATATCGCCGGCGTGAACCTGGACCAGCGGCAGGGTAGCCACTTCGCCTCCAGTTCCTTTGCCTTGGGCAGCGCCCTGGCGCGGGTCGACATCGACGTCGGGCTCAATGCCGAGCAGACCG
Source organism: Cupriavidus phytohabitans (assembly GCF_000426345.1). Taxonomy (GTDB): domain Bacteria; phylum Pseudomonadota; class Gammaproteobacteria; order Burkholderiales; family Burkholderiaceae; genus Cupriavidus. Next base: position 19,776 of record NZ_AUFE01000065.1, on the reverse strand, counting down.
AGTGTTCGCTGGACGGGCTGTATATGACCGCCGGGCGGCAGCATATCGATCACCACACCCGCATCGACCACGCCAGCCCGCACAGCAAGAGTCGCGAGTTGTATAAAGGCGTGCTGGCGGGCGCCTCGCGCGCCGTCTTCAACGGCAAGGTGGTGGTGCATGCCGATGCCCAGCACAGCGATGCCGACCAGTCCAACCGCAACCTGCTGCTGTCCGACCACGCCGAGGTCGACACCAAGCCGCAACTGGAGATCTATGCCGACGACGTCAAATGCAGCCACGGTGCCACCGTAGGCCAGCTCGATGCCGAGCAGATCTACTACCTGCGCTCGCGCGGGATGGACGAGGGCGCGGCGCGTGCCCTGCTGACCTTTGCCTTCGCCGAGGAGGTCGTCAAGCGGCTCGGTCCCGCCCCACTGCGCACGCGGCTGGATACTCTCTTGCGCGGCCGGCTGGCCGAGCCTGTGAAGGAGCTGCCATGAACACGGCAGTGCATGAACCGCTGGCCGGGGGGGCCGCGGTACCGGCCGCCAGCCTGGAGGTAGAGCGGCTGCGGCAGGATTTCCCCATCCTGCGCCAGACCGTCAACGGCAATCCGCTGGTCTATCTGGACAACGCCGCCACCACCCAGAAGCCGCAAAGCGTGATCCATTGCGAGGCGCATTACTACAGCGCGCTCAACGCCAATGTCCACCGCGGCGTGCACACCCTGAGCCAGCGTGCCACCGATGCCTACGAGGCCGTGCGTGACGCCGTGCGCGGCCTGATCAACGCGGCCACGCGCGAGGAAATCGTGTTCGTGCGCGGCACCACCGAGGCAATCAACCTGGTGGCGGCAAGCTTCGGCCAGCGCCTGCGCCCGGGCGACGAGATCCTGATCAGCGCGATGGAGCACCACTCGAATATCGTGCCGTGGCAACTGGCGTGCCAGCGCACCGGCGCCTTGCTGCAGGTGGCGCCGATCAACGATGCCGGCGAGCTGATGCTGGAACAGTTCACGCGATTGCTCAGCCCGCGCACCAGGCTGGTCGCGCTGACGCACCTCTCCAACGCGCTCGGCACGGTCAATCCGGTGCGACACATCATCGAGCTGGCACATGCCCGGGACATCCCGGTGCTGATCGACGGCGCCCAGGCGGTGCCGCACCTCAAGGTCGACGTACAGGCCCTCGATTGCGATTTCTACGCCTTCTCCGGCCACAAGCTCTACGGCCCCACCGGCATCGGCGTGCTTTACGGCAAGGCTGCGCTGCTCGATGCCATGCCGCCTTACCAGGGCGGCGGGGACATGATTCGCGAGGTCACGTTCCGCAAGACCACGTATAACGCGCTTCCCTACAAGTTCGAGGCCGGCACCCCCAATATCGCCGGCGTCATCGCGCTTGGCGCCGCCATCGGGTATGTGAGCGCGCTCGGCCTGGAGGCCATCGCCGCCCACGAGCATGCGCTGCTCGCCTACGCCAGCGCGAAGGCAGCGCAGGTCGCCGGCCTGCGCGTGATCGGCACGGCTGCCGACAAGGCGAGCATCCTCTCGTTCACCCTGGACGGCATCCATCCCCACGATGTCGGCACCATCCTCGATCAGCACGGCGTGGCGGTCCGCGCCGGCCACCATTGCGCCATGCCGGTGATGGAGCGTTTCGACGTGCCTGCCACGGTGCGCGCTTCCTTTGCCTTGTACAACACGCGTGAAGAAGTCGATGCCCTGTTTGCTGCCGTGCGCGCGGCACAGGAGGTATTCGCCTGATGTCTGACCTGCGCAACCTCTACCAGGAAGTGGTCATCGACCACAGTCGCTCGCCGCGCAATTTCGGGCGGCTGGCGGCGGCGAACCGCAGCGCCGAGGGCTTCAACCCACTGTGCGGCGACCGGCTGACGCTGTACCTGAGAATCCGCGACGGGGTGATCGAGGATGCCAGCTTCGAGGGCTCGGGCTGCGCCATCTTCACTGCCTCAGCCTCGCTGATGACAGAAACGCTCAAGGGCAAGACCGAGGCACAGGCGCGGGCCTTGTTCTCGGACTTTCACGCGCTGGTGACCGCAGTGCGGGAGCGGGCAGGCGTGCCGATGGGCAAGCTGGAGGTCCTGGCCGGGGTGCGCGAGTTCCCGGCGCGCGTGAAGTGCGCAACCCTGGCCTGGCATACCATGCAAGCCGCTTTGGAGAACAGCGGCAGGCCGGTCTCAACGGAGTAAAGCGATGAGCATTATCGATTGGCTGCGCAAGGCCGAGGAACACGAAGACAGGTTCGAGCCTGAGCCGGACAGCCTGGAGGGGCGGGTGATAGCGGCCTTACGCACCGTATACGACCCCGAAATCCCGGTCAATATCTACGACCTTGGCCTGATCTATCAGTTATCGGTGGACGAATCCAGCGGCAAGGTGGGCATCCGCATGACGCTGACCGCACCGGGCTGCCCGGTGGCGCAGACCTTCCCCAGTGTGGTGGAGGACGCCGTCATGGAAGCCAGCGGGGTGCACGAAGCCGCGGTTGAACTGGTGTGGGACCCACCCTGGTCGAGAGAACGAATGAGCGAGGCGGCGCGCCTGGAACTGGGGCTGCTCTGAGATGAGCGAGTGGATCAATGTCGCCCGGGCCGACGACTTCGCGCCCGGCACTTGCCGCAGCGTCGATGTCGATGGCGTACAGGTCGCGGTATTCAATGTGGGTGGCAATTATTACGCCATCGAGGACCTCTGCTCGCACGAGGCCGAGCCGCTTTGCGGCGGTGACGTGGAAGGCCAGGAAGTCGTCTGCCCGCGCCACGGCTCGCACTTTTCCCTGCTGACGGGCGAGGCGCTGTCCCCGCCCGCCTACGAGCCGGTGGCGACCTTTCCGATTCGGGTGGAGGCCGGCACGGTACAGGTCAGGGACGAGCGCTGGGATTAACTGGCCACACCCTCTGGCCATTCGACTTGGTTGTCACATGGCCGAGAATGTTAAGGGTTGTCCGATGCCTGCTCTCGCGCGCTGGGGGGCGGGGATGCCACGACGCGAGCCACAGTGCATTCAGTACCCAAACGATATCCCACGCCGGGCTTTTGATCCAGCACATGGTGTGCGCCTTGGCTTCGCGGTTGCCGTGCAACTGATCCCAATCCCAGCGAAACAATCAGAACCGAAACACCATCCCTAGCATGGGCCCCTTAAAGGTGAGCCGTTGTATCAGCTCGCCGCCATTTAAATCATAGGTCACGTAGCGATAGGACAACTGGATATCGCCCCATTTGGCCGCATACGCCGCCCCCGCGGACACTTGTAGCGTGTAGCTGGAGGATCCGCTTCCGACATCGACGTAGTAAGGCACGTACCATCTGCCATTCCTGCTCAAGTTGAAGCGTCCGCGCACACCGATGATTGCGTCCACGAGGTTTTCCGTTTGCGAGACACTGCCTTGCTGCGCCAGCGTCGCGCCTTGCTGCGTGAACGTCGCGGATAGCGTCCAATGCGCGCTCGCGCTCAGGTTCAGATAGCGCAGGCCTCCGAACGGCTCGATATTGCCCCACGGCGCGCGTAACGCCGTGTAGCCTGCGGCAAGCTGGAGCATCCCACCGGTCATACTGCTGCCCACATCGGTCGCTACGTCCCGGGGCACGACGACTCGGGTGCCATTGCCCGCCGTCACCGACTTGAGCGTGGTGTCCTGGCGATTGAAGTCGAGGTAGATCGCATCTCCGAAGATCGACCAGTTGCCCTTTCTGGCCTCAGCCTGCAGCATCAGCAGGAACTGTAGGTTCTGAAGATAGCTGTCCGGCCCCGTGCCAATGTCGAGATTTCCGCCGCCGGCCGATGACGATCCGGAAAAGCGAAAGTCTCCGCTGACGTTAGGCAGCCAGAGGTAAGGCGCAATGGCAAATCGCCAGCCATCGCTATCGGGCGGAGCAGGCGAATCGGGTAGGGCGGCTTGCGCCAATCCGGCTGCCGCCGTGAAGAAAAAAGCAATGAGAGACCTGGTAGCGCCGGTCGTCAAGCGTTGATACCTGCCTTCCGCTGCGCTGAGCTGAGCTGCAGTCTGGAATGCTTTCATGGCTTCGCCCTCACTCATCCATCGCCAATACATATGCCCGCGGCTCATCAGAAAACCAGCCTTCCATGCCCGCATACTGATGCGCCAGCCACCCTGCCAACCATACGGTGCCCGCCGAGATCGCAAACCCCCTGGCTGCTACGTTTGGCCACCTGTTGACTACCCATCATCATGTCCGATCGGACAGGTGTGTGATGATGTCTCATCAGCAATTCTAGACCGGAGAGAAGACTGGCGCCGGGCACCAGCCAGTTAGTGTTGTCACTACTTCATCAGCCATTCACCTTGGGGAAGCGTGTGCTGCTCACCGGCCTGATACCGCCATCATTTCACTTGCCGCATCGATGGCGTAAAGGTGGTTCCTACCAGCAATTCTTCCGGCCGATGAGAGTTCCTTGCCGAAGGCTTTGCGCTCCTTCACGTATTCGACCGTGAGATCGAGTGCGCGCCGCATGGTGGAGCGAAGCGCCTTCCGCCCCTGGGTCCTGCGATGTTTTTAGGCCAGCGCTACGACGGCTTCGCCGACGAGCTTGTCTTCGCCGTACTGATTGGCGCAACGGATTGCGATTTTTACTCGAGGCCTCGCGCACGGCACGGCCGCACTGTGCGCGGAACTGGTCGGCGCGATGGAGAAGGCAGTGGAGATGACTTCCGAGTACCTGAAGGTTCGCAAGCAGTTCGGCGTTTCCATCGGCTCGTTCCAGGCACTGCAGCACCGCATGGCAGACATGGCTGCTGAGCTTGAACTGGCACGCTCGATGTTGTTCCGTCATGCTACGATCTTACAAAACGGACGGGGGCGACTATGGCAACAGAGACCTACGGCGGATACACCATTCGAGGCTTTGCGAAGCCCATGGGGGACGGCTCGTTCGAAGCTTCGGGGGCCGTAGAGAAGGGGACCCAAGTGCTAGAGACCTCCGATCCGATTGGCTTTTACCCGAGCTTCCAGCGGGCAGTCGCGGAAGGTCTCGTCTGGGCGAGGGCATGGGTTGATGCTCATGCCTGAACCCTCCTGAACTCAACCAACGTCACCCACGGCTGGGCCGTTGAATTGCTCCCACAGCGATCGGCAACTGCCGCGGGCACCAGGCGGCAGGCCCAGCGAGACTTGTGAATCGACAGCAGCAGGTGGAAGCGCAGTTGCTTGTCCCTCAACCAGAAATTCGGCAGTCTCCTCTGGAGGGTCTTCCGCGCCAGGTCGCGAGTCATCATGCCGGGTATGTGTCGCGGAACGGTCGGTGGTATCACCGACCTGGTCGCCGGCGAGAAGTCTTCTTCATCGAAGGGGCAGGGCGGTGCGGCAAGCCACGCGGCAGGCGAACGGCGAATGCGGTCTCTGTGTGATCGGACCGCGCCTCGATAGCGCCTCCATGGGCCTTGGCAATTTCGCTCGCGATGTACAGACCAAGCCCAAGGCCAACCTGGCCGGTGTCCTTGTCCGCCCGACCCGGACCACGCTGGAGCGGGTCAAAGATGCGCTCCAGCGTCTGCGGGTCAATGGCGGGGCCGCTGTTCCTGACTTCGAAACGAACTTCTGCATCAGTCGCGGTCATCACCACGCGCACAGGCGCATCCGGGGCTCCATATTTGATGGCGTTAAGCACAAGATTGCCGAGCAGTTGCTGCAGACGCTGACCATCCCAGAACCCCTGCAGGTTGCCCTTTATGTCCAGATCGATCTGGTGGCGTGGATGGGCTGCGCGCAGCTGGTCCACTACATCGGCAAACACTTCAGTCAGATCGACGTCCCTGCGAACGATGTTGATACCCAACCCCAGCTTGGTTCGGTTGAAATCGCACAGGTCATCCAGAAGCGTCTGCATGCGGGCACCACTTCTAATCAGTCGGCCCGCAGCATCCGAAACCTCTTCCCCGGCATTCAGGGCCGCAAGGTATGACGCGGTCATCTGAATGGTGTGCAGGGGACTGCGCATGTCATGTCCGAGCATTCCGAGCAACAGGTTGCGAGCCTGTTCCACCTGCTGACTGAAAAAACCTATTGATTCCGCCAGTGCTTGATCGATTGCCTCGTTGAACCGGATGATGTCATCGAGATGCGTGGCATCTGGCTGGCCTTCGTCTATCCACAAACGCAGGACACTGGCGCGAAGTGCTCGATACTCAGCGGCCAGTTGGATGATGTTGAAGCCGCCTCGCGCCCGCAAAAGTGCATGTGTCTGCGCGGCCGTCTCTGGCGCGTCGATCAGCTTGGGCGCGTGCCCCAGTGATTTCTCGCGTTGCTCTTCCCTCGTCTGTGGAGTCGATAGATCCTTGGCCACAGCCTCCAGAATCTGCTGGGCGTCGTCGCGCAAAGCGCGCGAATTCATGTTCCGTGCAGCCGGCAGAAGAGATGCTGCAAACGCTTCCCATTGCTCCAGGATTGGCTCAAGGTTCCGCAAGATGAAGTCGGCTAGTCGCATGTCTGCTCCTGCAAACGAAATCCGGATCGGATGCTTGTACCTATGAAGTCATGTTACGCGCAAACCGGGACAGGGGCGGTCATCGCGGCGAAAGCGGCGTTGAACTCCTACCAACGGCCAATCCCGGCAACAAGGTCGGATGTCCGTTCTCTCACCTCAGGTAGTCGTTATCGATAATGTGATCAACAACTATCTCGCTGCCGCACGCTTTCGCTACCAGAACAACGCACTCTCCATACGGACGATCTATTTGGGCAGCCAATGGTGGAATTGGGGCTTGGCGCAATACCAGCTCAAAGAGTTGCTCGAAGCTCAGGAAGTGGGAGAAATAACCAGGCCGCAGCATGCCCCAATGCTAAAGGCCAATGAGAAAACTTACCTCACGCCGGTGGCGCAAGCCATTGAAAAGAAAAATCGACCAATTTAATCACCACTTCTCAGAAGCGATCCCAAGCGCTGACGCTCGCTCAGCATCGGGTGTGATAGCGCGATTCGAATCTGCCGGCCCGGCTATGGTGATTGGCGTTTGCCTTGGCTAGTCGAAAGACAGAGGCTCACCGTCCTGTAGTGGCGAGGGCGAGCCTCCGAATCAGGGAAAATCACCTATGCAAGGATCGAGATGCTGCCCGTTTCCTTCTCATACCTGAAGGATGATTTTCTGCAGCAGGGCAGTTAGAGCTCGACGCTGCTCTACGATCAAGTGCACGTAAATGGTGTCGTCCCTGATTTCATAAATAGTTCGATTCTTTCCGCAAGGTACTTCGCGGAACCTGTCCGCAGTGAGCCCACTCAGTTCATCGACAACGTGGCCGCATTCTGGGAACTCCCGAACGCGGGTTATTGACGCCTGGATCTGAGCATATGATTCTTCCCAGACGGCCATGCCAAACGCATCCACAACGTAGCGGCGCACCCGCTTCAGTTCGGCCTTGCCGCTGTCGAGAAGCTTTACCTTCAGCACCTTGGAGGCCATCAGCGCCGCTTCTCTTGCCGGTCCAGTTCGTCCAGTTCTGCGAACACATCATCGATATCGGAAAACTTTTCCTGCTCGATCTGCTTTTGCCCAAGGGCCAGAATCTTTAGCAGAGCCAATGTCTGCCGGTCGGATTCGTAGCTGCGCACGTCTTGGACAACGAGCTTGGCTTCGCCGTTTTGGGTGATTATTAATGGTTCGCCGGATTCAGCGAGGTCCTTGACGATCTGCGCGGCTTCACTCTTGAGATAGCTGATCGGCTTGACGTGATCGGCGATTCGCATCGCACGGCTCCTGTGGATGGCATATGTAGACCGAATATAGTCCATTAACAGTCCGCCATCAACCTGGCCGACCTCCACTGCGCAGTGCAGCCGAGTGCGACCAAGGTCTCCGAAGAAGACTGTACGCACACGGCATACCGCGGGCGAGTTGTCGAGCCACTACCGTAACCCCATCGCCGGCAAACGCCAGCGACAGGAGGCACCGGCGCTGCCCGACGGCAATCAGGAAGACAGCAACGATAGCCGAGTCCGGATAGCAACAATGACAACGAAAGCTGAGCGAGCGGCCGCGATCCGCTTTGCTTTTCCGGACCAGACACTGGCGATCGGGAAGGGCTCCACTAGATCGGATGGTCAGTGAAGCGAGATTGAAGAGGCGGTCGGATGGCCGAACGTGGCCGGCTGCGGCCGGCCAAGGGCATAGGGCGGTCATGTCTGCCAACCCTGACCGGATGTCCAGAGGGGCGTATTTTCGCTCAAATGAGGCAGGTCTCGGAACATCAGATCTCATTTTTCGCCTACGCTAACAGTAGCGCTGACAGGCGTCCGCTTGGGCGGTGCTCGATAAGCCCGCGGTAAATGTTGCTCTGTTAGCAGTTCCGGTCGGCAATCCGGAACAGATCGAAATCCCAGTCTTGCTGTTAAGCCACGAAAATGCTGGCCGCTCCTGATCGTAATCGTTCTGAGGGCAGGGACCGAACTCTGCAGTATTTCGGCTGGCTGACACTGTTCATCTCTCTGGCAACGCCGGCAGGTTACCTGGTCGATATACAGACGTCGTACCTGCTCAAGAACCAGTTGCATGCGACGGCGACGGAGATCTCGACATTTCGGCTGGTTACGGCCATACCGGTGTACCTTGCGTTCGCTTTTGGCTTGGCGCGCGACCAATGGAACCCGCTCGGATTGCGGGATCGCGGCTTCTTCCTGATTTTCGCTCCGGCGACCGCGCTGGCATTCATCTGGGTGGCGTTTTCAGGTTTCTCATACGGGGGGCTGGTCATCGGGATACTGCTGGCAATGCTGTCGTCCCGATTTGTCGCCGCAGCCTATCAGGGGTTGATCGCTCTGGTGGGCCAGGAGAAGCTCATGTCCGGGCGCCTGAGCGCTCTGTTGAATGTGGTCGGCTCCGTCCCGGTCGTTGCGGGAGCGTTCGCCTCTGGGTACATCTCCGATCATCTTGCCGCGAGAGAAGCCTTCCTTCTTGTGGCGATTGCCGCTTTATCGGTTGCTGTGCTGGGGCTCTGGAAGCCCGTTTCCGTCTTCGGCCATATCTACGAGAAGCCGCAAGCCAGCGGCGCAGATCTCGTTGGGAATGTCAGGCGGCTGGTGAAGCATAAGGCCGTTTATCCAGCGATCCTGATCTGCTTTCTGTGGAACTTTGCGCCAGGGTCCGCCACTCCGCTGCAGTTCTATCTGACCGATGAGCTGCATGCATCGGATTCCATTTACTCGTACTACAACGGGATCTTTGCCGCCGCATTCCTCCCGACATTCTTGCTCTATGGCCTTCTATGCAAGAAAGTGGCACTGAACAAGTTGCTGTGGTGGGGAACGATCATCGCAGTGCCGCAGATGATTCCGCTGGCATTCATTCACTCAGCCAATCTCGCGCTTGTATTGGCGGCACCGATAGGGCTGATGGGCGGTGTAGCCACGGCAGCATACTTTGATCTCGCGATGCGGTCCTGTCCGCCAGGCTTGCAAGGAACCTTGATGATGCTGGTGGATGGCGTTCTCGCACTCTCGGCACGTGCCGGCGATCTCTTGGGCTCATGGATCTATAACAGCAGCCCAACGCACGGCTTCACATATTGTGTAATCGCGACGACCGTGGTGTACGCACTGATCCTGCCTTTGATCGCGCTGACGCCGAAAACATTGATTGCTACCAGGGATGGCGAACCAAACCCGGAGGTCGAGGCCGAGGTGCTGAACGAAATCCGGGGAACTGAGCGTACGTAATTTGCGCTGCGCGAGCACGACCAGCGAAGCTTCCTTCGCCTTCTGAGTGCTTTCCTTCCCGAAGACGAAGCACACTTCGCGCGCCGGGCACCCCGACTACCGAAAACCGCGTGTTGCCAGGGGCCGGGGTGAGGGACGGCGCCTCAACGAAAGCCTGATGCCGCCCGCTCTAACCCCATCCCAGTCCGGCAGATCAGCGATGTCCGCTACTTTTCGACGAGACGGCCCATTGTCTCCGGCACAACCGCGGCGCCAACCAGATAGACCAGCGTGACGGCCGCGAGGAAAACACCAAGGATCATCGGCAGGTCGGCGGGTGTGCCGGCGGCAAGCGAGGCCAGCGTCGGCATCATCCCGCCGAGAGCGAACCCGATGTTCCACGACAATCCTGTGCCGGAGGCGCGAATGCTGGTGGGAAACCTCTCGTTCAGGAAAATGAGGATGGGCGCGAAGCCGGCGCACCCTAGCATGCTGAGCGCCACCGCATAGGCGCCGCGCAGGGTGGCGGTTGGCGCGGCCGGCATCCATTGGTAGAGCAGCGGCATCAGCACCAGGCTGAGCGCGCCGATCAGCAGGAAGGCGCGCTTGCGGCCTACCAGCGTGCTGAAATGCCCCGCTGCCACCGATGCGACGATCACACCGAGGCTGCTCAGCATCAGGATGGCCGAAGACTCGCCGGGGGATGCCTTGACCACGACCTTGAGGAAGGTGGGGAGATATCCGGAAGTCAGGTAGTAGGCGCTGCCTGCGCCCACGGTCAGCAGGATGTTAACCAGCAGGATGCCACGATACTCGCGCGAGAACAGCGTGCGCAGCGGATGGGCTTGCGGCTTGACGTGGCCGCTTGCGGCCTTTGCCGCCTGCAGTTGCTTCCACAGCGGCGACTCTTCCAGCGAGTTGAAGATGACTAGCCCCAGCACCGAGCTGACGATGCCGGCAAAGAACATGCAGCGCCATCCCCAGACCTCGAAGGCGTCGCCCGGGAACAGCGCCGTCATCGCCATGTACGTGATCGACGCCAGCAGCGCGCCGATGCCCGCGCCGCCGCCGCCTACCAGGCCGGACACCGCGCCGCGCCACGACGGCGGCACCGATTCCGTGCCAATGGTATGCGTCGAAGCGACCACGCCGCCGACGAACACGCCCTGCACCAGCCGCAGCAGGATGAACAGCGCCGGCGCGAAGAGGCCGATCTGGGCGACCGTCGGCAGCAGCCCGAACGCCGCCGTCGACAGGCCGACGCCGGTCACGGCCACCACCATGGCACCCTTGCGCCCGTGCCGGTCCGCGTAGGCCCCGAAGATCGCCGAGCCGAGCGGGCGCATCAGCAGCGTCACCGCGAACGACGCGTACACCGCCGCCAGCGACAGCATCGCATGCTCGGACGGAAAGAACAGCTTGCCGATCACCGGCGCCACGAACAGCAGGATAAACAGGTCGAACAGGTCGAGCGCCCATCCCATGCACGAAGCCGTCACCGCGCCCAGCACCTGCCGGTTGTTTGCGGCCAAGGACGCCGCGTCTTGCACGCCGCTGGTCGGCACCTTGTCATTTGCCAGCACTTCCATCGTTGTCTCCTTATCTTTTGAATGAACGGCTCCCCGCGATGCCCCGCCGGGGGCATCGTCGATGCGTCCGTCTCTCCGGCTTGGCAGGCGGGTCAGCCCCGCCCGCGCCCGCGCTCAGCTGCCGCGGAATTCGGGATTGCGCTTCGCGTGGAACGCTTCCACGCCCTCGCGGAAGTCGTCCGAGCTGCGCAGGCGGCTGTAGCAGTGCCCTTCGAGTTCGATGGCGATCGACAGCGGTGCGTCCTCGGTGTCGTTGAGCAGCTTCTTGGCGGTGCGCTGGGCCAGCGGGGAGAAAGCGCGCAGCTCGTCGACCAGCGCATCGGTGGCGGCTTCGAGCTCGGCGTCAGCCACGCAGTCCACGGCGATGCCCCACTCGTACGCCTGGCGCCCCGGGATGCGGCGCGAGCGCATGACGATGTCCTTGGTGCGGCCCACGCCCACCATCTTCTGCAGCCGCGCCGAGCCGCCGGATCCAGGAATCTGGCCAAGCTTCTGCTCGGGCAGCGCGTATTCCGTGGAGGCGGTGGCGATGCGGAAGTCGCACGCCAGCGACAGTTCGAAGCCCACGCCGAAGCAGTAGCCCTGGTTGGCCGCGATCACCGGCTTGCCGCAGCGCGCCGGCGCTGCAACGTTCCACGCGAGGTTCGACACATGCTCCGGCGACGCTTCCAGGAAGCCCCGGATGTCGCCGCCGCTGGAGAAATGCTTGCCCTGCGCGCGCAGCACGATGACGCGCACGCGGTCATCGGCGTCCAGCGCCTCGAACACGGCACGCAACTGGTCGCGGGCCGCCATCGAGATCACGTTGTACGGCGGGCGATGCAGAATGATGTCCGCGCGCTCGCGGGCCGGGTCGACCTCCACGGAAAAGCCGTCGAGGTCCTGCAGGCGCTGCTGGTCGGGATGGGTCAATGCGAAGGCTTGGGTCATGTCGTTACTCCTTGATGGGGTCGCTGTGGGGAAGAGAGGAAAGCGCGTTGTATTCGCCCGCCGACAGCTTGCGGCGCAGGATCTTGCCGACCGGCGATTTCGGGATGTCGGCGACGAACACGTAGTCGCGCGGTCGTTTGAAGTTGACGAGGTCGGAGCCGCGGCAATAGTCGTCGAGCGCCCCGGCGTCGACGCAGCCGCGCGGCTTGACGAATGCCACCACCTTTTGGCCCCAGCGGGCGTCGGGCACGCCGGCTACCGCCACCTCGTCCACGGCGGGGTGCAGGGACAGCACCGATTCGATATCGGCGGGCGAGATGTTCTCGCCGCCGCTGATGATCATGTCGTCGACCCGCCCGGTGACGAACAGGTCGCCGTCTGCGTCGAGGTAGCCGATGTCACCGGTGAAATACCAGCCGTCGCGCAGGGACCTGGCATTGGCGTCGTTGCGGTTCCAGTAGCCCTCGAAGGCCTCGTCGCCGCGCAGGTCGGCGATGATCTGGCCTTCCTCGCCGGGCGCGGCCAGCTCGTCTGGCGAGGCCGCGTCGAGGCGCGCCACGCGCAGCCGCGTGTTGAGGCCGGCGCGGCCCGCACTGCCGGGTTTGCGCGCCGCATGCTGGTCGACGCTGAAGGTGTACACCTCGGACGAGCCGTAGTGGTTGACGAACAGCTCCGGGCAGAACGCCTGCTCGAGCCGGGTCAGCAGGCCATCGTTCATGGCGGCCCCGGCGAAGCCGAGCTTGGTAACGGTGCGAACGTCGATGCTGTCGAAATCCGGCTCGGCCAGCAGGTCATGGTAGAGCGTGGGCACCAGGTAGAGGCAGCTGACTCGATGGCCGGCAATCGCCTGCAGCGCCTGCGACGCGCTCCAGCGCCGCACGCAGACAAAGAGGCCGTCCACCAGCGCCATCGCCAGCAGGGACCGCACGCCCATCGTGTGGTACAGCGGCATCACCCCCAGCGTCCGTTCGCCGCGCCGGTACAGGTTCTGCGCGACGTGCGCCAGCGCGGCCGCGCGCTCCTGCCGGTGGCGGCGCGGCACGCCTTTCGGCTTGCCGGTGGTGCCGGAGGTGTACAGCATGAGCGAAATGTCGCCAGCTTCCGCCAACGTGGCGTCCCGCCGAGGCGTGGCACGGAGCAGGGTGTCGAACGACAGCGAGCCGCCGGGCGCGCCGTCCAGCGCGATGCAGGGAATGTCCTGCGCGGCGGGGCTGTCCAGCACAGCGTCGGCGCTGACCGGTTCAAACACCAGCGCTTTGACGCCCGCGTCGCGCACGCAGTAGTCCAGCTCGTCGGGCTTGGCGCGCCAGTTCAGCGGGACGATGACCACGCTGGCGAACTGGCAGGCCCAATGCAGCGTGGCCAATTCCCAGCGGTTCTGCAGGATGGCGAGCACGCGGTCGCCCGGCCGCAGGCCGAGGTCAAGCAAGCCGGCCGCCACGCTGCGGATGCGCGCGAGCCATTGCGCGTAGGTCAGCAGCAGGTCACCGTCGACGATGGCGGGGTCGTGGGGACTGCGCTCCACGCTCTGCAGGAAGGTGCGGCCGAGGTCAAGCATCGCAGCACTCCTCGGCAACCGGTGCTGCATGCCGGTGCGAGCGCGCGCGGCTGGCGGCCACGTCGAGCACGGCAGCGACAATCGGCGTGTAGCCGGTACAGCGACACAGGTGGCCGGACAGCATGTCGCGCACCTGCGCTTCGGTCGGCTCGGGCACACGCTCCAGGTAGTCGGCACACGACATCAGGATGCCCGCAGTGCAGAAGCCGCACTGCAGCGCATGGTGGCGGCGGAAGGCCTGCTGCAGATCGCTCAGGCCTTCGCGCGGGGCGAGTCCTTCGACGGTATCGATGGCGCGGCCATCGGCCTGCACCGCGAGCATCAGGCACGAACGCGCGGCCACACCGTCCACCCGCACTGTGCACGCGCCGCAGACGCCGTGCTCGCAGCCGACGTGGGTGCCGGTGGCGCCGAGTTCGTGGCGCAGGAAGTCGGACAGCAGCTCGCGTGGCGCGCACGAGGCGCTGCGTTCGGTGCCGTTCAGGGTCAGGGTGACGCGGTGGCGCTCGTCGCGCCGCATCACCGGAGGCGCACCCGAAGCTGCGCCATTAAGGGTCTTGCTCATTTTGCCTCCTCGATTGCGCGCATGCCCAGTTGCCGCACCAGGTGGCGGCGGTACTGCGCGCTGACATGGGCGTCGTCCTGCGCGCCCAGCTTCCAGCTGAAATCGTTGATCGCTTCCGCCAGCGCCTTGCCCTGGAGGCGCGGCCAGGTCTCCAGCACCGCCCGGTCGGCCACGCCCCCCACGGCCAACGCAATGGTGTCGTCCGTGACGATGGCGGCGCACGCCACCAGCGCGAAGTCGCCATGGCGGGCCGAGAACTCGGTAAAGCCGTAGCGCGCGCCGGGCCGCCGCAGGGGGAGGCGCACCGCTTCCACCAGCTCGTCGGGCTCGCGCGCCGTCATCAGCATGCCGCGGAAGAATTCGGCGGCCGGCAGCACGCGGCGGCGGCGCAGCGAGCGCAGCACCACCTCGCCGCCGAGGGCGGTGAGCACCAGCGGCAGCTCGGCGCTGGGGTCGGCGTGGGCGACGGAGCCGCACACCGTGCCGCGGTTGCGGATCTGGAAATGCGAGATGTGCGGGAATGCGAGCGCGAGCAACGGCACCTCGTCGGCCAGCGACGCGCGCCATTCCACGCTGCCCTGCGTGGCGGCAGCGCCCACCACCAGATGGCCGTTTTCCACGCGCACGGTATCCAGCTCACTGGTGCGTGAAATGTCAATCAGCAGTTGCGGCTGCGCGAGGCGCATGTTCAGCACGGCCATCAGCGACTGGCCTCCGGCCAGCACGCGGGCACCCTCGCCGGCTCGGGCCAGCGCTTCCAGCGCGTGCTGCGCGGATTCGGCGCGCAGGTAGTCAAAGGCGGCGGGTTTCATCGACGGACTCCAAGGAGCGCCAGCAGGCGCGCGATCCAGCCCGGCTTGCGCGCGGGCTTGCCCCCCGCCTGTCGGCCGAGCGCTTCGAACAGCTGGCGCAATACCACCTTGGCCGCGCCTTCGAGCATGCGGCCGCCAACAGCGGCGACTTTTCCGGACACTTCGGCCTCGTAGTCGTACGTGAGACGGGTGCCGGCACCATGCGGGGCCAGTTCGACCAGGCCCGCGCCGCGCGCGCTGCCGAGCGACGACAGGCCGGCGCCCGCCAGCCGCAGCCGGCGCGGCGGCTCCAGGTCGGACAGCGCGATCTCGGCTTCGTAGCGGGCCTTGATCATGCCCACGCCCACGGTCACGTCGGCGCGGTAGCGGTTGTCGCCGATGGGCACGAGCGCGTGGCAGCCCGGCACGACGCTGGCCAGCGCCTGCGGGTCGAGCAGGACGGCAAACACGGCTTCAGGCGTGGCATCCAGTTCGACCGTTCCGCGCGCACTGAGGGCCTTGCCGGCCTTGCCGCCGCTCTTGCCGTTCGCCGAGGCCTCTCTTGCTGCCTCGGCCAGTTCCGGACGCGATGGCGGCGGGTCGTCGAAGCCGATCATCGCCATCACCCTGGCGGGGGTGAGCGGCAGGCGGATATCGCGTACGCCAAGGGCATCGGCCACCGCGTTGGCGACGCACGGCGGCGTGCTCATGTTGTTGCCCTCGCCGAGCCCCTTGGCGCCGAGCGGCGTGAACGGGCTCGGCGTCTCCAGATGGACGATGAGCGGGTCGGGCACCTCGCACGTGGTCGGCAGCAGGTAGTCCGCCAGCGTGCCGGACTGGAAGCTGCCGTCCGGCCCGTAGCGGAATTCCTCCATCAGCGCAGCGCCCAGTCCCTGTGCGAAGGCGCCGCGGATCTGGCCGTCGGCCAGCGCCGGGTTCAACAGCTTGCCGGCATCGTGCGCGGTCACGTAGCGGTCAATGCGCACGCGGCCGGTGGCGCGGTCGATCTCCACGCCGCACAGGTCGAAGGCAAAGCCGTAGCAGGCGGAGGTGTTGACGCGGTCCTGCTCGTCCGGGGCGTCGAGGTTGGGGGGCGACCAGAATACGGTTTCGCGCAGGCCGGGTTCCTCGCCGGCCGGCAGCAGCTGCGGCGACCAGTGCGGCGCGTTGCTGGCGGCGCGTGCGAACGGCAGGGCGGTATCGGAAGCGCCCCGGCGCACGATGCGGCCATCCGCAAAGACCAGTTCGGCCGGGTCGCAGCGCAGCTGCGAGGCCACGATGCGCGCCAGCTTGTCGCGTACGCGCGTGGCGGCCAGGTGCACGGTGCCGGCCACGGCGCCCGCGAAGCGGCTGGAGTAGTTGCCGGCCGCCACGGACCAGGCATCCTTGTGCGTGTCGAATTCGACGTTGACCACGACGTCACCCGGATCGATGCCGAGCACGTCGGCCACGACCTGCGCAGATACGGTCATGTGGCCCTGACCCGCCGGCGTGGACGCGATGGTCACCACCACGCCGCCGAGCAAGTCCACGCTGACCGTGGCGCTGGCGATGGCGCCGTTCTTCGGGCCCGCCTTGCGGCGCGCCTCGGCCGGCGTCGCGGTGGTGATGTAGCCCATGTTCGACACCGATGGCTCGACGATGGCCGCAAAGCCGATGCCGTACAGCCGTCCCTCGGCGCGCGCGGCGTCGCGGCGGCGCTGCAGCTCCCCGTAGTTGCCCGCTTCCAGCGCGCGCGACAGCGCCAGCTGGTAGTTGCCGGAGTCGAGCAGCGCGCCCGCCGCTGCGCGATAGGGAAAGGCATCGGCGGGCACGAAGTTGCGGCGGTAAACGTCGAGTGGATCCAGGCCCAGCTCCACCGCGATCCGTTGCACCAGCCGCTCCAGCGCGAAATACACCTGCGGCCCGCCGAAGCCGCGCACGAGGCCGGTCGGCGTCTTGTTGGTCAGCACCACGCGGTTGCGCACCAGCAGGTGCGGAATCGCGTAGGCACCGGTGAGCAGGCCATGCATGCGGTAGAAAGTGGCGGGCTCCGGCGCACGCAGGTAGCCGCCGCAGTCCTCGAGCTGGTCGTAGGAGAGCGCGAGAATCCGGCCATCTGCCTCGACCGCGGCTTCCAGGGTGGAAAGCCGCGCGGTGGCCGACGTGGCGGCGCTCAGGTGCTCGAGCCGGTCCTCCACCCACTTCACCGGTGCGCCCGCCTTGCGCGACGCGAGGCACATCAGCACCACGTAGGGGAACACCGCCTGCTTGACGCCGAAGCTGCCGCCCGAGTCGCGCGGCGCGACATGGCGCAGGCGGTTGGCAGGCACCTGCAGTGCCATCGCCATCACGGCGTGCAGCGAGAACGGTCCCATGAAATTGGAGGTGACCTGATAGCCCTCGTCGCCCGGCAAGTGTTCGGCGATCACCACGCCGCACTCGATTGGCGTGCAGGTGTTGCGCGGGTAGTGGACGGTCAGCAACACGCGGTGCGGCGCGGCGGCAAACGCGGCCTCGGGATCGCCATAGCGGAAATGGCGGTCGCTGGCGACGTTGCTGCCCAGGCGGGGATGTAGCACCGGGGCCTCGTCGGCGACGGCGGCCTCGATCGACACCACCGGCGGCAGCACGCGGTACTCCACCCGCACGAGGTCGAGCGCATCCTCGGCCAGCGCGCGGTTCTCGGCCACCACCACGGCCACCGGCTCGCCCACGTAGCGCACGCGCTCCATGGCCAGTGCCCACTGCTCCATCGGCGCCTTCACGCCCACCACGAAGGGTCTGGACCAGCCACGCAGGTCCGTACCCGTCAGCACGGCACGCACACCGGGCGCCTTCAACGCGGCGGCGCAGTCGATAGCACCGAGTTCGGCGTGCGCGTGCGGCGAGCGCAGGATGGCGGCGTGCAGGGTGCCGGGCCTGACGCCGAGGTCGTCGGCGTAGCGGCCGCGCCCGGTCAGGATGGCGGCATCCTCGACGCGCGGCATCGGGCGGCCGACATGTGGCGCCGGCCGGGTCTGCTGTGTCTCCACCGTGCCGGTCGTTTCGCCAGCATCGAATCTTTTCATTTGCGACTCCGTTCCATGCGACGGAACCGGCCCGGGAAGGCGGGCGGGATCGTGCAACGTCAAACGGAGATTAGTGACATCGCGATATAAGTTCTAATATTGATTTCTGATTCGTATCATCATTTTTGCTGATGTAGAAATGTCGATCCGTGGTGAGACCTGGATGGGCAGAAGATGGTTAAATTTCCCGTGTTTCTGTGCCGGGAGCCGCCGCGCCTCTCATCACAAATGTTGATGCCGGTACGTCAGTGTCATTGATACCAAACCGCCCATGGACCTCAAGCAAATCCAGTACTTCATCGCGCTGTTCGAGGACGGCTCCGTCACGCGCGCGGCCAAGCGGCTGAATATCGTGCAGCCGGCGCTCAGCATGCAGATTGCCCGGCTGGAAGAGGAATTCGGGCAGAAGCTGTTCGATCGCATCCCGCACGGCATGGTGCCCACTGCTGCCGGCCGGATGATGCACCGGCTGTTCCTGCCCATCGTGCGCGACCTGGCCAGCGCGCGGCAGCAGATGATGCAGCGCGAGGAGCAGATGGCCGGCCGCATCACGCTTGGCATGGTGGCCTCCGAGACGGAGAGCGTGCTGGTGGGATCGCTGGCGCGCTTCAATGCGCGCTATCCGAACGTAGAGGTATCCGTGGCGGACGGCTTCAGTGCGGCACTGATCGACCTGGTTTCCGCGGGCCAGCTTGACGCGGCGGTGGTTCATCGCCAGCGCGGCCGCCTGGGGCTGCAGGTGCAGCCGATGCACGACGAGGAAATGGTGCTGGTGACCAGCGTCGCACACGGCCCCGAACTGCCCGAATCGGTAGAGATGGCGAAACTGCCAGGACTGGAACTGGTGCTGCCGACCAAGCGGCATGGCCTGCGCGTGGTGCTGGACACGGCGACGCAGGCGCAGGACGTCACCCTTGCGCCGAAGTTCGAGATCGACATCCTCGGCACCATCGTCCAGTTCGTGCAAGCGACACGCTTTGCCACGGTGCTGCCGCGCATCGTGGTGCAACGTGCCGTGGAAGCAGGGCAACTGCGCATGCATACCATCATTGCGCCGCGCATCGTGCGGCATCTGGTTTGCGTGAGCCATCCGCAACGGCCGCTGAGCACGGCGGCCGAGGCCTTGATCGCGATTGTCGCCGAGGAAATCAGGCGGGTTTCCGGGGTGACGTAACGGGGGTGGCCTAACGGGGGTGGCGTAACGGTGAAGCGGGTTGATCGCCTGAGCACTGACGCGCAGCGGTCAGTGCGGCTGTCGCAGGCGTTATCGGTCAATCCAGTTTTTTCATTACCGGGATCGGCCTGGGCCTCTGTACTGTTCAGGCCACGGTCCGACGACGCGCGGCGAGTGCCGCGCGTGCAAGACGCCAACCTGGCCCGCCTCCAATGGCTTGTGAAAGGAAGAATCGAATGCTGAAACGCCTCTGGAAATCTCTCGGTGACGCACTGGCACTCTGTTGCGGCTTTGGCCCGGCCCATGCGGCAGCAGCGTGGTCTTCAGCTTTTCCTCGAGCCGCGCGAGCGTGCGGCTCGTTGCCGACACGGTCAGGTTCAGCTGCTGCGCGGCGGCGGTGATCGAACCGGTGTCGACCACGGCCGCAAACGCCTGGAGTTCGTCGAGGGTGATGTTCATTGTTGATCTG
>NZ_AUFE01000064.1 GCF_000426345.1 Cupriavidus phytohabitans | reverse complement strand
ACCGTCTCGGCGAAATACGCGATCGCAGTTTCGAGCAGCAACGGTACCGCGCCAGCGGACTAAACCTGGTGACTGCGGCGATCGTTCTCTGGAACACCGTCTATCTTGAGCGCGCTGTGCAGGCAATGGAGAGCCGCGGCATGCCGGTCGATCCGGCGCTGTATCCCTATTTGTCGCCCTTGGGGTGGGAGCATATCAACCTGACCGGCGACTACGTGTGGCGCATGAGCCATAAACCGGAAGCAGGAAAGTTCCGCCCCTTGCGGCGTCTAGCCGAGCGCTAACTCGCGAGCGAGGTCTTAGAGGGCAATATTTTCCGAATTCTGAAGCCGCCCCTGAACCTGCGTTCGGCCTACATTCATGTCCTGGCTGATGCGGCCACGTCAGTGCTGGCCATCCTCGCCCTGGCCGGCGGCTGGCTGCTCGGTTGGAGCTGGCTCGACCCGGCGATGGGTATCGTTGGCGCAATTCTCGTTGGCATCTGGGCGTTCGGCCTGCTAAGGCAAACTGGCGTAGTCCTGCTAGACCGAGAGATGGACCACCCAGTCGTCGAGGAGGTCCGCGAGGTGCTCCAGAAGTTCAACGTCGGGCAAGATGGCACGCGAATCGCCGACCTGCATGTATGGCGAGTGGGCAAGGAAAAGTTCGCGTGCCTCGTGAGTCTGGTCACGCATGATTCAACGCTCTCGCCAGCAACTGTTAGGAGCGCGCTTGGCATACACGAGGAACTCGTGCATGTGACCGTCGAAATTCATCGCTGCGCCGACTGAAGGACTGGCGTAGTCGCCGGAAGCGGGCCTTCGACTCTGCGGTGCTGCCTCAACAGTACTGTTGGCAAGTGATAGCTAGCTCTTTGCGGAAAGTGCTCAAACTCGTTCCGTTCCGCCAAAACTTCAGCATTGCCTTACTTGGCTTTTCTCGGCCCTCTATCTCGGGTATCTGTTCATCACGTTGACCCGCTAACCCTCGGCAGTAGATGGGTGCAAATCCAGTCCGACAGCTGCCTCCGGACGGGCCGTTGGCGGGCACCTTCCGACATCGCCGCACTTATTGGGTCACGCGGCATCACCCAGTGGCCCGAGCAGCAAATTGAAGAGCGGACTGCAGCCGGCACTTGATGACGTAGGCGCTGGCCTGGACCATGCCAGACGCCAGCGGCCGCAGCCAGTCGGCCGAGATGTTGTAGCGCGACGCATAGCCGCCGTCGATCGGGTGGATATAGCCGAATCGCGAGATCTGGCCCTCGCTGATGGCGCGCTGCGGGAGTCAGTGGAGCTCCTCCAGTCATTGCGATAGGCCATCGCTGTCACGCCCAGCCGCTCGCCGCCGCAGCGCGTAGCGCAGGCGCTCCTGCGCCTCGTTGCCGAACATCCAAGCGTTGCGCGTCAGGCGGGTACGTTCAAGCCGCTGCTGCACCTGCTGCCGTGCCACGGGGCCCGTCCATCGACAGCGTGACGAGGAGAAGCTCAGGGTGGCGCGCGCAGCTTGCCGATGGCTTCAAAGTTGCGCTTGCAATAGACGCAGTCGAGCGACCACACCACGAGCACAAAGGGCTTGCCCTGCTGGCTGGCGGCCAGTTGCGGCAGGCTGGCCAGCAGCCAGCGACGGGAATGCTTCATGCGGCCTCCTTCGATATCGCAAAGAGCTGGAAGCCCTCTGCTTCCGCGCGACACAGCACATAGGCGCGCCCGGCGTACTGCAACAGTTGCGGTTGCTCGGAGTCGCGTGTTCCTGAAAACGGCGATTCGCTTTCTAAGCTACCGGATCCGCAAGGCGCCGAAACGTCATGACGTCAGCTATTCCTTC
This sequence comes from Cupriavidus phytohabitans, assembly GCF_000426345.1. Taxonomy (GTDB): domain Bacteria; phylum Pseudomonadota; class Gammaproteobacteria; order Burkholderiales; family Burkholderiaceae; genus Cupriavidus. The sequence goes on along the minus strand of NZ_AUFE01000064.1, from coordinate 27,094 downwards.
CATTGGAGGCCAACTAGGCCAGATCGCTACGCTGATTGCGGCAGCTGCGATCAGGCCCGTGATCGATAGAATTTATCCGTTTGGGTCTACGCGAGAGGCTTTGGCTTATGTCGAAACGGGGCGTGCAAAGGGGAAGGTCGTCATCAAGATCCGATAGAAGGAGGGATCTCTGTTTTTTCTCGCAGAGGCAACGACGCTTGCTCGACGTGAAGTACTTGCAACTTTGAGCGTCACCGTCCGTTGTCAGCGTGGAGTGTTGTGGCCGAACCCGGTCCGACATTGATCATGCGGTGTGGATCGCCGCTGATTCATCAGGCTAGGGCAGCAGCCAGTTTCCGCCGTTCGGCGATCATCACTCCACCAGCAGAACTTGGCCATTATAGCCATTCGACCTGGCTGGGCCGAATGACAATACGTGCACGAGCGCCAGCGGCGCCCCGGCCGCCCGTCAGACCAGATCCAAGCGCGTCCCGAGTTCCACCACCCGATTCGGCGGGAGACCCAGGTGAACGGTCACGTCGAGTTCATTCCTGTATAGCCAGATGAACAGATTCATCAGTACCCGCCTGCCTAGGTTTCCCTGTGTAGCCGTGACCAGCGATTCGCGCCCCAGATAGAACGACGTCGTCATGTCTTCATAAAGCGGCCGGCCGGCCCGCACCGAGGCCAGTTCGAGCAGATGTGGCACGTTCGGATTTTCCAGATACCCGTACCGGCCCACGATCCGCACGAAGCCGATCTCGAGGCATTCGACCCTACATCGCTCGGCCTGCTGCACGCGTGGGGTCTCTTCGGTAAGCAGGGTGAGCAGGACAACTCGCTCATGCAATACCTGGTTGTGCTTGAGATGGTGCAGCAATGTCGTCGGCACCGCGTTGCCTGCTGACATCAGGAACACGCCCGTGCCCCTGACGCGGTGTGGCGGGGACAGTGCCAAGCTGGAGATGAACGCGTCCAAGGGAATACCCGATACCTGACGCGCGTCGCGCAGCGCCCGAAGCCCCACCAGCCATGATAGCGACACCAGGAAGGTGAGCGAACCGATCGCGAGTGGCAGCCAGCCACCGTCGGCGAACTTCATGGCATTGGCCGCGACGAACGCCAGGTCCACCGCGAGGAAGACCCCGGCGACCGTTGCGATACGCCACACCGGCCACCTCAGGCGGACACGTGCCAAGGCGATGAAGAGCATTGTCGTGATTGCCATCGTGGTGGATACCGCGATGCCGAACGCTGCCGCCAAGCTGGACGACGAGCGGAACATCAGCACCACCGCAATCGTTCCGGCCATCAATGCCCAATTCATGCCCGGCAGGTAGATCTGCCCGGCCGTGCTGGACGAGGTGTGCCTGACTGCCACGCGCGGCGACAGCCCGAGTTGCGCCGCCTGCCGCGTCAGCGAAAACACGGCGGAGATCAGCGCCTGGGACGCGACAATAGTTGCCAGCGTCGCCAGGACCACCATCGGATACAACGCCCACGAGGGCACCATCGAGTAGAACGGCCGGGCCGCTGCCCCCGGATCACGCAGCAGCAGCGCACCTTGCCCGAGGTAGCTGGCGGCCAGGGACGGCAACGCGAGTCCGTACCATGCAATCCGGATCGGACGCGCTCCGAAGTGACCCATGTCGGCGTACAGGGCCTCGCCACCCGTCAGGCAAAGGACTACCGCTCCCAGGGCCAGAAAGCCGTGAAAGCCGTTGTTCAGAAAAAACGCCACGCCGTTCATCGGATTGAGCGCCGCGAGAATCGCCGGCGTCTCGACCAGCGAGATCACGCCGAAGCTGAAGATCGCCACGAACCACGTGCCGAGGATCGGTCCGAAGGCCACGCCGACCCGCCCCGATCCGAGTGGCTGGATGGCAAACAGGGCAACGAGGATCACTACGGTCAGCGGCACGACATAGTGCGCCAAGGCTGGCGTCGCCACCTCGATCCCCTCGAGAGCACTGAGCACCGAGATCGCCGGCGTGATGATGCCATCGCCATATAGCATGGCAGTGCCGAATATCGCCAGGAACACCCAGCGGAGGGCCCGCCGGCTCGCGAGGCGTCCGGTCCGCTCCCCGACCAGCAGTGCCAGAAGGGCCAGCAGACCACCTTCCCCGTGGTTGTCGGCCTGCATCAGCACATAGACATACTTGACGCTCACCATCAGGATCAGCGACCAGAGGAAGAGCGATACCACGCCGACCACGTTCTCCGGCGTCGGCGTCACACCGTGGATGCCGTGGAACGCCTCCTGCAACGCATAAAGCGGGCTCGTACCCAGGTTTCCGAAGACAATGCCCAGGGCAGCCAGCGCCAGCATGGCCATGCTGGTGTCATGGGACCGGGCAGAGGGCGAAGCATTTGCTGCAGGCATAGTTTCCCGTGCTTCACTGCCGACTTCGAGCCAACAAGACGAATGCTTGCTGTTGGAATCTATGTCGGCCTGGCATCAAGATAAATCAGACCTTGAAGCGAGAGACGCCATTGCGCAGGTCGTTGGCCACCAGCGTCAGTTCGTCGATCGCCTGGCTCGACTGGCGCAGCGATTCCACGGTCTGCTGCGCGGCTTCGGACAGCTGCATTAGCGCCTGGTTGATCTGCTCGGCGCCGCCGGCCTGGGCCTGCATGCCTTCGTTGACCATCAGCACGCGCGGCGCCAGCGACTGCACCTGCGCGATGATCTGCGACAGCTGGTCGCCCACCTGCGTGACCTCCGACATGCCGCGGCGCACTTCCTCGGAGAACTTGTCCATGCCCATCACGCCGGCAGCCACGGCGGACTGGATCTCGCACACCATCTGCTCGATATCGTAGGTGGCCACCGCGGTCTGGTCGGCCAGGCGGCGGATCTCGGTGGCCACCACCGAGAAGCCGCGGCCGTATTCGCCAGCCTTTTCGGCCTCGATCGCGGCGTTCAGCGACAGCAGGTTGGTCTGGTCGGCCACCTTGGAGATGGTGGTCACCACCTGGTTGATATTGCCGGCCCTTTCATTGAGCGTGGCGAGCTTGGCGTTGACTGAGCCGGCGGCGTCCATCACATGCTGCATGGTGCCTTCCATGCGCGACAGGCCAATCTGGCCGGTCCCCGCCAGGCCCGCGGTCTGCTCGGCGGCGCTGCTGACTTCATGGATGGTGCGCACCAGGTCGCGCGCGGTAGCGGAGATCTCGCGCGAGGTCGCGCCGATCTGCGTGGTGGTGGCCGCGGTCTCGGTGGCGGTGGCCTGCTGCTGGCGCGCGGTCGCGGCGATCTCGTTGACCGAGGTGGTGACCTGGATCGCGGTGCGCTGCGCCTGGCCCACCAGGGAAGTCAGCACGCCGGTCATCTGGTTGAAGCCTTCTTCCACCGCCAGGAACTCGTCCTTGCGCCGCAGTGCCATGCGCGGCCGCAGGTCGCCGCCACGGAGTTCGGACAGCAGCTTGACGATGGACTGCATCGGCACCGTGAGCGCGCGCATCAGCAGGTAGCCGCTGACCGTCGCTACCAATGCCGCCGCGAGCAAGGATACTTCGATAGTGCGCCTGGCCAGGCCGACTGAGCCAACAATATTGGCCGCAGCGGTTTCGGCCGTGCTGTCGTTATCGTGGACCACCGCTTGCAGCGCCTTGATGCCCTCCGTCCAATGCGTGTGGAGAGGGCCGCGCGCGATGGCATCGGCCGCTACAAAGCCCGGCGAGGCAGTGGGATTGCTGAAGATACCGGCAGCGCGGTCGTAATTGGCGCGGGCCTCCTTGTAAGCGTCGAAGCGCTTACGGTCTTCATCGCGGAAGATGGTCGTCTCATAGTCACGCTCTTGCGCATCCAGGCGTTGTCTGGCTTCGTGGCGCTGTTCAAAGTAGCGGCGGCGCTCGCCCTCGCTGCCCGCGGTCAGGGTCTGCCAGCCTAGTACGTAGAGTTCATTCCATGTCGCAAGCAGCGCCGTGCTATAGCGAAGGCCAGGAAGGGCATCCGTTTTCATGACGCCGACATTGCGATCGATGGCTGATAGCCGGTTGTGTGCCACGCCCCCCATCAGCGCCATGACTAGCAGGATGAAGGCGAAGCTCACCAGGATGCGTGTGCGGATAGTCAATTGGTTCACGGCCTACCCCCTACTATTCTTGTTGGACGTTTGCGCAGCAGATGCCTATCACGCCAGAATTCGGGTCGTCATGGCGGAAGACTGCGATGCGGCATCACCAAAGATGGTATGTCGTCCAGAGTACTGTACCGATCACCTCATTTCAATGTGTCAGCGCCAGACAGGCGCCTGCGAAGAACCAAGGCCAGAGAACAGCGTGCACACCGACTTGGGATCCATGCAGCGCTGAAGCGACGTGCGAAAGTGCTGATCGCAGAAGCACTGGGCCACGCTGGCCAGCACGTGCAGGTGTGTGTAGATATCCCATTCCGGAAACAGCAGGACGACGCAATCCTTGACTGGTTGGTCGTCTGGCGCGTTGAAGGAGATGGGCTCCAAGAGCCGAACGTAAAAGCCTAACGCCTGCGGTACGGTGGCGATGCGGCCGTGGGGTACGGCGACACCTTGACCCAACCCGGTCGATCCAGACGCTTCGCGTACGGCAAGAGCGGTAGTGACGGCTTCCGCGCTCAATGGGTACCGCCGTGCGGCAAGCGCGCCGAGCGCCTGAAACAACCCCGACTGGTCCGGGACATCGAGTCCGAGCACGACGTTTGATTCGCACAGCAGTTGTCCGATAGCCTGCGCCTGAGGCCGAGCCGGGTATGCAACCGCAGGGCCACGTATTGAGCCAGCGCGAATCACGTTGCGCCAGGCATCAGTCGGCTCAGCCGGAACTTCAACCAGTTGCCCCACTTCAGCCCCGGGGGCAAGGTCGGTGACATGCAGCATGGCCTCGTTAATTGCTGCCTTCGGCAGGGTCAGCGAGAGACGCATACGTGTGCCGCCGGGCAACATGGCCAGCCGGATGGACCACGGCTGGTCGGCGCATGTCTGTATCAAGGCATGCCGCAGTGGCGCAGCGTGCTGCGCGTCGATGGTGATATGCATGGTGACGCACCGGCCCGCCTGAATCGGCGCGTCGGTCGCAAGCGGCCGGGCTCCGGGGTAAGACCGCGGATCAATCGAAGCACGTGTCACGCTATCCACCTCGCGGTGGTACGTCCGTAGTCATGCCGGACGACTTCATTGCCATGGCGATCGAAACTGACGAGCAACGCCCCATCGCGCTGAGCCTGGGCGCTCGCGGCGAACACAGCAGCTTCCCTGGTAGGGTGGTGCGACTCCGCATTCCGCGCGCCCTCGTAGATGACATCCCATCCGTCATGGTAGGCGACGACTTGAAGTCTGGCGGACATGGACCTCCTCTACCAATCGCTGCAGTTCGTGGGCGCGAGCTAGTACATCAGTAATGGGGCTGCATTGTGCTGGCGCGGCGGCGCGCACCGAATGACAGGCCTGAATGGGATTCCACCGTGAGGCGGGCTTTGTGGTGGCTAGACCCTGCTACATATGGAATGCAGGCGGATAGACGACGAGCGTGGGGCGTGCATGACTGATGCGCGGACAATGCACCGTGAACTCAGATGGGATCTGCGCGTGCGGGGCGTTGACCAGCGTGACGGGCACCGGGGAGCGTCGCGTGATCTTCACCGGCGTACCTGCGCCGACCAGGGCCAGGAAGCGCGACCACGTTGACAGGCCTAAAACGATACCGTCGCATTGGCAGGCCTGTGCGGCGTTCAGTATCGTGTTCGCGGGTGAGCCGATCCCTATCTGCGCCACATATTTCACACCGGAATCTTCCAGGATCTCGGCCGCGGATGTCAGTGCAGCTTCCCCCTCCTCGCGCTCCCGCTCGCGCAGCTTGGCGAGGGAGTGATAGCCAGAGGCCCTGCCACGCTCAATCGGGGCTTGCACGTTGAGCAATACAACCTCAGATATGCTGCCTTCTCTATGGAGAAATGCTGCATGCCGGACAGCCCATAGCGAACTGTCGGAGCCGTCAACAGCGACGAGGAGCTTGATCATGGCGGTTTCAACACTGGTAGCGGTACCGCGTCGGAGAAGTTGCCGACGCAGCGAATCCCATGCAATCAGCGTACGCGAGGACGCGTGTAGCCCGCATCAATTTATCGGGCCATCGCATAAAAATGCGATAAAGAAAGGCCGGGCGACGACCACTTTTCCTTTTTGATGCCGGGCACCGCCAGGTGCGTGGCAATGGCAATGGCAGCGGGCATTGCTGCCCATATCCCGTTCGCAAAACTTCCGAAAAGTGCTTCTCGAAGCGCTTCACCAATATGTCCGTGCGAATCTTTATGAGTTTTTTATACGCACCGGCCACTTTTCTACCCTGTTTTTACGACCCCGTCGCTACTCTGCAAGCCGAGAACCACGCAAGGGTGTTTTGTCATGGACGGGATCTTTCTGATCGTATTGATTGGCTTCGCCGTGCTGAGCGCGGCCCTGCTGGGGCTTTGCGCCGCGCTTGCCCCCAAGTCTTCGGCAGGCAGCGAGCATGGCGGCCCGCATAACCAGATGCTGGCAAAGAACAGCGCATCGGACAGGGGATTGTGATGAGCTGGACGGATCTGCTGAGCGGCGTGCTGGCCGTCGCTATTTTTGTCTACCTCCTCATTGCGCTGTTTCGGCCGGAGAAATTCTGATGTCCTCCCAATTCTTGGGCCTGCTGGTCCTCTATCTCGCCATCCTCCTGGCGTGCGCCCCATTTCTCGGACGCTACCTCCGGCGTGCCGTGGAGGACGGCAACTATGCGCTGACTGTCTGGGGCCGTCCGCTGGAACGGCTACTGTATCGGCTGGGCGGCGTGCGTGCCGATACAGAGATGGGGTGGAAGCAGTACACCATCGCCGTCCTGGCCTTCAGCCTGCTTGGCGTGGTGGCTGTCTATGCACTGCAGCGCGTGCAGGGCTGGCTGCCCTTGAATCCGCAAGGCTTCGGCGCTGTCACGCCGGATTCCGCGTTCAATACAGCCATCAGCTTTGTCACCAACACCAACTGGCAGGGCTACGCCGGCGAGTCGACCATGGGCTATCTGACGCAGATGCTCGCGCTCACCGTGCAGAACTTCTTCTCTGCGGCGACCGGCATCGCCGTGGTGTTCGCGCTGATCCGTGGCTTCGCGCGCCAGAGCGCAGCCACCATCGGCAACTTCTGGGTGGATGTCACTCGCGTCACGCTGTACGTGCTGGCACCGATCGCGACCGTGATTGCGCTGGCGCTGGTCAGCCAGGGCGTGATCCAGAATTTCGATGCGTATAAGGAAGTCAGCCTGGTTACGCCAGTTGAGTACAGTCAGCCGAAAGTCGATGCAGCCGGGCAGCCCGTGATCGACGCACAGGGCAAGCCGGTGACGGAAGACCTGAAGACCGACAAGCAGACGCTGGCGATGGGCCCGGTTGCCTCGCAGGAAGCCATCAAGATGCTAGGCACCAACGGCGGCGGCTTCTTCAATGCCAATTCGGCCCATCCGTTCGAAAACCCGAATGCGCTGGCCAATTTTATCCAGATGCTGGCAATCTTCCTGATACCGGCGGCGCTGTGCTTTACGTTCGGCGAGATGGTGGGCGACCGGCGACAGGGGGTGGCCGTGCTGGCGTCGATGACAGTCATTTTTGTCGCCATGGCTTGCGTTGCCGCACTCTCCGAACAAATGGCCACCCCGGCATTGTCCGGCTTGCCGATTGACCACGCCAAATCGCTGCTGCAGGCCGGCGGCAATATGGAAGGCAAGGAGACGCGCTTTGGCATGGCGGCCTCGGCGTTGTTCGCCACCATCACGACCGCGGCCTCATGCGGCGCCGTCAATGGCATGCATGATTCGTTTACCGCCATCGGCGGGCTCGTGCCGATGCTGTTGATCCAACTGGGCGAGGTGGTATTCGGCGGCGTCGGCTCGGGGCTGTATGGCATGCTCGTCTACGCAGTGCTCGCGGTGTTCATCGCTGGCCTGATGATCGGCCGCACCCCGGAGTACCTGGGCAAGAAGATTGAAGCGTATGAAATAAAGATGACCGCCGTAGCGATCCTGGTCACGCCGCTTCTGGTGCTGCTTGGCACCTCGGTGGCGGTCATGGCCGAGGCGGGGCGCGCCGGTGTCTTCAATCCCGGCACGCACGGGTTCTCGGAGATCCTGTACGCGCTGTCTTCGGCGGCCAACAACAATGGCAGCGCCTTTGCGGGCCTGTCTGCCAATACGCCGTTCTATAACACGCTGCTGGCGGCGGCTATGTGGTTTGGCCGGTTCTGGATCATCATCCCGGTCCTCGCGCTGGCGGGCTCGCTGGCGGCCAAAAAGCGCATTCCGGCCAGCGGCGGCACCATGCCCACACATGGCCCGCTGTTCGTGGTCCTGCTGGTGGGTACGGTGCTGATGGTCGGGGCTCTGACCTACGTGCCGGCCCTGGCACTGGGGCCGATCGCCGAGCAGCTCCAGGGGGCGGTGACGGCAACCGCAGCCAAGTAAAGCGACCACTGACGGCACCACTGACGAAGAAATATCGAGCAGCATTCCAACACGTTCGGAGCTTGCACTGCCTCGCAGCCGCAGGCACCGGGTGTCTCTAGCGGATTGCGGAGAAACCATGCAACATGATTCGATGACCCCATCGGCCAAGCGCGGCAGCAAGACCCAAGAGGCTACCGCCTCCAACCCTGTCCAGGCGCAGAGTGCGCCGGTCGCCGGCCAGCAACGCTCTACCCATCATCACCATCATCCTCATCGCCCGGCGTCGCGCAGCATGTTCGCGCCGGCGCTGGTGAAACCGGCACTTGTCGCGGCCTTCCGGAAACTGTCGCCGCGCGACCAGCTGCGCAACCCGGTGATGTTCGTGGTCTACGTGGGCAGCATCCTGACGACCATCCTTTTCCTCAAGGCGATGTTCGGCCCCGCAGCGGCTCTTGGCGGCGAGAGCGCGGGCTTCATCCTGGCGGTGTCGGTTTGGTTGTGGTTCACGGTGCTGTTTGCCAACTTTGCCGAGGCACTTGCGGAAGGTCGGAGCAAGCAACAGGCCGAGGCGCTGCGTGGACTCAAGACCACGGTCACCGCGCGCCTGCTCAAGGACGGCAAACGTGGTGGTCCCACCGAAGCGCGCCCCGCGACGGCGCTGCGCCGAGGCGACGTGGTGCTGGTCCAGGCCGGCGACATGATCCCCGGCGACGGCGACGTGATCGACGGCGTGGCCTCGGTCGATGAAAGCGCCATCACCGGTGAATCGGCGCCCGTGATCCGTGAGTCGGGCGGCGACTTCTCATCAGTGACCGGCGGCACGCGCGTGCTGTCCGACTGGATCGTGGTGCGCATCACCACCAACCCGGGCGAGAGCTTCATCGACCGCATGATCACGATGGTCGAAGGCGCCAAGCGCCAGAAGACACCGAATGAACTGGCCCTGACTATCCTCCTGGTCGGCCTGACGCTGGTCCTGCTGCTGGCCACCGCCACGCTGCAGCCGTTCTCGCTCTATAGCGTGCTGGTGACAAAGGCTGGCGTGCCGGTGACGATCACCGTGCTGGTGGCGCTGCTGGTGTGCCTGATCCCGACCACCATCGGCGGCCTGCTGTCGGCCATTGGCGTGGCCGGCATGAGCCGGATGATGGAAGCGAACGTGATTGCCACGTCCGGCCGTGCGGTCGAGGCCGCCGGTGACGTGGATGTGCTGCTGCTCGACAAGACCGGCACGATCACCCATGGCAACCGCCAGGCCTCGCGCTTTATCACGGCGCCGGGCGTGTCGCAGGTGCAGCTCGCGGAAGCAGCGTGGCTATCGTCGCTGGCCGACGAGACTCCGGAAGGCCGCAGCATCGTCACGCTGGCGCGCCAGCAGTCAGGGGTGACGGCGCCGGAGATTTCGACGTTGCAGCCGGTATTCGTGCCATTCAGCGCACAGACGCGGATGAGCGGGGTCGATCTGAGCAATGCTGGCGACGAGCGCCACGTGCGCAAGGGCGCAGCCGATGCTGTACGCCGCTATGTGACCGAGCGTGCCGGAAAATTTCCCGATGCCGTACTGCAAGCTGTGGACGAGGTCGCCCGCGTCGGCAGCACGCCGCTGGTGGTGGCCGAAGCCGTTGGCGATGCGGTGCGTGTGCTTGGCGTGATTGAGTTGAAGGACATCGTCAAGACCGGCATTCGCGAACGCTTCGGCGAGTTGCGCAAGATGGGCATCAAGACCGTGATGATCACCGGCGATAACCCGCTGACAGCGGCCTCGATTGCCGCCGAAGCGGGTGTCGATGACTTCTTGGCCGAAGCCACGCCAGAAGCCAAGCTGAAGCTGATCCGGCAATACCAGAGCGAAGGGCGGCTGGTAGCCATGACCGGCGATGGCACCAACGATGCACCGGCGCTGGCCCAGGCCGACGTCGCCGTCACGATGAACAGCGGCACGCAGGCGGCCAAGGAAGCCGGCAACATGGTCGACCTGGACAGCAACCCGACCAAGCTGATCGAGATCGTCGAGATCGGCAAGCAGATGCTGATGACGCGCGGCTCGCTGACCACTTTCAGCGTGGCCAACGACATTGCCAAGTACTTTGCCATCATCCCGGCGGCATTCGCGACTACCTACCCGCAGCTTAACCTGCTGAACGTGATGGGGCTCGCCACGCCGGCATCGGCCATCATGTCGGCGGTGATCTTCAACGCGCTGATCATCGTGGTGCTGATCCCGCTGGCGCTCAAGGGCGTGGTCTACAGGCCGCTCGGTGCCGCCGTGCTGCTGCGCCGCAACCTGCTGGTCTATGGCCTTGGCGGCATCCTGGTGCCGTTTGCCGGCATCAAGCTGATCGACATGATCCTGGCCCTCTTTGGGTGGGTCTGAGTTCCCACGATTCGGAGCATATTCATGAATACGCAAGTGCAATCCCAGCAGCCATCGCCGGTACCCGTGCAGGGTGGCTTGTTGCGGCCAATGATGGTGGTGTTCGTTGGTCTTTCGCTGGTGACCGGCCTGCTGTATCCCGGCGTGATCACGGCAATCTCGAAAGCTGTGTTCCCGCATCAGGCCGGCGGCTCGCTCATTGAGAAGGATGGCAAGGCGGTTGGCTCGGAATTGATCGGCCAGCCGTTCTCCGACCCGAAGTACTTTTGGGGCCGGCTGTCGGCCACGGCACCGATGCCGTACAACCCCACGGCTTCGGCCGGATCCAACCTCGGCCCCACCAATCCGGCGCTGACCGACGCCGCACGCGCGCGCATCGACGCACTGCGCGCCGCCGATCCCGGCAACCAGGCCCCTGTGCCGGTGGACCTGGTTACGGCATCCGGCAGTGGACTCGACCCGCACATCAGCCCTGCCGCTGCCGAATACCAGACGGCACGCGTCGCCCGCCTCAGAGGGATGCCGATCGAACAGGTGAAGCAACTGATTGCGGCGAATACGGAAACGCCGCTAATCTCGGTCCTGGGCGACCCGGGCATCAATGTCCTGAAGCTGAACCTTGCCTTGGATGCCATTGCACAGAAGTAACCCACTGACGGGGCGATGCTGCGGGCTTGCACGCCTGCCAGAATGACGATGGTATCCGGATGCGAGGCAGCACGTTTTTGCCAATGTAAGGATAGAGGTTGAGCCTTCCGATGTCTGATGCCGAATTCGGCGGTGCCGACGCACGTCCCGATCCCGATGCCCTTCTCCGGATGGTGGAAGCCGAAGGAGAAAGGGCCTCGCGCGGCAAGCTCCGGGTCTACTTTGGCGCATCCGCCGGGGTGGGGAAAACCTTTGCCATGCTGACTGCGGCGGGGGCGGCGGTTGCGCAGGGCACGGACGTCGTCATTGGCATCGTGGAGACCCACGGGCGTGCAGAGACCGAAGCGCTGATTGCCGGTATCGAGCGGCTGCCAATGAAGGATGTGCCGTACCGCGAGCGGGTTCTGCAGGAGTTCGACCTGGATGCGGCGCTGGCCCGGCATCCTGCGCTGATCCTGGTCGACGAGCTGGCGCACTCGAATGCGCCCGGCAGCCGCCATCCCAAGCGGTGGCAGGACATCCAGGAACTGCAAGCTGCCGGAGTCGACGTCTGGACCACCGTCAATGTGCAGCACCTGGACAGCCTGAACGAAGCGGTGGGCGGCATTACAGGCATCCGCGTCTGGGAAACCGTGCCGGACGTTGTCTTCGACAGCGCCGACGAAGTCGTGCTGGTCGATCTGCCCGCCGACGAGCTGCTGCGCCGGCTGAAGGAAGGCAAGGTCTATCTGCCGGAGCAGGCGCGACATGCGTCGCGCAATTTCTTCCGGAAAGGCAATCTGATCGCCTTGCGCGAACTGGCGTTGCGCCGGACCGCGGACCGTGTGGACTACGACGTTCGGGCATGGCGTCAGTCCGAAGCCGTGCAGGCGGTGTGGCGCACGCGCGAGGCCGTGCTGGCTTGCATCGGCAGTGGCGATGATGCGGAACAGGTCGTCAGGAGCGCGCGTCGGCTTGCCGGTCAGCTCGATTGCGACTGGCACGTGGTGACCATCGCCACACCGAGGCTGACGCCCCCGTCCGATTCCGCAAAGGTTCGCCTGCAGACGGCCATGCGTCTCGCCGAGGAGTTGGGCGCCCGCACCGAGACATTGGCTGGCAATGACATGGTCCAGGCAGTCGTGGGGTACGTTCGCCGCCATAACCTGACCAAGGTGGTCATCGGCCGGGCACCGGCAGACTGGCGCCGAGGGGGCACCTCCCTGGCAGAGCGGGCCCGTTCCCTTCTTGCCCTCGCCTTGTCGCCGTTTGTGAACGCGCCGGCGTGGCTGTTCGGCCGCCGCAGCTTTGCCGACGCGCTGGCGATCGGGTGTCCGGAGATCGATATCATCCGTGTGGCGGCCGACACCACGCGCGCCGACCTGCGCCCACGCCACGGTGCCGAAGTGCCTGAGCCGGCGCCTGCCGCCGACGGCGCCACGCGCCGGGACTATGCGTGGGCGGTGGTTTGGTGCGCGGGCGCCACCGCACTGTCGGGTCTGGCGTTTCCCTGGTTCGATGTGGTCAACATCGCCATGCTGTTCCTCGCCGCCGTGGTCGGTGTTGCGCTGCGGCATGGCCGCGGGCCGGCGGCACTGGCTTCGGTACTGGCGGTGGCCGCCTTCGATTTCTTTTTCGTGCCGCCGCGCCTGTCGTTTGCCGTCAGCGACGTGCAGTACCTGCTGACCTTCCTGGTCCTGCTTTCCGTCGGCCTCGTCATCGGCCAGCTGACCGCCGGGCTGCGCGAGCAGGCGCGCTTGGCGGTGCAGCGCGAGGAAGATGCGCGCACGCTGTATGAGCTGGCGCGCGAGCTGTCCGCCGCGCTGACGCCGGACCAGATTGTCTCGATCGGTAGCCGGTTCCTGCGCGCGGCCTTCGATGCCAGCTCGGCCTTCTTCCTGGTTTCGTTGGAAGGGCGGCTGCTGCCGCCGGTGTCCGATGCGCTGCAGCGAGACCCCGCCGCGCGAACCGACTCGATCGACCGCGTACTGGCGGAATGGGTCTTCGATCACGGCGAGCCGGCCGGAACCGGCACGCATACCTTGCCGGGCAGCACGGTGCTGTATCTGCCGCTGAAGGCACCGATGCAGGCCCGTGGCGTGCTGGCGGTGGAGCCGGCAGTCTCGCACGCCTTTGCGCAGCCTGCGCTGCGACGCCAGGTCGACGTGTTCTGCACACTGATCGCCATCGCGATCGAACGGCTGCACTACGTCGAAGTCGCACAACAGGCCTTGCTGTCGATGGAGTCGGAGCGCTTGCGCAGTTCCTTGCTGGCGGCCGTATCCCATGATCTGCGAACCCCGCTGACCAGCCTGATCGGCATGGCCGAAACCATGCAGCGCAGCGAGCCTGCGCTGGCGCCGCCGCTGGATGAGACGGTATCCGCCATGCTCGAGCAAGCAAGACGGATGCGCACCATGGTGGTCAACCTGCTTGACATGGCCAGGCTGCAGAGTCGCGATGTCCGTACACACATGGAATGGCAGTCGGTGGAAGAGCTCGTTGGGGCCAGCCTGGCGGCCATGCGCGAGGCGCTCGCGCGCCATCGCATTGCCGTTGTCGACTTGTCCCAGGTACCTCTGGTCGAATGCGACGCCGTGCTGATCGAACGCGTGCTGTGCAACCTGTTGGAGAACGCGGCTAAATACACTCCCGCGGGCACCGAGATCCGGCTGTCGGCCGCAGCGGTCGACGACGAAATCAGGATTGCGGTAGAGGACGACGGCCCGGGCGTGCCCAAGGGCAAGGAACGGCAGATCTTCGAGAAATTCACACGCGGCGAGCGCGAATCTGCGACGGCAGGCGTTGGCCTGGGTCTTGCCGTCTGTGAGGCCATCCTGCAGGCGCATGGCGGGCGCATCTGGGTGGAACCCGCGCAGCGGCCAGACCGGCCTGGCGGGCAGGCGGGCGCGCGCTTCATGGTCGCATTACCTCGCGGTAATCCGCCCGTGGTGGAACTGGAGCAGGAGCCGGCCGATGCCTAGTCTGCCACCACCGCAAGGAGAGGGAGCACATGCCATTTGATTTTTCCCCGACGGTTTTGCTCGTTGAGGATGAGCGCCACATCCGGCGCTTTGTCCGCTCGGCGCTGGAGTCGGAAGGCTGCACGGTGCACGAGGCGGAATCGCTCAAGCGCGGCTTGATCGAGGCGGGTACCCGGCAGCCCGATCTGGTCATACTCGACCTCGGGCTGCCCGATGGCGATGGCGTGCAATTGATTTCCGAGATGCGTACGTGGACCGATGTGCCAATCCTCATACTATCGGCGCGCAGCGGAGAAGCTGACAAGATCGGCGCCCTGGACGCTGGTGCCGACGACTATCTGACGAAACCATTTGGCGTCGGAGAACTGGTCGCACGCCTGCGTGTTCTGCTGCGTCGGCATGCCAGGGCCCACCAGCATGGCTCTCACCAGATCACGTTCGGCGATGTGCAAGTCGACCTTGCCAGCCGTGTGGTCACCCGTGCCGGACAGGCCGTGCACCTGACGCCGATCGAGTATCGTCTGCTGGCGGTGCTGCTCGCCCACTCTGGGAAGGTCATGACGCACCGGGAATTGCTGCGAGAGGTGTGGGGACCGTCGCAGACGGAAAGCAGCCAGTATCTGCGCGTCTACATGGGGCATCTGCGGCACAAGCTTGAAGCGGACCCGGCACAGCCTGCCCATCTGCTGACGGAAGTTGGATTGGGCTACCGGTTTGCCGCGTAACACTGAAAAAGCCGGGCGTCTTTACCGGAATTGCACGCGAGCACTGCGACTTTTGATACCTTTTTTACGCGTCAGGCCATATCGTGGCGAGGCTCCCTGCAACGGGATCCCTTCAACTTCGTCACCAGAACAAATGACTGTCCTGCGCCATACCGCGGCCGCATTGCTTGCGTGCTCCGTACCTTCCTTCCTCCTATTCACCGCCATGCCCGCCGCGGCGCAATCCCAGCCTGAGGCCGAACCGTCCGCGCATACGTTCACCGCCAACGTCGCGGTGGCCACCGAATATCGCTACCGCGGCCTGATGCAGACCAACCGGCGGCCCGCAATCCAGGGCGGGTTCGACTACAGCCATGCGAGTGGCTTCTATCTCGGCAACTGGAACTCGAGCATCAGTTGGCTGGGCGACAGCAACCCCGAGGTGTCGGCGCCAATTGAGATGGATTTCTACGGCGGCTACAAGAACACGTTCGGCGGCGGAGACTGGAGCTACGACATCGGCGTGCTGCAGTACTACTACCCGGGCGACTATCCGGCAAACTACACGCGCCCATACACTACCGAGGTGTATGCGGGCCTGGGCTATGGGCCGGTGACGCTGAAGTACTCCTATGCGCCGACGAATCTCTTCGGCTTCGCTGACAGCAAGCACAGCTGGTACATCGACCTGTCGGCCAATGTTCCGTTGAATTTCTGGGACCTGAGGCTGAATACGCATGTGGGCTACCAGAAGGTGCAGATTGCCAATGCCTCGTATGTGGACTGGAAGATCGGCCTGACCAAGGATCTGGGCAAGGGCTTTGCGCTGGCGGTGGCCTACATCGATACCAACGCCGACAAGACCGTGTACACCAATGCCAAGGGCCGCTACATGGGGCGTGGCACCGCGTGGGCTTCGCTGACGAAGACATTCTGAGCGCGTGAGCTTTGCCGGCGCCGCTGATTTTGATGCCAATTTAACGCGTCAGCCCCATTTCCTTGCATCAAATTTAGACGGCGCTGGCTAGCATAGACCCATGTCCAACACACGACCCGCTATCGCGAGGGTCCATCGAATCATGCGACAGTCAAGCTTGGCCGTTGACACCGATCCCCGACGTATTACCTTGCGCAGCAGCGAAGCCACCGTGACCGCATTGCGCGCGGTCTCCCAGTCGGAACCTGCCCGGATCCGCATGCGTCTTGCCGTGGCATCCACCGAGGTGTTCGGGCTGCGGCAGACCCTGCACAGGGCGCTCGGTGAACTGGCCCGCGTTGATGTGGTGAACGTGGATTACCGGCGCGGCGAAGCCACGCTGCACGTGGAGATTGCCCGCAGCGACCGCGACGCGGCCATGCATGCCATCATGATGGCGTTTCCGGCCGCGGAGTTCGGGGTCACGACAGCCCTGGGAGACGACTATGTGGCGCACTGAGGAAGAGAGCTTCTCAGGTGCCGCCGTCCGCGCCTGCACCGCTATCAAAGCGATTTACCCCAAGTCGCCGTGGGGAATCTGGGTGCCCATGGTCACGCCGATGCGCGCCGGGTCGCTGGACCTGTCGGGTGCGGCCAGGCTGGCCGAGAGCTACGTCGAGGCAGGCGTGAACGGCTTGATCATCCTGGGCACGACGGGCGAGGGAAGCCTGCTTTCCCCCCCGCGAACGGCAAGTCTTTACCGCGGCAGTGCTCGAGGCCGTCCAAGGCGAGCTACCGGTGATGGCTGGCGTCGGAGCGGTCGATACCCGCGCGGTATGTGCGCAGGTTACCGAACTGGATGCCTTTGAGCTGGCCGGCTACCTGGTGCCGCCGCCCTACTACCTGCGGCCCTCTGATGAGGGCATCGTGTGGCATTTCAACGAGGTGGCGCGCGCCACGGCCCGCCCCCTGATGCTGTACAACGTCCCGAAGCGAACAGGCTGTGCCATGTCGCCGGCGCTCATCCGATCGCTGCTCGCGCAGCCGCAGATTGCGGCGGTCAAGGAGTGCAACAGCGGGAATCTCCGGGTACTTGTCGACGATCCGCATGTGACTGCGCTGTGCGGCGAGGATGTGGCCCTGCTGGATCACCTGCTTGCGGGGGGCGCAGGCGTCGTCGCCGTGTCCTCGCATATCCGTCCGGATTTGTTCGTACGCCTGCTACATCTGGCACAGACTGGCCGCGTTCGGGCGGCGCGCGCATTGTATGCGAGGCTCGCGCCGTTGATCTCGCTTTTGTTTGCGGAGCCGAATCCCGCACCGGTGAAAGCAGCCCTGGCACTATCTGGCGCGATTTCCCCGGAAACCCGAATGCCGTTGCAGCCGGCAAGTTCCGCGTTGGTCCAGCGGTTGGAAGAGGCCATGGCCCTTCTTCCGCCGCCTGCTGTCGCATGGGGTGAGCATCTAACAGCCTGATAAGCCAGCTACCGCTGCCACCCTTCGCCGCCGGCAGGCAGGTGATGCCAGGCAATCAGGTTTTATGCGTTGTTTATGCCGGGAGCCAAGCTCTTTACACAACTTTTGCAGTTGTGTTGGTACATTGATATCAGAGGCCGGTAGCCCGGGATCGGTACAAGTCAGTACCGAGCATTTGCCAAGGCGCTTGCCGAATTACAGCGGCCAATTGGTCGAGGTCAGCATGAAACCTCCTATCCCACTCTTCTTCACCTGCACTGCGTGCGGGCACGTTCACTCCGAGTCCTTGCAGGATATGGTCTCGGGAAAGCTGCCGCAGCCGTTGACCTGTCCCGCTTGCCACCGCGAGCTGAGCGTGGACTGGGACTGGATCAATAGTCAGGCCGAGCAGATGGGGCTCATCTTCACGGAGCGATAGGGCGCTCCTTGACATCACCGGCTCTGTGAAACGATGACAAGTTCCAGTGGAGCGGACTCGCTTGACACCTGAGTATTGTCAATGAAGCCGCGGTTTGGTGTAGAGGCATCTCACCTTCTATGCTCTGCCGCAGGGTTACATGCCCACGCGAGAGGGGCCTTAAATTCGAGACTTTTCGGACTGGGAAGGGCACGTGACCGATCGAAGCGAGCGTGATGGGAAATGCCATCCGGCCTGCCAAGGCGTCTCCAGGTTGGTGTCCGCCTTTGCTTCCAATGCGGTCGTTGGCAAACGGAGTGCGATCGTCCGACATAGTTTCCGCTGCGGATTAAGTGGTGGTCCCACTAGAGGGGGCCATCATGGCGAACCCCCGATCCGGCGTGCCGTTCAATGTCATCGCGCTTTGGCTCGGCCACGAGAGCACCACGACCACTCCACCGTTACGTCGAAGCCGACTCTCGTTGGAAGAGAAGGCACTTGCACGACTGAAGCTTCCCGACACCACCATGCGTCGGTTCCGGGCGCCGGACTCACTCATGGAGTTCCTACGGACGCTATAACTATGCGCAGACGGTCTCGGCCCGAATCCTCAAAGAACCTAAGCAGAAACCGTCAATCTCGGGGCACATATGCACATAGTTGCGACCTGTGCATAGGGGTCGTCAAGCGCCTGTCGCGTGGCGCGGAAACAGTCATTCGCTGCGACCACTCGCCCATTCCAAAAGGTCGGCGCAGCTACCGGATGCGCTTGAAGACGGTGCTATTCAGATAACTTTTCTTATCGTAATGGCGTCGCCAAGGCGCTAAACTGGTGGGTATGGATTTGCTTCCAGCTCCTCCTGCCGCGGCTCCGGAATCGCCGGCGTTCCCCGATGGGGCGTCGCTCGCCGCGTTGCGCGCCTGGTACGCAGGCTTGCCGGCACGCGACGCCGTGGCGCGCTACCTGGGCGAGCGCCAGGCCAGTGGCCAGTCCGCCCGCGGCGTGCTAGGCCGCATCCGCCGGCAACTGATCGCGTTCGCGCGCGCCCGGCAGCGCGAGGACCTCGCTGCGGTGTTCGCGCACGGCGCGGCCAAGCGGGTCGGGCGGGCGAAGGCCGCCGGCCACGCGATCGATGCGCTGCGACGCATGCCGCTGCCCCAGCCGCAGATCGGCGACGACATCGCCCTGTGGCTGCCCCCGCGTGTCGTGCAGGCGCTGCGCGCCAACGGCATCGACACGCTGGCGGCATTGACCGTGCGCGTGCCCCGGCGGCGCCGCTGGTGGGCGGCCGTGCCCGGTCTGGGACCGGCCAGTGCGCGGCAGATCGAAGCCTTCTTTGCCGCCCACCCGCGACTCACCGAACGCGCCCGCGCGCTGATTGCCGCCGACGAGCACCGGGTGATCGTGCCGTGGGAAGACTTGCGCCTGCCCCACGAGGTCGACGGCTCCCAGGGCGTCTTCCGTGCGCCGCGGCAGACCTGCACCCTCAATGCCGACAATGACTACGCGGCCATCCAGGCCTGGCTGGCGCTGCACGAGTCGCCGGCCACCCAGCGGGCCTACCGCAAGGAGGCCGAACGTCTGATCCTGTGGGCGATCGTCGAGCGCGAGCGGCCGCTCTCATCGCTCACGACCGAGGACGCGATTGCCTACCGCACCTTCCTGCGTCGGCCGACGCCGCACCGGCGCTGGGTCGGACCGCCGCGGCCGCGCACGTCGCCCGAGTGGCGCCCGTTCGCGCAAGGCCTGTCGGCTCGCTCCACGGCCTATGCGCTGTCGGTGCTCGGCGCCATGTTCCGCTGGCTGATCCAGCAGCGCTACGTGCTGGCGAACCCGTTCGCCGGCATCAAGGTGCGCGGCAGCGCGCGCGCCGCGCCGCTGGATACGTCCCACGTGTTCACGGAAGGGGAATGGCTGCTGATCCGCACCCTGGCCAACGGCCTGGAATGGTCCTATGGCTGGGAGCAGCCAGCGGCCCAGCGGTTGCGGTTTGTGCTCGACTTCGCTTACGCCACGGGACTGCGCGCCAGTGAGCTGGTCGGCGCCACGCTCGGTGGCATCGAAGTCGATCACCATGGCGACCACTGGCTTTACCTGGTGGGCAAAGGCGCCAAGGCGGGCAAGGTGGCACTGCCTCCGCTGGCACGCACCGCCCTCGATCGGTATCTGGTGGAGCGTGGCCTGCCGGTCACCCGGGCGCGCTGGAACCCGAACGCGCCTCTGATTGGAGGCCTCGGTCAGGACCCGGCCAACGGCATCACCGGCACGCGGCTGTGGGGCGTGCTGCGGCGGTTTTTCACCCAAGTTGCGGACTTGATTCAGGACGAGAACCCGGTGGCGGCCGAAAAGCTGCGGCAAGCCAGCCCGCACTGGATGCGGCACACGCATGCCACGCACGCGCTGGCGCGCGGCGCGGAACTGACGACGGTCCGGGACAACCTGCGGCACGCCTCGATCTCGACCACCTCGATCTACCTGCACGGCGATGAGGTCAAACGAGCGCGGCAGATCGGCGCCGCCTTCGCTGCCTGATCCATTCGGCGCACCGGCGGCGCTTATATCTAAAAAGCTCTAATTGCCGCTTTCTAAATAACCGCAGGGCTTATGATAGCGGATTGGGTGTATGTTGGCATGACCCCTTTTAGGCACGTACTGCAGCGCTAGCGCTACGACATCGATGACAGCGTCTGCCTCGTCCGCAAGGTGAAGAATTCCCGCTCGTAACCTCCGACCCGCAATACCTCGCTAGCGAGTTGGCGAAGCCGGCGCGCGACCTCCGCAGCGCCACCAGAGCCATCGAACTCCGGGTCATGCAGCCCGATATTGTCAATCGGGTTCATTGACGCTCCCCCAGTGTCAGCCAGCAGCAACCTGCGGATGCAGTCTGCGAAGCGCCTTCGGGTTGGTGTTGATGTATGTGCGCATCCCGTCCAGCTCGATCACGAGGTGGTGGTCAAGACAGGCGGCATATGACGATACCTCGACCTCCTTGGCCGACTCAAAGGCGGCCAGGACCCTCGCACGGTCAACGTCTGCACCCACCCATGCAAACACGCGGATGAATGTATGTACCTTCTTGCCGCGAGGCAGCAACTTGGCGGCGTGTTCCGCCGAAATCATGGTTTTTGTCATAGTGTGAAATGTAGATTGCAGGCCAGTACCTGCACGATTGAACGAGAAATTCGCTTCGCGCTTTACGTGAATGTCGCCACGGCCCGTCAGACCGGATCGTGGATCGAGTCGGACAGACTGGCCACGTTAAAACTTCGGAATCCCCGCCACGACCTCATCGGCGAGCACGCATGAGCTCGGCTGCTTGCCGTCCATGTCATCGATGCTGGGCCCCTTGATGGCGATTACGAGCAGCACGCCCATGAAGTCGCTTCACGGGTTGTTGGCCGGGCCTTCTATAGGAAGCAATAAACCCTCGATGAGCGAGGGCGGAATGTGCGTGCATGGCTCACAGCCAGCCCGGACGAACGAGTTTCATGAGCTTCCGCGTGTTGCGTAGGGCCCGCACGCGAAGCACGATACACAACGCTGCCATGGCTGCAACAGCGCCGAAGCAACACAGCAACTGCCATTGGAGAAGAGCCGCGTTGGCAGTCGTGACGCGAAAATACAGCGCCAGCGACAGCATCGCCACCACAGCAAGGACAGCAGTGCCAGTAACGCGAGAGTGAATAAACATGGAAGGCTCCTGAAATGGACGGAGCCTTGTCCATAGGGAAGGCCCCTATGGGTGAAAGAAATTTGCTGACTGGTGTCAGCGAGGTCGATGCGTCGATGACGCGCGTAGTAGGCAGATTCTAGCGAGAACCTCACGCGGCGACAATCCGCCGCCGTGGAGGCCTACGCCCACTCATTCGTCGTCCGAAGACGCGAGCATGGCGATCTCACAGAGAGCATAGCGGGAGAACATCGCGTCGAATTCCTCTTTCTGGTTGCCTGAGAAGAAGACACCGGCTACGTCGCCGTAGTCGATCTTCAGCCGCTCCTGCACCGCCAGACAGGCTGCATGCAAGGCATCTTCCACCAGCCCTGAAATGAGCATGCCTGCCTTTTCCATCCCGCTCGTCAGCCATTGGTCCAGCGCTTGCTGGACCCGGTTCGCCGCCTCGCAGAAGACTTCAGCGTCGCTCTCGGTCACGCGGGGGAACAGCCGCGGCAAGTCGCTATCGTCCGCACACAGTCCACCGAATTCATTGGCGTCGACGAAGTCGTGAAGCGCACTGAAGGTCTTTACTGTCGGCGGTATGCGGCCCGAAGCGATTTCCTGTTGGATTTGAGCCTTGCCCAACTCGATCGCTTTGGCAACGAAATCCTCCTGCTCCGCGGTCAGCTTCGTTGCCGTTTCATTCATGGTGTCGCAATTTGTCATCTCGGAAGTCACAGAAAAAAGCCCGCACCCCTTTCGGTAATGCGGGCCAGATTAGAAAGATCGATGGAGTCGCGGCGCTACTGAGCCGCGAACGCCACCACGTCGATAACGGCATCGGCCTCATCCACGAGATCGGGCGTCTGGCTGATGAAGAATTCCCGCTCGTAACCACCAAGCCGGAGCACCTCGCGCTTCATCTGCATGAAGGCACGCTTGCGCTCCGGATCGAGCGGGCCGTCGGCTTCGTCGGTAAACAGGGTCTGGAACGGCTGCTGCGTGTCTTGCGCCCGGTACAGGGCGATTCCACGCGTCAGGCATTCATTGATCCACACCTTCTGGCCGCCACTCAGCACGGCAAAATCCTTCGTCGTGCCGTTGTCAGCATCAAGCACGCTGATGGCGAACCCCTCCCGGGCGTCACCATTGGCCAGCTTCGTCTGCGTCTGGATGGCGACCGTGAAGCGCCGTCCGTAGCACGCCAGCAGCAGGTCATTGACCATGGCGGTGATGGCAGGGCCCGCATCGTCGATCGACAGGGCAATGACGCCATCGTTGCCGAGGCCTTTCGCTAGCAGCTTCCATTGGGCGATCTCGTCGGACAGGCGTTGGACCTGAGATTCCAGGCCGCCCAACCCGACTAGCTCTCGCTCGAGGAGACTGCGCTCGGTGGACAGGGCGCTTTGCCGGCGGATCAGAGATTCGATCCGCCCGTCCAATGCACTGACCGCCTCGCGGCTGGCTGCAAGCCGACGATCGAGATCGGCAACGAGGCCCGTCACGTCCGTCACAGCCAGGCTATCGCGCTCGCGCCGCAGGCTCGCCAGTTGCGTGTCCACGTCCCGGGTATCACGGTCGAACCGCGCCTTCCGTTCGGTTTCCTCCGCGTCCAGGGTCACGAGATCGCGTTGCGCCAGTTCCAATGCCGCCGCCGCGGCGTCAAGCAGAGGCTTCTTCGCTGCAAGCCCCGTGAGGCGCTGCAACTCTGAATTGCCCTGCTCGGCGTCCTGCCGCAGCGCCGCAACGGCGCGCCGCACCTCATTGAGCCGCGCCAGCGCTTCGGTCAACTGCTGCAAGGCTTCCTGCTTTGCCTTGTAGCTGGTACGCAGATTCGCCACCTCAACAACCTGTGGCTCGAGCTTGCCCTTGGCTTCGCGCGCCTGGGCCAGCAACGGACAACGCGCGTGCATGTCATGGCCAGCGCACGGCACCTGGTCCATCACCTCCGTCTGGGCCTTGAGCGTCTTGACCAACTGCGCCGCCACCGATCCACGGGATTCCATCCCCCGTAGTTCGCTGGCGATCGCTGCGTGCTGGCCGGCAACAGGCTCCAGATCGGCAAGCTCCTTCTGCAGGCGGTCGAGTTCGCCGCGATGGCGGCCGAGAGCCAGTTGCACTTGGTCACGCTGATGGGCTGCTGCCTTGATGGCTTCAGCCTGTGCAAGCGTGGACCGGTGCTCCGCGGCAAGGCGTTGCAGATCCTGGCGCCGCACCGAAGCCTTCGACGCCGCAGCACGGTCGTCGCCGGCCAGCTGCTGCCGGCGGCCCGTCAGTTCACGATGACGTTGGTCCAGCTCGCGCAAGCGTGCTTCGGTTCCGGCAGAAGCGGCCTGCTTGGCCGCCAGCGTCGCACGCTCCTGCTCCAGCTTGCTGCCGCTGTTTCGGTTGTCTGCGCGGCGGGCGCGCTCGGCGCCGAGACCTTCGTCAATCTGGCTGATCTCTTTGGCGATCGCGTTCACGGTGTCGCGCTTTCCGGCCAGCACAAGCACGTCCCGCTGCACCGTCTCCAAAGCCCGGTTCAACGCCTTGGCGACGTCGCCAGCCTTGGCCGACAACTCACGCAGGTGGTCGATCCCGAGCAGCTCGGCGAGCAGCTTCTTGATCTCGGCAGGCTGATAGCTGGCCAGTGGCCGGCGGTTCTGGGCAGAAAAGACGCTCGTGAAGAACGCCTCCGCCGAACCCAGCACCGCCTCGAGGCAGCGACCATAGGTCTCCGCCTTGCCATCGGACAACGTTCCGTCGGCCAACTGCACCGGCTTCCAGTCGCCACCCACCTTCTCGAACAAGTAGTACTCCGCCTTGCGGCTCTTGCCCGGGTTGCGGAACGCGAATGCCGACCGGTAGACCTTGCCGCAGTGCTCCCATTCCAGATCCCGCGTGGTGCGCACAGATGGTCCCAGTACGAAAACGCGTCGGCCGACATCTTGGCCGCGTGGCTCGGCATGATCGGATACGGATGCAGGTTGTCCATGATCGTCGTCTTGCCGGCACCGTTCGGCCCGACAATGGCGATCAGCCCAGCGGGCACGGACGACAGGTCGACGGTAACGCTGTCGCGCTGCATGCCGTCACGGATCCCATGGAATCCGGCAAGCGTCAGTTTCAGTGGGCGCATTCGGACACCTCCATGCCGGTAAAGGAGTGGAGGTAGTCCGGCGGCACTTCCATCACGTCATCGTCCAGCAACGGCATCTCTGCCGGCATGGATTGTTGGGCGGTGGGTGCGTCATGCGCCGGATTACCCGCGATCGCGCGCTCGACCGAGCGGCGTGCGGCCGCGAACTGCGCTGCGGCCATCGTCATGAGAGCATTCCAGTCGCCCTCACCGGTCAGCGCGCGGAGTTCCAGCTCGCTCCACTGGGAAGCCAGGCCATGCGAGAACGACCAGATGAGGTCCTGCAGTTCCTTGGACGGCGCCACCGCATAGAAGGTGTTGCCACCGGCCTCGCCCAGCGCCATCACCAGCATGTGGTCATGTTTGGCAATGACCGCGCCGCGGCCTGCGCCAAACGGCTCGTACAGCGTGCATGGGGTGAACCCATGATGTTCGGTCAGGCGCTTGGCCATCTCCGAACGATTGATAGACGTCTCGTCGACGAACAGCCACTGCGGGCCGGCGTGGTACAAGATCATGATGCACTCCTCGGGATAGGACGGAGTGCGCCCCGGACGGGAAGCACCCGTCAGGGTCAATGGAAAGAATTGGATACTGCTGAGTCGATGCGTCCAGGACGCGGGTGAAACCGGGTTTCGACTGCCTCGAAGGCAGTCGGAACATGGCTGCATGTTCAATTGGTTGGCGTATTGCTACGCAAAAAGATCGTCGGTTAGCCACTCCATCTGCGGCGCTGGTGCAGGGGGCAAGCCCAGTAGTTCTTCACGCGCGAATGGACTGGCTGTGGATGGAAAATCCTCCGCCTCGTCGACTCCCCGGGGGGATTCATCAGGTTCCGGCACCGGCATGCCGCGCAACTGCTCAAGCACGCCGTCGGCAATCGGCTGCGCGTCAAGCGATTCCAGCAGCGCCAGCCGCTCCGCGAGGGGGCCTGTTGCAACACCGGTCAGTTCCCCCCACCGCGACAGCTTTTCGGGCAGGCTTGCCGCTCGGCTGATGCCTTCGGCACGGCTGCGCACAGCGGGCAGGACGCGGGCTTCGATCTTCAGCTCCGCGCTTTTGCCGAACAACGCCATGATGGCGTCGCGGTCGACCAGCTGCCGATGCTCTTCGTTCACCGTCCAGCGCACGCGTACGAACTTGTCGGCAGCCTCGGCCGCAACGGCAGCCAATGCATCCATGTCCGGCGGGCCATCGAAGTCCACGCAGACCGTCTCGCGCGCGGGTGTCTCCACCAGCTGCGCGGATGCCCGGCCCGGAACGATGTCCCATTGCAGGTATCCTTTCGCGCCGATCTCGCCGTAGTGGAAGCGTCCGATGGAGCCGGGGTAGGCAACCACCCTGCCCTCCCGCTCCCATTGCTGGGCACGGTGGATGTGGCCGAGTAGGAAGCCATCGCACTCTGCCTCGAACAGGGCGCCGATCCCGAACTCATGATCGAACCCTGCCATCGGCACGCCGTGCTCGGTCTGGCAGCCATTGACCGTGCCGTGCGAGACGCCGACCGTGGCGATTCCCCGACTGCGCAAGCGCGCGTTCATCGTGCCCGCCGCCACCAGGTAGCTGGCCAGGTGGTCACCCACGGCAGTTGCCGCATTGGCCACGCCAGCGGCCGCAGCCAGCACCGCCTTGTTGACAGTCGGCACGCAGGTGAAGACGACCTTGGGCGTGCCGTGTTGGGCCAGCAGGGCATCAAACTCCGCCTCGGTGAAGATGGCACCACCAGACGGGTGAAACGCGCCGTCACACAGCGCCACCTGGTGGATGCGATCAGCGACATAGACTGGATACCGCGCACCGATGAGCCTGAACACGTCCAGCGTGCCGGGCGGTTCGTGGCTGAATGTCCCTTGCAGCATCAAAACCGGGCAGTAGCCCGAGAGCCGATGGATGCGCCGTGCGAGCGATCCAAGCGCCGGGGTGTGTGCATCGAGACCGTGGTCCGTCGAGTCGCCGGACACTACGGCGACATGGCAGCCGGAAACGATGGCATTCTCTACCGCGAAGCCGAAACACCGGTCGGCCTCGGCCAGGTTGCCGGGCGAGTAATGCAGGTCAGAAAAGTGGGCAAGCCACAAGGGTTCGCTCTTGTTGAGCATGGTGGTACCTCCAAACGAAATGTGCCGGCGAAGTGCGGCAGAGAATCGGGATAGGGGGCGGCCTATCGGCCGCACCCCTCCCACACCACCCGGCATGCGGGTCCGCACCGGGCGGTTGGAACAGTTGAGGTTCTCAGGCTTGTGATGCCCCGACCTGAGGCCTGGGATGGCTTAGGTTTGACTCGGCGAAGTCGGTTTCTCGCTGCCGGAAACCAGCCGGGCTTCACCCTGCTGGCCGTCTCGGCGAGCTTCGCTTGCGCGAACATCTGAGACAGTCCAACTTCGATAGCCAAAGGGCCTTCCCTCCTGTTCCTTCGGCCCT
>NZ_AUFE01000063.1 GCF_000426345.1 Cupriavidus phytohabitans | reverse complement strand
CATCCGCACGACGAACGCGATTGAGTCGACCTTCGCGACTGTGCGTCACCGCACGACGCGCACGCGCAACTGTGTGTCACGAGCGACCTTCCTTGGCCTGGCCTTCAAGCTGATCGAGGAAGCCGAGAAAACCTGGCGCCGCATCAACGGTGCCGAACACATCGAACTGCTCTTGAAGGGCATTCCCTTCAAGGACGGTGCCCCGGCGCAAGACAATCCGCCGGATCAGCAGAAACTCGCCGCCTGAGAACCGGCCACGATCAACCTTCGTACACCAGATTTGACTTTATCTCAACCAGGATCGCAGTCCTAAGATCATCCTTGCTGGTAGCGGCATGGCCACGGGCGGCCGCGTCGTATCGGCTCGGTGAATCAAAGCATGCAGATCCTTCACAACCAGCAGGCCCACACCATGAATTTCAAGACGATCCTTGTCGACCTGACCGATGGGCCGGCGTGTGCGGCGCGCGTCGAGAGCGCAGCGCAGGTTGCGGCGGCATTCGACGGCAGCGTGGTCGGACTCACGGCAACCGGGACGCAACTGGAGCCGTTTCGCGGTGCAGGGGAAGAGGCCGGACGATATGCCGCCCTCGCACGGGACAAGCTCCAGCACCTGGCTGCGAGACAACATGAAGCGCTGCGGGAGTGGGTGGGGCGAGTCTCGCCGGCGATTCCAACGCGGCATGTCGTGGTTGAAGCTGAAGCCGGCTGGGCGCTGGCTACACACGGCCGTTTCGCCGACCTTATCCTGCCCGGACCGCCCTCCGTACACACCGACATTCCCATCGGACTGCCGGGCGTTGCCGAGTATGTGATGTTGCAAGCGGGACGGCCCATCCTGCTACTGCCGGGGCTGGCCAGCGTCACCCTGGAAGGCCGCGTCGCGATAGCGTGGAATGGCTCGCGGGCGGCCGCCCGGGCGGTAGCGGATGCGATGCCATGGCTGGCGCGTGCCGCCGCCGTGTCTGTCCTGGTGGTTGCGACGGCGAACGAAAGCCGTGAGCCGCAGGCTCACGAAACCCATGAAAGCGACGCGAGCCACGAGAGCGGGCAGCGCCTCATGGCCTGGCTGGCTAGCCACGGCGTCGAGGCTGACCTGCATGTGGAGCAGGGTGACCCGGATGAGGCGCTGCCGCGGCTTGTCGACGCCGTGCAGGCCGGCCTGCTCGTTGCAGGCGGCTATGGCCACTCGCGCCTGCGCGAGCTCGTGCTAGGAGGATCGACCCGCTGCCTGCTACGCCAGTCTGCCTTCCCGGTCTTCATGTCGCACTGACGAGGATATTTGCCACGGCGTCACGCATTTCACGTCCTCGTCCGGGCCCGCCGCCCAGTACGGCGCATGCGTGCAGCCACCACGCTGGTCGCGCTTCGCGCAGCCTGTACTTCGATGCCGGCGCAAGCCTAATCGTAGTGCAGGTCGATGCCAACACCTCCGGCCAGCTCGCAGTCGACGATGCCTGCCGCATAGGCAAAGAGCCATTCTTCGGCCTGTTGCAGGCTGGCGGGCGGGTCAGGCCAGTCTGGCGTAAAGCGGATGCCGAGACCACCGTCTGGCGCGGTGAGATCCACGCGACCGCAGGGCCTGCCCGGTTCGACGGTGCCCGGCACGCATAGGACAACGTGAAACCCTTTGTACGAACGTCTTGTTTCAGTCACATCCTGCCTCCAGGAAAATGGGGGGCGCTACCACGTGCTGGTTCCCTGTAGACCTACGAGCCCATCATGACGGGCACAAAACTCCATTTGTTGCGCATAATGTATGTTATGTTAAATAACTGACCGACCCGCGGACGCACGGCCGGCCTGCTGCTCCATATCCGGCCCGCGCGCCCAGACTGCATCCGGCAAATGGATCTCAGTGAATCTGCATGCCGCGCATGGCGTGGATCCGGCCGTGATGTTGCATCAGGTCGTCATACTGGCGCTGGAGCATGGCGCTGGCTTCCGGCGGCAGCGGCTTCATCATGGCCGACCGATACACGCGCCTGGCGGCTTCTTCCTCGTGCTCGCACATACCCAGGATCGCATCGTCGTTGTTCGGCTGCAGCATGTGGCGCACCGCCATCCAGCCGCGGAACAGCGTGCCTTGCATGCTGCCGCGGTCGGCCGGGTTGCCGCCCATGGCGCTGACCATCGATTGCAATTCCCGCACCGAGCCGCGGCAGGATTCCGCGGTGCTGGCGAGAATGTCGCGAAGTTGCGTATCATGCACATTATTGGCGCCGCTGGTGCAGGCCAGTTCGCTGTCCTTGCCAGCCTCGATCAGCTGGTTCAGGGCGAGGACACTTAGTTGTTGGGTTTCGGCCATGGCTTTCTCCCATCATTTCAGCCGGCGAGGCCGGCGTTTGCGCGAATCGCCAGATTGCCAATCGGGAACCGCAGCGGCGCTGGCGCGCAGGCGGCGACATATGCCTGCCGTCGCCTCCTCTTTCTAGGTGACGAACCTGATAAGAAGTTTAGGCGCGAGTTTTCGTATGAGATAGAAACTCAGGCGCATGGCGCATTTCAACCATGGGTCGACCTGCCAAGAATCCGGTTTTGTAACGGTGATGTTGCCGGCCGCCGGACTAATAGCGCCCTGCCGCGAGCCGCTCCAGTGCCGCATCGATGGCACCCAGGGACGCATGCAGGCCTGCCGCATGCGCTTCGTCCCTGAGCTGGCGCAGGTTTTCCTGAAGCGCCGGCGTGCCGCCCCCCTCCTCTTCCTGTCCGGCATTGATCAGGGCGCGGCCCCTGCGGATCAGGAAGTCGCCCCACGGAAACGGCTCAGGCCGCATGTAATCCTGTAGCGCCGCAAGGTAGCGATCCGCTTCCTGCCAGCGCCGCAACGACACGGAAACATCGATCGCGGCTTCCAGCAGGTCGACATGGCAATGGCTCACGCAGCCTTGCGCCAGGATCGCCTCGGCCTGCCGCAAGGCGTGAAGTTGCCGGCCGGGATCGCGTGTGGTGCGTGCCAGGAAGCCCAGCACGGTGGGTCCGGAGTAGCGCAGCCCGCTGGCATGGCTCAGCTGCAGCGCCTCGTCGAGCAGTGCCTCGGCTTCCTGCACCTGGCCGAGCGCGCCGAGGGCGAGGCCCAGCCGCGCCAGCACCTCGGCCTCGAAGCGCCGTGCGCCCAGCCGACGCGTCAGCGCCAGGGCCAGCCGCGCGTGCGCTTCGGCTTGCCGCCAGTCGCCGGCCAGCTGCGCGGTCGACGTCATCACGTCGTGGGCCAGCATCTCGCTGCGCGCATCGCCGATGCGCTGCGCCAGGCGCAGCCCTTCCTCGCAACTGGCCCGCGCAGCATCGAGCTGGTTGCGGAACAGCTCCACCGCGCCCACCATCGGCAGGTTGGCGCATTCGATGCGGACAAAGCCGTGTGCCCGCGCCAGCCCGACGCAGCGGACAAAGTGCGCATGGGCGGTAATCATGCGGCCTTGCTGGTAGTAGGCATCGCCGAGGCCGCCAAGCGCACGCGCCTCGCCCAGCACCGATCCGGCCGCGCGCGCGTGGCCGAGGGCGCGCTGGTGGGCGGCCAGGCACCGGTCCATGTCGCCCATCGGGAAATAAAGATTGCCGCGCAGCGATTCGATCTCGGCCAGGCGCTCGGACTGGCCCAGTTCGGCGGCGGCCTGCTCGGCTTCGCGCAGCGCCGACAGGGCCTCGTCATGGCGGTCGAGCAGGCGCAAGGCCGCCGCCGTGCCCTGCCAAGCCCGGGCCTGCTGCGCCGCCCCGCTCGCAAGCGGCTGGGCCTGCCGGAACGCTTGCAGGGATTGCGCGGCCAGCCCGAGGTCCAGCGCCAGTTCGCCGTGCAGGCAGGCAAGCGCATGCCGGCAGGCGACATCGCTGTCCAGCCGCTGCGCGCGCTCGACCAGGCGCAGCGCGCGCTCGCCGCGGAAGTGCGCCGCCTCGTGCCGTGCCGCGGCAGCATAGGCCTCGGGCGCGCCGGGGTCACCCGCGGCATCCAGGTGCTCGGCCATCAATGCCGGGTCCCTGCCCTCGTACCAGGCCGCCGCGCGCCGGTGCAGGTTCTGCCGGCGCGACTTGAGCAGCGACGCGTATACCGCCTCATGGATCAGCGCATGCATGAACAGGTAGTCGTCGCCTTCCGGCCTGGTCATGGCAGCCATGACCAGGCGCTCGCACGCATAGTCGGGATCCTGGATCAGGTGCCGCAGCGCAGCGGGGCTGAAGCGCTGGCCCAGCACCGCAGCGGCCTGCAGCGCCTGCCGGTCGGCGGTGGAAAAACGGTCCAGCCGCGCCAGCACGATGCTCTGCAGCGTCCCGGGCAGTTCATCGGCGCCGGCTTCAGCGCCCGCCTCGGCGCCGCGCAGCAACTGGTCGAGGAACAGCGGATTCCCTTCGGCGCGGCGGATGCAGGAAGCGGCGACTGCCGGATCGACCTGCCGGTAGCAGGCGGCCAGTTCGTGCGCTTCGGCATCGTCGAGCGGGCCGAGGTCGATGGTGGTCAGTGGCGCGCCCTGGCTGGTCGCGCGCCAGGCGGCGGCATCGACCGGGTCGTGCTCCGGGCGCACGGTCAGCACCAGAACCAGCGCATGGCCGCGCGTTGCCGCCGCCAGCTGCGCCAGGCAATCGAGCACCGTGCGCTCGGCCCAGTGCACGTCTTCGACCACGATCAATAACGCTCGCGCGGCGCTGCGTCGGGTGGCCAGCGTCACCATCAGCCGCTGCACGCCGCGCTGCCTGCTGGCGGGGTCCATCGCGGCCAGCGCGGCGGCATGGTCGGAGGACAGGGGCAGCTCCAGCATGTCACGCACGAACATCACGTCTTGCTCGGCAAGTTGCCAGGCGGCGAGCGTGGCTTCGATGGCAGCCGCGCTGCCGCCTTTCGCGCCGGGACTCCGCGCGGCGCCCATCAGGCTGTGAGCGAGCATGCGCATGGGATCGCCGCCGCTGCCGGCGCCGAAGTCGAGCACCAGCACCCGGTGTGCCTCCAGTCCGCGTTCGCGCGCCAGCGCGACGAAGCGTCCGGCCAGCCGGCTCTTGCCGATGCCGGCCTCGCCGCGGATCAATACGACGCGGCCATGGCCCGAGCGCAGGCAGCTGTCGGCCACGCCGGCCAACTGCGCCAGTTCCGCGTGCCTGCCGACGAAGGCATGCTCGGCCGGCGCCTGCTCCACCCCAAGGAAACGCCGCACGCGCCACAGCGGGATCGGCTCTGCTGCACCGGGCAGCACGGCGCGGGCCACGCAATCGGCTTCCAGGCGTCCGGGCAGCGCCTGGTAGACCCGGTTGGACACCATCGTGCCACCGGCCTCGGCGGCCTGCATCGCTTGCAAGGCCACGCCGACCGGGCCGCCGGTAAGCGTCAGGTCGCTGTCGCCACAGGCCGCCAGCACCTGCCCGCTTGCCAGGCCGACGCGGGCCTGCAGCCGCGAACCGGCGGTACCGGCCAACCGCGCCAACGCCGCATGCAGCGCCCCGGCGGTGTGCAGCGCGCGCTCGGCGTCGTTGCCGTGCGCCACCGGCACCCCAAACACGATGGTCAGCCGGGTGCCGATCTCATCGGTAATGTGGCCGCCACAGGCGCCCGCCAGGGCCCTGGCCTGCTGGCGCCAGCAGGCCAGGGCCTGGTGCAGCTGCTCAGGCTCCAGCGCACCGCCGGCGCCCTCCTCCTCCAGGCTGGCCACCAGTACCACCGCGTGGCGCAACTGCGGCTCGGGTGTCAAGGCGGCTGCCAGCATGGCAGTGGGTGGGGCCGCGTCCGGTCCTGGCGCTGCTTGCCCGGCGCCGGCGCTGTCGTCGCCACCCAGGCCGCCTGCCGCCGGCTCGCGCCGCGCGCGCAGGATGGCCTGGTACAGCGCCTCGGTCTCCGGTTCCGGCGACACCCTGAGCTCGCGTTGCAGCGCCGCACGGCACAGGCGGTATTGCTTGAGTGCCAGGGCCTGCCTGCCCTGCCGCTCGTACAGCCGGATCAGCACCCGGTGCACGCCCTCCTGCAGCGGGTCGAGCGCAAGCAGGCGCGTGGCGCAGGCGATGGCAAGATCGGTCGCGCCGGCCTGTTCGTGGTGGGCCAGCAACTTCGCCAGGGCGCCCAGCGCCACGCCGCGCAGGCGCTCGCGCTCGATCGCCAGCCAGTGGTCGAAGGCCGGCGCAGCGGCATGGAAGCCCTCCAGCAAGTCGCCACGGTACAGGTCCGCCGCGCGGGCCAGAGATGCCGGCGTGGCTTCACGGGCACACTGCTCGAACTCGCAGACGTCGACCGTGATCCCGACCAGCGTCACGCAGTCGCCTTCCGCCAGCAGCACGTGCTGGCCCTGCGTGCCCGCATCGTCAAGCGCCCGGCGTGAGGCGCTCAGCGCCTGGCGCAGGCTGCTGCGCGCCTGCTCGGCGTTGCTCTCCGCCCAGCACAGCGCGGCCAGCTTGTCGCGCGGCTGGGCACGCCCCTGGGCCAGTGCGAGGTACGCCAGCACGGCGCGCGCCTTGCGCGCCGTCAGCGGGATCGGCGTGCCGTCGGCGGAACTGAGCTGGAAACCGCCGAACAGGTCGAGACGGGCGCGGGTCATGGGAGGGAAACTGGCAAGCCCATCCTTTATAGGCGACGGCAAAGGACTGCGCTGCGCCCGCAGCCGCGAAGGCATGTAGCCGTTACTTTCTGGCCCACGGCAACTTTCACGATTCTTTCACGCCGGACTGCCGGCCCCCTTCACGGCCCCTGCCTAGTATCAGGACAACCCCCGGGTCGCGCGGCATCCCCGCAGCGCGGATTGACTGGCTGTCTTAACGGGTTGTTTTAACGGGCTGTTTGTCGAGACAAGGGTTGTCTCCATCACACTGGAAGGATTGCGTCATGGCACATACTGATTCGCGGAGTGTTTCGGTTTCAAGCACCAACGCCAGCTCGATCGAGCGCTTCGAGGCGGCCCTGGAACTGCTGCACGGCTACTACGGCGACCCGCTCACGGTGATCGACCATGCCCTGGCGGAAGACCCCGGCTTCGTGATGGGGCATGCGCTGCGCGCCGGGATGATGATCACCGCCGGCGACGGCGCCGTAGCGCCGCTGCTGCGCGAAAGCGTCGAAGCAGGCGAAGCGCTGTCCGCCGGCGCGAACGAGCGGGAGCGCCGGCATATTGCCGCGGCGCGCGCCTGGCTGGATGGACACTTCACACGCTCGATCCAGCTCTATGGCGGCATCGTGATCGACTACCCGCGCGACAGCCTGGCGCTGCAGGTTGCCCATATCGGGGACTTCCTGCTCGGGCAGTCCACCTTGCTGCGCGACCGCATCGCCCAGGTGCTGCCCCACTGGAACACCCGCGTGCCGGGCTTCGGCTATGTGCTTGGCATGCATGCCTTCGGCCTGGAGGAAACGCACCGGTACGAGCAGGCCGAGGAACGCGGCCGCTTCGCGCTGGAACTGAACCCACGCGATCCCTGGGCGATCCACGCGGTGGCCCACGTGATGGAAATGCAAGGCCGCCAGGACGAAGGCATCGACTGGCTGAGCGGGCGTGCCGGCGACTGGTCGCAAGACAACATGATGGCCGTGCACAACTGGTGGCACCTGGCGCTGTTCCATCTGGAGCTTGGCCACGCCAGGCAGGTGCTGGACATCTACGACGCGCACATCCGCGAGAACCAGTCTTCGGTCGCACTGGAACTGATCGATGGCTGCGCCATGCTGTGGCGCCTGCACTTGCGCGGCATCGACGTGGGCTCGCGCTGGGACGAACTGGCCGACACCTGGCAGGCACGCGGCGCGCAAGGGTACTACGCCTTCAACGACACGCATGCGGCGATGGCCTTCCTGTGCGCCGGGCGCGATGACGCGCTCGCCGCCCTGCTCGCCGGCATGCGCGCCGCGGCCGCCGGAGGCGGCTGCAACGCGATGATGACGCGCGATGTCGGCCTGCCGGTGACCGAGGCTTTGATCGCCTTCTCGCGGCGCGACTACGATCGCACCATCGAACTGCTGATGCCGGTACGCCAGATCGCGCACCGCTTCGGCGGCAGCCATGCCCAGCGCGACCTGATCAACCTGACATTGATCGAGGCGGCGCTGCGCGGCGAGCACGCCAACCTGGCCTGCGCGCTGGCGGCCGAGCGCATGGAGCTCAAGCCGATGAACCCCAGCCTCAGCAAGCTGGTGCAGCGTGCCTCCGCGCTGCAGCGCGAAGCGGCGGACGGCACGCGGGACGCGGCGGCCGTGAAGGCGGCATAGGGCTGGTGCGGGATGTGTGCGGGATGGTGCGGAGAGCCCGACGGTGTCCTGAGTCAGCGACAACCGTTACGCATCCGGTGGACCATAAGCCACGGTGACCACGGCACGTGCGCCCGCGGCCACCCCCACCGTCTGCGACGGCGGCTGCGGTTTCAGGAGCGCGCTGCCCGTCAGCACGTCGGCGGCAACGACGGTATAGCTGCCAGCAACCAGGTTGGACAGCGTGGACGGCTGGGTAACGGTCTGGCGGAACTCGCCGGGCCCCAATACCGTGATGGCCGCCGACGTTCCTGACGGCAGGCCGAAGATCGAGATCGTCAGCGAGCCGGTGCCGTCATTGCCTTCGTCTTCCCCGCCCCCTCCGCAGGCCGCGATGCCAAGGCAGCAGGCGATGAAGAGTTGGCAAAGCGAGGATCGAAGTGCTGCAGGCATGACACGCTCCTTTCCCGGCTCAGGCACGGCCTTTCATCCCATCGCGTGCTGGCGCGATGCGGTTCGCGTGGGCAGGGCGAGGACCATTTCAATTCAATGACAGGGCGTGCCAGGGAGCGGCGTCCCATAGCTTGTTATCCCATGACAAGCATCGCCTTGCGTGAGGGGGCCCTCCGCACTCGCTTCCGGGTCGATGGGAAATCTTCCGACCTTGGTGCAGCAGAAACGAAATTCCGTCGAAGGCGCCGGGGAATTAGCCACTGTCGGGGAAACCATGGCGGAACGCCCGGC
Organism: Cupriavidus phytohabitans; assembly: GCF_000426345.1. GTDB lineage: Bacteria > Pseudomonadota > Gammaproteobacteria > Burkholderiales > Burkholderiaceae > Cupriavidus. The sequence goes on along the minus strand of NZ_AUFE01000063.1, from coordinate 20,902 downwards.
CGGCGCGGGCTGCTGAGGGGCTGGAAACTTGTTCGTCACTTGCGCAGCCTTGGGAGATGGCGCAGGCGCCGGAACGTTCCTCGTTGCTGGCGAAGCCGTGGCGGGTTGCTCAAGTCTTGGAACGCTTTTTGGGGCCGCGGGGGCTGTGGGGGCCATCGGGGCCGTGCGCCTGGTGGCTTGCTCGACGTTCCGCTCCTGTGCGCCGGGAGTAACGCACTGGCTGTTCTCGCAGATGCGCTCCCCTTTGCACTGCATATCATATTGGCATCCAACGGCTCCGGCGTGAGGAGCAAACCCAGCCGCCATTGATATGCCGAAAAGCACGCCTAGCGCTTTCATATTAGCTTTGGCCCCTTTGCCCTTTTTGGCGCCCTTCACGCTTCACTCGGAACGAGCGCTCGGCATGAACCCGTGGTCCGGAGGCGGGCACCATTTCTAGTATGGAATGCGCGCGCGCTGAGCGCCACCCTGGCCTGCTATGCAGAGGCGCGCTGACGGCCGCGCCATTGGATGCGGGCACGGCTAAGATGCACACACGAGAGCCACTTAGGAATCACTATCCGATCGGAGTCGGGAGTCGGGAGTCAGGACCAGTCAAAATCCAGAAGGTCCACAATGAAAGCGAATCAGGCATAGTGATCTGCGCGCAGGGTGAAGCGATGACCAACGGACGACGCGGAAGCGGTCCAAAGCTTTTCGGAACCGGACGGATCGTGCTCTGGCGCGGCGGAAGCATCTGGATTGGTCATGCGGAAGAGGAGACCGGGTTCCATGCGCATCACGCAATTCAGGTCACGCTCGCGCTCTCCGGTGGCCCGGTGCGCATCCAGAGTCCCGGGGAAGGCTGGGCGGCCTATCAAGCCGCGATCATTGCCGCAAATCACCCTCACGCCTTTGAGGCACGCCGCGAGCTGATTGCGCTGATCTTCACCGAACCCGAATCACACGAAGGAAGGATGCTGCGTGAACGCTTCCGTGCAGGAGTCGCATCGCTGACCCCAGATACCTTCGCCGCCGAGTCAGCGGCACTCGCGGCCGCCTATCACGCGGATGCCCCTGACAAAGACCTTATCCTCCGCGCCCGGGCCGTGATTGCAAGGCTCACCCTGGCCCTGGCTTCACCGCCAAAAGTGCTCGACAATCGGATCGAGCGCGCTATTGAAGTGCTGCGCGAACGGATCGGCGAGACGGTTACGATGACCGAGATCGCCGAGACCGTCCATCTCTCCCCGGAACGTTTCCGCCATTTGTTCCTGAAGGAAACCGGCATCCGGTTCCGGCCCTACGTGCTGTGGCTGCGCCTTGAACTCTCCCTCGCCTCATATGCTGCCGGGCACAACCTGACCGAAGCTTCCTGTGCCGGGGGCTTCGCCGACTCCGCCCATTTCTCCCGCACCTTCAAGCGCATGTTCGGCGTCCTGGCGGTCGGAATCCGCGTCCAGCGGGTCCGAGCCGAAACTTAGCCGTTTCGTTCAAGCTGCCCGCAATCCGGGACGGCAAACTGGCGACTCGTTTCCAACAGAAAGGAGCATCGCCATGAATCCCACCACCCAATCGCAATGCAAGTGCATCGCTTGCCCGGGCGCCAGCTGCACCTGCGGTTGCCAGAAGGCAGCCGAACGTAACGCTTGCTCCTGCGGGCCGCAATGCCCTTGCAGAGCCGGCAGCGGCCCTGTAACGAGCTGATTCACAGCCTGAGCCCGTAGGGTCGGCCCATGCCGTTTGGCCGGCCCGACGGCGTTCTCATCCTTCCCGATTTTCCCGAGTCGGCGTCACGACCGCATGTGCTTAAGTTCGTCAATGCGCAGGCGATAGCTTCGTAGCAGACAAGCCTTGTCGGCACACAGGTTGCGAGAATTACGAAGCCATGCCCGTTGGTCCGCGCGTAGCCGCGCCCTGTTGGCTGATGCTTTCATCTTCTGCTGATAAATTCCTGCCAGGACCTTATCGGCGCGCGCCAATTCCGCATCGCCGCAAATCAGCTGGGTTTGAATAGAAATGAACTGGCTGCAATCAAAACTTCGCATCAACGCAGTCCTTGTCTCGCCTTGAGTTTCCAGAAGCCCCGGCTTGCACAACCCCGGCAGAGACTTGCAAGCGACGTTGCGTCCGACCCACGCCATGTCTTGCGCACCATATTGCTTGACGAAGCGGTTGATGCCTGCATGGGTTACCCCCCGTTGCATTGCGTTTGCCGCGATGATCTCGTTGCAGAGCGAGTCCTCCGTATAGGTCCTCCCATCCCGCCGGTAGCAACTGTGAAAGCCAAGCAGCCCCGTACCAACGACGCTGCGGCGTTCCCCGGAAGCAAACAGTATGGAAGCGCAAGCGGACGCACACCTGGCATTATCCGGAACTGTTGTATAGACGCGGATCTTGTCCATCGCATCGACGATCCGGAACGCGGCCTCAACGTTGCCTCCTGAACTATTCAAGACGAGGGTCACGAGTCCTTCGCGATCACGGTCAGCTATTCTGGCGACCGAGAGGAACTTCTCTGCGTCACCGTCCTGGATTCGCCCTTCGCCGATGATCATTCTCAGATCAAGCTGTGGCTGGTGGTAGATCTTGAATTCCATTCCCGGCACCAGACCAGGACATATCAGAGCCGCAAGGCAAAGCCCGTGGAGCCACCTCCGGATCACGCGCCGAATCCCCACGCCCATCACCACCGAGTGCCCAGTGCTGCGCATAAACGCTCCCTCGGAATGCGAAGGTTGGCCGGTGCAATGGAGCCACCGGCAAAATCGGCTTTGTGCTCTCAAGCATATAGTGAGGACGTCGCCCCAGAGGAAAGTGCGTGGGTTGGGCTACCCTGAGAGACCGAGCCTGGGAAGGCCTGGCGTCTTCCGACGGAGGAGCGATCATGTGGATGAACTGGCTTCTGATCTTTGTTCCGGCCGCGATCGCCCTGGAACACCTCGCTCCAGCGCAGCATCTGCCGATCTTTGTCGCCTCGTCGCTGGCGATCCTGCCGCTGGCCGGCCGCATGGGCCATGCCACCGAGCAACTGGCGGAGCGTCTGGGCGAAGCCGTCGGGGGACTGCTCAACGCGACCTTCGGCAATGCGGCCGAACTGATCATCGCGCTGGCGGCATTGCGTGCCGGGCTCCAGGAGGTGGTGGAGGCGTCCATCGTCGGTTCCATTGTCGGCAACCTGCTGCTGGTGTTCGGCGCGGCGATGCTCGCCGGCGGCCTGCGCTATCCCGAGCAGCGCTTCAACCCGCGCGGCGCGCGTTCGCAGGCGACCATGCTGATCCTGTCGGCGATCGCGCTGATTCTTCCGGCCAGCTTCGAAGCCGTGGAGGGCAAGTCAGCGGTGCTGCTCCGGCTCAGCGCCTGGATCTCGATCGCGCTGCTCGTCGTCTACGGGCTGTACCTGGTGTACTCGCTGGTCACGCATCCCGCGCTGTTTCGCAGTGCGCACGAAGCGCAAGGGGCCGTGCCCGCAGGCACGGAGGACAAGCCCCCGGCCCCCGCGGGACGGGCGCTGGCGATACTGGCGGCGGCCACGGTCGGGACGGCGTGGATGAGCGAGATCATGGTGAATTCGCTCGAGCCGATGATGCGCGACTACGGGCTCAGCGACATCTTTGTCGGCGCCTTCTTGGTCGCGATCCTGGGCAATGCGGCCGAGCACGCCTCGGCGATTACCGCGGCGCTGAAGAATCGCATGGACCTGTCATTCTCCATTGCGGTCGGATCAAGCGTCCAGGTGGCGCTGTTCGTCGCGCCGCTGCTGGTGCTGGCGAGCCATTTCTTCGGACCGGAGCCGATGGACCTGGCCTTCCGTCCCGCGCTGGTCCTGATCGTGATCCTGTCGGTGCTGGTCACGGCGCAAATGGAGAGCGACGGCAAGGCCGACTGGTTCAAGGGCATCCAGCTGCTGGTCGTCTATTACGCCCTCGCGCTCACCTTCTTCTTTCTGCCGCAGTAGCCCGCGGCGCCCTTCAGCGTCCCATGCGGCGGTCATAGCTGCGCGATACGCGCTCGAGCAGCCCCGGGTCGCGCGGATTGGGCGCGTTGAATTCCACCCGCACGCTGCCGTCGCCCTGCTGGCGCACGCTCGCCATGACGGTGTCGCCGTCCCTGCTGCCGACCAGCGTGCCGGACGAGGGCTCCTGCGTGGTGATCACCAGGCCCTGGTCGCGCATGGCATCGGCGGCCGCGTAGAACGAGCGGTCGAAGCTGGCCGGCGCCCCCGGCGGCGCCGGGTAGCCGTAGTAGGTGCAGCCTGGCAGCGCGAGCACGGCGGCGAAGCTCAGGGCAAGGCTCATGGTCAGGCTCATGGCAATACGGGTGCGCAACATGGTGACGCCCTCCTCCACTTGAAGCTATGCCATCAGCAGCGCCTCGTATTCCTCCCTGGAACTGGTGGAGGGAATTGTCCGGTCCCATCGTCACCCTGTTGCCAGGCATCGCCAGCGCCTAACTGGCGCTTCTGCCCAAAAGATCATATAAACCTTAGCACAAGGCAGGTTATTGCCAAGGGGGCGCCGCATGCGTGCTTGCTGGGAACCGGGCCCGGCCCCGTGTACTTCGGCAGCGGCTACCTGCCTGCCGGCGATTACTGGCGGCTCGGCGCTATCTTTGGTGTCATCTACATTGTGGCATTTCTGCTGATTGGCGTGCCCCGGCTGATTTGAGGGAGCTGGACTATGAGACATCGGCTTGGGATCCTGCGGAAACCGGTCGCCGCGCTGGGCTGTCTCTGCCTGCTCGGTCTCGGGACGACGACGGCCATGGCGCGGCAGGTCTTCGACACGCCCGACGCGGCCATGGCGGCCTTCGGCAAGGCCGTCCGCGATAACGACGAGGTGGCGATGAAGGGCATGCTCGGCGCCAATTTCCGCAACGTCATTCCACCGGTTGGCGCCGACGTCCGGAAGCGCTTCGACAGTGCCTGGGCCGTGTCGCACCAGGTCCGGCAATCGGGCAAGCATGCCGTGATCGCAGTCGGCAATGACGGATGGACCCTGCCCGTGCCGCTGGTCAAATCCGCCAGGGGATGGCAGTTCGACACACAGGCTGGCGCCCGGGAAATGCGCGTGCGCCGCATCGGCCGGAACGAGCTGGCCGTGATCCAGACCCTGCAGGCGATCTGCGACGCGCAGACCGAGTACGCCGAGGCGAGCCACGACGGCGAGAAGCGGATGGTCTATGCCAGCAGGCTCTCCAGTACGCCGGGCAAGCACGACGGGCTCTATTGGCCGACCGGCGCGGGCGAGCCGCCCAGCCCGCTCGGGGCCGCCTTCCGCGACGCCGGCACGCGCAATGCGAGCAAGGAGGGCTACCACGGCTACCAGTACAAGCTGCTGACCGCGCAAGGGGCGCACGCCGACGGCGGCGCGCTCAACTATGTGGTCGACGGCAAACTGTTCGGCGGCTTCGCGGTGATCGCGTGGCCGGTGCGCTATGGCGACACCGGGGTGATGAGCTTCATCGTCAACCACAAGGGACAGGTCTACGAGCGCGATCTCGGCGCCAACAGCGCCGCCCGCGCCGCAGCAACGAAGTCCTTCGATCCGGCCCCCGGCTGGAGGAGGGTATCGCCATGAAAGCCCGTGCGCTCACCACAGCCTGTTGCGCCGTGCTGGCGCTGGCCGGGTGCCAGAGCGCCGCGCCGCCGGCAGTGAGTCCGTCTGGCGCGGGCACGGCGCAGGCACAGAGCCAGCCCGCGCCCTATAAGGCCGAGGAGATCGAGGCCATGGTCGCCCCGGTCGCGCTCTACCCCGATCCCCTGCTCTCCCAGGTCCTGATGGCCTCCACCTATCCGCTGGAGGTCGCCCTCGCCGCGCGCTGGGTCAAGGCGCATCCGGCCGTGCAGGGCGATGCCGCGGTCAAGGCCGTGCAGAACGAGTCGTGGGATGTCAGCGTGAAGTCGCTGGTGGCCTTCCCGCAGATCCTGGAGCCGATGGGCGACAAGCTCGACTGGACCCAGAAGCTTGGCGATGCCTTCCTGGCCCAGCAGAAGGACGTGCTTGATGCGGTGCAGCGCCTGCGCGCGCGCGCCCGGCAGGCCGGCCACCTCGAGTCGGGGCCACAGCAGACCGTGACCGTGGAAACGGCGGGCCCTGCCGGCTCTGCGCAACAAACCATCGTGCGCATCGAGCCGGCCAGCCCGGACGTGATCTACGTGCCCGTGTATGACCCCGCGATCGTTTATGGCGGCTGGGGCTATGCGGGCTACCCGTACTACTACTGGCCACCCTACGGCGCCTATTACCCGGGCGACTCCATCGGCAGCGGCATTGCATGGGGCATCGGCCTGGCTGCGGCCATCGCCATCTTCGGCAACTGCGACTGGAACAACGGCGGGGTCCATGTAGAGCATCACAAGGCGAGGAACATCGACCGCAATTTCGACGCAAGCAAGTTCGAGGGCGGACGCTGGCAGCATGACGCGCGCCACCGCCAGGGGGTTGCCTATCGCGACAATGCCACGCGCGAGAAATTCGGCCGCAGCACCGCGGACGCGGCGGGCCGCAACGGCTTCCGCGGGCGCGATGGAAGCGGTGGGGCCGGCGGCCGGGACAATGGCTTCCAGGGCGTAGGCAGCGGCGGCGGCGCCATGCAGCGCGACGCCAGTCGCGGGAGAGCGAGCCTGCAGTCGGGCTCGGCCCGTGCCTCCGGCTTTGGCGGCGGCGCGCGCATGGGCGGCTTTGGCGGACGGGGCGGCGGCGGACGGCGCTAGGGGATCCCTGCTTACGTTTCCTGCGTTGCCTTAACGGCTGGGCGGTTGAACTTCCCCAGGGTGCCAGCCAAGACCCTGCGGGGAACCGGTTCGGCTTGGCCAAGACCCCGCGTAAACCCCAATGACATAAGCGTTACATTGACAGTTTGCTGACAGCCTTCCCCCCATAGAATCTGCCCCTTGCAAGCCTGCGGCGCGTGCCGGATAGCATCCGGCATCGGCGCACCAGCGGTTCGGACACCTCGACAGGAACACAGATGGAAAACGGAGCACGCGAACAGATCCCGGCCACACTAATCCCCGGCGACGGCATCGGCCCCGAAGTCGTAGATGCCACCGTCAGGGTGCTGGACGCGCTCGGCGCCCCGTTCGCCTGGGATCTCCGGCGCGCGGGCATGGCCGGCGTCGAATACAGCGGCGACCCGATGCCGGAAGACACGCTCGACAGCATCGGCCGCACCGGCCTTGCGCTGAAGGGCCCGCTGACCACGCCGGTGGGCGGTGGCTTCCGCTCGGTCAATGTGCGCCTGCGTGAGGCATTCAACCTTTACGCCAATGTGCGCCCCGCGCGAACGCTGGTGCCCGGCCGCTTCGACAACATCGACCTGGTGCTGGTGCGCGAGAACGTCGGCGGCTTCTACGTGGCGCACGACTACTACATCCCGGTCGGCGACGACCCGCATGCGGTGGCGGTGTCTACGGGCACCAACACGCGCGACGCCTGCCGCCGCATTGCCCGCTTCGCGTTCGAGTACGCCGTCAAGAACGGCCGCAAGAAGATCACGGTGGTGCACAAGGCCAACATCCTGAAGGCGCTCACCGGCATCTTCCTGGAAGCGGCGCGGGAAGTCGCTGGGGACTACGCCGGGCGCGTCGAGATGGACGACATCATCGTCGACGCCTGCGCGATGCAGCTGGTGCTCAACCCGTGGCGCTTCGACATGCTGCTCTGTACCAACCTGTTCGGCGACATCCTGTCGGACCAGATCGCCGGCCTGGTCGGCGGGCTGGGCATGGCGCCGGGCGCCAACATCGGCGACCACGCGGCGATCTTCGAGGCGGTCCATGGCTCGGCGCCCGACATCGCGGGCAAGGGCATTGCCAACCCGATCTCGCTGATGCTGGCCGCCGGGCTGATGCTCGACCACGTGGGGAGGCAGGACCTCGCCGCGCGGTTGCGCAGTGCCATCGAGCTGACGCTCAACCAGGATCAGGTGAAGACCGGAGACCTCCACGGCACGGCCTCCACGCTGCAGTTTGCCGACGCGGTAACCAGGCGCATCGTTTCCGCGGGCTGACCGCCCAAGCCCGGCCGGCAGGCGGCGTCCGCCGGCCGGCGCAGCAAGCCTTGCCAGCGCGCAGGGCTGCCCCCACGGTCGTTCCTCCATGTTCCGGCACGCTGTCCCGTGCCGGCGGGATCGGCTTTGCCTTGAAATCCGTGCGCCGGGACGACGCACACAGCCGGCTCGGGTGTCCCCCTCGTGCCTCCCTCGTGGCCATTCGTGGCTTCGTGGCCTGGCCGGCAAAGAGATACAGAAATAAATGTTGACCCTGCTCGCCTACTCGATGGTGATCGTGTTCATGGCACTGATCATGACCAAGCGGCTCTCTGCCATGGTGGCGCTGATCCTTGTGCCGATTGCCTTCGGCGCGGCCGGCGGCTTCGGCCCGGAACTTGGTGCGATGATGCTCGACGGCGTCAAGAAGCTGGCGCCGACCGGCGTGATGCTGATGTTCGCCGTCCTGTATTTCGGCCTGATGATCGACGCCGGCCTGTTCGACCCGGTGGTGCGCTTCATCCTGAAGCTCGTCGGCGGCGACCCGGTCAAGATCGTGGTCGGCACCTTCGTACTGGCGGCGCTGGTATCGCTGGACGGCGACGGCTCGACGACCTACATGATCACCTGCGCCGCCATGCTGCCGCTCTACAAGCGTCTCGGCATCAGCCGGCTCGTGCTGGCGTGCGTGATCATGATGGCGGGCGGGCTGATGAACATCCTGCCCTGGGGCGGCCCAACCGCGCGCGCGGCCAGCGCGCTGGGCGTGGACGTGGGCTCGCTGTTCGTGCCGATGATCCTGCCGATGATCGTCACCGGCATGTGGGGCGTGTTCGTGGCCTTCGTGCTGGGCCGCCGCGAGCGCAACCGGCTTGGCACCCTGGCGCTGATGAGCGCCGGGCCAGGCCACGCCGGTCTGTGTCCGGGCCACGACGGCGACACCGGGCCGGCGGTTGCCGCCGGCGATCCGCAGATCGCCAGGCCCAGGCTGCTGTGGTTCAACTTCCTGCTGACCATCGGCCTGATGGCCATGCTGATTCTCGGCACCCTGCCGCTGCCGGCCCTGTTCATCGTGGCTTGCGCGATCGCGCTGATGGTCAACTACCCGACCCTGCAGGAACAGAAGGAGCGCATCGGCGCGCACGCAGCCAACGTCGTGCCGGTGGTGTCGCTGATCTTCGCCGCCGGCGTCTTCGTCGGCATCCTGTCGGGCACAAAGATGGTCGACGCCATTGCCCACAGCGTGATCAGCGCCGTACCTGACTGGATGGGTCCCTATATGGCCCTGGTGACCGGTGTGCTGAGCGTCCCGTTCACATTCTTCATTTCGAACGACGCGTTCTATTTTGGCATCCTGCCGATCCTGGCCAAGGCCGCCGCGGTCTACGGCATCGGCGCCGTCGAGATCGGGCGCGCTTCGCTGATCGGGCAGCAGGTCCACCTGCTGAGCCCGCTGGTCGCCTCAACCTATCTGCTGGTCGGCCTGGCGGAAGTCGAGTTCGGCGACCATCAGCGTTACACCCTGCTGTGGGCGCTCTCGGCGGCGGTGGTCATGCTGGTGGCTACAGTTGCCTTCGGGGTGATCCCGGTGGTGGGCCATATCGGCTGACGGCGAGGAATACCACGCCAGCATGGATTCTCCGGCGTCTCACAATTTCGCTTTCAGGTGGCCGATCCATCAACTTGGCCAAGTGCCCCGCCCCGATACCGCCCCGCTTGGCACCTACTCATCTCTTCGGCTATCCTGATCAGGCATGCTTGGCGTTGCGACGCTGTCATGAAAGGATTTCTGAGCACAATATCTTTGCATACCGAATTTTGAGGACGAGATGGCGACTGGCACTGTGAAGTGGTTCAACAGCGAAAAGGGGTATGGGTTCATTACGCCAGACGATGGCGGCAAGGACCTGTTTGCGCATCACAGCGAAATCCAGGGGACTGGCTTCAAGTCACTCGAGGAAGGCGCAAAAGTTGAATTCGAGGTCACGCAAGGCCAGAAAGGCCCGCAAGCATCGAAGATTCGCAAGCTATAGCCGCTCGCGCCGGGCAGCACCCCAATACAGAGCCAAAGAGGCCCTTTTTCATTGCAAAGGGCCTCTTTGTTTTTGAGGTACTGGTGTCCTCCGGGGGCGTTCGCCCCGGCATGCCGTTCGGGCATGCCACTGTCGCTGCTAGCGACAGTGGCCTGTCCCCACGTCATTCCATATGCTGGCCGCCGTTGATGGCGAGGTTCGCGCCGGTCACATACGCCGCATCTTCGGAGCAAAGGAAAGCAACCAGTCCCGCCACTTCCTCGGGCTTGCCCAGGCGCCCCATCGGAATCTGCGGCAGTATCTTGCTGTCCATGATCTCCTTCGGCACGGCCGTCACCATCTTGGTGGCCAGATAGCCCGGCGATACCGTGTTCACGGTTACGCCTTTCCTGGCGACTTCCAGGGCCAGCGCCTTGGTGAATCCGTGCATGCCTGCCTTGGCCGCGGAATAGTTGGTCTGGCCAAAGGCGCCTTTGGAACCGTTGACCGACGAGATGTTGATGATCCGGCCCCACCCGCGCTCCACCATGCCCTCGTAGAGGGGCTTGGTGACATTGAACACAGAGTCGAGATTGGTCTTTATCACCGAGTCCCAGTTCGGCTTGTCCATCTTCTTGAACGCCATATCACGCGTAATGCCGGCGTTGTTCACCAGGATGTCAACGCGGCCCAGTTCGGCCAGGATCCTTGCCATGCCTGCCTGGCAACTCTCGTAGTCCGCCACATCGACCTCGTACGCGTGGATCTCGCGGCCGCCCTTTGCCATGGATGCCAGCCATTCCTGGACTTTGGCGTTGCCCGGCGAATGCGTGACCACCACATGATTGCCTGCGTCATGCAAGCGGATGGAAATGGCCTCTCCCAGGCCACCCATGCCGCCGGTAACCAGTGCGATTCTTTTTGTCATGCTGATTCTCTCTTTTTCAAGGTTAAAGGACCCCTGGCCTGCCGAACGGCAGGCCGACGTTAGCGGCTTACGCAACAGGTACCGCCCCTGGCCGCGCCATGCAGCAAGGGGCAACCGGTCGAGGACCGACTTTCTTATGGAATGGATACTGGCCAGGCCGGTGCGCGCTCCGCGCCCGGTCCGCGGGCTAGCTGCGCGTTGGCTGGCTATTCGAACCCATGGCCGCGCCAGCGGTAGAGGTGAACGTGGCGGAAGCCAGGCCGGCCATTTGCTGGTGGATGGCTTGCGCGGAGCGGTAGGATTCCCTGGCGGTATCCAGGGTCGCCTGCAGCGTGGCGGAAATTGCATCGGAACCTGCCGGGGCGTTCTTCACGAAGGTGTCTACGAAGGCCTGCACATTGCGCTGGTGCTGCTCGTATTGCTCTTCAACGGCCCTGGCCAGTTCGGCCTGCGCCTGGGTTGCGATCTCGCACACCTGGCGCGCATACGAGATGGCTTTGTCTGCAGCAGACTCCGGCACATCGCCCTGGACTGACAGTACATCCCGGAGATTCTTGCTGGCCGATACGGCCTGCATCATTGTCTGCCCTTCAGCCATGGCTGCCTTGGCTGCCTGCAGGTTCAGTTCCGTCAGCTTCTGGATGCCTTCGATGGTCGTGTTGGACAGTCTTGCCAGATTGGCCAGATTGTTCTTATGGACTGCCGCGAGCTGATCGGACGTAAAAAAGGACATGGATCGGGTTATTCCTCTTATGGTCGCCGGGTGTCGCCTGCCGCAAGGCTACAGAGCACCGGTCGAGCGTGGTTTCCAAATGGTCATGGCACCGCCGGCGGGCGCGACAACCGAGGCAAAGATTAGAGGAGTTGCTCTAATTTCGTCCCTAGGGACTTACCCACAAGGGGAGCGGGTCCAACGTCAGTATGTGACTTAAGCGCCATGTATGTAACATTTGGCTACATCATATCGCATAATGTCAGCGTACGGGTATTGCCACAGGAAGACAGCAGGTCTATGCCATCCTGCATCTGTTGAATGGCGACAAGCAGAACCTGACCGCGCCGAGTTCACTGCCATCACCGACTGGCGGTGCGAGAGCCGCAGCCGCCATTGGCGGCTAGCGTGCCTGCTACACCGAAACCAGGCTGAGGCTATGCGACCAAGAGCATGGCCACGTTGCGTTCCGCCAGCGCTGCGATCGTGCGCGAAGGGTTCAGGCCCAGCGGACGCGGGACGATCGCACCGTCCATGACATACAGTCCTTCGTAGCCAAATACCCGGCCCCATGCATCAACGACGCCGTCCGCGGGGGACGTCCCCATGTTGCAGCCCCCTAGCGGGTGCGGCGTGATCAGGTTGTGCCAGCGTCGCCAGGTGAGCGGCACCCACGGATCTCCGCCGGTCGCTGCCGACAGCCGCGTGTGCGCGGCAATCATGGACTCGATGACCGCGACCGAGGCCTGATAGGACCAGTCGAGCCGCAGCACCTGACGCCACGGCGCGTACCACGTGCGGCCCAGCCTCAGCCGGCCATTGCCCGGATCCACGCCCTGTCCGAACCAGGGCATCATCCGCTCGACCGGATCGCCGTCGTCAAACAGTTCCCCTACTTCCCTCCACACAGCGCGCAGCTTGCGGGAACGCGCTCTCTTCATGTGGCGTCGGATGAAGTTGCCTGCGAGGTTCGGGATGCCGCCGTCCTCCACGAAGAGCGCCTGTCCGTTCGGGCCGCTGTGGTCCAGCAGGTCGATTGCGGCAGAGATTGTAACGCCATGAGAAGGAGAGATCGTCCTGTTGCCATACCAGGCTGGCGTCACGAAGTCGCCGTTGTGAGCCCAGCCATATCCCAGCCGTGGTGAAAGCCTGGGCAGGGTGCGATGCTGATCCCGGCAGCGCAGCAGCAGCTCGGTGCTGCCGATGGAGCCGGCGCCCAGGATCACCCGGATGGCCGTGACTTCGCCGGGGCTCGTGGTCTGGTCTTCCGGGTCGATTTTCCGGAAGCACACCCGCCAGCCCTGCTCCAGCGGCTCGAGCCTGTCCACCAGGTGCAAGGGGCGGATCTCGGCGCCATTGTCTTCGGCCACCGCCAGGTAGTTCAGGTCCAGCGTATTCCTGGCTGACACCTGGCACCCCACGTCGCAATTGCCGCAATGGACACATGTGCCCTGCCACCGTCCGTGCTGGTTCAGGAAGCGCTCTGAATGCCGGTCATCGCGGGCGTCTGGCCGCGTCGGGTCCCAGCTGCTGGAAAACGACACGGCCAGCGGCAGTTTGCGGAATCGCTCGCCCCATCCGCAGGCTTCCGCCCCCTCGCGCAATAGCCGGGTCCGCTCGCTCAACTGGTTATCCGGCACTTCGCTCACGTCGAGCATGCGCCCCACCTGCTCGTAATGGGGCTGCAGGCCCTCATAGGTCACGTCTTTCGGCCAGCCGTGCAGGAACGCCTCTGGCTTGGCTTCCACGGAAACGTTGGCGTAGATCAGCGAGCCACCGCCGACTCCGGCCCCGGCGATGACCCAGACATCGGAGAATGTCCGGATATCGGCCCAGCCATTGAAGCGATGTGCGCGCTCCTGGTTCCACAGCCAGGGATCATTCTCGTCGCGCGGATAGTTCGCCGGGCTCCAGCGGCGGCCGCGCTCGAGCACCAGCACCTTGCGGCCAGCCTGCGCGAGCCTGCAGGCCGAGACCGCGCCGCCAAAGCCGCTGCCGATGACGACGACATCGTATGCCAGCGCATTGCGCGTCATGCCGCCCCCTGTCGCTGGATGATGATTGCCTTCTCCTCGATCATCTGTACCGCCTCCGGCGGCGATACCTCACCGTCCGCCGGCACGAACCGCGGGCCGCTTGCGCCAGGCTGGGCGCGCACGCGCCAGGTGCTGCGGACCTTCGTCAGTTGCCTGACACCCTCGCCCAGCTTCCAGCGACGGCAAACCTTTTCCAGCTTGAGCGGGTAGATCGTCAATTGCCCGCCCTCGAACCGCATCCGCAGGAAGCACTTGTAATCGGCGATGCGCTGGGACGAGAACACCTCCTCGGGGTGCAGGCGCCACAAGGCGTTGCCCAACACCATCCATACACCGAACAGCAGGCCGCCGACGGCCCCGCCCAGCAACATGGCCTCGACCAGGAAAAACAGGATGGGTGGCGGATTGTCAGAGCCGAAGCCATGGATGTTAAAACGCGTGATGAGCCATAGCAGGGCGATCGCCAGTGCCAGGTGCAGCAGCCCGTGCAGCGCGCCGACGAGGTACGCCAGCCCGACGCCGCGCCTGACATCCCTGGTCGACAGGGCAGCGCAGGTCGAGACGATCGCCGCCGCGTACACCACCGAGGCCGGGCTATGCGCCATGACCCGGAACAGTTCGCCATACACCGCGCCGATATTCCCGAATGTCACCTCGAGGCCAGCCAGCCATTGCACAAAGCCGCGCTGGCCAGGGCCAGGCAAGACTGCCAGGCTCGCGCTCTGGACGATCCAATCGAATAGCAAATACAGGATCGCCACCAGTACGCAGAACGACACGTTGCGCGCTGGCAGTTGCCACGCGCGATTGCGCAGTTGCCGGGACGTCTCCTTCTCCGGATACGCGGACTGCAGCGCATAGGCTTGCCTGGCCGCGCCCACGACAATAGGCCGCGGCGGGTCCGGCAGCTGATGTGTGCCGTGGAGAAAGGCGCCCCCGCCTCCGCAGGTGATGCGATGCGGCCCCGCCGTGCCCGCTCTCGGCACGTAATGCGCGTAATGGTGCGAGTTGCCGGCCAGTACCAGCGCGAGCCGGTCGCCCAGCATCCCCTCGATCTCGCCCAGGCTCCGGAAGCGCGCCGTCTTGGTCTCGATCGACGGCACGGCCCGCCGTTCGCCGCGGCGCACACGCTCCATCTCGTCAATCCAGCTCGGCTCGGGCGCGCAGAGCACGACAAGATCGCCGGGCTGCAGCGCCGCGTACATTTTCTGGAAGTATTCGCGCTGCGGCCGGTCGATTTCCGATTCCAGCTGCAGGTCCAGTCCCCAGACCCACCAGCCGCCGGGCAGCTGCAAGGCATAGTAGCCCGTGCGCTGGCGCGTCTCCCAGCCGCCCACGGGCTTGCCGCTGCAGAACAGCCGGGCGAAGCCGCGCAGGCCATCGTACCAGTCGTGATTGCCTGGCGTGGCGACCATCCACGGCGCATCCGGCACCTCGATCGGCTGGTCGCTGTATGCAGGGCCCGCGGATCCGACCGGCGCAGGGAACGCCGCGCGAAACGGATCGACAAAACGCGTCCGATAGCCATCATGCGCGGGTGTCGGATATACCTGGTCGCCGCCGAGCAGCAGCACCCTGGCCCGTGGCAACGTCGCGCCAGCCTCGCGCAGCGTGACAGCATGACTGACGCACAACGCCATGGAATACGACGCGTCCCAACCATCTCCCGTGTCGGCCAGATAGTCGACCCAGACCCCGCCGCCCTCGTCAGCCGGGACGGGGATCGGCGGATTCGGATTCAGGGTGGTGAGCGCAGCCTGCACCATGCGCTGGTCGGCAAAGGCCCCGACTGCCATCGCCACGGCAACGCGCATGGCGGTGAACGGAAGCTGCAGCGGGCTCAGCCAGTTCACCATGGTTCGTTGCGTATACAGCTCCACGCGTCCGGTCGCAGCAGGCGCGGAAGGGATCGTCGCGGCGCCGGCGGCATGGGTCGCCGGTTGCGACCCGCCCGGACAGGGCGACCCTGGTGCTGACCCGGAATGCTTCATCGCCATCCTCCCAAGACTTCCTGGCCGTCTGCACGGAATCGGGCCACGCGCGACTGTCGGCGCGACACCGGCTGTTTCCAATGCGCTCTCGCCTTCAGCCCCTCAACATCTCCAGGGCTTCCGCAATTGCCCGCCTGATCCGCGTATACGTGCCGCAACGGCAGAGCACGCAGCTCATCTGGTCGACGATCTCGGTTTCCTTCGGATTGCGGGTGCGCTTGAGCAGCGCGCTCGCCGCCATCAGTTGCGCGCTCTGGCAATAGCCGCACTGCACGACCTCATGCTTCAGCCAGGCCGCCCGCAGGGCGCTCGCCTCGGGGCCGTCGAGCCCTTCGATGGTGACGATCTTCTTGCCTGCCATCTCGCTCGCCTGGTGCTGGCACGACAGCAGCATATTGCCGTCGACATGCACCGCGCAGGCGCCGCATACCCCCACGCCACACCCGAACTTGGTGCCCGTCAGCTTCAGCTCGCAGCGCAGCACCCACAACAGCGGCGTGCAGCCGTCAGAGCGGATTTCGACGCGCTTACCGTTGACACTGATCTGATTGTCTGGCATCACAGGCTCCGGAAGGCGGCAGGGTCTTCAGCAGCGGCAGGTCGCGCAAGCGTTCGCCGGTCGCCTGGAACAAGGCGTTCGCCACCGCTGGCGCGATCGGCGGCGTGGTGGACTCGCCGACGCCCTGTGGCGGGCCCTTCGACGGCATGACGTGCACCTGGATGTCCGGGCAGTCTCGCAGGCGCATGGCCGGAAACGCGGTGTAGTAGTCCTCTTTCACCTTGCCGCTCTCCAGCGTAATCTTCTGCCACAGCGCTGCCGACAGCCCGAACACGACGCCGCCCTCTACCTGCTGCTCGATCAGGGTCGGGTTGACCGGCATGCCGCAATCGATGGCGCAGAAGACGCGATCCACGCGGACCTGCCCCGTGCTGTCCACGGACACCTCGGCGACCTGAGCCACCACGCTGCCGAACGACTCGTGCAGGGCCACCCCGCGCCCCACCTTCACCACGCCAGGCTTCTTGCGCAAAGGCTGGCCCCAGCCCGACATCTTTCCCGCCTGCTCCAGCACCGCGCGCTGGCGCTCATCCCTGAGCAGGCTCATGCGGTAGTCGAGCGGATCCTTGCCCACCGCCGCCGCCAGCTCGTCGACAAAGCTCTCCATGAAGAAGGCGTGGTGCGAGTGCCCCACGGAGCGCCAGTAGCCGACCGGAATGGCAAGGTCCACGCTCTGGTGGCCGACCCACACGTCCGGCCAGTCATAGGCCTGGTCGAAGGCCCCCTCCACCGTCGACTTGTCCAGCCGCGACACGAAGATGTCCGGCAGCCCGAAGTTGCGTTTTGCGGTGCTCTCCAGCACTGACTGGCTGGCCGAGATATTGCGCACGGCGATGACTTTGCGGTTCCCGTCGAGCCACGCTTCAAAGCGCGACACGCTGGCCGGACGGTAGAAGTCATGCCGCATGTCCTCGGGGCGCGACCAGATCGTCTGCACCGGCACACCCTTGCGCTTCGCGGCGATGGCGGCCGCCTGGCAGATGAAATCGACTTCCAGCCTGCGCCCGAAGGCACCGCCGATGGATAGCTGGCGCAGTTCGACCTGGTCCGTGTCCAGCCCGATCGTCTTCGCCACGCAGCGGCGCGCCAGCCCGGGCATCTGCGTGGCGGCCCACACGACGGCGCGGCCGTCCTCGACCAGCACCGTGCAGTTGACCGGCTCCAGCGCGGCATGCGCAAGGTATGGCGCCGAGTACAAGACCTGGATGGCGGGCTTGCCCTGCTTCATGGCCCGCCCGTCACCATGCTCGTACCAGACGCGCGGGCCCGAGGCGTCGAGCGCCTTCACCAGCGTGTCGCGGATGCCCTCGCTCGACAGCTTCGCAGCTTCTCCTTCGTCCCACTTGCACTGGACCTTTTCGACCGCCTGCATGGCGATCCACGCATCGCTGGCGATCACGGCCACCCCGCCGCTGCCGCCCGGGAACGGAGGCAGCGGGACGAGGTCGAGCACGCCGGGCAGCGCCTTCACATCGTCCGGCGGGGATCCCCGCAGCTTGCCGCCCAGCGTCGGGCACATCTGCACGCTGGCGTAGACCATCGCGTCCGCCACCACGTCGATGCCAAAACTGGCTTTGCCGTGGAGCTTGGCAGGGGTATCAAGGCGCGCCGCGCGGGTGCCGATGAGCCTGTAGCTGGCTGGGTCCTTCAGTTCCACCTTGCGTGGCAAAGCCTCGCGCGCGGCAGCCGCGGCCAGTTCGCCGAAGGTGGCACTGCGTCCGGACGGGTGCACCACCTTGCCGGCCTGCGCGCTGCAGTCCTCGGCCTTGACGTCCCACTGCTTGGCCGCTGCCGCGCACAGCATCATGCGGGCGGCGGCGCCGGCCTCGCGCATCGGATTCCACAGGTCCCTGATGCTGGTGGAGCCGCCGGTGAACATCATGCCCACCTCGCGCACGCCCTTGCGCGTGAACCATTCCGCCGCGCGCCTGGGCCACCCCTTGTCGTCCGGCCGGAACGGCAGGTTGGCGACCACGCCCTCGATGTTGTTGTACAGGTTGTCGACGGGCGACGGCTCGACGCGGATCTGCGACCAGTCGGCCTCCATCTCCTCGGCCAGCAGCATGGCCGCGCCGGTATGCACGCCCTGCCCCATCTCGGCCTTGCTCATCACCACCGTGACGGTGTTGTCGGACGCCACCTTGACCCAGCCGTTCAGCGCGAACTGCCCGTCGCGCACTGGCGGCGGATTGCCCGTCAGCCGCTGGCGCGGCGGCAGCCACGCCCATCCGATCACCAGCGCACCGGCAGCGCCCGCACCGCCGAGCAGGAAAGCCCTGCGCGTCAACATGGCAAGACAGCCAGACCGATCATCATCATAGGTAGCCCCCCGTGCCGCCCATGGCATGGCCTATATTAGGTCGGGAAGTGGCGTAGTGCGAATGCAAACACATCGCTGGCGCCATTGCGCAACAGCCCGCACGGCTGCTGCCGCCCTGCCCGTCGATCAATTTCTTTTTTTGAATCAGAGGCTTAGGCTACTGCAGGAAAAAGGCCGATTGCCGGAGAGGCGAGACTTGAGCGCGTGCCAAGGCGGGAATGGCGTTGCCGCCGTAGGGAAGGCGGCAGAACTCGATTAGTGACCGACTTAGTGACCGACGGCCGCGCTCGAGTTGAAGCGCGCTGCTGACGCCCTCGGATTTGCTGCTTGTTTGATGGTCAGCGCGATGCAGGAAACGAGGCCGGCAACAGCCACCATGGCGAAGATTCCGGTGAACCCGACGTGCAGACGGGTGAGCTCGGCTACCAGGAACGAACCTGCAATCCCGCCAAAGCGACCAATGCCCAGCATCCATGCGACGCCAGTACCGCGGCCGGCAGTCGGATAGAATGCAGCGGCAAGTGCTGGCATCGAGGACTGCGCAGTGTTCATGAGCACGCCGGCGAGGAAGACGACCAACACCAGCAGGCCCACATTGCCAACCGCCTGTCCGATGCCGTACACGGAAATTGCTGTCAACGCATAGCAGATGGCGATGACGCGATTGGCGTTGAACTTGTCCATCAGGACGCCGCAAAGCACAGCGCCGATACCACCCAGAGGGAACAGTGCCGAGATGAGCGTGGCTGCCTTCTGCGTCAGGCCCGCCTCTTTCAGCAGGATGGGCATCCAGTTGATCGACGCGTAGAAAATAACCAGGCCCATGAAGTAGGCAAGCCACAGCATTACAGAGCCAACGACATATTCTCGGGACAGGACCACGCGGATCCCTTCCTGGCCGGCGGTTTCAGCAGGCTCGACAGCGACAAACTCAGCCGCTTCGACTCGCGTGCCGGTGATGCGCTCAAGCGTCCGACGAATCTTCTCCTGCGATGTCTTCTTGGCAACCATGTAGCGAACTGACTCAGGAAGCAGAAGCACAAGGAACACCAGAAGAACCAGCGGTGCCACACCGCCAAGGTGGAGAACACTGCGCCAGCCGAATGTCGGAATCATCCAGGCCGCCAGGAATCCACCAAAAGCCGCACCCAGCGGGAAACCGCAGAACATCAGATTCACGATTGCGGCTCGACGCTTGTCCGGGCAGAACTCGCTCATGAGCGTCACAGTGTTCGGCATGGCCGCCCCAAGCCCCAAGCCGGTAATGAACCGGAGAACCGTCAACTGAGTGAGCGTTACCGCGTAACCGGATGCCAGACAGGCAACGCCAAAGATCCCGACGGAGATGATGAGCATGACTCGGCGGCCCAGGCGGTCTGAAAGCGGGCCGGCGACGAGGGCACCCCCCGCCAGACCAAACAGGGCCGCGCTCAGCACCGGCGCAAGCGCTGGCCGACTAATACCCCACTCGCCGATCAGGGATGGTGCGATGAAGCCAATGGCTGCAGTGTCGAAGCCGTCGAGTAGCACGACGACAAAGCACATGGCGAAGACGAACCACTGAAACGAGGAAAACGGGTGGTTATTGATAACCGCCTGCACATCCACCGCGGCACTCGCTGCTGATTTCTGGTTTGGGGGCACGATGTCTCTCCGTATAACAAAATGGAATTGAACCTGGTCTTTTCTTCGACTCTATGTTCGCCAAGCGTATGCCTGCTTGTTTGGTGAATTGTTGTTTACGTGCGCAATGGTAGTGATTGGAGTCCTCGCTTCAGATTCGGGATAGGTCGTTGATTTGCACGCCGCAACTGGCGCGGGAAAAGAACAGGGATTAGGCGACGTCACGGGCCCAGGAATCAGGCGCGCGCTCACCCCTTTGTTGTCCCCTACACACAACGTGCCCTCTCGCGCCCTGTCGTCGGGCACGAGAGGGGCGAGTGCCGGCGCTCAAGGAACGAGCGTCACTCCCTCCCTCTCGAAGGAGTGCTCTGAAAGATGGAAATCAGGAGGCAGGGTCTACGATGCGCACTGCATCGGCAGACCAACGTAGTTCTCGGCAAGGGATGCAGCGCCGAGCGGAGAACTCGTGACATAGTCGGACCTGAAAAATTCAGTCTGAGAGCTCAGCGTGACTGAAAGGCGGAGGATTCTGGGCCCTCATCAAACGACTGCGGCATGTGGGCTGAGTCGATTGGCGGCATCGGTGGCGAACCGGGCCATCCCTGTGAGCAAAGCTAAGACGAAAAAAAGCCCGCGGATACCGAGGCGGGCAATGGCCCGCAGCAGCCAACGGAGATTGAAGCCTGCGGCACAGAGGATCGGATGGACAGTGTCACCGATTTCGCCTTTCAACCAGTTCCGGCGCATGCC
>NZ_AUFE01000062.1 GCF_000426345.1 Cupriavidus phytohabitans | reverse complement strand
GGCCGGGAACACCTCCTCCAGGGCCGCCCAGAATCCCATGGCGCCATCGCCGACCGCCGCCAGCGGGCCAGCCTGCAGGCCGCGGGCTTTTAGGTCCAGCAGGACTTCCGCCCACGATGCCTTCGATTCCCGATAACCGTCACCGATCGCCACGCGCTCCTTCCTGCCGTCGGGCGTGACGCCTATGATCACCAGCAGGCATTGCCCGTCCGAGCCCTCGCTGCGCAGACCCGTATGAATACCGTCCACCCACCAGTACACATAGCGCGCCGTGGACAGATCGCGCTGAAAAACCGACCGTCGACAGCTTCGCCAGGTATGGCCGTTCCCACTCCGGAACCGGCCACCCAATGCTCAGACTTTGTGCCGTACACCGAGCCGATCGGCGGCGCAGTGTGATGCTGGTCACTGGACCCTGCGCGATGCACATGATGGTACGGGGAGCCCGATGTCGTGGCACTCCGCAGTCGAACTGCAAGTGGGGCAACAAATTGCCGCAACACTGCGCGGTGGCGGCGTGGACGTCAGTAGGATGGCGTCCTCGCGGAACCTGGTTCCTGCAGATTTCGCGTCGACTTAACCTCGATTCCCACTCTCTTTCGACCAGGTAGCGACGGACTTGACTATATGCTTGTGCATAGCTTTTGCCGCCGGAGCCAGACCTTCATGGCTCAATGAGCCTAGCATGATGGCTCGGCTTTCTGCTGGATAAAACGGAAAGACTTGCACGGAACTGCGGTAGTTGAGCAATGCAAGTTGTGGCACGACGCTGAGCCCCAAGCCACTCTCGACGATGGCGATGATGGCGGCGTCGTCGATCGCCCGCGCGCTTGATTTGATAGAGATCTTGTGGGTTGCCAGTAGCTGCTGGGTTTCTTTGCCATAGCCTTCCCCCTGGAGTACGACATTGTGCTCAGTCAACTCCGCAACCGTCATGTAAGCCTTGTTCTTTGGCGCGAAACTGGGGGGGGCGATACACACAAGCGGGTCGGCATACAGGGGGGTGACCTCCAAGCCAGGTGCGGCGGGCAGGGTGACAAATCCAAGGTCAACCTTGCTCTTGGTGATCCACTCGACAACATCGTCGTATCCGCCTTGCTCGATGGACACCTGGATGTTTGGATAGAGGTCTGCAAACGAGCGAATGATCTTCGGCATCCAGGCCACGCTCACGCTGCTAAATGCCCCGATCCGGACCGTCCCGGCCTCGAGGCCAAGCAACTTGGAGGCTTGCTGCTCCAGCTTCTCATTACATTGCAGCACTTCTCTCACGGTGGGTAGCAGGGCTTCGCCTCCCGACGTGAGGCGGACGCCACTGCGATTCCTCACAAAGAGCGCGAAGCCCAGCTCCTGCTCGAACGAAGCCAGAGCATGACTAACGGCCGACGGCGACAAATTTAACTGATGTGCGGCCGCCGCGAAGCTACCGCGCTCCGCGATGGCCACGAAAACCTCGTAGGCGCTTAGTGACATGGCGCGTTAGATGAATCTTTTTCATCTTAAGTGAATATAACTTGCATCGTCTCATAGGCCCACGCTTGCCTGCAACTTCCCGCCGGCCCGGGGGAAGTCGCCGGGACAAAGCGAATGCGGGGAGGCCCTCGATTTCACCCTCCCTAGGGTTTCTGCCTAGTCCCCGTTTGGATGAGAGATATGCATCTATCGTGGAAAATAAATCTCTTTTTTTGATCGATCCGTCTTCATACCATCTCATCAAGACAGAGCCGTGACCCGCCGCGCGAGATCAGCAATTGCGGGAAGAGAGCTCCCATAGCTCGTTGGCTCAAGCCCCCTTCGTGACTGCGCCTGTGGAGTAGCGCTGTTGTGTCGCGGAGCGAAATCCGAGAGGCTGAAGAGATGACTGCAAGTACTGAAAATTCGAGAACCTATGACTACGTGATCGTCGGCGCTGGGTCAGCGGGGTCCATTCTGGCTGCCCGGCTGTCTGAAGATCCGACTGTGACGGTGTGTGTCCTTGAAGCAGGTTCAAGCGATCTGCGGCCTTATGTCCGCATCCCTGCTGGCTTCGTTAAGACGCTGACGCAGCCCCAGATTACCTGGCAATTCAAGACCGAACCCTCCGAGGGTAGTGGTGGGCGAAGGATCTCAACTACGCAGGGGCGGGTTGTCGGCGGCTCGAGTTCTATCAACGGCATGATGATCGTCCGGGGCCAACCCGATGACTTTGATCACTGGGCATCGCTGGGCAATCGAGGATGGGGCTATGAGGATGTGCTGCCCTATTTCGCACGCTCAGAGCGCTACACCGGAGCCGGCGGTAACGGCGTTCGCGGTCGCTCGGGCCCGATCCCGGTCACGCCGATGGACTGGTTCCATCCCATTTCCGAGACCTTCATCGAAGCTGCGGTCGCCGCAGGCCACAAGCGCAACCCTGACTACAACTCTGGGGATCAGGAAGGCGTAGGCTATTTTCAGCGAACGATCGAGAACGGCTTCCGTATTAGCGCTGCGGCGGGCTTCTTGGCACCCGCCATCAAGCGTGGCAACGTGGAATTACTTTCCGGCGTGCGGGCGCAGCGCATTCTGTTCGAAGGCAAGCGCGCCGTGGGCGTGGGATTCGTTCGGAGTCAGGGTGGTGCGGAGGCCATCGTCAAAGCTCGTCGTGAAGTGATCATCTCCGCGGGCACCGCCAACACGGCACGGCTGCTGCAGATTTCGGGCATTGGCCCTGCAGGTCTGCTGGCGAAGCTGGGCGTCAAGGTCGTCCACGAACTGCCGGGCGTGGGAGAAAACCTCAGCGACCACTATTCGGCACGACTGGTCATGCGCGCCAGGCGAGGCGTCACAACCCTGAACGAAATGGCGCGTGGGCCGAGGCTCATGTGGCAGATCATGCGCTGGCTGGCGAGGAAGCCGGGTGTCCTGACGCTGACGCCTTCCCAAGCGCATCTCTTCTGCAAGTCGAAGCCTGACGTGGGAACACCGGACCTGCAATGTGTCTTCGTCCCCGGCAGCTACAAGGAAGGCAAGCACTACGTGCTCGACGACTATCCGGGCGTCACCGGCGGATGGTGGCAGCACCGGCCGCTGAGTCGTGGCTATGTGCATGCCCACTCGACCAATGTGTTCGAGGACCCGATCATCCAGCCCAACTACCTGGCCCACAGCCTGGATCAGGAGGTCATGGTCGCGGGGATGAAGATCATCCGCGGTCTGCTGCATTCCCCGACGCTGGCGAAGTATCTGGTCGAGGAAACAGTCCCGGGCACCCAGGTCAGCACCGACGAGCAGTTGCTGGACTTCTGCAAGCACAACGGATCCACGGGCTATCACCTGGTGGGGACTGCTCGCATGGGCCCGAAGTCCGATCCGATGTCGGTCGTGGACGACTCGCTGCGGGTCCATGGACTTGAGAATCTGCGGGTGATCGACGCCTCGGTCATGCCGACGATCACCTCCGGCAATACCTATGCAGCCACGCTGATGATCGCCGAGAAAGGCGCAGATCTCATTCGTGGCAAGCGCAGCTTTGGCTGATTTATCAAACCTCTATCGATAGGAGACGGCCATGGCCGAACACAATCTCGACGCGCACCTCTTCATCAACGGGCGATGGGAAGAAGGCAAATCCGGTTCTCAGCCCAACATCGATCCAGCCACCGGCGAGGCCGTCGGCATCGTGACACGAGCCGATGCCAATCAGGTCGAGGCTGCGCTGGATGCGGCGCATAACGCATTCCCCGCGTGGAGTGCGCTGACGGGGCAGGCGCGTGGAGCGATCCTGAAAAAGGCATCGGCCCTGTTAGCTGAGCGCATCGAAGAGATTGCTAATGGCCTGATCTTGGAGTCCGGCAAGACGCAGGCCGACGCGCTCGGCGAGCTTCGCCGCACGATCGAGACCCTGGCCTGGAACGGAGAAGAGGCCAGCCGCATCAGCGGCAAGGTGCATCAGGGTATTGTCGCGGGCAGCGCGCGCCTGTCGCTGCCGACGCCATTGGGCGTTGTCGTGGCGATCACCTCGTGGAATTTTCCGGCCGTGCTGGTTGGGCGCAAGCTGGGGGCGGCGTTGGCTGCCGGCTGCACGGTGGTGCTGAAGGCATCCGAATTTACGCCATATAGCGCAAGTGCCATTGTCCAGGCCCTGGCCGATGCGGGGCTGCCCGAAGGTGTCGTCAACCTGATCTTCGGCGACGCACGCGCAGTCAGCAAACAACTACTGGCGTCACCGCTGGTGAAGGCCGTGTCTTTTACCGGGTCCACGCAGGTGGGCAAGGAACTCGCCGCGCTGGCAGCGCCGAACCTGATTCGCCCCGTCTTCGAGCTCGGCGGGCATGCTCCGGTAATCGTCTGGAGCGACGCGGATGTCGAGAAGGTAGTGCAAGTGACCGCGTCGGCGAAATTCGGTTCGGCCGGCCAGTCGTGCGTCGCGCCCACGCGCTACCTGGCACACCCTGCCGTGCACGATGCGCTGGTCAAGGCGCTGGTGGCGAAGGCCCAGTCCTACAAGCTCGGGCACGGTCAGGAAGACGGCACCACGCTCGGGCCTATCGCGCATGGCGGTCGCGTGGCGACTTTCCTTCACCTGATCGAGGATGCCGTTGCCAAGGGCGCGGTGGTCGAAACCGGCGGCAAGCGCGTGGAACGCCCTGGCTTCTTTGTCGAGCCGACCGTGCTGTCGTCGGTTCCCAAGGATGCGGAAGTATTGGTCGAGGAGCCGTTCAGCCCCATTGCAACCGTGCAGTCCGTCAACACGATCGATGAAGCCGTGGAACTGGCGAACGCTACGCCGTATTCGTTCGCGGCCTACATCTTCACCGACTCGCTGCGCGTGCGCGACGAGCTGGTGCGCCGCTTGAATGCCTCGAACATTGGCATCAACCAGACCGCCCCCTCGCTGCCCGATGTGGCTCTGGGCGGCTTGGGCAACAGCGGCTACGGCTACGAAGGCGGCACTGAAGGCGTGCTGGCCTACATGCACCTGCGGCTCGTTAGCCAATCCGCTATCTAACCCACAAGGATCTGCAATGAGCAAAGCGATCAAGATCGTCAAAGTGCTCGCCGCCCCTGGCGTCGGCTCGTTCTTCTTTGACGACCAGGCTGCCATCAAGGCCGGTGCCGTCCGCGACGGTGCAGCGTATCTGGGCACGGCCGTCACGCCGGGCTATGCCAACGTGCGTGAGCCCTCCGAGTCCGTCTCCGTCGTGCTGGTGCTCAGCGATGGTTACGTGGCCCTCGGCGACTGCGCCAGCGTTCAGTACTCCGGCGTGGGGGGGCGTGAACCGCGTTTCCATGCCAGGAAGCTGGCACAGCAGATCGAGCAGGATCTCGCGCCCCGCCTGCTGGGGCTGGATGTCAGCAACTTCCGGAGTGCGGCGGTGCAGGCCGAGGCCTGGATCTCCGAGTCGATCGAGGCCAAGCGCGCTGCGGCCTACGGGGTCTCCCAGGCTCTGCTGAACGCGGCGGCGCACGTGGCCGGCCATCACATCATGGCCAGGGTCATCAAGGACGAGTGGGAGCTGTCCGGCCCGCTGGCGGCGGTCCCGATCTATGGGCAGTCGGGAGACGACCGCTACACCAATGTCGACAAGATGATCCTGAAGAGTGTCCCCATCTTGCCGCATGGCTTGATCAACACGCCGGAACTGGTCGGCCCAGAAGGTGCCGAGCTGGAGCGTTACGTGAAATGGATCGTTGCGCGCGTAGAGCAGCTCAATACGCAGAGCGACTATTGCCCGCGCATCCATCTGGATGTCTACGGCATGGTTGGCGCGTCGGTACAAGGCTCGCCGGAGCGCACCGCTGACATTCTCCAGCGACTGGAGGCTGCGGCTGGCCCCCACCTCCTGACCATCGAGCATCCGCTGGATGCCGGTAGCCGTGATGCCCAGATCGAGGCATTGGCACGCCTTCGACAGATCCTCCAGGCGCGCGACAGCCAGGTAAAGATCGTTGCCGACGAATGGGCCAACACCGCCGAAGACATCCACCTGTTTGCCGTCAATCAGTCCGTCGACATGATCCAGGTGAAGACGCCTGACCTGGGCTCCATCCACAACACCATCGACGCTGTCCTCGATTGCCATCGTAACGGTGTGGGTCCCGTGTTGGGCGGCACCTGCGCGGAGACCGATCTATCGGCCCGCACGACGACTCACATCGGCATCGCCACCCAGGTCGCTCAGATGCTGGCCAAGCCCGGCATGGGCTTCGACGAGGGCTACAACATCGTGTTGAACGAGATGAACCGCGCCTTGCGCCTTGACGCGTATCTCAACTAATACCCCGGCCAAGAAGGGTACCCCGTCGGCGACATATCCGCCGCGGGAACATTTTGGGCTTATCCACAGGAGACAGAGATGACCATTCCTTCGAACTTGAAGCAAGGCAAGCGCATTCGCCAAGCCGTTTTGCTTATGACCCTGGGTGCCGCAGCAAGCGTCGCCGCCGCAGCGGACACCATCAAGGTGGCTTTGATCGGGCCGGTGAGTGGGTCGGTCGCGCAGTATGGCGACATGCAATTCACCGGTGCCAAGATGGTGATCGAGCAGATCAACAAGGGCGGCGGCATTGCGGGAAAGCAGCTTGAAGGCGTGGTGTTCGACGATGCGTGCGATCCCAAGCAGGCTGTCGCGGTCGCCAACAAGGTCGTCAACGCGGGCATCAAGTTCGTCGTCGGCCATGTTTGCTCCAGCGCGACAATGGGTGCTGCCAGCATCTACGAGGACGAGCGCGTCCTGATGGTGACAGCAGCTTCCACCAATCCCGACATCACGAAGAAGGGCTATTCTCTGGTTTTCCGTACGATCGGCCTGGACAGCATGCAGGCTCCGGCGGCTGCGACCTACATCGCGGGTAGCGTCAAGCCCAAGCTCGTGGCGGTGCTGCACGACAAGCAGCAGTACGGTGAAGGCATCGCGACCGAAGTGAAGCGCTCCCTGGATGCCAAGGGCGTCAAGGTTGCCTTGTTCGAAGGTATCAACGCAGGCGACAAGGACTACTCGACCATCATCGAGAAGCTCAAGCGCCTGAATGTGGACTTCATCTACTACGGCGGCTACCACCCGGAACTCGGACTCTTGCTGCGCCAGTCTTCGGAGAAGGGCCTGAAGGCAAAGTTCATGGGCACCGAAGGTGCGGGCAACAAGGAACTCTCGGCCATCGCCGGCAAAGCCACCGAGGGACTGGTGGTCACGTTGCCCAAGGCCTTCGACGAAGACCCGAAGAACCAGGCACTGATTCAGGCGTTCAAGGCCAAGAAGCAGGACCCGAGCGGCGTCTTCGTGTTGCCCGCCTATGCAGCGGTGACCGTCATCGCCGACGGTATCAAGAAAGCAGGCGCCGCAGATCCGGAGAAGGTTGCGAAGGCCCTGCGCGAGGGCTCGTTCGATACCCCGATCGGCGCGTTGTCCTATGACAAGAACGGTGACCTGAAGAACTTCAGTTTCGTGCCGTACTACTGGCATCAGGACGGCACCAAGACGCTGGCGAAGTAACCGCCCCCCACCTCGTCATCCTTTGTTCAGGACACCGCCACCGGCGGTGTCCGGGGGAGTCCTTCGTGTCCGAAATCCACTACTACCTTCAACAGTTGGTCAATGGACTGACTGTCGGCAGCACGTATGCGCTGATCGCCATCGGCTACACAATGGTCTACGGCATCATCGGCATGATCAACTTCGCCCACGGCGAGGTCTACATGATCGGCTCCTACGTGGCCTTCATGGTCATTGCCGGGCTGCTGATGTTCGGCGTCGACAGCCTGCCGCTAACGCTTTTCCCAGCCTTTGCGGCGAGCATCATTGTCACGAGCGCATACGGTTACAGCATCGAGCGCATTGCTTATCGCCCACTGCGCGGCAGCAATCGCCTGATACCGCTGATCACGGCCATCGGCGTGTCGATCTTCCTGCAGAACAAAGTCCTGCTTGCCCAAGGCTCGAAGGACAAGGCGATTCCGAATCTGTTGCCTGGCAACGTCGCTTGGGGCGGTGTTTCGCTGTCCTATATGCAGGTGCTCATCTTCACCGTCACTTTCCTGGTTATGGTGATCCTGACGTTGTTCATCTCGCGCTCGCGTCTCGGGCGGGCGTGCCGAGCCTGCGCCGAGGACATCAAGATGACCAATCTGCTCGGCATCCGCACGAACAGCATCATCGCGTTGACCTTCGTTATCGGTGCGGGGCTGGCCGCGGTTGCCTCGGTTCTGCTGGGCGTGCAGTACGGCGTTATCAACCCGAACCTCGGCTTTCTCGCGGGCATCAAGGCATTCACTGCCGCAGTGCTGGGCGGCATCGGCAGCATTCCGGGTGCCATGCTGGGGGGGCTGGTACTGGGTGTGGTCGAGGCCATCGGGGCAGACATCTTCGGCGACCAGTACAAGGACGTCGTGGCCTTCGGCCTCCTCGTTCTGGTGCTGCTCTTTCGACCAACGGGAATTCTTGGACGCCCGGAAGTGGAGAAAGTATGAATTCCTCAAATTCTCTCAAGACGGCGTTCTTCAGTGCCTTGCTGGTTCTGGCAGTCGCCTACCCCGTGCTGGGGCTCAAGCTTACGACGGTAGGCGTCAAGCTGCATGTCGAAGGTGCCAGTCCTGTCGTCCTCTGGACTGTGGTTGGCTGTGCCGTCGCCATGTTCTTTTGGCAACTGCTGCGGCGCTCGCGTCGCAGCAGCCGTCCTGTGCGCAGTGAGCTGAGCGCATGGAGCAAACTGGGCCAGCGCCTTTCCGATCCGGGCGTGCAGCGGTGGTTCGTGCTTGCCCTCGTGTTCGTCGGTCTTGCCTGGCCCTTCTTTGCAACGCGTAGTGCCGTGGATATCGCCACGCTGATTCTGATCTACGCCATGCTCGGCCTGGGCCTGAACATCGTGGTTGGCCTAGCCGGGTTGCTAGACCTGGGCTACGTGGGCTTCTATGCCGTCGGCGCGTACAGCTATGCATTGCTCTCGCACTACTACGGCTTCGGCTTCTGGGTCTGTCTGCCCATCGCTGGCGGGCTGGCGGCGCTGTTCGGCTTCCTGCTCGGCTTTCCGGTGCTGCGGCTGCGTGGCGACTATCTCGCCATCGTGACACTTGGCTTCGGCGAAATCATCCGCATCCTGCTGCGCAATCTCACCGGGCTGACCGGCGGACCCAACGGCATCGGCGGCATCGAGAAGCCCAGCCTGTTCGGTCTTTCCTTCGAGCGCCGGGCGGCCGAGGGCATGCAGACCTTCCATGAATTCTTCAACACGACTTACAACTCGGTGAACAAGGTAGTGTTTCTCTACCTGATCGCGTTGCTGCTGGTCCTGCTGACCTTGTTCGTGATTGGCCGTCTTCTTCGCATGCCGCTGGGCCGGGCAAGGGAAGCCCTGCGCGAAGACGAGATTGCATGCATCGCCATGGGGATCAACCCCACGATGATCAAGCTCTCGGCGTTCACGCTCGGTGCGTGCTTTGCAGGCTTCGCGGGCAGCTTCTTTGCCGCCCGCCAAGGGCTGGTCACGCCTGAGTCCTTCACCTTCATCGAGTCCGCAATCATCCTCGCGATTGTGGTGCTGGGCGGCATGGGATCGCAGCTCGGGATCATTCTCGCGGCGACCGTGATGATCCTGCTGCCGGAACTGGCGCGCGACTTCAACGAGTACCGGATGCTGATGTTTGGAGCGCTGATGGTGTTCATGATGTATTGGCGCCCTCAAGGCCTCGTGCCGATGCAGCGCCCCCACCTGGAGCTGAATCCATGAGCAGCAAACCGATTCTCGAAGTCAGCGGCCTCTCCATGCGCTTCGGCGGCCTGCTGGCAGTCAACAATGTGGGCCTGTGCGTGCGCGAACGGCAGGTGGTGTCGCTGATCGGCCCAAACGGAGCCGGCAAGACGACGGCCTTCAACTGCCTCACCGGCTTCTACCGACCGACCGGGGGCAGCATCCGGTTTGCGGGGGAGCAGATTGCAGGGCTCCATGGCTACCAGATCGCCCGCAAGGGCGTCGTGCGGACATTCCAGAATGTCCGGCTGTTCAAGGAAATGACTGCGGTAGAGAACCTGCTGGTAGCCCAGCATCGGCATCTCAACACGAACTTCCTGGCGGGCTTGCTCAAGACGGGGGGATTCCGGCGCTCGGAGCGCGACGCCATGGGACGCGCCGCATACTGGCTGAAGCGGGTCAATCTGACCGACGTGGCCAACCGACCGGCAGGAACCCTGGCCTACGGGCAGCAGCGCCGCCTGGAAATTGCGCGCTGCATGATGACGCAGCCGCGCATCCTGATGCTGGATGAGCCGGCAGCAGGCCTCAATCCACGCGAAACCGAGGAATTGAAGGCGTTGATCGACACCCTGCGCAACGAGCACCACATCACGGTGCTCTTGATTGAACACGACATGAACCTGGTGATGAGCATCTCGGACCACATCTATGTGGTGAACCAGGGCACGCCGCTCGCCGACGGGACGCCCGAGCATATTCGGACCAATCCCAACGTCATCAAAGCCTATCTTGGGGAGACCTGAAACCATGCTTCAGTTCGACAAGGTATGCACCTACTACGGAAAGATCCAGGCCTTGCATGACGTCTCGATGGAGGTGCGCAAGGGTGAGATCGTGACGTTGATCGGAGCCAATGGCGCGGGAAAGTCCACGCTTCTGATGACACTGTGCGGATCGCCGAAGGCGGCGCGCGGCAGCGTCAGGTATCTGGGTGAGGAACTGGTGGGCCAGGATTCCAGCGAGATCATGCGCAAGGGAATTGCGATCGTGCCGGAGGGACGCCGTGTGTTCGCGCGCCTGACCGTTGAGGAGAACCTGTCGATGGGAGGCTTCTTCACATCGAGAGGAGAGTACTGCGAGCAGATGGACCGGGTGCTAACGCTCTTTCCCAGGCTGAAGGAGCGTTGGGCCCAGCGCGCCGGAACCATGTCCGGCGGCGAGCAACAGATGCTGGCGATTGGCCGCGCCCTGATGAGCAAGCCGAAGCTGTTGCTGCTGGACGAACCCTCTCTTGGGTTGGCGCCCATCATCATCCAGCAGATTTTCCAAATCATCGAGCGACTGCGTTCCGATGGCGTGACGGTTTTCCTGGTCGAGCAGAACGCCAACCAGGCGTTGAAGCTGGCCGACCGCGCCTACGTACTCGAGAACGGCCGCATCGTCATGCAGGGAAAAGGGAACGAACTAGCCGCTGACCCACGGGTGCGTGAAGCCTACCTGGGCGGGTGACCCCAGGGGCGGCAGCAATTTGCGAAAAAAAGGCAACTCAAGGAGATAGACATGTCCAACAAGATGCGTCAGAAGCATCGAATCGGCACGGCGCCCTGCAATAGGGAGGAGCCCGAGAGCCTTCAGCGCGATCTTGCGAATCGCCACGTTCAACTGATCGCGATTGGCGGGGCCATCGGCACGGGGCTCTTCATGGGCTCGGGGAAGACGATCAGCGCCGCTGGCACGTCGATCATCCTGGTCTACGCCATCATCGGATTCTTTCTGTTCTTCGTCATGCGGGCGATGGGGGAATTGTTGCTTTCCAACCTGAAGTACAGATCGTTCTCCGACTTCTGCACGGCTTACATTGGCCCCTGGGCCGGCTACTTCATTGGCTGGTCCTATTGGCTGACCTGGGTGGTGGTGGCCATTGCGGACTGTACGGTGATTGCAGGCTACCTGAGGTTCTGGTTTCCCGATCTCCCGGCCTGGATTCCGTCCTTCAGCGTGCTGGCGATCATGCTGGTGTTGAACCTCGTGGCGGTCAAGCTCTTCGGAGAGATGGAGTTCTGGTTCTCGTTGGTCAAGGTGATTGCCATCGTCGCCTTGATCGGAGCCGGGGCGGTGCTCATCGCCGTGTCCCATGTTTCACCGACCGGCGTGAAGGCGTCTCTGGCGCACATGACGGAAGCTGGTGCCATCTTTCCGCATGGCATCACCGGATTCTTCGCCGGATTCCAGATTGCCATCTTCTCGTTTGCGGGGATTGAGCTGATCGGTACCGCAGCCGCGGAAGCGAAGGATCCGCACAAAACGATTCCCAAGGCCATCAACTCGGTGCCGGTGCGCGTGCTGATCTTCTACGTTCTGTCCCTGATCTGCATTATCTCCGTGTCCTCTTGGGCCGAGATCAAGGCGGACAAGAGCCCGTTCGTCCAACTGTTCGTTCTTGCCGGGATTCCCGCGGCGGCCGGCCTGATCAATCTCGTAGTCATCACATCGGCGATGTCGGCCGCGAACAGCGGTGTTTTTGCAACCAGCCGGATGCTGTTCGGCCTGGCATCACGCAAGCAGGCCTGGAGCCGGTTCGCCACCTTGTCCCGCGCGTCAGTTCCGCTGACGGGCCTGTTGTTCTCCGTCGCTTGTATGGCGATGGGGCTGGCCATTCTCTTCGTGACGCCATCAGTTATGGGCGCCTTCACGATTCTCTCGACCATCTCCGCAATCCTGTACATCTTCGTCTGGTCGATGATTCTCGTGGCGTACCTAATCTATCGCCGGCAACGGCCGGATCTGCACGCCCAATCGAAGTTCAGGATGCCTATGGGCGTGCCTATGACGTGGATGTGCCTGCTGTTCTTCGTCTTTGTGGTTGGCTTGCTGGCACTTGAGCCGGACACCCGCCAGGCGTTGAGCATCATGCCGGTCTGGTTCCTGGCCTTGGTCGTGCTGTATCAACGCCGTCGGCGTCTCAATCAAGGCTTTACACAAGCCACAGAGGGGTACCCGCAATGACAGCCGGCTTCAGTTATCTCGCTCCTCACGGCAGTCGATTGCCTTGAACAAAACCCTGCGACATGGAATGGAGGTACGCCATGAGCCTTGATCGAGAACTTCCGTCTTTCATAGAAGGGTACGGGCCTGTACGGCCTTACCAGGCTTCTGACTCGCCGCGCTCAAACAAACTTGCAAGCGGCAATGTGAGAGCAACCGGTTCCACCGGATCAAAGTGCCTGGCGTCGATCGATGCGGCATTGGAGGCGTGCGCGGTGCGTGATGGCGCCACGCTTTCCTTCCATCACCACCTTCGCAATGGCGATCATGTTTTGAACATGGTGATGGAAGCCTGCGCTGCCCGTGGGCTGAAAGGACTGACCGTTGCGGCAAGCTCGCTGTTTCCTGTGCATGTACCGCTGGTAGACCACATGCGAAATGGCGTGGTGGCGCGCATCGTGACAGCTTATATGTCCGGGCCGGTCGCCGATGCAATTTCTGATGGTGTTCTGGATTTGCCGGTCGTCATGCAGACACATGGAGGACGCGCTCGTGCAATCGAGACGGGAGAGTTGCGCATTGATGTCGCATTCATCGCGTCGCCCACAGCAGATGACTACGGAAATATCAATGGCGCTCAAGGGCCGGCCGCCTGTGGTCCGTTGGGCTATGCGATGGTCGATGCACAGTACGCAAACCGGGTCGTTGCCATAACCGACAACCTTGTGCCGTATCCTGCGTGCCCCATCGGCATCTCGCAGGACCAGGTGGATTTCGTTGTGCGGGTCGACTCAATCGGCGATCCCAAAGGCATCATGTCCGGCACGACGTGCCCCACGACCGACCCCATTGGCCTGCAAATCGCTCAATCGGCGGCCCATGTAATCGGCGCCTCAGGTCTGCTCGTGGATGGCTTCTCCTTTCAGACCGGCGCGGGCGGCATTTCGCTTGCAGTCGCCGCGCAGTTGCGGGAACTGATGGATGCAAACGGTGTGAAAGGCAGCTTTGCCGCTGGTGGCTATCTCTGCAGGATGCTGGAGGAGGGATTGTTCCGAACTCTGTTCGATGTGCAGTGCTTCGACCTGTCGTCAGTCGCCTCATACCAGACCGATCCCAGACATCGGGCCATGTCGGCATCTCTCTATGCCAGTCCGGCGAACCGTGGCGCCGTGGTGGACCGGCTGGACGCGATGATTCTCGGGGCGGCGGAAGTTGACGTTGATTTCAACGTCAACGTGACCACAGGGTCGTCCGGGCGGATTCTGGGTGGTTCCGGTGGCCACGCTGATACCGCTGCAGCCTCCAGGTTGGCCATTGTGACGACACGCCTGGCTTCAGCGGCCGGTCCCAAGATCGTGCAGCAAGTGAGTTGCGTCACAACGCCTGGAGAGACGGTGGACGTGGTCGTCACCGAGGCTGGCATAGCGGTCAATCCTCGCCGAGAGCAATTGCTGCGGGATTTGGTCGATGCAGGTCTGCCAGTCAGGTCCATCGACGAACTTCGCGCCAACGCCTGCGCGCGCCACCAGCCCCGCAGCGACCGTCGTGACGCGTCGCGTATCGTCGGCGTCGTCGAGTACCGGGACGGCAGCGTCATCGATCTCATTCGCGCGGCGGCCAGGTAGCGCTGATCGAACGGCGCATCGGCAACAACCCATCGTTTTCTCGAACTTGCAAGGCATTACCATGACAAGACCTCTGGATGGCATCACCGTCATTTCATTGGAGCACGCCATCGCGGCTCCGTTCTGTACCCGCCAACTCGCCGATCTCGGGGCGCGTGTCATCAAGATCGAACGACCTGGCGCCGGGGACTTCGCCCGCGCTTACGACCAGCGCGTCAACGGCGAGGCATCACATTTCGTATGGGTAAATCGCTCCAAGGAGAGCCTGACCCTGGATCTCAAGCAGCCGGCGGCGCAGGCGATCCTGATGGAACTGATCGCAGGCGCCGATGTGCTGGTACAGAACCTTGCCCCGGGCGCTGCCGCGCGCATGGGCTTAGGCGCCGAGGCGCTGCAGGCGAAGCATCCATCGCTCATCGTCTGCGACATTTCTGGCTATGGCGTAGATGGACCTTACCGCGACAAGAAGGCGTATGACCTGTTGATCCAGAGCGAGGCAGGCTTTCTGTCAATCACGGGTACGCCGGATGAGCCCTGCAAGTCCGGGATCTCAATCGCGGACATCGCCGCCGGCATGTACGCCTATACCTCGGTGCTGGCGGCGCTTTTGCAGCGGGGCAAGACGGGCAAGGGCTCGCATATCGACGTATCGATGCTGGAGGCGTTGGGCGAGTGGATGGGCTTTCCGATGTATTACGCCTTCCAGGGTGCTACGCAGCCGGTGCGCAGCGCAGCGTCGCATGCAACGATTTATCCCTATGGGCCTTTCCCTGCTGGGGATGGCGGAACGGTGATGCTTGGTTTGCAGAATGAGCGCGAATGGCGTGTGTTCTGCGAGCGGGTGCTGGAAATGCCAACGCTCGCCACGACGCCGCGGTTCGACAGCAATGCGCACCGCAATGAGAACCGCGAAGCGTTGCGCGAAATCATCGATGAGGTCTTCCGTTCGCTCAGCACACAGCAGGTGCTCGAACGTCTCGATGCGGCGCAGATCGCCAACGCGCGCATGAACGACATGGCCGGCTTGTGGAACCACGAGCAGCTTCAGGTGCGCAAGCGCTGGCGCAACGTCGCGTCTCCAGCCGGCGATATTCCCGCGCTGCTGCCGCCGGGACGGCATAGTGCGTTCGAGTACCGGATGGAGGCCATTCCGGCTGTCGGACAGCACACCGAGTCCATTCTGCGTTCGCTGGGAAAGGGCGAGGCGGACATCGCCGCCATGCGTGAATCGGGAGCGGTCTAAATGACTGCTGCCGCGGATCTGCAAAACCCATTGGCGCTGACGCGCACCTTCCTGTTTGTGCCGGCCGATCGTCCCGAGAGATACATGCGTGCGCTCGGCGCCGGTCCGGGTGCGGTGGTCATCGATCTAGAAGATGCCATAGCACCTGTCAACAAGGTACAGGCGCGAACTGCCTTGGCCTCCGCCTTCGCCACGCTTGCCGTCGCAGACAGAAGCCGCATCCTGGTCCGGGTGAACGCGTTCGCCACTCAGTGGCATGAGGAGGATCGCGAGCTCGTGGCGCAATTGTCGCTGCAAGGGCTTGGCGGCGTGGTTTTTCCGAAGGCGGAGGACCCTGCGAATCTGATTCCTATGGCCACGGCAGTTGGCCGCGACGGCGTACTGATTCCGCTGATCGAGTCGGCCAAAGGGCTCGATGCGATTGATGCAATTGCCAGCGCGCCCCAGGTTCTCCGGCTGGCCTTCGGGCATCTCGATTTCCAGGTCGATTTGGGCTTGTCCTGTGACCCTGACGAACTGGAACTTGCTGCCGTCCGCCTTATGCTCGTGCTGGCGACCCGTCGGGCAGCTTTGGCGACGCCCATCGATGGCGTCACTGTGGATTGGAAGGACGTCGACCGTATAGAACGGGACGCGCGTCGTGCTCGACGCGGTGGCTTCGGCGCAAAGCTATGTATTCATCCCACGCAGGTGCCTATCGTGCAGAAATCCTTGGGACTGACTCTGGACGAAGTGGCTTGGGCTAAGCGCGTGCTTGAAGCCGCCAAAGGCGCCGCCGGCGGGGTAGTCAGCCTTGATGGGCGCATGGTTGACATGCCCGTGGTGCTGCATGCCCAGCGTCTGGTCGCGCTTAGTAAGCAGGGCTGCTGAGGGGGCGATTCGGGACGGGGCGTTCGGCATCTCCGTTGTTTACTCGTCGTGACCGATCGACCCGACTTCGCAGGTGCGGCCAAGCGGTAATCGGGCAATCGCGCGCTATCAATGACTTTAACGACGGCTGTACCCGCGGAAGCAGCCATCTGTCAGACGCGCGACGAAGGGCAGGTTTCCGGCCGGTTCGGTTATCGAAAAGCTGGAGCGGACTGTCTCAAACTGGCCGGTCTCGGTCGGATGCACGCTGCGAAAGCGTGGCCGTCTCTGACCGACCCTTCTCTGCCATGAGTGGGCTCGTCAAGCCAACTGCGGGTGTTGGCCACAGCAGCCACCGGTGATGGCCACCACAAGTCTGCTGCGTGCTCATGCGCCGAGCTCCGCGGCCCGCTTCGCCGCCAGTGCCTGCAGCACCTGTTCGGGCTTGATCGGATAGTGGCGGAAGCGCACGCCAATGGCATCAAACACAGCATTGGCAATGGCGGGGCCAATGGCGACGATCGGGTCCTCCCCTACGCCCTTGGCGCCGAACGGCCCGCCGGGGTCGGGTGCGGCTTCCAGTAGGATGGTGTGGATCTCGGGCATGTCCATCGCCAGCGGCATCTTGTAGTCGACGAAGTTGGCGTTGAGCGATCGCCCGGTCTTCATGTCGATCTGGTAGTCCTCGTAGAGTGTGTGACCGATGCCTTGCTGGATGCCGCCTTCGATCTGTCCGGCCGCCGCAACAGGGTGGATCACCTTGCCGATGTCATGCACCGGCACCACCTGCTTCACGGTGATGAAGCCCGTTTCGGTATCGACCTCGACTTCGACGAAGTGCGCGGCGAACGAATAAGACTTGGTCGGGTGATAGGTGGCGGTAGCCACCAGTTGCGCGGCGGGCAGCCCCTTGCGCGGCATGACCGCTTCGCGCACTGTCATCGTCGGGCCTTCGCGCCCGCGCACGGCGATCGCGCCGTTGCTCAATTCGAGTTCCTCCGGCTCCGCTTCCATCTGCCTTGCCGTGCGGGCGAGGATCTGCTTCTTGATCTCGCCGGCCGCCATTTGGGCGGCGCGTCCGACCATGTACGTGGTGTGGCTCGCGAATGCGCCGATATCCCACGGCACGACGTCGGTATCGCCATGGACCACGCTGACGCTCTCAAACGGGATGGCCAGTTCCTCGGCCACGATCTGCGCCAGCGCCGTGTGGGCACCCGTGCCGAGGCCGGCGGCACCCGTCAGCAGCACCACGGTGCCGTCCTCGTTCATCTTGACGATCGCGTTGCCTTGTTCCTTGATGCCCGGATAGGCGCTGCTGCCGTGCATCTCGCAGCCCACGCCCCAGCCGCGCCGAACTACCCCCTGCTGATGCCGCGTCTGCGTCCGGCGCGCGGCCCAGTCGACCACTTCCATGCCCTTGGCGATGCACGCCTCGAGTCCGTGGCCAATCACCGGATGGTTCGACGGCGCGATATCGCCTTCGCGCACTGCGTTCCTGAGCTTGATCTCGGCCGGGTCCATGCCCAGGCGCTCGGCGGCCTCGTCCATCTGGATATCGAGCGCGTAGTAGGTCTGCACCACGCCATAGCCACGGAACGCCCCGGCGATGGGGCTGTTGGTATAGACGCAGCGGCCTTCGAGGCGCACGTTCTCGCAGCGATACAGCGACATCAGCGCCGCGGTGCCGACGTTGGTCACGCCGGGCCCATGCGAACCGTAGGCACCCGAGTTGAATACCACCTTCGCTTCGCGCGCGGTGATGGTGCCGTCGTTGCGGAAGCCCTGGCGTAGCCAGATCCTGGCCGGATGGCGCGTGCGGCCGCCGAGGAAGGTCTCTTCGCGCGTGTATTCCATGCGCACAGGGCGGTGCGTTTCGCGTGACAGCAGCGCGCACAGGAATTCGCACTGGAACAGGTCCTGCTTTGCGCCAAAACCGCCGCCCATGTGATCCACCAGTACGCGCACCTTGT
This sequence comes from Cupriavidus phytohabitans, assembly GCF_000426345.1. Lineage (GTDB taxonomy): Bacteria > Pseudomonadota > Gammaproteobacteria > Burkholderiales > Burkholderiaceae > Cupriavidus. The sequence goes on along the minus strand of NZ_AUFE01000062.1, from coordinate 11,839 downwards.
GCAGCGGCAGGCCAAGCACTTCGGCCATGATGCCGCGCACCATGAACGCCGCCTGCGTGGAGATCCATACGGTCAGATTGCCGTTGCCGTCCCATTTGCAGGTCAGCACGTTCGGCTCCATGTAGGCCGGCGTGGGACGCCCGCCTTCATAGACGCCTTCCAGGATGAAGTCGGCTTCGGCAAAGCCCTTGTCTACATCCCCGCGTTCGATCCGCACCGGCGGCAGCACGAGGTTGCCGCCGGGCTCGCGGTCGTGGATCAGCGCGGCGCCCGGGGCAGCGGCGTCTTCCACGGTGAACATCGCGGGCAGCGGCTCATACTCCACCTCGATCAGCTCGACGGCGCGCGCGGCGATCTCTTCGGTGGTAGCGGCCACCGCAGCCACGCCTTCGCCCCAGTAGCGAACCTTGTCGTCAAGGATGTACTGGTCGCACGTGACCGATACCGAGCGCGGGTGCGGCGATCCGGCGTGGAGCACGCGCGGCACGTTCTCGTGCGTCAGGATGGCCTTCACGCCGGGCAGCGCCAGCGCCGCCGAGGTGTCGATGCGACGGATGCGGGCGTGCGCCACGTTGCAGCGCTTGAGCTTGCCGTGAAGCAGGCCCGCGAAGGGCATGTCGGCGACATATTTCGCATTGCCGGTGACCTTGTCGAGCAGGTCCGTGCGCTTGACACTGTGTCCGATCACGGTGTGGCTCATCGTGTGTTCTCCGTTGCGCAGTGGGAATCGGAGAAGTGCGCCATGTCCTCGGCGGCCTTCTCGATCGCCTCGATGATTTTGGTGTATCCGGTGCAGCGGCAGATGTTGCCCGCGATGGCAAAGCGGATCTCGTCACGGGTCGGGTTCGGATTCGCATCGAGCAGCGCCTTGGCGGCCACCACGAAACCCGGCGTGCAGAAGCCGCACTGCGCCGCGCCACAGCGCATGAATTGTTCCTGGATCGGGTGGACGGTGTCTGCGTTTGGCTGAATGCCTTCGATCGTGGTGATCCTGCGGCCGTGGGCTTCGGGCGCCAGCATCAGGCAGCTATTCATCGGCATGCCATCCACAAGGATCGTGCAAGATCCGCACTCGCCCACGTCGCAGCCCTTCTTGGTGCCGGTCAGGCCGGCGTCGTAGCGCAGCGCGTCCAGCAGTGTGCTGTGCGGCTCGACGGTCAGCTCGCGCAGTTCTCCATTGATTTCGACCTCGATCAGTTTGCGCATCACAGTGTCTCCATGGCCTGGACGATGGCGCGGCGCGTCAGCACACCGACCATGTCGCGACGGTATTCGGCGCTGGCGCGCACATCGCTGAGCGGCCGCGCGTCTTCCATGGCCGCACATGCGGCCTGCAGGACGAGCGCCTCGCTGATCGAGTGCCCGCGCAGCACCGCTTCGGCATGCGTGGCGCGAATCGGCGTGAGCCCGACTGCCGCCAGCACGATGCCGACGTCGTTGCAATGCCCGCGGTCCACCGTGATCGAGGCCGCCACGCCGACCGTGGCCAGTTCCATCTGCACCCGCCGGCCATGCTTGATGTAGGCCTTTCCGGTATGCGGTCGTGGCGCGGGAATCGTGATGCGCGAGACCAGTTCGCCCGTTTCCAGGGCGGTCTTGCCGGCGCCAGTCACGAAATCCTCCACCGGCATCGAGCGCGAATCCCGTAGGCCGTAGAGGTGAACGGCAGCCCGGTCGGCAATCAGCGGCGCGAGCGAATCGGCCGATGGCGATGCGCGGCACACATTGCCCACGACGGTGGCGCGATGGCGCACCTGGATCGAGGCAAAGTCGGTCACGGCCTTGGCCAGGCTGGCATAGTGGCGCCGCACAACATCGGACGTCTCCACTTCGCGCGTCGTGACCAGCGCGCCGATTCTCAGGCCATCGACCGGGTCGAACGCCAGCGCATCCATGCCCGGGATCTTCTTGATATTGATGACGTGAGACGGTTGCCGGTGCGATTCCTTGATCTGCACGAGCAGGTCGGTGCCGCCCGCCAGAACACTGGCCCGACCGCCGCAACAGTGCAGCAGCGCCGCCGCCTCTGCAAGCGTTCCGGGTTCGAGGTATTCAAACGCTCTCATCTTCGTTCCTGTGTGGATGTTTGTGGCCCGTGCGTCCATGCCTTGCCGCTGACCGTGAATCCTTGATGGTTGGCGGACCATCATCGGTACCGCCGGTGAGACGGTGGACGCCTTCAGAACTTGTGGCGCACGCCCACGCCGAAGGTGTCGCCGTGCTCGATGCCGGTGATCTTGTCGTAGTAGTAGGCGGCGTAGAGGTCGGTCCTCTTCGACAGGTTGTAGTCGTAGGCGACGGCAAAGGTGTTGCGCTTGAAATCGCCCAGCGAGTTGTCGGTCTTGTCGTAAGCGTACGATGCCAGCAGGCTGCCGGCGCCGATGGGCACCGAGGCGCCGAACTGGCCGTTGACGTGCTTGATGTCGCCGGAGGGCGCCGTGGTGGCGCGGGTCTTGATGTACTGGCCCTGGGCAAACAGCTTGACCACCTTGAAGTCATAGGAGAGGCCCAGTTGGGCCGCGTCCTGGCGCGACAGGCCGGCGCTGGCGAGGTCGGTCGGCACATTGTTGTAGCGAACCTGCTGGTATGCCACGGTCGCCGCAAACGGGCCGCCGAAATACAGGACGTTGCCGCCCCACTTGTTCTTGCCGGCTCCGCCCGGCTGCTCGCCGAAGGCGTAGATGAAATTGGCGGTCAGGCCGCCGAAGTTCGGCGTGGAGTACAGCACCGAGTTGTTCCAGCCCGAATCGCCGATGATGCCGGGATCGCTCACCCCGCCGCTGGTCGCGCCGAAGTAGGTGTGGAAGATGGTCGGTGAGAACACGTACGAGTCCACCAGCGGGTTGAACAGGATGCTCGATATAAAGTACGGCGTGGTGTTGCGGCCCAGCTTGATCGTGCCCGCGCTGTCGTTCTGCAGGCCGACATAGGCGCTGCGGCTGAACAGGGAGTCACCGTTGAAGCGCCCGCTGCTGCCGCTGTCGGTGCGGAAGAAGCCGTTCAGGTCGAAGATGGCCTTGGTGCCGCTGCCCAGGTCTTCCGCGCCCTTGATACCCCAGTAGGACGTCTGCATCCCGCCCGAGTTGGCGACCCAAGCGCGCTCGCCCGTGCCCGGGCTCTTGACGCCGCCAATGAACATGTCGGCCTGGCCGTAGAGCGTGACGCTCGACTGGGCCATGGCTGCGCCGGAAAGAAGGGTAACCGCTGCCGCTGCCAGCTTCATTGCCGGCTTGTACTGCTTCTGCATGTTTAGACCTCAGTGGTTTGATTCCGCCTGGAACGTTGTGTAGTGGGGCCCCGTCGGGCTCGTTTTATGTCTTCGTGTTTTTATTCGTGCCAACTGGCGGGGGCTCGGTGTGGTGGTGCTTGGGTGCCGGCGGCATCGGTGCATCGTTTTTTGTTATACAGTGACCCTTTTTTTTTCGGGCGGATACTAACCCCCGAGTACCCGCTCCTTCAGCAACGCAACGGCTTCGCGCGCTTGTGCGCCCAATTCAGCCAGGTCCACACCCGGCAGCGCATCGTCCTCGGCGATCACGCGACCGCCTACCAGCAGCGCTCGTAGCGCTGGCCGGCCACCGCTGGCCACCGGCGCAATGGCCGGATCGTGTAGCCCGAAGTAACGCGGATCGTCGAGTCGGTAGACCGCGAGATACAGCAGCCTGCCCAGGCGCGATGGTGCCGACGCCCTCCAGCCCCAGTACTGCCGCGCCGCCGGCGCTGCCCCAGCGCACCACGTCCTCCACACGCGCGGCATCGGCGCCGCGTTCGCCCTGGCCGCCGTCGGCCTGCGAGCGCGCCAGTTCACCGCGCTTGGCACGCTGCATCAGCCATGCGGCATGGGCTTCGGAAATCATGTCCGCCGCCTCGTTGGAGGCCGCGCCGTCAACACCGATGGACACCGGCACGCCGGCTGCCTCCAGTGCCGGAATGTCGGCGATGCCGCTGCCGAGTCGCCCATTGCTCGTGGGCAGTGCGCAATGCCTGTCCCGGTTTCGCCCAGCATCCGGATTTCCGCCGGCGCGAGCTTGACGAGATGGGCGAACCAGACATCCGGCCCCAGCCACTCATACTCGCCGCAAAAAGCGACTGGCGTCGTGCCGTGCAGTGCGCTGGCGGCGTTCGGGTATTCCACCGTTTCGGACAGGTGACTGTGCAGCCGGATGCCAAGGCGACGTGCCGTGCGCGCGCACGTACGCAGCTCCTCCGGTGACATCGAATACAGTGGCGTCGTGGGCGCCATGACCACGCGGCGCATCGCCCCCGGCCCGGATTGATGATAGCGGGCGGCCAGCCGTTCGCAGTCGGCCAGGTAGGCATCGCGCGTTTCCGGGCGCAATGCCTGCGGCAAGGCACTCTCTAGCCCGCGCGTGTGCGTCGCGCCGCCGCGGCAGAGCACGAAACGCAGCCCCAATGCATCGGCTTCCTCAAACAGGATCGCCGAGCCGTCGAACGGCATGCCGGGGTGGTACAGATAGTTGTGGTCCGCCACCGTACCGCAGCCACTGCGCACCAGTTCGACCAGGCCGATGCGGGCAGCCAGACGGAAGGTATGTTCGTCGAACGCCGCGCGGAACCGGTAGGGCGTGGCACCCAGCCAAGGCGTCAGCGTCAGGTTCAGCCCCTGCGGCTCGCCCTTGAGCAACGATTGGAACAGATGGTGGTGCGTGTTGATCCAGGCGGGATAGACGACGCAGTCCGTTGCATCGATGACGCGGTCACCGGCTTGGGGCCGCAGATGGCCGATTGCGTCTATCCTGCCGTCCACGATGCGTAGATCGGGTCCGGGACTGCGCTCGGGCCGGCCCGGGCTACCGTCCTGCCCGGTGAGTATGGCGGCAGCGTTGCGGATCAGCAGGGAGGGGCGTTGTTCAAAAGGAGTCGTCATGCCAGTTCACTTTCATGCCAGTGGGACAGCGCAAGCCGCGACAGTGCAACCATGGCCACAAACAGGGCGATACCCGTCACCGTGATCAGGAACAGCGCGGCAAACAGCCGGGGAATGTTGAGTGCGAAGCCCGCCTGGAGGATCTGGTACGCCAACCCGGCACCGGTGCCGCCCGTGCCGGCCACGAACTCCGCCACCACCGCGCCGATCAGCGACAGACCGCACGAGATGCGAAGTCCGCTAAAGAAGTACGGCAGTGCGCTGGGAATACGCAGACGCACCAGCGTGTCCCAACGGCTCGCGTGGTTGATGCGAAACAGGTTGGCGAGCCCCGGGTTGACGCTGCGCAAGCCGAGCACAGTGTTCGAGATGATCGGAAACACCGCCACCAGCGTCGCGCAGATGACAAGCGCCAGCGTCGGCTCCTTGACCCAGATGATGATCAGCGGCGCGATCGCCACCACCGGGGTGACCTGCAGCAGGATTGCATAGGGAAACAGGCTGGCCTCGATCAGCCGGCTCTGCACGAACAGGAATGCAGCGACCGTGCCGCCTACCACGGCCAGCGCAAACGCCAGCAACGTGATGCGCAGCGTTACCCACAGGGAGCCGAACAACAGGGACCAGTCTTCAGCCAGCGTCTTGCCGATGGCCACGGGCGACGGCACCAGGTAGGAGGGCACGTTGAATGCCATGCAGACAGACTGCCAGGCGAACAGCAGCACGATGCCCACGGCCAGCGGCGCTGCCACGCGCTGTACGGCCGGGCGGGACAACAACGGAGGGTTCATGATGGGTTCTCCAAAGATCAGTCGGCCGCCGGTGCACCGGTATTGGCCTGTGTCAGCAGCGCCGACAGTTGCGCGCAGTACTGCATGAAGGCCGGCGACACGCGGAAGGCATCGTCGCGCACGGCCGGGCCTTCGATCGGCACGTCAGCAATGACCCGGCCGGGGCGAGCTGCCATGACGATCACACGGCTCGACAGATAGACCGCCTCGTAGATGCTGTGCGTGACAAACACCACCGTCAGCCCGCGCTCGGCCCACAGTGCGCGCAGGTCGGCATCGAGCTTGTTGCGCGTAAACTCGTCCAGCGCGCCAAAGGGCTCGTCCATCAGCAGGAGGTCGGGATGCACGGCCAGGGCACGCGCGATCGACACGCGCATCTGCATGCCGCCGGACAACTCGCGCGGGTACGCTTTTCCGAAGTGACCGAGGCCGACGAGCGCGAGGGCGCGCCGTACGCGCTCGTCGGCCTCCGCGCGCGGCTTGCGGGCCAGATCGAGCGGCAGGCGCGCGTTGTCCGCCACGCTCGCCCATGGCATCAACGTTGCCTCCTGGAATACCATCGCGAGCGTGCGTCCTGGCGCGCCGATACCCGCGGCGAGCGCAGGGCCGCCCCACCAGCGCACATGGCCGGCCGACGGTTGTTCAAGTCCGGCAAACAGCTTGAGCAGCGTGCTCTTGCCGCAGCCGGACGGCCCGAGCAGTGAGACGAACTCGCCCGGCTGGATGGCTAGCCTGACCCGCTCGAGGGCCACGGTGCCGTTCGGATACGTCTTCTCGACCTGGTTGGCGAACAACGCCGGGGCATCGGCGGCACGCACGCCATCCAGCGGAAGCGGGCTGCCACCCGCTTGCGGGACGGCAGCAGCGCGGCTGCTACTACGAAAGACGAGCGACATGGCGGCCTCCCCAATAGAACACGGATTCGGCATGCGATGCGGTCTTCATGGCATCACCTTCAGGTCCTTGACGAACTGCGTGGTGTAGGCACGCTTCCAGTCCAGATCGGCCTTGAGCAGACCCACCTCGACCATGAAATCACGCGTCTTGCGCCAGCGCGCGTCGGTCATCACGCCAATGCCCTGCGTGGCGGCGTCCCCGCCGGTGATCATGCGGAACTGCTTGAGCTTCTCCAGTCCATAGGCGAGCTGGTCGTCCTTCATGTTCGGGTTGTCACGCTTGATGAGCGCGTTGGCGGGCGCCGGGTCGGCCAGGTAGCTCTTCCAGCCTTCCATCGAGGCACGCACGAAACGAGCGACCAGCTCCGGCTTTTCCCTGGCGGTCTTCTCCATCGTCACGACGGTGGTGCCGTAGGGCGGGTAGCCATCATCGGCAAACAGGAAGAAGCGCGCCTTCACGCCCGCCTTGTCGGCACTGAACAGCTCCGACGACGCGTAGGCCTGCTGCGCGGCATTGGGATCAGCAAAGAATGGCTGCAGGTTGAACGTGTAGACGCGCGACTGCGATTCATCGAGCTTGTACTTGGCCCGCAGCCACGGCCACCAGGTCGTGCGTCCGGAGGTGGAGACCAGGACGGTGCGCGTCTTCAGGTCCGCAAGGCTCTTCACGTCTTCATGCGTCATCATGCCTTGCGGGTCGGTCTGCATCGAGGCGCCGACCGTGGTGACAGGCACGCCCTGCTCGACGCTCTTGAGCACCTGCAGGTCATAGCCCATCAGGAAGTCTGCCTGGCCGCTGGTCAGGATCTGCATGCCGTTGACTTGCGGCCCGCCCATGCGGATCTGCACATCGAGGCCATATTTCTTGTAGAGGCCGGTGGCAACGGCCTGGTAGAAGCCGCCGTGTTCGGACTGGGCGTACCAGGAGGTGAGGAAAACAACCTTGTCGAGTGCGAAGGCGCTGGCGGACCAGCAGGTGGCGGCAATGGCTGCCAACCCGAGCAGGCGGCGGAGCAAGAGGCGAGGTGTCATGGCGGGGCGCGGTTTGAGCTGTCGTTCAACACGCCTGCGGTCGCGCCATGATGAGAGCCCGAGCGCTTCCATAGATGCCGGGCATGCGTCATGAAGGCACGGCCTCGGCCCGGACTAGCGGACACGCAGGCGCGGCTTTCAAGAGCAATTTCCGGCTGTCGCGCTGATTATCCGAAATGCTGTTCGGCTCCCGGCGCGACAGTGAACGCTTCTACTCTCGCCCGTACTTCCGCAACTTCCATGCCAACTGCAGTGGTGCGCGGGGCGTGTGTATGTGTGCCGTGCCCTCTCTGTCGACACGCCACCGGTGTGCATAGCATGCACACTGGCGGTGCACCGTGAATTCCGCTGGTGCGTCTCCCGGGTAATTCCCCTCACCTGACCGACCTCGCTGCCTGGCGTGAACCTTGCGTTGTCGCCGGCGAGAGTAGAAGCGTTCACCAGTCGCGCATGTTGTGCCGGCTGGCCGGGAATTGCTCTTGAAGTCGGAACAGGTCGGGCCGCAACGGCTTGGCTTGCTTGCCGTCGGAGCTTCAAGACTGCTACCCGGATCGCTTGCTCAAGCTTCCGCGCGTTGCCTGCTGCTCCCGGTCCGACACCCATCGACCTTCTTTCGCACGGAGCACATATGACTACGCTGACTGCCTCTCCTTACACACTGACCGAACTCGACAAGGAAGCCTGCATGGGCGGCCAGGGTTCCGAGACCCATGCGCGTGAAGTCCGCCGTATTGACCTGTCCGACTTCGAAGCGCGCCGCACGCAGATCACCGAAGCGCTGTGGGCAGCCGCCACCGACGTCGGTTTTTTCCAGCTCGTCAACCACGGCATCGACCTGGCGCAGGTCCAGGGAGCGTTCGAGATGGCACAGCGCTTCTTCGCCCTGCCGGACGGCGTCAAGGCGCAGTACCCCTTGCAGCGGGCACTGAACAGCGGCTGGGAGAGCAAGGCGCAGGTGCGCCCCTCCACGGGCACCCACGACCAGAAAGAGTCGTACCAGATCACGCTGCCGCACATGGCGCCGCTGTGGCCGACCGAAGACGAGCTGCCGGCATTTCGTGCTGTTATGCTGGCGTTCGAGGCGCAATGCTGGCAGGTCGGCATGCGCGTGCTGTCTTGCTTCGCCGAGAAGCTCGGCTTCGCGCGCGACTTCTTCACCCGCGCGCACGACCCGTCCCGACCTACCTACCAGAGCACGCTGCGCCTGCTGCACTACTTCCCGAGCGACCCCTCGGTGCCATCCGGACTGTGGCGCGCCGGCGCACATACCGATTTCGACTGCCTGACGCTGCTGTTCCAGCGCGCGGGCCAGGGCGGTCTGCAACTGTGTCCGGGCAAGGAGATGGACGGCCAGGAATGGACCAGCATCGAGCCGGCGGATGACATCATTACCTGCAATATTGGCGACATGCTGATGCGCTGGAGCGATGACCAGCTACCCTCCAATTTCCACCGCGTGCGCAACCCGCAGCCGCATGAATACCAGGGCTCGCGCTACAGCCTGGCGTTCTTTTGCCAGGCCAACCGCGACGTGATGATCGAAAGCCCGTCCGGCAAGTGCGCTCCGATCAGCGCGGAGGACTATCTGCACCAGCGTGTAGCCGCCAACTTCCAGGCGACGATGTAAGGATCCGGGCGGCCGCAATTCTCGGGGCCGACGCAGGCCAGAGATATGCACTGGCAAGGCCGATGCCTGTGGACGGTGTCGCAGCCTTGGCCAGCTCATTCACAATGGATAACTTTCCTGTGTCGCCACCGCAGTGGTCTTGGGTTGCTGGCAGCGCGATGGCGCTGCGAACACACGGCAGCACAGCATGTCGCCGCGCAGGTATTAGGCACATGCGAACGACGGACGCGCGTCTGCTATTTGTGGCTGAACAGCCGTTGAGATATCTGCTGGAGCGCGAAGGCGAGCGGCAGGAGATGGCCGGGAAGCGACCTTCGTCACAGCACAAGGCCCGGTCATGCTCTCGGTGTACGATGTGCGGGGAGAGCCGTCCCAGTGGGAAGGGACATTGTGGAACCTCAAAGTTGGTGCATGGGGGGGCAGATATGGGGTTTTCTTGCCGAAAATTTCTCATCGCGCGTGACGATACTCTCTGGCAACTGCCAAGCACCAAATTCCAGCGGATGCTGCGGGAGCCGGCCAACCACTGCTTGTCCGCTTTTGCCGGGCAACGCGCACGCATGGCCGATGTGGTCGTCGAACTCGTGGCCAGAGAGCCTGTGCGCGTCGTTCGAACGACGTTTTCCATTCTCACGTTTGATGCCGAAGGTCGCCTCGATCCAGGGGCATTCGAAAGGCAGCAGTTTGCCCTCGTGGAGTCGGTCGTTGCCCCCGTCTTCGCCGCATCCGCGGATGAGAGCAAGCCACCCGTCGTCGACGCGTCCGCGCGATTCATAGCGCAAGGGGGCCAATGGGTTCCGACACGAGCTTTGGCGCGCGCGATCGATGAGGCTGCGTTGGGGCAACGACGGTGCGTACGCCTATAGATAGTGGCGCACGCGCGGCGCTTTGGTAGGTACGCATGGCGGCGGCGTCCCCCAGCGCAAACCGGTGGGGCTGATCCATTCGAGGCCGATGGTCCGAGCGCTTCACGAAGGCCAGAGCCAATAAGCGCCTACTGTGGCGCGACGGACGCCGTGGATGGTTGAGCTTGCTGCTCGCCCACGGTGTGCGCATGCCGCCGGTCGTCCTCGGCGTGCAGGTAGATGCCGGTCGTCTCAATCGAAGCGTGCCGCAGGTTCTTCTGGATAAAGCGGATATCGGTACCCGCGTCGGCCTGGTGCGAAGCCGCGGAATGCCGCTTATGTACCCAGCGATATAAGCGCCACACCCACGCCACCCATGCGCTGGCCAAGGGCGTGGAACTCTCCGCCGTGCGCGACAACCTGCGCCACGCCTCGATTTCGACCACCTCGATCTACCTGCACACCGACGACGTCAAACGCGCACGCCAGTTCGGACAGGCGTTCACGGCTTGATCCGCTTATTCGAAACAGGAATAAAGCGCGGAATCTTCATAACCGCAAGGCTTATGATAGGAAATTACCCGGATCTTGGTCATACGCCTGTTAGAGGGTAGCCGCCTGATCAAAGCCGATACTCGAATGACGGCAAAGGCCGAAATGTGCGCGTAGCTTGTCCGTCAGGTTCCAGAGTATTGCAGCCGTCAAACGGCAAGTTTTCTCGTTCAGAATGGCAGGTTTTGGCCGAATCCGGCAGTTCGCTGTCGGGAACGCCCGGCGTGGACGGCTGAAAGGCAACACGTCAAAAGGTGCCTATTCAAGTTCGACGGATATCGGCTGCTGGCCCGCACGGGTGACCCCGGACTGCGACTCCGCGAAGGGGGCGAGGCGACCAGCTGGTTCCCAGAATTACACAATTCCCTGGCGGCCCTGCCAGCCGGCTGTGTACTGGACGCCGAGGGCGTAATTCTTGACGATATCGGCCGTCCCGACTTCAACGCTTTCCATGAGCGTGCCCTCCGCCGGCGTTGGTATAGGGGCGCGCGCCCCGCTGCGCTCGCCGCATTTGACCTACTGGTGCTGCGTGGCCAAGACATTCGCGACTGGCCCTACGAACAGCGGAAAGCAGCGCTGCAGAAACTGCTGCAGGGGGTGACCGTTGGCCTGCTGTACGTGAGCGCAGTGGAAGATGGGGAAGGACTCTACCAGCACGTGCGTGCGCTTGGCATGGAGGGCATCGTGGCCAAACGCGCTGGAAGCCTTTACCGCGGCGGTGCGTCCGACGACTGGCGTAAGATCAAAGTGCCTGGCTATCACCGTCTGGGCAAGTTCAAACGCGAGAGCTACTGAACTGATCGCGATGCCTCGGTGTAGGCGCCAAACGAGCTTCCTCGCGAAAGATGCACCAGGATTCCGACGTGGTATGGACCTATCGTTCCACAAGGAAGATTAAAGCGCGCTCCATCCGTCCAGGTGGCGAATCAGATTGCCTTCCGTCTGCAAGCGGAAGGCGGGCGTTACTGCGTCAACTTTTTCCGCGGGGCTTTCTTGTTTGCGTTTGGCTCCTTGTACAACCGGACAATTGCTCATTGTGCGGAGTCACCCTTTTGTTCGAGGTCAAGTACCACGACATCCAGGCGCCCGGCAGACTTCGTGTCAAGTGACTCAACGATACGCTGGTGCAGAGCTGCTGCGCTTTCGATTCCGTGAGATTTCTTTCCCGCAACCTTTTCATTGCCGCCGACCCACAGGACGAGATATAC
>NZ_AUFE01000061.1 GCF_000426345.1 Cupriavidus phytohabitans | reverse complement strand
ATGCAGTTGCGCAAGATCATCAAGACCCGTGGCCACTTCCCTTCGGATGAAGCGGCGATCAAGTTGCTGTGGCTAGCACTGCGCAACGTACTGACGAAGTCCGTTCGCACGACTTATGACTGGAAGTCCGCCATGAACCAGTTTGCTATCCTGTATGGGGAGAGATTTACCGCGGCCCGAGGCTAACAAAATTCAAAACCGCCTCGCACACAAAAATACGGACAGGTCCGACATGGGCTGACCTGCTCCATGACCGATGGCTACGACTGCTACCAGAACGCCATGGCAGAACGCATCAACGGCATCCTCAAAAGTGAATTCCTCCTGAACCGTCCAGCCGATCTGCAGCAAGCTGCTCGTATGGTGAGGGAGTCTGTACACATCTATAACCGCGAACGACCCCATCAGGCCCTGGAATACAAAACGCCCAATGATGTTCATCGGGCGTCTGTTGCCGCGGAGCGATAGGCGCCGAATGGAGCTACCAAACCTGTCAACCTATGTCAGGACTTGACACTTACCCCAACGCGTCGCCTCATATCCGCTTCCTGTTCGTCAGGCCAGCGCTTTGCCTCGGGCTTCCTTCAGACCCCCGGTCACCCGGGGAACCCTTGCCTCTGGCTAACACTTCCCCTTGCCGGGTGTGTAGGGGACTTTCACCCCCAAGCGAGTGCGCCCTGCCGGGCGCACAAAAAAAGCGGGCTTCCGGAGAAGCCCGCCCAGCCAACTACCAGTGGATCGGTCTATCTGAAGCGCAGCGCGTGGATCAGGCCGCCACTTGCGCGCCGGCTGCGGCAGATTCCTTCGCAAACTGCTGCCGCGATGTCGCAACGTGCGAGGCAAGCACCGGCCGCAGCACCATGATGGCAAGGAACGCAGCGGTCAGGTCCATCGCCGCCACCGTGTAGAGCACCGTCGACCACGTGCCGGTGGCTTCCATCAGCAGGTTGCCGATCGGCACGAACAGTGCGCCAATGCCCTTGGCGGTGTACAGCACGCCGTAGATCTTGCCGATGTGCTTGGTGCCGAAGGCATCGCCCGCCAGTGCCGAGAACAGCGAGTAGACTTCGCCCCAGGCCAGGAACACCACGCCGGACAGGATCAGGAAGGCGTACGGGTCGCTGCCGAAGTAGCCCAGCGCGATGATGCCCAGCCCTTCGAGCGAGAAGGCAATCACCATCGTCTTCTCGCGGCCGATGTTGTCCGAGATCCAGCCGAACAGCGGACGCGAGATGCCGTTCATGATGCGGTCAAGCATCAGGGCGAGCGGCAATGCGGCCATCACGAAGAAGTGCAGGTCGACCTGGAATTCCTTCACGCCAAGGTCCTTGGCGATGACGCCGAGCTGGGCCACGGCCATCATGCCGCCAGTAACCACCAGCACGAACATCACCAGCATCAGCCAGAACAGCCTGGTGCACAGCGCTTCCTTGAGGGTGTAGTCGCGCGTGGCCTGGGCCAGCTTCTTCGACGCCCGCACCTCGCCGGTCTTGGGCGAGCGCAGGAACCACGCCGCCACGAAGGCCAGCGCCCCTTGCAGCAGGCCGAAGAACAGGAAGGTGTGCTGGAAGCCCTGCGACTCGATCATCGCCGCGATCGGCAGGATGGTCGCCGCCGAGCCCGCGCCATAGCCGCCGGCGGTCAGGCCGACCGCGAGGCCGCGGCGGTCCGGGAACCACTTGAGCGCGTTGTTGATGCAGGTCGCGTAGATGGAGCCCACACCCAGGCCGCCGACCGCGGCACCGAGGTAAAAGCCCATCAGCGTAGTCGCCTGCGAGTTGATGACCCACGCCGCGCCGATAAAGAGCGCGCCGAAAGCCACCATCATGCGTGGCCCGAACTTGTCGATGAAGTAGCCCTCGATCGGCGCCAGCCAGGTCTGCACCAGCACGAACACGGTAAAGGCGATCTGGATGCTGGCGCGTGACCAGCCGTAGGTTTCCTGGATCTCGGGCACGAACAGCGTCCAGGCGTACTGGATGTTCGCGGTGGCGATCATGCAGACCACGCCGACGATCAGCTGGATCCAGCGCGTGGACTCCGAAGCCCCTTGATTGGGGCGCAGGGCCCCTGCCGTTGCATTACTCATAGCGCGCTCCTTGAACCGTGTGTTTCGGGAAATCCGTGGGAATGGACGAAGGTGGGGACGCCATGCGCGTCAACTTGCAGGTGGCTCCTGGCATTTACTGTCTCCTGTGTCGTTGGCATTTACTGCCTTTTATTGCGACGCCATATCGACGTCTCCCGCACTCACCTGTTTTCAAAACTACGAGACGCGATGGGATACACAGTATGTGATATATCAAGTAAGTACAAGTCGACCGGCAGCAGGGTTTTCACTAGCCCGATGATTAATGAGGAATATGGCTGGGAAAACGGATTCAGGATATTCACGCATCAGTGAGCAAGACGCATGAATAAGTGCGTCATATTCCCTGAAATCCAATGCCGGAGCGGCTTTGAGGGAAGTATTGACGACTTGGCAGAAAGCATGTCAAATGCTGACCAACCCCGAAACATTGCGATTTTGTAATGTTCCGGGAAAAATCAGGGTTTTTACCAACCAAAATCAGAAGGCGGTGAAATAAGATTCCTGATTAATATCGATTATGAATAATCAAGGATAAAAAAAAGCCCGCAGGCGTCCCGGCGGGCGGAGTCATGATGCGGGACATCAGCCGCAGCATGTCCCGTATTTATAAGTGATTATCCGGAGCAAATAAACAAGGCCGCGACTAGTGGATTACCCGTTGTGTGTCCGATGGCACGAAGGCCTCCCCCCGGCTGCCACGAAGCCCGCTGTGCGCCGCCGGGCGCAACGTGCCACTGGCAAGCGGCGCCGCCAGCGCCCCGAAACAGCCTGTCGGCCGAGACGTGCTGGCGTTTGGTGGCCTGGACAAGCGCTGCGAGCTATCCAATCACGCCACACAAGCTTCTGCCGAAGCTGCCACTGCAGGCTTGACCGGAGCCGCAATCCATTCGTAACCCAGCCGGACGCCGGCGATGCCGCCGTCGTGGTCGTGATCGATAACCGCCACCCGGGCCTGCTGCAGCGCATCGACGCGCTGTCCCGGCAGGCCGAAGCTGGCTACCAGCTCGTCGTCGGCCAGCGGCGGCAGCGGCTTGCGGCGGTCCATGCCGGCGAAGCGAATCTGGTTGTACAGCGCCCACACCAGCAGCAGCACGCCGTTGAACACGCCCACCAGCACGTACGCCGACAGCGTGCCCATGGTGGGCATCATCGCGGACCAGAATGGCACGTCGAGGCCGGTCGACGCTCCTACCAGGATGTCACGAATGCCGCTGGCGAACAGGTAGAAGAAGCCGGCCCACGCCAGTGCGGTCAGCACCGCGTCGAAGGCCCGGCGCAGCGGTGCGCGCCGGGTGCGGATGATCATGTTTTCGGGATGCATGACGATTTCATCGATTGGATGCCGCGATCGGGACTGTCCCAGCGCGCACGCTTGCGCCGGGTCTTGAGCATGACCTTGGGAAAGGCCAGCAGCGTGGTGAACATGCCGACCAGCCAGTACGCCAGCGGGTACCAGATGATCCAGTAAAGCGTGCGCGCCAGGCGCGGCTCGTAGCGCCGGTCGATCGCCACGCTGATCATGAACTGCAGGATGCAGACGGCCGCCAGCACCATGCCGGTAAAGCCCGGCGGCATCAGCTTCTGGATGCGGATATGCTCCGGCAGCGCGATGAAGTGGCCCAGCGCCCACAGTACGATCGACATGGAAAAGGCAAAGGCCCAGCCCGCCGACAGGCAGTACTCCGCCATCAGCGGCCACAGCCGGCGGTGGCGCCAGATCCAGATCGAGCGCACGTTTTTCATGAACACTTCGGCGCCGCCCTGGGCCCAGCGCAGCCGCTGCTTGAACAGGCCGCGCACGGTCTCGGGCATCAGGATCCAGCACAGCGCGCGCGGCTCGTAGAAGATCGACCAGTGGTCGCGCTGCAGCTTCCAGCTGATATCGATGTCCTCGGTGATCATGTCCAGGCTCCAGTAGCCGACGCGGTCCAGCGCGCGGCGGCGGAACGCGGCAACCACGCCGGATACGGTAAAGACCTGGCCATAGACGCGCTGGGTGCGCTTGATCAGCCCGATGATCGACGAGAATTCGCCAACCTGGATGCGCCCCACCAGTGTCGAGCGCGTGCGGATGCGCGGGTTGCCGGTGACCGCGCCCACGCGCGGGTTGGCCACCATCGGCGCGACCAGGTAGGCCGCGGCGTCGGGGTCCAGCGCCGCGTCGCCGTCAATGCAGACCAGGTATTCGCCGCGCGCGGCCAGCGCGCCCATGCGCAGCGCCATTGCCTTGCCCTGGTTCTGTGCCAGGTGCACCACGCGCAGCCGTTCATGGCGCTGCGCCAGCGCTTCCAGCACGGCGCCGGTGCCGTCGCGCGAACCGTCGTTGATGGCGATCACTTCGAAGTTGGGATAGCGCTGCCCCAGCGCGGCCAGCAGCGTCTCTTCGCCACTATGCTCCTCGTTGTAGCACGGCACCAGGATCGAGATAAACGGCGTGCCGGGAACTTCGGGCGCCACGCGATGCTCGCCCCACTGCCATTTGCGCTCCCAATGCAGCCAGAAGTACACGCCGCCGGCCATCCACAGGCCGGACATGAACAGCGGATAGAAGAACACGAAGGCCAGCAGCAGGTCGCCGGTGGCAAGCGCGGCCAGCGCGAACGGAAGCGCCAGCGCCAGGCACAAGATAACCAGGGCAAACAGTCTTTCGATCATGGTGCGGGGTACCAGGCGTTAGACAGCGCCGGGCGGATCACGTCGAGCCGGGGCTGGTTGTTCAGGAAGTCGTCGGGGTAGTAGCCGAAGCTGCGCGCGCCGCGCCGCTGCAGGCGCTGCATCCAGCCGGCAAGTACCGTGCTGTCGACCGGCGTCTCTGGCTTGCGCCAGTCGCGCGCCTGCAGCTCGAACACCGTGCGCCGCAGCGCGCCGGGGCGCTGTGCCACCGCGTCGACGATGCGGTCGAGCCACTGGTTCTCCTGGCCGCGCGGCACCTGCTCCATGTACGGCATCGCCATCGGCGCGGTCCAGTCGTACGCGGCCAGGAAGTCGTCGAGGTTCTGCGCGAACCAGGCTTCGCTCTCCGGCTGCAGGATGGGCATGGCGAAGATGTTGCGCGCGGTCTTGATCGCCGGGCCGCGGATAGCGCGCACGCGCTGCGTCAGCTCCTGCGTGAACTCGACCAACGCACGGCTCTTCATGCGCGTCCAGCGCTGCATGGTTTCCGGGTCGGCGCGCAGCGCGGCAACATTGTCCGGCAGCCCTGCCTTGCGGTACGCGGCCAGTGCCGGCGCGCTGGCGTCCTCGAAGTCGCCAAGGATGGCGTCGTCGTGGAACAGCAAACCCTGGAATAAGGCGTGGCGGGCCAGGTCTTCATAGACCTCGGCGATGCGCTGGCGCGCCACCGGGTCGAACGGCGACAGGCGGCGGTACTGCTTCGCGTCGACCTCGGCGCGGCTGGCGGCCGGATCCCAGCGCGTCACGCGCGGCAGCGATGGGTCCATGTCGAAGCTCAGCACCGGCATCCAGGCGTAGACCTTGACGCTGGTGCGGTTGCCGAGCTGCCATGCCACGCGGTTGAACAGGTCGGCGCGCATCGGCAGCCAGCGGTTCGGGAAGTACACCGACCTGACCACGCCGTCGCCGTCTTCGTCGGAGAAGGCCTGCAGGAAGACCGTGTCGATCTTCAGGTCGTAGATGCGCTGCACCAGCTGGTCGAGGTTGCGGTTGAGCTGGGCCGGATCCTGGTCATAGACGTAGTCCAGGTCGACGTGCGCGACGCGCATGGCGCTCGGCTCTTCCATCGTCGCCACCGACTGCGCGAAGGCGCGCAGGCCGGGGTCGTCGGCAAGCAGCATGCGCGCGCCGGACATCAGCTTGTCGACCCTGGCCAGGCCGTCTTCCAGCGTCAGCGCCATCTCGTAGCCGTTCTCGCCGATGATGCGCAGCGCGGTGCCGCCTTCGGCGCCATATGGCCAGATCCACACGCGCACCGGCTTGCCGGTGACGTCATGGATTTTTTTGGAGATGCGCTGCACGTCGGCGCGCACGCGCGCCTGGTAAGCGGCGTCGGTCTCATAGCGGCCGGTGCCGGCGTCGAAGCCGCGCACCGCAGCGGCCGGCTCGGTATTGCCTTGCGGGTTGGCGTTGATGCCGTAGTGCAAGGCGTCCGTGTGCGCGCCGATCTCGACCAGCCCGGAGGCGGATATCTCGCGCAGTTGCTGCCAGGTCAGCAGACGGTCCCGCGCGGTCGGCGTGCCGCCGAAGTCGACCGGCTGGCCCGCCGGCGTGTCGAGCCATGCGCCAACCGGCGCCAGCACCGCGGGCCAGCGGTAGGCCTTCAGGATCGGCAGCACGCGCGCATGGAAGCTGCGGTAGCCGTCATCGAAGGTCAGCAGCACCGCGCGCGCCGGCAAGGGCTTGCCGCCGCGGCGCGCGGCCAGCACCTGGTCGACCGAGACCGCCTGGTAGCCGTTCTCGCGCAACCAGGCCAGCTGGCCGATCAGGTGGTCGGTGCGCACGCTCAGGTAGGCCTGGTCGGGGTCCTTGTCTTCGACGTCGTGGTAGGCCAGCACCACCAGGTGGTTGGTGGGCCAGGGCTGTTCGGCGGCGGCGAGCGGGCGCTGCGCCGGCGGCGTGAACACCGGGATGTCCTTGGCGCAGCCGGCCAGCAGGCACGTGGCGAGCAGCAGCCAGAACAGGCGGCGCCAGGCGCGCTGCGGGAATCGAATCATGGCGGGCTCCGGGTCAGAATCGATAGGTCAGGTCGAACACGATGCGCAGCTCGCGCTCGCGCTGGCCGTCATACGGCCGGCTGGTGGCGGTGACGGTCGCGCCCATGTCGAATACGTCGTTGGTGCGGAAGCGCTGGCCGTAGCCGAGCAGCAGGATCGCGCCGGTGCCAAAGCCTTGCTGGCTGTACGTGCCGGCGCCCGCCAGAAACTGCTGCTCCCAGGCGGTCTCATAGCGGCGGTACAGCGTGTGCGTGAGCCGGGCCGACGGCAGCACCGTCAGGTCCGCGCGCGGGCTGTAGTACGGCACGTCGGTGCGGCTGTTGCGCGAACTCCAGAGGTCCACCAGCAGGTCGGCCTTCAGGTGCGGCGCGGTGTAGACCCGCTGCATGCCGGAGATGCCGCCTTCGAGCCGGTCATTGCCATCGCTGAAGTGCGACGGCGCCACCGTCAGCATCCACTCGCTGGCCTCGCTGGCGCGCCAGCGGCCGTAGACCTGTACGTTGTTGGCGTAAATGCCGTTGAGCAGCGCCTGCAGCGGCGTGGCGGTCGAGCGCATCGCGGCCGAGGCGCCGATGCGCCAGCGGTCATCCAGGTCATAGTCCAGCGCGACGCGGCCGCCCTGGCGCGCGCCATAGCCATACCCGTGCATGGACAGCTCGGCTTCGATGGTCAGGTCGCGCACGCGCCGCTGCACGCCGGCGCGGGCCCAGCGGTAGTCGACACGCCCTTCGTCGAAACGGCCGGTGGCATAACCCACGCCACCGAAGGCGCGCCAGTCGTAGTGGATCGGCGGCGTGTACAGCACCGACTCGATGCCGAAGTTGCCGTCGCCCACCACCGGGCTGTCGTTGGCCAGGCCGCGATAGCCTTCGATGCGCAATTCGGCCTTGTTGTGCACGGCCCACTCGCGCGCCAGGCGGCGCGCGGTCAGGTCTTCCGGGAAGCGCGCCAGGGTATCGTCGCGCAGCATCTCCGCCTGGCGCCATTCCTGCAGGCCGAGCGCGGCGTGGCCCTGCTGCACTTCCACCGCGAGCGCGCGCGGCGCCAGCGTTTCGGCGGCCTTCAGTTCCTGCTCGGCGGCGCGCGGCCAGCCGCGCGCCAGGTAGACATTGGCCAGGCCCGCGCGCAGCCCGGAATGGCCGGGCGCGTTGCGCACCAGGTCTTCCGTGCGCTGCTGGGCCTGCGCGGTGTCGTCGGCCTGCAGGCGCGCGAGCGTGGCGGTCTGCTCGGCGGACAGCCACAGGTCGTTGGGCCGGCGCGCCGGCTGGCCGCGCACCCAGCGCCATTGCGGTTGCTCGGCGCGGGCCTCGCTCACCGCCTCGCCCGCGGGGTCGAGGGCTTCGGCTTCGGCGTTGGCGTAGTACAGGCCGGTCTGGGCCTTCAGGCGCGTTTCGGGGTCGAGGCCGAGCGGATAGGCTTCGCGCACCTGCCGGAACAGTCCGGCGGCCTGCCCGGGGTGGCGCAGGTAGAGGTAGGCCGAGGCGACGTCGCCCAGCGCGTAGACGGGCACGGCGACGCCCTCGGCGCGCAGCGCCTCGTAGCTGTCTACCACGTCCTGCATGCGCAAGCGCGCATGCAGCGCGCCGAGGCGGTCGATGCGGGCGCGGCGGTACAGCGCCTCGCCCTGGCTGTCCTGTGCGCCTTTCAGCGCGGGCAGCAGCGCATCGTAGCGCGCCAGCGCGCGGTCGGCGATGGCAAAGCGCTCGGCCTCCATCCGCGTGGGCATGTCGGCGAGCCGCACCAGTTCGGCGGCGGCATCCAGTTCCAGCGCCTGCCGGGCCGCGGTGTCGAATAGTGTCTGATGCTCTCCTGCAACGCGCAGCGCGGCGTCGGGCAGGCCGGCGCGCTGCAGCGCGGCCACGTATGCGCGCACGGCATCGGCGCGCTTGGGTGCACGGGAATAAGCCTGGTCGGCCTCGAACAGGGCCTCGTATGGTTCGCCGGCGCGGGACTGCGCATAGGCCAGCGCGAGACGGCTGTCGACATCATCCGGCTGCCTGCGCACCAGTGCCTGGCCCGCAGCGACGGCTTGCGCGGCCTGGCCGCTGTCGGCCAGCGCGCCAACCTCGCCCAGCGCGAACACCGGCTCGGCGGGGAAGCGCTGGCGTCCTTCGCGGTAGCGCGCCAGCGCCTCGTCCCAGCGCTTCTGGTCGCGCAACGCGCCCGCCGCCGCGGCCAGCACCTGCGGCGGCGCGGTGCGCGCGGTGCCCGCCTGCTCCAGTTCTCCGTAAGCGGCAAGCACCTCGTCGGAATGTCCGGCCCAACCGGCGATGATGATCCGGTCATGCGCCGCGCGCCGGTCCGAGGGTGCGCTGGCCACGCGCTCGCGCAGCATCGCCAGCGCACTGCCGTAGTCGCCGGTGCGGGCGCGCTGGATCAGGGCATCGTATTCAGCGTCTGCCTGCGCGGGTGCCGGCATGCAGCAAAGTGCCGCCGCCAGGCCCGCCGCGAGCCCGGCCGGCATGCGCCGGCGCCAGGCCTTGCGCCGTGCGGGACCGGTGCCGGCACGCGAAGGTTGCGTCATCAGTGAATCCATGGGATTCGCAGCCTGTCTCTTCTAATGCCCGAGCGCCGGCCCGCCTGCTGGAAGCGTGCGCGCGCCTGGGGTCCGTTATCGGCAGATGACATGCGGCACGGAGACACGGAACCCGCTCAGGCCTGGCCGCAGGAGAGAGGCGGCAGGACAGGCCTACGGGATCCGGCGGGCACCGAGGAACCACGCCGGATGGCCAGCCCGCGATGGGCATGGCGTCGTGCAGACGCTACCGCCGCCGGTGGCGGGGTGCGTTGCCGCAAATCGGGAGAAATTGTAATCGCGCCGCGAAAATCAAATCGTGAACATTCGCAAACACATTTAACAACTCGCATCGAATTCCCGGTGCGAATTCTGGCCGCACTGCGCGACTCAGGACAATACCCGTTCGGGGGAAACGCAGCTCCGGACGCAGTGCCTTGCCCGGCGGGCTCAGCGCCGCAGGGACTTCCGGATAAAGCAGTAGTCTCGGGCCGGGCTTTGCCGCGACTTTCGGCAATGTCAGACATAAGCGCTTGCGCACGAATATCTTTATGAATTCGCAGGCTGGCCGCGGCCCCGAATTCCATAAATCAGTCATATGAAGGATTTATGATCGATTGGATGTCGTCCAGGGGGCGGAGTACCACTGGCCCGTCCTGACCACGTAGTCGCCGGCGTTCGTTTCCAGGCCAGGGACGCGGTCGGCCTCTGCCGCGGCCAGCGGCAACCAGTACTGGTGCCGGCGCTGTACCTCGTAGACGCCAGCGCCAACGTCATCTACAAGCACTTCGGCGAAGGCAACCATGCCCGGACCGAGGCGGCCATCCGGACGGCCCCGGCTGCCGCAAAGCCCCGGCCCTTCCGGCGCGCTCGCGGTGCCCGGCTAGCGCCGCGGCGCGCCCGCCGCCGCTGGCGCCTTCAGCAGCGGATACGGATTGATCGCGCCGCCGGCGGCATAGATGCCGTAGTGCAGGTGCGGCGGCGTGCCGCGGGCGTTGCCGGTTGTGCCGACATAGCCAAGCACCGTGCCCGGTGCAACGATATCGCCCGCGCGTATCGCCGCGTAGCCGTCGAGGTGCGCGTAGTAATGCATCTGCCGTCCCGGTCCCATGACCCAGACCACCTTGCCGCCGAGCGAATTGGTGCCGACGCGCGAGACGATGCCTTCCGTGGCCGACAGCACCTGCCGGCCGCGCGGCGCGAAGATGTCGATGCCCTCATGCTTGCGCCCGCCGGAGCGCGCGCCATGCCAGGTGTCGCGCAGCGCGCGCGCCGCGACGCCTTGCACCGGGACCGGCAGCGCCGTCGGCGCCGGGCGGGCCGCCAGCCGCGCCGCATAGATGGCGCGCTCCAGCTGGGGCTGCAGCCATGGCCATGCGACCCAGAGGATTACCGCCACCACCACCGCTCCGGCCAGGCGACCGGGCAGCGGCCGGCGGCGCGGCGCGTCGACGTACCGCGCCGATGCGGGCGAAGTGGGCGAAGTGGGCGGTTCCGGAGCCGGTCCGCGATGGGGATCGAATTGAGGCATATCCGCTTCGACGCCGGCGCAGCCGGCAAATTCCGCACGCCGCCACTGTGCCCTGCGCGTCACGGAACCTGCGGCTGGCGCACATCGGCGAACCATTGCCGGGCGGCCCGGTCTTACCTCGACTTATCGACAGCAACGAGGAGAAAGCATGGATTGTCCGGTGTGTCCGCAAACGCAACTGGTGATGTCCGAAAGGCAGGGCATCGAGATCGACTATTGCCCGAAGTGCCGCGGCGTCTGGCTGGACCGCGGTGAACTCGACAAGATCCTGGAGCGTTCCGTCGCCGCAGCGCCCGCGACGCAAGCCGCGGCGCCCGTCGCGCCGCCCCAGCAAAGCTACGGCGACAGGGACCGCGGCCACGAGTGGGGTCGCGCCCGTCATCATGACGGGGACCGCCATTACGACGAACGCCAGCAGAAGCACTATCGCAAGAAGAGCATCTGGCACGAGCTGTTCGACTGAACGCTGGCTGCGCGCAATACCGCGCATCACCATACCCAGGAACGCCGGCGGTCCCGCTATCCCTTGCGCCGCCGGCGCTTGACCTCCGCCGCCGCGTCGCGCAGTTCCGGCGGCAGCGCGCGGATCTCTGCCGCAAAGAACGCCCGCTCGGCCGCGCGCAGCGCCGGCAACTGCGCTGCCAGCCGCTCCACCGCCGCGCAGGCTTTCGCCGTTGCGCCTTGCTCGTGTGTCAGGTACCAGGCCGATTCCAGCAACAGGTTGGCAAGCTGCAACGGCCCCAGGCTGACATGGCCGGCGTCGTGGTCCTCCAGCGCAAAGGCGGCCACGGCTGACCAGCGCACAAAACCCTTGGCCGGCGCGAACGGCGCATGGAATGGACGCAACGCGTCGATGGCGTCCGCCACGGACAGCGGGCGCTGTCGGCGAAAGGCGGCCACGCTCTCCACGCCCTTGAGCTCGCCGGCCCCGGCATCGCCGGGCGCATCCGGCCCGCAGCTTCCGCGCGCGATGCGCAACAGGAAGATCGCGTTCCACGCGGTGCCGCCGCCCACCCCGAAGCGGTCGCAGATCCATTCCGACAACCCCAGCCAGCGCATCGCCTGCCGCTGCACCGCGCCCGCATCGAGCGCGCGGCCGGGATCGAGCAGCCCGTGGCGCCAGAACAGCCACAGGCACAGGCACAGGCCGATATTGGCCGCGGCATGCTGTACGGCGTCGACCGAATCGGCTTCGTAACCGGCTTGCAATGCTGCCGCGAAGGCATCGAGGGCACGCTGCGCCGACAGCGCCGGCGCAGCGTTGCCGGCGCCGGCCTTGCCCATCGCACCGGCCTTGTACAACAGCCCCTCCAGGTTCAGCACCTCGAAGCGCAGGCGCGGGTTGTAGCGCACCGCCGCGGACAGCTCCGGATCCGCGCGCAGCGCGGCCAGGCCCGCGCCGGCGCCATCCTGGTCGCCGCGCGTGTAGCGGGCCCAGGCGCGCACCACGTGTGCCATCGCCGCGAAGGTGGGCATGGCGGCGCCGGGGCTGCCTGCGCGGGCCAGCCGGTCAAAGCGGGCCAACGCGGCACGGCTCTGCTCAAGGCTGCCGCAGCGGCGCCAGGCGAGGCTCTCCTTCAGCAGCGACAGCGCCTGCTGGAACGGATCGCCGGCGCTACGCTGCGCCGCGCGGAACGCTTCGGCCACGGCGGTGCCGTGCGCGCCGGCGTAGCCGTCCTGCGCGCTGCGCATGGCCTGCGTCAGTTCGCTCCAGAAGGCCATGTCGCGCATCACGTAGGCGGCGCCATCCGGCATGCCGGACACTGGCGCCGCCGCCTCGCCAAAACCCAGCTGCCGCGCCAGCGCCGCCGGGCCCAGCGTGCGGCCGTGCGCGACGAAGCGCAGCCGCCGAGCCTGCGCCGCCGTCATCCAGAACGGTCCGCGGCTGCGCTGCGCTGGGTTGGCCGTCGCCGGATCGCGTTGCCGGTCCGCGCCCCAGCCCAGCGTCACGCCCCACCGGGCAAAGTCCGCGAAGGCGCGCGACACCAGCATGCGCAGGTTGGCGGCGGCCGGGAAGGCGCTGCGCACGGCCGCCGCTGTCACGTCACCGCCGCTGCGCTGCGCATGCCAGGCGCGCGCCAGCAGCCAGACCGACTGGAAGCGGGCGGGCTCGCCATTGACGCGATAGGGGGCGCAGACGTCGATGCAAAGCAAGGTGGCGGACATGGGCTGAAGCGGTAGCAGGCTGGGGCTCGGAGGCGGTGCAGCGCCGTCATGTTACGCAAGTTACAGCGTGCGCGGTTGGCGTGCGTGGGGCGCTCTCCTATGCTGCGCACCACGGTCCGGGCCCGGATTGCCACCAGAGATTTCTATCCAACCCAACGCGCTACTGCCATGCCTATCCGAATCGCCCGTTTGCTGTCCCCGATGGCCGTGGGACTCGCCCTGCTCTCTTCCGCGCTGCCCTCGACCGCCGCACCGCAAGCTGCACCGCCAGCCGCACCGCCAGCCGCACCAAAAACGGCTCCGCTCGATGCGGACGCGCTGTTCCGCCAGGCCGGCACCACCGGCACCATCGTCATCCATGACCTGCGCCGCGACCGCGTGCTGACCTACAACGCTGCGCGCGCTGCCACGCCGTACTCGCCTGCGTCGACCTTCAAGATCATGAACTCGCTGATCGGCCTGGACAGCGGCGCCGTGGCCGACATCGACCACGACAAGCTGCCGTGGGACGGCAAGGTCTGGCTGGTCGGCGGCAAGGCTGTCCTGCCCGAAGCCTGCAATGCCGACGTGCCGCTGCGCGTGGCCTTCCCCAACTCATGCGTGCCCGCCTACCAGGCGCTGGCGCGACGGGTCGGCAGCAAGGCCTACCAGCGCTACCTGACCGCCTCGCATTACGGCAATGCCGACAGCTCGGGGCCGGTCGACCGCTTCTGGCTCAATGGCAGGCTGCAGATCTCCGCCTACCAGCAAATCGATTTCCTCAAGGGGCTGGTGCAGCGCACGCTGCCGTTCTCGCCGGCCGCGTTCGATGGCGTGGACCGGCTGACGGTGATCGAACGCACCGCAGGCTATACGCTGCACGGCAAGACCGGCTGGGCCGATTCCGCGCAGCCGGCGGTGGGATGGCTGGTG
This sequence comes from Cupriavidus phytohabitans, assembly GCF_000426345.1. Lineage (GTDB taxonomy): Bacteria > Pseudomonadota > Gammaproteobacteria > Burkholderiales > Burkholderiaceae > Cupriavidus. Next base: position 18,657 of record NZ_AUFE01000061.1, on the reverse strand, counting down.
GGGTGGGTGGAGCGCGGCGGCGACAACTACCTGTTCGCGCTCAATCTCGACCTGCTCAAGCCCGAGCACGCCAAGGCGCGGATGGAGATTGCGCGCGCGGCGCTGCGGCAGGCGGGGGCGCTGCCGGATTGAAGGGTACCTGACGCGCTACGGCACCGTCCCGCCGAGCTGCCGCAACAGCTTCTTCACGATTTCATCGTGCAGCGCCAGCGCGGCAGCGAGCGTCGGCGCGCCGTAGCTTTCGTTGTCCTCCTCGCCCATGCCAGTCACGCGGGTCACGAAGAGCCGCGCGTCGCCTGATGCCTGCGCCAGTCCGCGAAAGCGCGTGGTCACCACGCCGCCGCTTTCCTGCAGCAGCGTACGGCGGAACACCGGATCGTTCTCGGCCATCCAGCGTTCCCATTCCTCACGTGCCGCCTCCACCGGCCGGTTCTTCAAGTCCAGCACGAAGTAACGGCTCCAGTGGCCAGTTTCGGTGCGGGCCTTCATCGTTTCCCCTTCGGTAGTCCGGTCTCTACGCTAGCCAGCCAAGGACCTGCGCGCAAGCGAAGTGCTCCTTGAGCTACCTCACGGCAGCGACAACGCTTCATCCTGCGGGTTTTCCCGCGGTTGAGTTCTGATGCCGAGTATTCTTTAATTCAGTCTGAATTAATTAATACCGAGCCGGCGCCCCCGCGTCGGCCAGAGGACGGAGACAACATGACCGCATCCAAGGCAGGCCGTGGCGTGAATTCCGCCAGCCTGCGCCTGTACAACGAACGCGCGCTGCTGCTGGCGTTGCGCCGCGCCGGCGAGGCGTCGAAGGCCGATCTGGCGCGGATGGCGCAGCTGACCAACACCGCGGTCGGCAGCATCGTGCAAACCCTGGCCGACGAAGGCCTGGTCGAGCAGGCCGGCCGCCGCACCGACGGCCAGCGCGGGCAGCCTGCCAGCCTGATCCGGCTCAAGGCCAAAGGCGCCTTCGGCATTGGCGTGAGGCTCGACCGTGGCAGCATCGAGACCGTGATGGTGGACTTTGCCGGCGAGCTGCTCGCCAGCCAGGCTCACCAGCTGGTCCTGCCCCACCCCGAGCAGGCGCTGGCGCTGGTGCGGCGCGATATCGAGGCGATGCGCGCCCGGCTCGGCCCGGGCGAGCAGAAGCGGCTGCTGGGAATCGGCGTGGCGCAGCCCTACAACCTGGGAGCGTGGCTGCGCGAGCTGGACGTGCAAGGCGAGGACTTCCAGGCGAGCTTCCGCGCCTGGGACGAAGCCGACTTCGCCGCGATGCTCAATGCCGCCACCGGCCTGCCGGTGTTCGGTGAGAACGACGGCACCGCGGCCGCGGTGGCCGAGCTGTTCTACGGGCGCCACCATGCGCAGCATTTCCTCTACGTGTTCCTGGGGCCGGCCATCGGCGGCGGCGTGGTGCTCAATGGCGACTGCGTGCGCGGCGTTTCCGGCAATGCCGGCGATATCGCGATGATGCCGGTGCCGCCCAGCGCCCTGCCCTCCGCGCCGCCCCCCGGCGGCAAGCGCCGCGACCTGCTGCTGTCGCGGGCATCGCTCAACGCGCTGACGCGCCACCTGCGCTACCACGGCGTGACGGTCAACGGTCATGCCGACCTGCAGCGCCAGGCCGAGCTGGGCCACCCGGCGGTGGCGGAATGGATCGACGATTGCGTCGATGCGCTGGCGCCTGCGCTGCAATCGGCGCTGGCGGTGCTGGACGTGCCGCTGGTGATCTTCGACGCCGACATCGACGGTGGGCTGGTGCCGGCCCTGATCGAACGGCTGCAGCAGGCGCTGAACGACAGCGCCCCCGAAGCGCGCACGCCCGCCACCGTGGTGCGCGGCTGCTTCGGCGCCAATGCCGGCGCCGTCGGCGCCGCGTCGCTGCCGATGTTCATGAACTTCTCGCCGCGTGCCGAGCTGCTCAAGGGCGCCTCGGCCATTGTCCCGGAGGCCAGCCATGCCATGGTCTGAAGCATCGCGCACCCTGCCCACGCCGCAGCGCCCCCCTGACGCCGCCCCCGCTGCCGCGCCGCTGCTGGCGCTGCGCAATATCTCCAAGACCTTTCCCGGCGTGAAGGCGCTCAGCAACGTGCAGCTGACCGTCTACGCAGGCGAAGTCCATGCGCTGATGGGCGAGAACGGCGCCGGCAAGTCGACCCTGATGAAGATCCTGTCCGGCGCCTACACCGCCGATCCCGGCGCCGAGTGCCGCATCGCCGGCGAGCCGGTCCCTTTCGGCGGCCCGGCCGCGGCACGCGAGCACGGCATCGCGGTGATCTACCAGGAGCTGAGCCTGGCGCCGAACCTGAGCGTGGCCGAGAACATCTACCTCGGCCGTCACCTGCACCGCCGCGGAATGGTCGACCGGGCCGCCATGGCCAGCGCGTGCGAAGCCACGCTGGCACGGCTTGGTGCCGATTTCACGCCGGCCACGCCGGTGCACACGCTGTCGATCGCGCAGCGTCAGCTGGTCGAGATTGCGCGCGCGGTGCATTTCGAGACGCGCATCCTGGTGATGGACGAGCCCACCACGCCGCTGTCCACCCGCGAGACCGACCGCCTGTTCGCGCTGATCCGCCAGCTGCGCGCCGAAGGCATGGCGATCATCTACATCAGCCATCGCATGGCAGAGATCGACGAGCTGGCCGACCGCGTCACGGTGCTGCGCGACGGCTGCTTCGTCGGCACGCTGGAGCGCGACAACCTGACCCGGGCCGCGCTGGTCAAGATGATGGTGGGCCGCGACCTGTCCGGCTTCTACACCAAGACCCATGGCGAGACACGCCAGGGCGAAATCATGCTGTCGGTGCGCAATATGTCCGATGGCGGGCGCGTGCGGCCTTGCAGCTTCGACCTGCGCGCCGGCGAGGTGCTGGGGCTGGCAGGCCTGGTCGGCGCCGGCCGTACCGAGCTGGCGCGGCTGATCTTCGGCGCCGATGCGCGCAGCGATGGCGCGGTGTTCGTCGCCGGCACGCCGCTGGCGATCACCAGCCCGCGCCAGGCGATCGACGCCGGCATCGCCTACCTGACCGAGGACCGCAAGCTGCAGGGGCTGTTCCTGGACCAGAGCGTGCACGAGAACATCAACCTGATCGTGGCGGCCCGCGACGCGCTGCGCGGCGGCCGGCTCAACCGCGCCAGCGCCCGCCAGCGCACCACGCAGGCGATCCGCTCGCTCGGCATCCGCGTGGCGCACCCGCAAGTCAACGTGGGCGCGCTGTCGGGCGGCAACCAGCAGAAGGTGATGCTGTCGCGGCTGCTGGAAACGCGGCCGCGCGTGCTGATCCTGGATGAGCCGACGCGCGGCGTGGATATCGGCGCCAAGGCGGAGATCTACCGCCTGGTGGACGAACTCGCCCGCTCGGGCGTGGCCGTGCTGCTGATTTCCAGCGAGTTGCCTGAGGTGGTCGGCCTGTGCGACCGCGTGCTGGTGATGCGCGAAGGCGAGCTGGTCGGCGAAGTGGCCGGCTGTGCCGATGCCGCCGGCATGCAGGAACGGATCATTGCGCTGGCGACAGGCGCGGGTGGGGACATTCCACACACCACACTGCATTGACGAGGCCGGCGGTTTGCTCCCTCTCCTCCGCGAAGTGGGAGAGGGGAGCAAACAATCGGTTCGGCAGTCGCCAATCGCTAAAACATAAACGCACATAGGCACGTTGGCCCACGCAGGCACGACGTTCCGACAAGGAGACACCATGCGCAACCCCTTCCACCCCACCGCCCACGCCACCGCCGTGGTCGCTCCCTCCACCGGCCCCGCCCTGCCCGGCGCCGCCGGCCGCGCCACCACGCAGGAACGCCTGCGCGCGCTCGGCATGCTGCCGGTGCTGGTGCTGCTCTGCTTCGGCTTCACGCTGCTGACCGACAACTTCGCCAGCCTGCAGAACCTGTCGATCATCGCGCAGCAGGCATCGATCAACCTGGTGCTGGCGGCGGGCATGACCTTTGTGATCCTGACCGGCGGCATCGACCTGTCGGTGGGCTCGATCCTGTCGGTGTCCGCGGTGGTAGCGATGCTGGTCTCGCTGATGCCGCAGCTGGCGGCGCTGAGCGTGCCGGCGGCACTGCTGTGCGGGTTGCTGTTTGGCCTGGTCAACGGCGCGCTGATCGCCTTCATGAAACTGCCCCCCTTTATCGTGACGCTGGGCAGCCTGACCGCGGTGCGCGGACTGGCCCGGCTGGTGGGCAATGACAGCACCGTCTACAACCCCGACATCTCCTTTGCCTTCATCGGCAACGGCGACCTGCTGGGCGTGCCCTGGCTGGTGGTGATCGCGGCTGCGGTGGTGGCGGTGTCGTGGCTGGTGCTGCGCCGCACGGTGCTGGGCCTGCAGATCTACGCCGTCGGCGGCAACGCCGAAGCGGCGCGCCTGTCGGGCATCAAGGTCTGGGTGGTGCTGCTGTTCGTCTATGCCGTGTCGGGGCTGCTGTCGGGGCTGGGTGGCGTCATGTCGGCGTCGCGGCTGTACGCGGCCAACGGCCTGCAGCTGGGCCAGTCCTATGAGCTCGATGCCATCGCCGCGGTGATCCTGGGCGGCACCAGCTTCGTCGGCGGGGTCGGCTCGATTGCCGGCACGCTGGTGGGCGCGCTGATTATCGCGGTGCTGTCCAACGGGCTGATCCTGCTGGGCGTGTCGGATATCTGGCAATACATCATCAAGGGGCTGGTGATCATCGGCGCGGTGGCGCTGGACCGCTACCGGCAAAAGGGCTCGGCGCGGACCTGAGCAATGCACTGACAGGAGACAGACCGATGATCAAGCCCTTTCCCTTCCTCTGCGCCCTGGCGGCAAGCGCAATGGCCGCGCTCAGCGCGCTGCCGGCCGCCGCGCAGACGCCGTCGCAGCCTGCCGCACAAGCCCCGCAGCGCCAGCTCAAGAAGGTCGGCGTAACGCTGGGCTCGCTCGGCAACCCGTACTTCGTCGCGCTGGCGCGCGGCGCCGAAGCCGCGGCCCGGCAGGCCAATCCTGACGTCAAGGTCACCGTGCTGTCGGCGGACTATGACCTGAACAAGCAGTTCACCCATATCGACAGCTTTATCGTCGCCAAGGTCGACCTGATCCTGATCAACGCGGCCGATGCGCGCGCGATCGAGCCCGCGGTGCGCAAGGCGCGCAAGGCCGGCATCGTGGTGGTAGCTGTCGACGTGGCCGCCGCCGGTGCCGATGCCACGGTGCAGACCGACAACACCCAGGCCGGCGAACTGGCCTGCGGCTTTATCGCCGAGCGGCTCAAGGGGCGTGGCAACGTGATCATCCAGAACGGGCCGCCGGTGTCGGCGGTGCTCGATCGCGTCAAGGGCTGCAAGGCTGTGCTGGCGCGGCACCCCGACATCCGCATCCTGTCCGACGACCAGGACGCCAAGGGCTCGCGCGAGGGCGGACTGAACGTGATGCAGCTGTACCTGACGCGCTTTCCCAAGGTCGACGCGGTCTTCACCATCAACGATCCGCAGGCCGTGGGCGCGGACCTGGCAGCGCGCCAGCTGAACCGCCGCGGCATCCTGATCGCTTCGGTCGATGGCGCGCCCGATATCGAAGCCGCGCTCAAGGCCGATACGCTGGTGCAGGCCTCGGCCAGCCAGGACCCGTGGGCCATCGCCCGCACGGCGGTGCAACTGGGCGTCGGCATGATGAACGGCCAGCGTCCCGCCATCCCGACCGTGCTGCTGCCGTCGACGCTGGTGACGCGCGCCAACGTCGGCCAGTACAAGGGCTGGGCCACGCCGCGATGAGCGACAGGCCCGCCACCTTTCCAATCTCTTTGCCGAACGCACCGTTTCTTCCCGATATGATGGACAGCCTTTCCGCCGCGGCTCCGGCCGCTGCCCACGCGCCCGAATTCGACTTCGTCCTGTTCGGCGCCACCGGCGACCTGGCGCGGCGCAAGCTGCTGCCGGCGCTGTTCGACGCGCACGCCGCCGGGGCGCTGCACGCGCGCGGGCGCATCCTGGCGCTGGGCAGCCAGCCGCTGTCGCACGACGCCTACGTGGCCATGCTGAACGACGAGGTGCTGCCGGCGCTGGCCGGCAACGTATCGGCGTGGCAAGGCTTCCTGGACCGTATCGTCTACCTGCAGGTGGATGCCAACGCCGATGCCGGCTTCGACGCGCTGGCCGAACTGGTCAACGCCCGCGCCGCGCCGGTGGTGGTGTGTTACCTGGCGACGGCACCACACCTGTTCGCCACTATCTGCGCCCAGCTGGCGCGCGTGGGGCTGGCCGGCGAGCGCAGCCGGGTGGTACTGGAGAAGCCGCTGGGCCATGACCTGGCTTCGTCCGAGGCCATCAACGCCGAAGTGGCGCGGCATTTCGCCGAGGACCGCATCTACCGCATCGACCACTACCTCGGCAAGGAGTCGGTGCAGAACCTGATGGCGATGCGCTTCGGCAACGTGCTGTTCGAGCCGCTGTGGCGGCGCGAATGGGTGCGGCAGGTGCAGATCACCATTGCCGAGGAGCTGGGCGTGGAGCGCCGCGGCGGCTTCTACGACGGCATCGGCGCGCTGCGCGACATGGTGCAGAACCACCTGCTGCAGCTGCTGTGCATGGTGGCGATGGAGCCGCCCACCAGCCTGTCGGAAGACGCCATCCGCGACGAGAAGCTCAAGATCCTGAAGGCGCTGCGCCCGATCCGCACCGAGGACGTGGCCGAGAAAGTGGTACGCGGCCAGTATTGCCGTGGCGCCGCGGGCGGCAACCCGGTGCCCGGCTACGCCAGCGAGCCTGGCATTGCCCCCGACAGCCGCACCGAAACCTTCGTCGCCATCCGCGCCGAGATCGCCAACTGGCGCTGGGCCGGCGTGCCGTTCTACCTGCGTACCGGCAAGCGCATGCAGTCGCGCGTGGCGGAGATCGTGATCCATTTCCATGACGTGCCGTACCCCCTGTTCCCGCATCCGCTGGGCACCATGGCCGGCAACCGGCTGGTGATCACGCTGCAGCCGGAGGAGAGCATCCGCCTCTATTTCCTGACCAAGCAGCCGGGCGACACGCAGGCACTGCAGCCCGCCTCGCTCGACCTGCAGCTGAACAGCGCCGCGCCGCGCGTGCGGCGCGTGGGCGCTTATGAGCGGCTGCTGCTCGACGTGATCCGCGGCCGGCTGGGCCTTTTCGTGCGCCGCGACGAGCAGGTGCAGGCATGGCGCTGGGTCGCGCCGATCCTGCAGGCGTGGGAGAACACCACCGCGCCGCCCAAGCCATATACCGCCGGCACCTGGGGCCCGGCGGCCTCCAGCGCCCTGCTGTCGCGCGACGGCCAGGCCTGGCACGAAGAAATGTAGGAGCCATCGACATGACCACCACCCTTCCCGCCTGGCAAGCGCTGCGCGCCCATGCCGAGACGATGCACCACACCCATATGCGCGACTGGTTCGACGGCCCGCATGGCCTGGCGCGTGCCGACCGCTTCATCGCCGAGGCGTGCGGCCTGACGCTCGACTACGCCAAGAACCGGATCACCGGCGAGACGCTGCAACTGCTGCTCGACCTGGCGGCACAGGCACGCGTGTGCGAGCGGCGCGATGCCATGTTTGCCGGCGAGCCGGTCAATACCACCGAGCACCGCGCCGCGCTGCATGTCGCGCTGCGCGCTTACCCCGAGGACGGCTACCGCGCGCTTGGCATGCCGGTAGGCGAGGACGTCGCCGCGGTGCTGGGCCAGATGGAACGATTTGCCGATGCCGTGCGCAGCGGTGCGTGGACCGGCTTTGACGGCCGCGCGATCACCGATGTGGTCAACATCGGCATCGGCGGCTCTGACCTGGGGCCGCGCATGGTGTGCCGTGCACTGGCGAGCGCCGGCAGCGCCGGGCCGCGCATGCATTTCGTCGCCAATGTCGACGGCAGCGACCTGGCGCGCACGCTGGCGCCGCTGGACGCCGCCACCACGCTGGTGATCGTCTGCTCCAAGACCTTCACCACGCTGGAAACCATGGCCAATGCCGGCACCGCGCGCGACTGGTTCGTGCAGCAGGGTGCGTCGCGCGCGGACCTGGCGCGCCATTTCGTGGCGGTCTCGACCAACCGCGACGCGGTGGCCGCGTTCGGCATCGATCCGGCCAATATGTTCCCGTTCTGGGACTGGGTGGGCGGTCGCTTTTCGCTGTGGTCGGCGGTGGGCCTGTCGATCGCGGTGGCAGTGGGCTTCGCGCGCTTCCGCAAACTGCTCGACGGCGCGCGCGCGATGGACCTGCATTTCGCCAGCGCACCGGCAGCGCAGAACCTGCCGATGCTGCTGGGGCTGCTCGATGTCTGGTACCGCAGCTTCCTCGGCGCCGGCAGCCGCTGCGTGGCCCCCTACTGCGAACCGCTGGAACTGTTGCCTGCTTTCCTGCAGCAGCTGGAGATGGAAAGCAATGGCAAGTCGGTACGGCTCGACGGCGGCAGCATCCAGGCGGGCTCGGCCCCGGTGGTGTGGGGCACGACCGGCACCAACGGCCAGCACGCCTATTTCCAGATGATGCACCAGGGCTCGCAGCTGGTGCCGGTAGACTTCATCGCCACGCTGGAGCCGGTCAGCGACCTGCCCGGGCACCATACCAAGCTGCTGGCCAACTGCTTCGCGCAGGGCGAGGCGCTGCTGCGCGGCCGCACTGCGGCAGAAGTGCGGTCAGAAGGCGTCAGCGATGAAGCGCTGGTGCCGCACCTGGTGTTCGAAGGCAACCGGCCCAGCAATACGCTGCTGCTGCGGCGGCTGGATCCGTGGCACCTTGGTGCGCTGCTCGCCCTGGCCGAGCACCGGACCTTCGTGCAGGGCGCGCTGTGGCAGATCAATTCCTTCGACCAGTGGGGCGTGGAACTGGGCAAGAAGCTGGCCGCACCGATCCAGCGCGAGCTGGAAGGCACCGCGGCCGCGGCCCCGCACGATGCATCAACCGCCGCCCTGATCCGCCGCGCGCAGGCAGCTCAGTCCGCGCAAAGCGCCGCTGCCTGAGTTTTCCGCCGGAGACAACCGATGTCCACGCCTACCTCCCTGCCCCGCTACGTCGTCTTTGGCGAAGCCCTGACCGACATGGTGCGCCAGCCCGACGGCAGCTGGCTTGGCCTGCCTGGCGGCTCATGCTGGAACGTGGCGCGCACCGGCGCGCGGCTGGGCATTGCCACCGCGTTCGCCGGCGCCGTCAGCCAGGACCTGTTCGGCGACGACCTCGCGCACGCCAGCGCCACGGCCGGGCTCGATGCGCGTTTCCTGCAGCGCGTGCCGCGCTCGCCGTTCCTTGCCTTCGTTGCCTCGCGCCATCCGCCGCAGTATTTCTTTGTCGGCGACGACAGCGCCGACCTGCACTTCGATCCCGCCGCGCTGCCTGCCGGCTGGCGCCAGGCTGCGGAAGTGGTGCATTTCGGCTCGATCAGCCTGGTGCGCCAGCCGCTGGCCGCACGGCTGTGCGAAGAGGCCACCCAGGCCGCTCAGGCCGGCAAGCGCATCGCCTTCGATCCCAATTTTCGCGACCTGATGCGCACACCGGACTACGCCGCGGTGCTGTCGCATATGCTGCGCCTCGCCAGCTACGTCAAGATCTCCGACGAAGACCTGGCAGGACTGTTTCCCAGCCTCGACACCTCCACTGCACTCGCGCAGGTACGCGCCATGGCGCCCGACGCTACCGTGATGCTGACGCGCGGTGCCCAGGGCATGACGCTGTTCAAAGGCAGCGCCAGCATCGAACAGCCTGCGCTGCGTGTAGAGGTCGCCGACACGGTCGGCTGCGGCGATGCCGCGATGGGTGGGTGGATGGCCGGTGTGTTGTCGGGCGCCGCGCACGATCTGGCGGCGCAGGCGCGGCTTGCTGCGGCTGCCGCGGCGGTCGCCGCGACGCGGGCCGGGGCGTATCCGCCGTCGCGCGAGGAAGTCGAGGCGTTGCAGAACGCTACGGCAAGAACGCCGGCGGCAACAAGCGCAGCCCGATCGTAAAAAACCGCTCGCCGGTCCCGCCGCCGAACACATTGCCATAGGTGGTGTCGACCTGAACCCGGTCCCGCACGACCCAGAAACGCAGACCCGCCTGGAACGATGGCTTGCCGCGATTCTCGCCGAAGGTCTCGGCCACGATGGCCACGCGCGCATGCACCTGGGTCTCCGTGCCTACACCCCATGTCATGCGCGTCTGCTTCGCTTCGGTATCGCGGTTGGCACCAACGTTGAGGTGCGCCAGGAAGCGGTCTTCAGCAAACGAGAACGACATCGGCACATTGACATAGACGTTGCCAAACAGCTTGCGCTGCTCCGCGGTCGGATGGTGGATCACGCCAGCCGTAAAGGCGACACCGTAGCCGCCGGTTTCCAGCGGCCGCAGCAGCGTCTTGCCCTGGAACTGCACGTTGGTGAAATCCGTGCCGCCGTCCACGCGCTGCAGCGAGCCGCCCAGTGTCAGTTCGAGATTTCCGGTCGGATTGCAGCCCGGCAACGCCCAGAACTCATTGCCAGCGGACTGGAGCTGCATCCACGATTCAAGCTGGCAGGATTTGGGATCGACAATGCGGGCATCGTCGGTGATCAGCGGCCGCGCGGCGAGCGCGGGTCGGCAGGCTGCGGCCAGCAAGGCCACCGCGACGAGACGGACAAAGACATGGTGCCATGCCATGGCAACCCTCCTGGACACATGCGGGGACACGGCCGACGACGATACACGACGGTCGTGACACGATTTCGATGGACAGGAAAGGGGCGCCGCCGGCTCAGCGACAGCGCGCGCACGCTGCACGCGCGCTCACCGGGATTGACGTCGATGGAAACCTGCAGCCGGCGATGCCGCGCCTGCAGCCTCAGACTGCAGTTGCTCAGCGCGCCATGGCGGCCCGGGGCGATCCCCTTCCGCGAGAATGACTGGAACAACTGTCCACGGATAGCTCCGTTTATCAGAACCGGGCGCAGTGTAGTGCCTGCGCCGGAAGGGGGTCAACCCACATGCGCCACGGATTTCGTGGCCGCTCAGGAACCCGCCTTGTAGTTGGTTTCCTTGACAATGCGGGCCCAACGCGCCGTATCTTCGGCGATGGTGGTGGCGAACTGCTCCGGCGTGCTGCCGACCGCCTCGTAGTCGATCGCCGCGAGCTTCTCCTTGATCTCTGGCAGCGCGACGATGCGCGTTACCTCCTGGTTCAGCCGGTTGATGATCTCCTTGGGCGTCCCCGCAGGCGCCAGCAGGCCGGCCCACGAGTTGAACACCATGCCGTCGAAGCCCGCCTCCTGCATGGTCGGCACCTGCGGCAGCGCCGGCGACCGTTTGGCGGAGAACACCGCCAGCGGACGCAGCTTGCCCGCCTTGATCATCGCCATCGAGTTGAACGGATCGATGGTCATATCGACCTCGCCCGACACCACCGCCTGCATCTGCGGACCGGTACCCTTGTACGAGGCGCTGACGACATCGGGGATGCCCGCGTTCGCCTTGAAGCTCGCGCCGATCAGCTCGATCATGCTGCTGCCTGCCGACAGGCTCAGCGGCCGGGTCTTGGACTTGGCCAGCGCCACGAACTCCTGCACCGTCCTGGCCGGCACCGACGGGTGCACCACCATCACGAAGCCGATATTGCTGATCAGCGAGATCGGCGCAAAGCTCTTCAGCGGCTCGTAGCCGGCCTTGTACAACAGCGGGCTGAGTGTCTGCGCGCCGGCCGTGTTGAGCAGCAGCGTGTAGCCGTCCGGCGCCGCGCGCGCAACGATATCGGTGCCGATGATGCCGTTGGCACCGGGCCGGTTCTCCACCACCACCGACTGCTTCAGTGCTTCACCCAGCTTCTGCGAGATCAGCCGCGCCACCACATCCGTGGCGCCACCGGGCGAAAACGGTACCACCATGCGGATCGGCTTGCTGGGATAGGTGTCGCTCCAGGCCAGCGTGGGCAGGGTGCCCAGCACGGCGGCGCATAGCAGCACGCGGCGGCGCAGGTTGAGGGTCATGGGGCTGTCTCCGGTTTGCGGGCTGTGCCAGCAGATCGCATGGCTCCGCCGTTATTCACAATAATAAATCTGATTTTATCCCCATGAATTTCATCGTCAACTGAGGGTATGTACGGACAACGTTGACGACCCCTAATGGCTGACGCGGCATGAGGCGCGCCGCAGGCTACGCAAAAACCTTGCCATGTATGTCTGATTCAAGCTGGGTGTCTGTTACCACTCCCAGTTTGAATCCCATCGCGCTGGCCATCGCAACGATCTCGCAGCGCCAGGCAACTCCCCGTCTCGCCTTTTGCGACAACGTTTTCCGGCGCAGGACCATGCCTTGCCAGTGAGCTGGCGAGCGTTTCAATTGGCTAACAAAGTTATGTGCGGTACCGCACATAACGCAATCCATGGAACATCCCGCGGCCCCTAAAAATTAATAGCGACGGATCCCCCCGGCGGCCTCTTGCAGGCTGCATGCCAATGCCGGAGAGACCGACAGCAATGCTGGCAGGAGGCGGTCAGTTGAGGAAGGGAACCACGACACGGCCGCTCGAATTCATGGGGTGCAATTGCCTACGGTGAGGGGAGAGATATGCTCAACAATGACAACAGCAATGGCCTAGCCAGGCCAATGCTAATGGCTGCCATCCTGGCTGCCGCACTAAGCCTGACGTCGCGGACACCGCACGCCCAGGTGGTAGATCCATTGGCGGGTCTGCGTTCGCTCAAGACCGTTACGGTTCCGGGTCCGCCCGCCGAAGTCCTGGACGAGTTCGTCAAGGACAAGGCGGCCGCCATCCAGCTCGGCAAGGCGCTGTTCTGGGACATGAAGGTGGGCAGCGACAACAAGACCTCTTGCGCAAGCTGCCACTTCCATGCCGGTGTCGACAACCGCATCACGAACCAGCTGTCTCCAGGCCTGCTGGGCGGCGATAAAACTTTCCAGCTCGGCCGGCCGAACTACACCTTCAGGCCGGAAGACTTCGGATTCACCAAGCATGTGGATGTGAACCAGTCGCAGCCGCAACTCTCGAACGTCAACGAGGTTTCCGGCTCGCAAGGGGTGTTCACGGCGAACTTCGTTGAATCCGGTACAGGCAGCACGGGCGATGCCTGCGCCAATGTTTCCGACGACATCTTCCACGGCGGTACGGGCTTCAACATCAACGGCATCAACACTCGCCAGGTGACCGGACGCAACACTCCCTCTGTCATCAATGCGGTATTCAATTTCCGCAACTTCTGGGACGGGCGCGCCAACAACATGTACAACGGCGGCGACCCATTTGGCATGCGCAATCCGGAAGCCCTGGTGTGGAAGAATGAGGGCGGCGTGGTGAAGCAAGCCAAGTTGGCCATTCCAGGCGCCTCCCTGGCGTCGCAAAGTGACGGCCCTCCCCTGAGTTCGGTCGAAATGAGTTGCAATGGACGGTCATTCATGAAGCTCGGCAAGAAGCTGCTTGGCCAGCGGCCGTTGTCCGGCCAGGTCATCGCGGCTGACGACAGCGTGCTTGGCCCGCTGGTGTTACTGCGCAGCAAGGATCAGGTACCGACCTACTCCGAGATGATCAAGAAGGCGTTCCGCTCCGAGTACTGGAACTCGCCGACGCTGTTGAAGATGTCGGGTGCGGATGAGGCGAAGTTCGCCTCGATGGATCTGTTGCCTCCGCGCCAGTTCAAGCGCAGTACCGGGAAATTCGAGGTAAGCCAGATGGAGGCCAACTTTGCGCTCTTCTTCGGCCTCGCCGTTCATCTTTACGAATCCACCCTGATTGCCGACGACACGCCGGTGGACCGTTACCTCGAGGGCCAGACCACAGCCCTGAATGAGCAGCAGTTGCGCGGCGCCAGAGTCTTCACCGGGGCCGGGCGTTGCGGCTTCTGTCACTCGGGTTCTGAATTCACTGCCGCCTCATTCTCCAGCGTGACCAGGCAGCGGCTCAGGCGGATGCCGATGGGGGATGGGCTGGAAGCTGTCTATGACAACGGCTTCTACAACATCGGCGTGCAACCGACCACAGAAGATCTCGGTGTAGGCGGCACAGATCCGTTCGGCAATCCGCTCTCTGAAACGCGGATGGCGCAGCAGGGCAAGACCCATTTGCTGGGCAACGGCTTCGATACCGCTAAGGAGACGGCAGTCGACCCAACCCAGCGTGTGGCTGTTGACGGTGCCTTCAAGACGCCAGGTCTGCGCAATCTGGAGTATACCGGCCCGTATTTCCATAATGGCGGCAAATCTACCCTGATGCAGGTGGTCGACTTCTACAACCGCGGCGGGGATTTCGCGGACGTGAACAGGGCTAATCTGGATCGTGGCATCGCACCGCTCGGCCTGACGGAGCAGCAAAAGTTAGACCTGGTGGCTTTTCTGCTTGCCCTGGGTGATGACCGCGTGCGCTATCGCAAAGCGCCGTTCGACCACCCCTCGCTGTGCTTCCCCCAAGGGCATAAGGTCAACGGTACCGGAGGCTTGGAGCAAGACGGAACCACAGGGAACGGCGTGGACAACACGGAATGTATAGGCGCGGTCGGTGCGGGCGGCGCGAGCAGCGGCCTCACGCCGTTCCTCAATCTCGATCCGTTCCAACGCTAGCGGAGAGCGCTGATAGCGGGGTCCATCCCGTGGGTTGGGGCGGGATGGACTGCTGTCAGACGGACGCCGACGCGGCTATCAGTGCCGAACGGGGATCGGCGAGCGCGGCGCTTTCGTATGCTTCCTCTAACGGGAGCCGCGCCGCTCAACTGCCGTGAATGACTGCAGTCGGCGGCCAGCCCGACCGTCGCGAAAGCGCATGGAGCCCATCGTGCAGATCACCAGCTATCGGCCAGCCGACGCCGTACCCCGCTCCTTCCCCGGCAAGCATCCGCATCGCGCCACGCGGGTAGCAGACGACTTCCTGCTGCTGGCATTGTGGACGCTTCTGTCGCTCACATGCTGCGCCGCCGCCATGGCGGTGGCGGACGTGCTCTGAGCAGCCGGCCTGCGACAACAGCGGCAAGCAAGCCTTGACTCTCCGGGCCGGACCATTGTCGACACAGATTGTCGTAGCAGGATCTGCAATGCCGCGATGCCGGCAAAGCGGCGCTGACATTGTCACTGGAGATATATGTCGGCGCCGATTATCCACGCCGATTATTCATTCTACAGGAAAGACTGCCGGAATTGCCCGCCGCAGTCACTCGCGATTACCGTCTCCCTTCAACAAGAGCCCGCTTCCGTTATTATCGGCCGACAAAATATTGCCGGACGAAGCTTATATACACCATTTCGCAACCCAATAGCATCACGGCGCCAGAATAATCAAACGGATTGATTTTTCATTTACTTTCCGGATAGCATGCCGGGCGCGCCGCGGAAGCCGCTTCGATGCTTCCGCGCTCACGCATTGCCCCTCCCGGCGGCAAATGCCGGCCGGCCCGGAACAAACGAAAAAGGTGGAAAGATCCACCCGCATAAACAGGAGACGTTAATGGCACCTTTGCTGTTCAAGGTGGAAGACCGTCCGCCGCGCATCACAACCGTGCTGCTGGCGCTTCAGCATTTGCTCGCCGCTCTCGGCGGCATTATTGCGGTGCCGCTGGTGATAGGCGGGGCATTAAAGCTGCCGACCGTGGAAATCATTGCGCTGGTGAATGCCGCCTTGATCGGCTCGGGTGTGGTGACCATTATCCAGTGCAAGGGCGTGGGGCCGGTCGGCATTCGCCTGCCGTGCGTGATGGGCACCAGCTTTTCCTTCGTCGGCGCCGCCATCAGCGTTGGCGCCGAGCACGGCGTCGCCGGCATCCTGGGCTCGGCGCTGGTCGGTTCTCTGCTGATGATCGTCGGCAGCCATTTCATGCCGACCATCCGCAAGCTCTTCCCCCATACCGTCACCAGCGTCGTCGTCACCATGATCGGCCTGTCGCTGATCCCGGTCGCGGTGGACTGGGCCGCCGGTGGCCGCGGCAGCCCGCAATATGGCGCGGTCGGCAACCTGGCGATTGCGGCCTTCGTGCTGGCGCTGGTGATCGCGATGGTGCAGTGGGGCAAGGGCATGATCTCGGCTTCGGCCATCGTCATCGGCATCCTCGGCGGCTACGTGCTTTGCCTGGCGCTGGGGCTGGTCGATTTCACGCAGATGCGCAATGCGCCTGTGCTGGCGCTGCCGCAACCGCTGCATTTCGGCTTGTCGTTCCCGGTGTCGGGCATCGTTGCGATGGCGATTGCCTACCTGGTCACGACGGTGGAATCCACCGGCACCTTCATGGCATTGGGCTCGGCCACGCAGACGCCGATCACCGGCAACAAGCTGTCGCGCGGCATCCTGTGCGACGGTTTCGGCTCCGCCTTTGCCGCGCTGATCTCGAGCCCGCCGCTGTCGACCTTCGCGCAGAACGTCGGCGTGGTGTCGCTCACCGGCGTTGCCAGCCGCCACGTGGTGGCGCTGACCGGCGTGATGCTGCTGCTGGCCGGGCTGTTCCCGGTGCTGGGCGCGCTGGTGGTGACGATTCCCCAGCCTGTGCTCGGCGGCGCCGGCCTGATGATGTTCGCGATGATCGTCTCGGGCGGTATCAACATGCTGAGCCGGATCGAATTCACGCAGCGCAATACGCTGATCGTGGCCGTGTCGATCGGGTGCGGACTGGCGGTGACCTTCCGGCCGGAGCTGCTGTCGAAGCTGCCGCTGTTCGTGCAGGAAGTATTCGGCTCGGGTATCTCGGTTGGATCGCTGGTGGCAGTGACGCTGAACCTGGTGCTGCCGGGTGGCAAGGCTGAACATGCCGAGGAGGGGCAGCACGCGGAGGTGGCGCAGGCTTCGGGCGAACTGGCCTGAACGCGTCAGTCCGGCGGAGGTTCCGCCAATCGTCAACAGGACGCCAGCCACCACCACGCGGCCGTGCGTGCGGCAAATCTCTGTCAGGCCGGCGCGTTCGTGGCCCGTCGCCGCAGCGGCGGCTCGCGGGCCAGCTCCGTGGTGGCCGGATCGTTGACCAGCACCGGGTAGCGGCGGTCGTAGTGCACCTCGGCACTGGCTGCGAGCCGCGCCACAACGCGGTACGCAGTCCCGCGGCGCAGTGTTTCACCGACTGCCTGCTGCAGGAGATCCGGGGCCGCGCGCGCTCGGCGGCGCAAAAGGACAGTGAGTTGTTCGAAGAGCTGGACGTGTTGTACTGAAGCGTCAGGCGCGCCCAGCAGACACGGTGGCCCTGCAGACACCATACAGAGACTAATATGAAGAAACGCACCCGCCCCGTGGGGTAGCGGCAACCGCTGAGGGAGACTGCAATGGCGAGAAGACTGAGCCGGCTCGCAGTGATGGCTGCGGCACTGATGACGTTGACATTGGCGACTGGCTCCCGCGCGGATGAAGTCCCGCTGATCACCGGCAAGCAGTGGACAGATTCCTCCGAACAGACAAAAAAAGCCTACCTCGTAGGCATTGCCAATGTGGTCCAGGTCGATATCGCCTATCACGAAGGCAAGCCGCCGCCTGACTCGCAAAGCATCGTTCCGCGCTTTGCAAGAGGGCTCAGGGGCCATTCGCTCGACTCGGTGCGCCAGGGCGTGGATCGCTGGTACGCGACACATCCTGACCAGTTGCAGCGGCCGGTCATTGAAACGATCTGGTTCGAAATGGTTGTTCCCGGTCTGCAGACCAAGAAGTAAGGTGACGCCATGAAACGACTCCAACTGATTGGTGCGGCGCTGGTCGTCGCAGGTGCTGCCGGATGCACGAATATGACACCGCAGCAGCAAGGCACCGTGACCGGTGCCGGCATCGGCGCCGCCGCGGGTGCGGGCATTGCGGCCATAGCGGGAGGTAGCGGCTGGACCGGCGCGGCGATCGGCGCCGTGGCTGGCGGCGTAGCGGGCAACATCAAGGGCAGCAAGCAGCAGCAGTGGTAAGTCGCCCTGGCGCCCTGCCTGCGCCCATCGCGTTCAAGCCCGTTCCCCTGCCAGCTCTTGATGGCGCCCGGCCGGCGACTGTCGCAATTAGCCGACATTACTGTGTGTTTCCCACGGCTTCCGGTCATCGGTTGCTGGCGGGAAACGGGCTGCGCTCCTAAGCTCGAACGGTTGTCCGGCAGCATGCTGCAAGGTCCGGCATGCAAAGCATGAAGTTGTGGCTGCACCCAAGAAAAGAGAGAAGAGAGGAGAGAGGAGAACAGCATGTCACTGAAAAGGACGGCCCTGGCGTCTCTGCTGGGATGGCCGCTGGCGACCCTTGCGCAGTCAAGCGTCACGCTGTACGGCGTGATCGACGCCAACCTGGAATACGTCAACCACGCGGGCGTCGTGCCGACGGCCGCCAACGGATTCAACCCGGGACAGGGCAACGATGCCTACCGGCTGACTTCCGGCGGACTCTCCGGCTCGCGCTGGGGCTTGCGCGGCAACGAAGACCTTGGTGGCGGCATCAAGGCTCTCTTCGTGCTCGAAAGCGGCTTCGGCATCGACAACGGCTTGTCGCAGCAAAGCGGCCGGCTGTTCGGCCGCCAGGCATACGTGGGCGTCCAAAGCGACCGTTTCGGCCAGGTCAGCCTTGGCCGGCAATACACCTCGATGTTCGAGGCGCTGGCCAACTTCTCTCCGACCGCCTATGCCACACAGTATGAGCCGGTCGTCATGCAATCCGGGCCCAACTACCGCGCGGACAACACCGTCAAGTACTCCGGGAAGTTCGGGGGACTGACGGCGCTCGCGCACTGGTCCTTCGGCGTCGGGGTTGCCTTGCCCGCCTCGGTAGGATTCCCCATTCCGATCGGCGGCAATGGCGAAGTCCCCGGGCAG
>NZ_AUFE01000060.1 GCF_000426345.1 Cupriavidus phytohabitans | reverse complement strand
GCGCTAAACAGCCAGCGCAAGCAGGGCGGCGGCCCCTCGAACCTCGTCATCTGTCAAGGGTTCGCGGGGGGAATTGCGATTTTATTGGCGGCTTAACTTGGATGGATTGGAATCCGTGGGCCCTATATCTTGCCCATTTCGGTGACCACCGGGCAATCCGGAATATCATGCCCTGGGTAATGGCGATGTGCACGATACGACCCTCACCGCTGGCGCCTTTGCGCGATGGCCGCTCAACGGCTCGCGACGTAATTGACGAGCGGGATTTGACCGATGCCGCGGAGCAGGCCGCCAAGGCCCCCGACATTGCCGAACTGCTCACGCGCTTCCCCGAAAAACGCACGCTCTACCGCGAGGTCTGCGGCTTGCTGGTCCTTCCGCTACTGGGGCACCCTAACCGCGAACAAGTTACAACCTGGTGCGCACGGGCAGCATGGGCATGTCGGCGGAAGCGCTGCAAGCGTTTTGGCTAGGAGTTGCACCGACCGCGGATCGCGCGCTGCGAACACGCTCCGCGCCTGTCCAGCTTGCTTGGTGCGCGACCCGGTCCAGGGCCACCGTCTCGCAGCCCTATTTGTCCTGCCGGGCGGCGTGGAAGCATTCTTCACCGCCATGGAAGGCAACGGTAAGCGCTGCCTATTCGGGTGGTTTGGTTGCTTGGTCCCGCCGATTGCCGCGTTCTTGTACGTAGAGATTGGATTATTTGTCTGAGTGGTAGCGGAGAGAATAAATAAAAGCCCCGGAATCGCGAGACTCCGGGGCTTTTTCTTTTGCATGCGTGAACCGGTGCGGTTACATCGCGGCGTCTTTCAGTTTCTTCATCGCACGAACCTTCACCTTCACGCTGGCCGGCTTGGCCGCGAACCATTGCTCTTGGCCAGTGAACGGATTCTTGCCGAAGCGCTTCTTCGTGGCCGGAACCTGGATGGCCGAGACCTTGAACAGGCCCGGCAGGGTGAATTCGCCGGCGCCCTTCTTGTGCAGGGCGTTCACCATGGTGTTTTCCAGGTGGGCCAGCACGGTCTGGACAGCCTTCTTGTCCAGTTGGGTCTGTTCCACGAGGTGTGCCAGCAGGGTGGACTTATTGAACGTGTCCTTGATCGGCTTGGCGACCGGTGCGGCAGCGGCAGCCTTCTTGGCAGGAGCGGCTTTCTTGGCAGGAGCGGCCTTTTTGGCCGGGGCAGCCTTCTTAGCTGCGGTCTTCGTTGCAGTCTTTGCTACAGGTTTCGCTTTCGTGGCCATAGTCGTGTCTGATTAGAAAGGTGCGCGCCTGACAGCGATTTCTAGAGTGGCGCACGGGCGAAGCATAGCAAAAGCGGCCGCGTATGCAAGCGGGGATCGGGATTTCCATGATCTTCCGCTTCGCTAGCCTTTGCGCTCGGCTTCTACGTTCTCTTGAAGCGTTTGTGCAGGTGTCAGGGTCGCGGCGATCCGGTCGCAGGTGCGATTGCTGGCCAGCCCCAACATTTGGCTCACTTCATCGCGAGAGTGACCGGCCAGGAGGTGGCGCCGGCAGAACGTATTGCGCAATGTGCGTGGGCTCATTTCGACATCAGTGGCGCGGATCGCGTTGAGGATCTCGGACACGATACGGCCGAAGCTCATGTCGGTGATTGGACGACCATCTGGGGTAAGGGTGAAAAGCAATTCGCCCTTGATGGGGAGTTCCGCGCGCCGGGTACTCCAGGCCCGCAGGGCCGGTACCGCGAAGCTAGCCAGGTGCATCGTGCGGGCGTCTCGGGGCCCATGTGCCCGCACGACGAGGTAGGGTGGGGTCGCGTCCGGCCTCAGATCCGCACAATGGGCCGCGCGCGCTTCCGCCGCGGTGATACCCGTACCGAGGAATGCCGCCACAATTGCCTGGCTGCGCAAACTGGCCAGATCGCCAGGAGGCAACTTGAGAAACGCCTGCAGCCGCCCATCCTCAGCTTCGGTGAGGAACTGAGGTGTTGGCTCGTGGTCTGGCCAGCGTTCAGCTGTGAGCAGCGTAGCGGCAGGGTTGTCCTGCCGTACGCCGGCGAAGACCAGATGTCGGCACAGCCGATCCAGCAGCTTCACATAGCGCATGCGGGTGGCCTGGGAGTATGTGCCGCCATTGGGGGTTTGCCAGAACGCGTCGACGTCGGCCGTGCCAAATGAGGCAATGGTCGTGCCTCGTGCCAGCAGGTGCCGACGAAAATGCTCGAACATCGCCTGATGCTGGATGATCGAGCGCGCCGAGAAGGGGCGGCGATCAGCGCCGGCCGCTTCGCGAGCCTGCCAGTCCTGGTACGCCTGGGTTGGGTTGCTGAACCAGAGGGAGTCCATTTGCGTCATGCCCCTGTTATATACTGAATTTGCCCCATCTCACACACCTGCCACCGCTTCGCGGCGGATATCGCTTGCAAATAACAGGGTCAGAGCCGCGGTCGCCCATAACGGTTGCGGCGGGCGGCGAGTCTTGCGCGGGTGCAGGCGTAGCGAGGGGAGGCGGCGTCCAGCATGTCCGCGATCCGCCCGTACGCGCGATGGAGCGGTGTGCCGTTGGCTTGCTGGCCGATTTGATCACGGAACGCCGGCTTCAACCGGTCGAGGAAAGCGCCGAGTTGCGACCGCTGCATGCCGATGCCACCAGTGGTTTCCTGCAGGGCAGGCAGTTGGGGACCGTACCGGCGAGCCAGCGCGGCGCGCATGACGCGTCGGTACTGGGCGCCGCCCGCCAGCATCACCGAGCCGACACGGGTTGGCCAGGCAGCGGGCTGCGGACATGTCCGGGCAATCTCCAGTTCTTCTGGACACGCATCCAGTTGCGCAGCGCATCATCAGACAAGAGCAATTCCGGCTGTTGGTCGAGCCGCGCACCGACCCCATAGAGTACCGCAGCAACGTGCTTGCACATTGACGCCCAGTCCGGACAACTGCAACTGAACCTGATTTCTTTAGGCATCGGGAACAGCCCGGTGCCAGGTTTGCAGATGCGCTCCATCACGGCTGTCGAGAGCTTGCCCTGCAATAGTGCCACGATCGAATCGATTGACCCCGCGCAATCGGCGCTGATCGCTCGCCAATGCTTTGCAGGACACGCCGTCACAGTCACAGCAACCGTGTAGAGGCTTGAACCCATGACCTGTGCGCGGACTTCGCCTCCCGTAATCTGAAGGTCGATCACGGAACCGTTGCGTGCATAGGTACGCCCGCGCGGCAGGCGGTTGGCATAGTCGCTGTAGCCTTCCAGGTTGTCGCACCAGGCCTTGCCCCAGACGGTCTTGGCTATGGCACCGCGATACGCCGCGATAGGCGACAGGACCGCACCAGCCTTCTTCGCTGTCGCGGTGGCCAGTTCCGCCTTTTTTCTGCGGGCTGATCTTCGCCAACCCCTCGGGCTGACGCAATTCCTGCAGGATGTCGGCCAGCCAGGGCCCTGCCACTAGCTGCGACCAGTCGCGGTCAGCGGGCTCGGCGCTCTCGTCGAGCGAAACACCCGCCAGAAGGCGCAGGGCCTCATTAAAGGGCAGACCGGCTTGCGCCGCCTGTTCCATGGCCTCGAATCGCTTCAGGAGGCGACCGAGCTTCTTCTTGTCCACCTCGACCCACCGTCCCCGGATGAGTTGCAAGCCGTCGGCGCCTTTGAGCAGATTCTTAACCTCGGCGGCGCTGAGACGCTCGCCGTCGAGGGAGACCTCCATGTTGAAATCGAGCAACGCGTCCTTGCCCAGGAGCGAAGGCGGTCGTGCGCCGACGCTGGCTTTCACAACGGGACGGGCAGGGCGGCCCGCGTGCCAGACGCCTGGCGTGCGTACGACTATCCCGGCCGCTTCGAGTTGGGACAGGTCCGAGAGAAAGCGATAGGCATCGAGCGGCGTCCAGCGCAGCGGATGGTATATCTCGCCGTTATCTACCATCTCGCGAAGCCAATCGCAGTGTTCCGCGGCGCGCTGTACCGGCAGCAGTAACGACAGCAGTTGCGCCTTGTTCCTGGCTCCTGAAAATTCCGCGAGGGCTTGCGACAGTGGCTGATGTTGCGCTTTGCCAAGCGCCGACAGGCGCGAGGTGTACGTCGCAAGGAAAGCGAACGGTGACTCCGGGTCCTTGCGGTTCTCAGCGAGGTTGAAATGCACCCGGCCGACGAGATTCCAGGCGGGGTGGTGCTTTTTGAGGAATTCCTGAAGCGGGACGTTTGCGGCCGCCAGTTCCTGGTGCAAGGCTGTATCCATCTCGTCCCAGAGCGTGGCCAATGACCACCTGCGCAATCATGGGTTCATCTGGGATCCGCGGCTGCCCGGCTGGCGCCTGAGCCCGCTCTACGACGTGTTGCCACGGCCTTCCCACGCTACCGAACGCCTGTTGCACCTCGAGATCGGGCCGCAAGGACGCAGCGCAACGATCGACAACGCCCTGGCTGGCTGCCAGCGGTTCTCGATCAGCACCGCGCGCGCCGCAGAGCTGATAGCGGGGATTTGGGCTGTTGTGCGCGAGTGGCGGGTGTTCTTCGAGCAGTATGGCGTCGATGCACTGGACTGCGACAAGATCGCGCCGGCATTCCGGCACTTGGAAGACATCAGCAGCGCTGAGACACGACGCCATTTGCCCTGAGGCTCTGCCGCGGGTAAAGACGATGAGCGACTGCGTGCGCGACGTGTTCGTCAATCACCGACAAGACCCGGCGCCGTCATCGCGACCATCTCTGGATGCTCGGCGGCGAAATCATTCGTCGCCGCCATGAAGATTCCGACTTGGTGAGCCTTGTCACCGAAACTCTGCTTTTGCAAATGATTGACGACGAGGGTGGACCGCTCATCTGGCCACGCATCACGGAGACCGAGCAGAAGGCTTTCGATACCACTTCGCGCAAGCTCTATCGCTACCTCATGCGGATTCAAGAACCGTAGTCAGGCCAAGAAAACCACCCATAGATTTCCCCGACGAGCCCGGAAATGAAGGCACCCGCTAATAGTCCCGACGAACCAGATTTACAGTCTTAGCGGCAACGCAATTCGAGACAGATCTGCTTCATTTGTGCCGTATCGAGAATTGTAACTCTCAAGGATCGCTGCTTTAAGCACACTGACATCAACCTCCTCGATCTTGCGGGGCGAGGGCTCGCCGGGTGACTGCTCGTAGTTGAATACCACGACATCGAGATCGATATCGCGCTTCAGCTTGTGGCCGGCAAGTGTTTCGAGAAGGACGCTTGAAATTGACGGGTAGGGCGTGAACTCGGGGTTGGCGAGCCAATCTCTCAGATCTGCCTCAGGGACGCTAAATTTGACGCCCACACCGGCCAGCGCATGCAGGATGTCTTCAACAATCAATGGCTGCTGCACGGTCCCGAGTATGTCGCCAACGACCGCGATTGGCCCGCGCCAAGCCCGATCAGAATCCTCCCGCCAGAAGAAGTCGAAGCCGCGTTGATTGTGACGACGCGCAATGACCTCGAGATTGCCGTTTTCGCCCGTGCCGAAGCGGCTCTGGATCATCGATACCTCATCGTAGATGGCCTCACCGAATTTGGTCCCGAACGACCACCCATTGTCCAATATGGGGGTGTCTCCGTGGTCGCCGTTGTCGCGCCAGAAGTGGAGAAGTCCACCCGCCTTTGCAGGAGCCACTACCTCGAGATTGCCATACTCGGCATCGTCGCCGAAGAACCCTCCGATCTCTCCGATTTCATCTAGGCCGTAGTCGGCTTGGATGATGGCTGGACGGCCACGAAATGGACGTAGCTCGTGTCCCAGTGGGGTGGGAAGTGTTAGCGACGTGGCGTCAATCCAAAGCTGCCCGCTAACTTCGCCCGGTCGGTTTCGGGTGTATGACCATTCAAGTATGCTCAGGGCTCCTTCGCTGGAGCCGCCGCATACCAGAATGTCTCCCGAGACGATGTCGAACTCGACCCCCTCCCGCATCGCTTTCCAACCTGCAAACGTGGTGATGTTCTTCAGCGTTGTGAGGGCCAGTCCCAACCCGACGAAGTCCCTGTCGCGGAGGATGGCGCTGGAAATGGAGCTGAATACCGGAGGACTACTGATCTGCTCCCATCCGTTCGGCATTGTGGATCCCGAGCCGAAAGGATTGGGACGCTCGTCGTTCCGGCGCCGGAACATGTTGAACCCGCCACCTTTCGAGGGGATCACGACGAAGAACTCACTCGGACCATGCGCATCAAGATCGAAGAAGAAGCCGGATCCCTTGAAGCGTGCGCCGGAGTAAGCAAGCGCCGGGACACCCTGCGACGCACCGGCGACGACCGTGGGCGCCTGGCTCCATCTAAATGTTCCGCCATTCTCTCGCCACCAGTGCTCGGCGTCACCGTTTTCGGCTACTGCAACTACCTCGAGGTTTCCCAAGCGGGCATCAAACGTACGAAAGTCCGACTCGATTACAGACGCCCCCTGATACCTGCCTCTGCCGAAGATCGTTGGACCGTGCCAAGTCTTGGCAGGATCGTCATTGTCCCGCCAGAAGTGAGCCAACCCGCCATCTGGCCAAGGGATGACGACTTCGAAATTGCCGCTTTGACCTCCGCGGCTCCTCGTGAGGAAGCCGCCACACGGAGAGGCTTTGGGGCGCTCTGGATAGTCGAGATCGGGCATAGCTGCTCCGTCTTACATACCGCGACAATCTGGTTGTTCCAATTGGAGCAGAGGCTTGCCGCTTTCATCGAGGATATCAACAGATACTTGCCCCTCCTCAGGTTTGTCAAGTCATTGATATCTCCAACCAGAAGTAGCTTCTCACAAACGGCGGAGATGAGATGGACTAATGCTTTCGTCGAAAATTTATTGCCTCGTTCATTGTTCCTATAGGTTGCGACGCATGGACCGTCAATGGGTTGAATTCATGAAATTATTTTAAGTCTCACTTAATTTATACTGAATTACAAATATGAAACTGTCGGAGGCGCGTCGGACGGCCCACAAGTAGAGTACCTGTTTCAGTAAGTTAGCATAATCAACATTCAAATGATCGCGGCGGAGCGAACACCGTCTTGGTACGTAGTCCAGCGATTTCAAAGAGGATTTTTGAGTGCAGACGCTTAAACCCTCCGTGAAAGGGTGGCATGCAACTCCACTTTGGCACACCGATGCCGTTCGAGTGGGAGCGTCCACCCCATTGCTTTGTCGCGGTCTCCTTTGAGCGTCCGCGTCAACTGATGGCCTGGCTCGGCGTCTCCTGCATGCCACCTCAGAACGCGAGCGCCAGCATCCCGGCCCCCCCGGCGAGCAAAGCGACGCCGCTTGCGTAGCCGAGACAGTGCCCCGCAGGGACAGTCTTTTCGCACAGTACGAATAGTGCGAGTCCCGCAATCCAGTAGAGGCTCATCACCCCGCCGAAGAACATTAGCCCCATCAGAAACCAGCAGCATCCGACGCAGAACGCACCGTGCAAAAGACCCATGCGCAGCGCTCCAAGGGCACCGCGCCGCCAATGGGTACTAAGAAATGCAAGCGGCGATCGGCACTGGCGAAGGCAGGCATGCTTGATCGGGGTGAGTTGGTAAATGCCGGCGGCGAGTAGCAGAAGGCCGCTGAAGGTCGCATTGGCGGCGACGAGGGTCGGTGAAAGGATACCTGTCCGCTGGAAGCCCCACTGCAGGACCACCGCGACCAAGCTGAAGCCAGCCCAGGCGGCAAGATAGCCCATTGCGAAAATGCTTGTCGCGACATAGGGACGGGTGATGTCGCGCTGCTTGCGATTGATCGTTGCAAACAAAAGAATCATCGACGCCGCGCTGGGCAGCATCATCGCCACCATCATGACGCACCACATGAAAAACATCAGGAATGCATAGCCGAGCGTCCACACTGCCGGCGCCACCATTACCATGCCGGCGCCGGCTAGCAGATATGCCCAAGACAGAACGATAACCGCAGTAAGCGCGCTAACGACGACCAAGCGATCGCGCCTGACCGCTGCCTCAAGTGTAGCGTCGATGGGTACCGTCCTCACTTTTCACCCGATCATGTTCGTTGAATTCCGGATATGGCGTGTGTCTGTGTCACCTCGACACCGGCCTCTTCGGGACGTCACATACCAAGCCATGCCGTGAGTCTTGGTCTTTCGCGGACCAGCCCATCCTGATTGAAGTGATGAACGCAAAAATGCGCCCATGAATCCTCGAACGCCATCTCCATATCACCTTTCACCGAGGTCGTCCCTTGTCGTATCTCTGCATAGGTGAACTCGAAACTGCCGCTAGGGCGTGCCAACGCAATGTGGAACGGTTGACCAGTAAATTCGTTGATTATTGGTCTGCCGCTGCTCGTCATGATGCCTGGTATATCAACGTTTGCAGTTCTTAGTTCCAGGTTCGCCTCGAGTTCTATCGGTAAGAACAATGTCTCGCAAAATTCCGAGCATGTGGCCATCCAGCCTGCCCCTTGAGCGCGGGCGGTCTCGACGGCGCTGCGCAGAGAAGCGGCAGCGGCCTCGGTTTCCCCGGTGCGATAAGCCAGCTCACCGTCGACTCGCCACAGCTCGGCCTCGAGATAACGCTGGTTCCATCTGTGTGACCACGAGAGCCCCTCGCGTGTGGCGGCTCGTCCCTGACGGTACTCGCCAACCAAGCCGCGAGCCCGGGCGAGAAGAAGGAGTGTGTAGGTCAGGTGGAGGGTCTCCCCTTCGGTACGCGAGCGCGCCACCGATCGCACGATCTTCTCGATGCCGCCAGCCGATCCCGCGCAGGCCTCCTGCCAGCCCCGAAGGGCTTCCAGGACCACCATAAGGTATCGCTCCGAAAGACGCTTCCATAGAGCCTCGGCGTCTGCGAGGAGCTCGGCGAGGCGTGCGAGATCTTCGGATTCGCCCGCGAGAATCGCCGCGTAAGTGATGACGTACGCTAACGTCATCGGATGATCGAGATCCGCGGCGATCTTAAGTGCCGTTCGAGCTGTGTGGCCAGCCTTGCCGGCATCTCCGGTCCACAGCTCGACGAGAGCTAGCCGAACGTGGCAAACCGCCTTCGGATCCTGGGCGTACAACGCCAGATGCTCGTCTCGATGGGATACATCATAGGCTTCGATAGCGCTATCGAGATAGTGACGCGCCCTGGCCAGATCGCCCCGCCAGAACGCACTCACACCGAGGAGATATCGGCCCTCTGTCCTGGCGACCGGATCATG
This sequence comes from Cupriavidus phytohabitans, assembly GCF_000426345.1. Lineage (GTDB taxonomy): Bacteria > Pseudomonadota > Gammaproteobacteria > Burkholderiales > Burkholderiaceae > Cupriavidus. The sequence goes on along the minus strand of NZ_AUFE01000060.1, from coordinate 23,539 downwards.
ACTCTCATGCACAAGAAGGGCCTGAGCTAGTTCATCGCAATCGTCGAAGCGGCAGCCCTGCAGCCGTGCGAGGCCGAGTCCACGGAGGATCGGCGGCTCCACAGGTCTGTGAAGCTTGCGGCAAAGGGAAAGGGCTCGCTCGTAGAGTTGGTGCGCGCCCATGGAGCCGTAACCGTCGAGGGCAACAAGCGGGGATCCGAGGGCGATCCGGATATCGAGTTCGAGTGAATCGCGGTCGCGAGATGGTGGCAGGTCGGCGAGCAGTGCGAGCGCTCTCTGAAACATGGTGACCGCTTCTTCGAGGGCCGACACAGCCACCGCTCGGCGCCCCGCGACGCGGTAGGCATTGATGGCCGGTTCGGCCATGCCGGCCTGGTCGTAGTGTGCGGCTAATTGCGGGCTGGCCGCGTCGATGTCGCCGTGAAGCTCGACGGCAATCGCCTCGGCGACAACCCGGTGGAGTTGGCGTAGACGCATTGGGCTGAGCATTTCCAGCGCGACCGCCCGCAGCTTGTCATGACTGAAATCGTACGCGGGCCCCTGATCGCGGATGATCCGTCGACGCCAAAGTTCGTCGACGTGATCGATAAGCTCGTGCTCAGCGATCCCAGTGGCCGAGACCATCAGACTGACTGAGAAAGGCCGACCGATAACGGCCGCCACTTCGGCTAGTCGTCGAGCACCGTCAGTGAGTTGACCCAGTCGGTCGCGCAGCACCGCCCGCATCCTCTGCGTGAGCACTACTTGACTTCCATCAGAAGAGATCCCTGCTCGTAGAGCCTCAATGACAAAGAGTGGATTGCCTTCGGTCTCGCTCCAGAGTCGTGCCGCCAGTTTCGCATCGATCGTGTCCCCAAGGCGAAGCTGGGCAGCAAGCCTCGCAGTGGTGGCTTCATCGAGTCGGTCGAGTGGCACGGTAGTGACCGTCTGGTCGTGGCCCAAGGCGCCGAGGAGTTTAACGAGGGGATGAAGATGTGGGATCTCCTCCCAGCGGACCGTGCCGACGATGAGGACCGGTGCTGTCTGTCCGGCACGGACGACGAAACCGATCAACTCGATGGTCTCGGCGTCACACCACTGGAGATCGTCGATAATCAGCAAGAGCGGTCGATCGCCGGCGACAATGGCACGGCTCACAGCATCGAACAACCGATGCCGCTGAGCCAGGTCGCCCGACTGGCTTCGTTCAGATGGCAGGGAATCGTCGCGGAGTTCTGGCAGCAGACGAGAAAGCTCGGCCCTCCAGGCCATGTCCAGCGTGTCGATGTGGCTTCGGATAGCATCAGATCGGAGCAGGTCGACGACGGGACCCCACGGCAATCTGCCCGCTGCCTCATATGCGCGAGCCGATGCCACCATATGTCCCTCTGCCCGGACACGGCGGCCTAGCTCCAGTGCGAGACGGGACTTTCCGATCCCCGGTTCCCCTGTCACCAACACGAGATGTGCCCCCCTCTCCTGCACGGTGTTCCATGCCTCAACGAGCTGGTTCCATTCAAGGTCGCGGCCGACGAAAGGCGATTCGGCGACGGGTAGGTCCTTGCCCCGCACGTCGCCGCGGTTGGGGGTATCAGCCCGCAGCTGTTGGTACATGATCCGGAGCGCCTCGCCTGGTGCCACCGCGAGGTCGCGCTCGAGCACCTCCGCGTACCGGTGGTAGGAGCGCAGCGCCGCGGCTCTGTCGCCAAGCGCGAGATGTGCTTCCATCTGAGTTCGAACGGCCGCTTCGTCGGTCGGCTCCAGGTCGATCATGCGTTGCGTATGCTGGATCGCGGCTTTGTGGTCGCCGTGCCTCGCAGCCACTTCAGTCAGCCGCACCAGGGCCCGATACGCCTCAGTTCGAAGTTTCGCTCGCTCATTCAGGACCCAGTCGTCATAACAAGCAGGGAGAAGATCGCCCGAATAGAGGCGTGCGGCGAGCTCGAAATCACCGGCCGCGATGGCATCCTGGAACCTGAGCACGTCGACCTCGCTCGGCCCACTCGAAATCCACCGCACAGTCTCGTTGTCGATCTCGACGAACTCACTGATGTCGGGAAGGGAATGACGAAAGTCGTGGAGCAGCTTTCTGAGGTTGGTGCGCGCCTGGCATTCGTCGGAGTTGGGCCAGAGTTCGAACGCGAGTCGTGATCGGTGCTGGGGGTCTCTCCGTAAGGCGATCAACCCCAGAAACCGTTGCAAGCGAAGAGAGTTGAAGGCGCGAAGAGAGCGGCCGTCCAGGATGATTTCGCCTGTACCAAGAAGACGGACCTGTAACCGCGTCGGCCGTTCGCCACCGGCCCCGCTCGTGTCACTCGGCATTTGGCTCCTCTGGCTGCGGTCCAAGTGTCGATAACAAGCCGGTCAGCAGCGTGGTCACTCCGATTTTCGGGCCGGATTCGCAAAATTGTGCTGTGGTGCTCACCTCTTGCCTGCCGTACTGCCTCCGTATTCATTGTAGGTCCGGTCCCGGAACGGTTGCCGGTCGGGCGGTGGAAATCTACCGCGGTAGGATACTGCGATGTGGCAGCGCACTGCGTCAGCAACGCAATCAGCCCTTCGACTGCCCGCTCATGAGTACCGAATCAATTAGCGAGGGAGCCCGAGGGAGCCTGGTCATGGCATTAGAAATCACACGCCGGTGCGTACCGTGGTATCGGATGTCTCGCCGCAGGATTTGATGCCCTTTACGACTACGGCCCGGCATTCACTGTCCTACGAAGATTGCCTATTGGCTTGCGGAAGAAGGCGAGGGACGCTTCATCGGATCAGGATCCGCGCTGCTTGCTTCCGGCTACCCGGCACGCTAGGCTGAAATTGCTGCCGTGGCGTTACATCCGTCCTTTGCCTCAGCCCGCGCTCAGGCTGGGTTAAAGGCAGGCGGCGGCATTTACGCGGACCGGTTAGCGGCTCTCAGGCCGGCGATTGCCGGCACTGGTGGCTGGTTGACCGGGGAAACGCGAGTGCAGAGGAGTAGAGAATGCGCAATTCTAGAATTATTGAAGCCTCGACGGCATGCGCGCTGAGTGCGCTCATTATGGCCCCCGCTCTGGCAGCGGAGCCCGCTATGGAAGGCCACATTTCGATCGTCCCGTCCGAAGTCAAGTGGACCGAGGCCCCATCGATCGGACCTGGCGCCAAACTGGCGGTATTGGAAGGTGATCTCAAGCAAGCCGCGCCGTTCACCATGCGGATCAAGCTTCCTCCGAACTTCAAGATCCCAGCCCACACTCATCCCGTGTTTGAGCGAGTCACCGTGTTGTCCGGGACGCTCCATTTTGGCATCGGCGAGACGTTCGATCGCGCCAAAGCCAAGGCTTATCCGGCTGGCGGCGTCATGATGATGCCCGCGGGAATGCCTATGTTCGCCTACACCACCAGCAAAGAAACCATCATTCAGATTCATGGCACCGGTCCATGGGGCATCAGCTACCTGAATCCCGCGGAGGATCCAGGAAAGAAATAGCTTGTCGGCCCAACGCCGAACGAATCAGCGATGCTTCCAGGCTTCTTGTAGCCGGCCAGTTCTGTTGAGGATTCAACCGGTGGCGACGCAGCGTATTGTTTGGACGGACGGGACTGGTGGCTGTGTCTATGCTGCAGTATGAGAAAGAGGACTCACACTCGCGTCGCGCAAACCTCAAATTTTCTTCACGACGTAGTGGTTAGCAACCGAGATCGTCGAACAGGCACCGCCGACGGGCGGTTTCGAACAGATCATCCTCGCAAATCTGGACTGGCGTACTCGATGACAAGGATCGATCGTACGTTGAGCGATGGTATGCCGCGACCGGGCGGACTAGCTGTCTCGCCAGCGACAGTGATTGGACATAACACCCGATCTAGCTCGTTCGTTCGCCGCAGCCGTAAGGTGCCGCTTCATCGCGCCGCAATGACAGTTTGCCAAAGAGCCATCGCGCCAATATTTAAGGCGACGATACTCCAAAACGCGACTTGAAACTCCCGTTTCCGATTCTTGTGTCGAAGGAGGTGCTGGGCGGCAAACGCGCCCGGCCAACCGCCGCAGAGCGCAAGCAGATGCAGGGTGGCCTCAGGCGTGCGCCAGGCGTTTCGACTGGCTCGCGTCTTGTCGTCGGCATAGGCGAAGAACGTGATGATGCTGGCCAGGAAGCTGACAATGCCGGCCTGTCGAGGGAAGTAACCAGCAAAGGCGCCGCCGACGATGAGCCCCAAGGCCAGCAGACCGGCAAGTATTGGCAAGAGGCTTGCGTTGGACCGGGACTTCGGTGCGCCGACTATGGCGACGTTCAGCGCCTGAACCCGGCCGTCCTTCCCTTTACCGAATTCGAAGCTCACGCGATCGCCAGGCTTGGGCGTGACGGTGCGTGTTTGTAGCGCCGTGACGTGGAAAAAGACATCTTTCGTGTCCGCATGGACGTCGATAAACCCGAAGCCCTTGTCTGCATGCCATGTCTTGACCCGACCTGCTTTTTTCATGGTTCTCGTCTGTAATGCTGGAGGTCCGAGTTTAAGGGATTAGGCGAGGCCAGGTCATTGCGGGTTACTGGACTCGCCAGCAGCCGAACGCCGACTGCTCTGCCACCCGTAGTCAGTGGGGTGTTGGTCTGATGCAACCCGCCTTGTATATTAAATCGGGTAGATTTGTCGTGAGCGGAATGCCGCGGCAATGACGTGAAGAACAACAACAGGTAGAGACATGGGTCGCAGGAGAAAGGAGCCGTCGCTTAGCGAGGTATTGATGGATGCGCCATGGTGGGTATCCCTCGCACTGGCCGTGGGCGCCTACATCGTGTTTCGTGGGGTCTTGCCAGCGATATTCGCGTCGAGTCCGGTGTTGAGGGGCATTTCCGTATTGAGCCAGTCCTTAGCCTGGGTTCCAACCGCCCTGTTTGGATTTCTGGGGGTGTTGTCATACCTCCGTGCGCGAAGTAGGGCAGGGGCAGGGCAGCAGGATGCCCCAATCAGGACCCGGCGCTCCCGCGCGAGCCGCCCCACGTTGTCGCCCCTGCCACCCTCCAGGTATTCCGGCACGCCTGCCGATTCAAAGGAGGCCGGCGGCGCGCCAGCGCAGACAGTACCAACGTCCGAGAAGCCAGAAATCAATAGCTGGACGCTAGATGCCCTCAAATTGCTGGAGTGGAAGCGATTTGAGTTGCTGTGTGTCGGGTATTACGAGGCGATGGGGTTCGTGGTCAAGACCGTCCCCCACGGCCCCGATGGTGGCATCGATGCAACCTTGTACAAGGCGGGCCTGGATGTTCCTGTAGCTGTGGTGCAATGCAAAGCATGGAGCAAGCCGGTGAAAGTGGAGCAGGTTCGCGCACTTGCCGGTGTCATGCATGAACACAAGGTACGTCGGGGCGTCTTCTGGTCGTTGTCTGGCTTTGTCGGCCGACCGGTAACGGAGTCGGCAGAGCGGGCCGGCATTCAGTTGCTCGATGGTGCGGGGATTATCGACCGGATTCTCGCGCTCGATCCGCACAGGCAGAGGACGTTGCTGGCACAGGCCTTTCGGGGGAACTACCGAACGCCGACATGCGCAGCATGCGGAGTTAAGATGGTCGAGCGCAAAGGGCCAACCGGCGCATTCTGGGGTTGTCAAAATTACCCCGGTTGCAAGGTCAGGCTTTCACGCAACACCTAGGCACCCGCGCGGGCTTACCGGCCACAAAGGCTTAACTGGCCGGGCCTATCCCAACCCGGTCTTTTACAATCAGGCTGGTAGTTGAGCCCTTCGCTGCTCGGGTCAGAGCCAGAGTCGTTTAGGGCGCGGTGCGGTCGACGCCCCGATCGTTGCGCTGACCGCAGGTGCCGCGCCGAGGCACGTGCCGCCGCCTAGGACGCGGCAGCAATCATCCTCAATACCGCCCCGGCAAGCTCTCCTTCTGCGTCTCCCAGATAGTCCACCGCATCGAAGTGGTGACCTCGTGCCTGCACTACCACTTCGGCTTCGATGCCTTGCTCGCGCAGCAGCGCGGCGTATTGCGCCTGCAATCGGTGGTACTCGTCCGATTCATCTCCCCCGACGGTAAGGATCATCGGCAGCCTGGCGGTCGGGAGGTGATAGACCGGGCTGTACGCCGCCACGTCCGCCGGCGTCAGGCGGACGACCTTGTTGAGATAGCACAGCCGGATCGGTTCCAGGTCATACAAGCCGCTGATAGCGCACCCTCCCTTGACCAGGTCGGCGGGCACGCCGAACTGTTCCCAGTGCGTACCAGCCATGGTGGCGGTGAGATGCCCGCCGGCGGAGTGTCCCGAGACAAAGATGCGGTCCCCGTCAAAGCCCAATGCCTCTGCCTGCCGGTATAGCCAGGCCAGCGCCTCCTGATTGTCACGCACGATCGCCGCCATGGGCACGTCGGGCGCGAGCCGGTAATTGACCACCGCTACGTTGATGTCGCGCCGCAGATACGGCGCAGCCACGTAGCTGAAGTCCGATTTGTCGAGGGATTGCCAGTATCCTCCGTGGATAAAGACCAGCAAGGGGCGCCTGGGGCTGCCTGCGGGAAAGAAGTCCAGTGATTGCTTGGGGTCGTCGCCATATGCCAGGTCTTCCCTGACCGGATGGCTGGCTCGAAACCCGCGACTGTCCCTGGCCCACCGGTCGAAGATGGCCTGGTAGCCGGGGATGCCGCCCCTGACGTTGTACTGCTTGTCCAGGCACTCCTGATTGAAGTTTCGATACACTGACATTACATTTGGCTCCGAACTGTCGGGCCGGTACGCACACCGGCTCCTTTGTGAAATGGCGACGCGTGCTCACGTCAGATCCCACGATACTGTTCGGTGCCTTGCCATGCGCACCGGCAGATGACACTTGATGTCTCGGAGACGCCATGTTCGGAAAAAGTGAAAACCGCGACGACTACCAGCACATCGAACGGCCGGTAGGCGGCATGGCGCGCACGCTGCCTGACCGCTTCTATATCGATTACCACTCCCACCCGCGAGCGCAGCTCATCTACGCCTACAGCGGCGCGATCCTCGTCGACACTGAAATGGGTTCCTGGGTGGTACCGCCCCAGCGCGCCGTCTGGGTGCCATGTGACATGCGACACGCCATGCAGACGTGCGGCAACGTCGAGATGCGCACGGTCTACGTCCGGCAGGACGCCGTTCCGGGCGAGCTGACCACGTGCTGCGTGGTGGCGGTGCCGCCCCTCCTGCGCGAAATCATCTCCGAAATGGTGCGCATGCCTGTCGATTACGATGAAGCCGGACGCGACGGTCTGGTGGCAAGACTGCTGCTGCAGGAGATGCGCCCGCTGTCGGTTGTGCCGCTGCACTTGCCCATGCCACAGGATGCGCGTTTAGCCAGGATCTGCGCGCGCATCGTCGCCGATCCTTCCGACGAGACCTCGGTCGAAGCGTGGAGCCAGTCAGTCGGCGCAAGCGAACGCACCATCATCCGGCTGTTCCCGGAACAGACTGGCATGACCTTCAGCCGCTGGAAGCAGCAGGCGCGCCTGATGGCGGCGGTACGCCTGCTGGCTGAAGGCCGTCCGGTGATCGACATTGCGCTGCAGCTAGGTTACGAAAGCCCCAGCGCATTCACCGCAATGTTCCGGCGCGCATTGGGCATGACACCAACGGAATACTTTCGCGATACGGCACTCCGATAACGCAGGCCCGGGCATCCCAGATCTGGCGTCTGCGCGATAGCGCCTGTCATCCCCGCGGAGGACAGCGGGTAGGAGGGGGAGCACAGTGAAGGTGGCGAATCTGCCGTGCAACACATGTACGGCGGCGCCTTCGCCATTGCTCACAAGGAACCTCCATGTCTGTCATCGATCGCCTCGCCGAGGCAGGAATCGTGCTGCCCTCGCCAGTCTTGCCCAACGCTCTGTTCGTTCCCTACACCCTGCATCGTGGCGTCCTGACAGTATCAGGACAATTGCCGCTGCGGGATGGCAAGCCCGTGTATGCCGGCAGTGTGCCTGCCGAAGTGCCCCTTGACAGCGCGCGCGACGCCGCACGCCTCTGCCTGGCCAACGTGCTGGGCTGGGTGGCGGCCGCTACCGACGGCGAACTCGACCGCGTTCGGTCGGTACTGCGCCTTGGCGGCTTTGTCTCGACTTCAGCCGGCTTTCACGACGCACCAGCCGTGATCAATGCCGCGTCGGAACTCATTAACTTCATATTTGCGGATCAAGGCCGGCATGCGCGCATTGCCATCGGCGTGGCAAGCCTCCCCTTTGGCGCGCCCGTTGAGATCGAGGCAAGCTTTGCCATCGACACCGACGCATGATCATGGCAAGCCGAAGCGGATACGCCGACGTGCTGGTCGGCCTGCAGTACGGCGATGAAGGCAAGGCGCGGGTGGTTGACCATATTGCCGGCGACTATGACATCGTGGCGCGCTTCAATGGCGGCGCGAACGCCGGTCATACCATCGCGACGCCGCAGGGCGCGGTACGCCTGCGGCAAGTGCCCTCCGCGGTGTTGCATCCTGCCGTGTCCCTGTATATCGGTTCCGGCTGCGCGATCGGCCTGGCGCAGTTGGCAGAGGAAATCGCGATGCTCGCGGCACTTGGCATCCAGTTGCAAGGCCGTCTGGCGATCAGCGACCGTTGTTTGGTGGTCCAGCCACTGCACGTTGCGCGTGATCGTGCGCACGGTGCATCGATCGGCACCACCGGCAATGGCATCGGCCCTTGCTACGCCGACCATGCGCTACGGGCCCGCGGCATCGAACGCACATCGTTCCAGTTGCGGGACCTGATACAGGACAGCGGGGCCGTAATCCGGCAGATGGCAGTGGCTGCTGCGCGCGGTGGCGATCCGTTGGATGCCGCCGCATTGGAGGCCATGCGCGCGGCTTGGGCGCTGGTCAGCGACTACGTCATATCGGATCCCGGCTACCTTGCACGACGCGTGGCACAGGGCGCGCGCGTGCTGTTCGAAGGCGCACAGTCGGTCATGCTGGACATGACGCACGGCGAGCAGCCGTGGGTAACCGCCAGCCATACCGTGCCGGCGTATGCCTATGTCGGCGGCGACTTGCCATGTCGCTACCACCGAAAGACCATCGGCGTGGCCAAGGCAATTGTCTCTCGCGTGGGCGCGGGCCACTTCCCGTCCGAACTGGGTGCGCAGCGATCTGCCGTGTATTGCGCTGACGCCGCGCACAAAGGTCTCGGTCGCGAGCAGGAAGCCGCAACGCATGACCCAGTGGCGCTCCTTGCCGGCGACGATCCGTTGCACGTTGGCATGGCTATCCGGATGCTGACCGGCGAATACGGCACGGGAACCGGCCGGCCTCGGCGCATAGGACTGCTCGACGTCGCGCAATTGCGTCGCACCGTACAGCAGCACGGCGTGGACGAGCTTTTCCTCAACAAGTGTGATGCGCTGGCGCTGTTCGCGCAGACGCGTGATCCCGCCATCGTGGTCGTTGACGACGAAGGCCCGGAAGGCGCTACGCGGCGATTCCCTGCTTTTGCCGTCGATGCACTTCCGAACCATTCGGCCGATCCGCTTCCACCACAGCTGGACGCGCTGCTGCGCTGGCTGGCCGACACGCTGGGTTGCCGCCTGCGCGGCGTCGGCCTGGGCCCGGCTCGCGAGCAGATGCGGCTGCTGGCGTGAGCACAAATCCTTCCATCCTGAGGCAGACATGACAGATATGAGAGATAAAACACCAGACTACCTGGATCCCGAAATGCGCCGGACCGACCTGGCGTGGACCGACTGGCCTGCGATCGAGGCGTTCCTGCGCGACGAGCTGATCTGCCGTGTGGGCGTTCATGACACGCCCTATCCCTACGTCACGGCACAAAGCTTCACTTTCACCGGCGACGCATTCCTGATCCACAGCTCGCGCTTCGGCAAGCTCGCGGCGGCGATTCGCGCCGACCCGCACGTCACCATTGAGGTCGACCGCCCAGTGGCTTTGCTGAAGGCTCCTAAGGGCCAGAACACCAGCCTCGAGTACTACAGCGTCATCGCCCGCTGCATGGCAACGGTGCGCGACCAAACCGAGGAGATACGTGCGCACCAGTACGTCGCGCTCGACAAGTTCAGACCGGAGAAGGACTACACTCCCATCGAGGACGGCGCAGCCAACCAGATCGTGGCTTACCGTTGCGAGATCCGCTCCTTGTCAGCGAAGAAACGCATCCTCGCCGATGGGCAATACTCGCCGCCAGGCCAGCCGCGCGCCCCTTATCTGCGCTATGCCTTCCCCGCCGGCGCGGCGTTGTCATCGCTGCCAGAAGACGCCTTCGACCCGCGTCGCTTCGCCAATCGCTGATCCTCTCCGCGCGGCCCTGCCAACGGGCCAACGGCACGCGACCGCTCGCGTGCCATCTTCGTCTCGGCTTCTCACTCCATTTTTCTCGTTTGCCGTTGCTGGTAGCCGCCGCTGTCGGGCGGGTACGCGTATGCGCCGTTGGGGCATTTGCCGCACCACGCTGGTTGGCGCCCCGGCGACAGTGCTTGTCATCCGGGCGAGGGCAGCTGAAGGGCCGAAGCGCGACAGTAGCGCAAGACATGCCGCATGGCGATGTTGCGCGCGCCGGCACGCTCGGATGCCGGCCCATACAAGACAGGAGACAAGATGAAACTGACCCCGATGGAACTGATGCGGGTCCGCGTCGGCGACCGGCTGGAGCGGCTGCCCGTATGCGGCTATCACCGCTTCTTATTCATGGTGATTGCGATGGCATTCTTTTTCGACAACTTAGACCTGGCCATGATGACGTACTTGCTCGGATCGATCCGCACGGAGTTCGGCCTCACCAGCGCACAGGCCGGCATGCTGGGCAGTGCGAGCTTTGTCGGCATGGCCATCGGCGCGCTCAGCTCGGGCATGCTCGCCGACCGCTTCGGCCGCAAGCCGGTGTTCCAGGTCAGCATGATTGTCTGGGGCGTCGGCAGCTTCCTGTGTTCAACCGCGAATGACCCGGTCACGCTCGGTATCTATCGCCTGCTGCTCGGCGTGGGTATGGGCATGGAGCTGCCGCTGGCGCAGACGCTGCTGTCCGAGTTCATCCCCGCGCGTCAGCGTGGGAAGTATCTGGCGCTGATGGATGGCAACTGGCCGATCGCCTTTATCTGCGCGGGATTGATGTCGTACTACGTGCTGTCGGCGTACAGCTGGCGCACCATGTTCCTGCTCGGCGCGGTGCCGGCGCTGTTCCTGTTCGTGGTGCGGCGCTATGTCCCTGAATCTCCGCGTTGGCTCGAATCGAAAGGCCGCCACGAAGAGGCATCGGCACTTGTTGCGCGGATCGAGGCCACCGTGATGCGCCGCATGAAACTGTCTTCGTTGCCTGAAGCGGAACCCAAAGTCGTCAGCGCGGATGCGGAAGTGTTCGGCGTCAAGGTGCTGTGGTCGCCTGAGTACCGCAACCGCACGCTGACGGTGTGGGGATTGTGGTTTTTTGCCTTGCTCGGCTTCTATGGCCTCAATACCTGGATCGGCGCGCTGTTGCAGCAGACCGGCATGGGCGTGACCAAGTCGGTCCTCTACACCGTCTATATCTCAATCGGCGGTATCCCGGGCTTTCTGTGCGCGGCCTGGGCGGTGGAGCATTGGGGCCGCAAGCCGGCATGCGTGATCACGCTGGTCGGCGGCGCCGTGATGGCCTTCGTCTACGGCCGCGTCGCTGGCATGAGCCCGGAACCGATGGCGCTCTTCCTCGCCGGCGGCCTGATGCAGTTCTTCATGTTCGGCATGTGGGCCGTGCTTTATACCTATACGCCGGAGCTATATCCGACGCGCGCTCGCGCCACGGGCTGCGGCATGGCGTCCACGGTCGGCCGCTTCGGATCGCTAATCGGCCCGACGCTGGTCGGCGTCGTGCTTCCGCTAGCAGGACAGGCCGGCGTGTTCGCGTTGGGCGCCGCCTGCTTCCTGGCCGCGGCGATCATCGTCTATTGCTTCGGCATCGAGACGCGCGGCGAATCGCTTGAGACGATCTCGGCCCATTAACCGGCGCCACTACGCACAAACGAACCGCAGCCCGAGGAATCATGGCCGCCTACCGCCCCAATTCCGGAAGATAGCAGCCAAAGCTCCGCCAGCAACCCATCGCCGTCGTCTCACGGCAAGTCGCTCACAAGGATGGCGGCCGACGTCGAGTGCTCGGACGGCGATGCGGAGGTATGGCGCCATGACAAAATTACACTGGATAAGCAAGAGTCGATGAACTGGACGTTGGACCGGCGGATGGCGATTCAGAGTGAGATTGACTGCCTTGCGAGATAGGTAGGGCAGCGTCGTCCGAATCGAGGCGTATCGCGGATTAGCAAGGCTGCAGCGTTCGTCGATGCCTGACGCCGGTAGGCGAAGGAGTCCCTTTCGGTTGGTAGCTTCATCGCCTTCGTTCGCAGTCGTTATCGCGCTCGTGAACAGTTCGTCGCATCAGAGTGCGTTGACGGGGATTTTAAGATATCGCTTACCGTTCGTCTCAGGAGAGGGTAGCTCTCCCGCCCGCATGTTGACCTGCACGGACGGCAGGATCAGGGCGGGCATCGGGAGCGCGGCGTCACGCTCCTGGCGCATCACGACGAATTCCTCCTCGCCGATGCCATCGCGCACATGGATATTGTTCGCGCGTTGGTCAGCTACCGTGATCACGTAGCTGAGCTCCCTGCCGCCAGGCAGATAGTCGTGGCACAGCCGGCGGCCATGAAGCGCTTGTTGACGATGATGGTCTTGGCCTTGTACGCCTCCAGGATCGGCGTGCCCGCGATCGGCGACTTGGGATCGGTCTTGGCCGCCGGGTTGACCACGTCGTTGGCGCCCAGCACCAGCACCACGTCGGCCTGGCCGAACTCGCTGTTGATATCTTCCATCTCGAAGACCTGGTCGTAGGGCACCTCGGCCTCGGCCAGCAGCACGTTCATGTGGCCCGGCATGCGGCCCGCCACCGGGTGGATCGCGTATTTCACGGTCACGCCCTTGCCCGAGAGCGCTTCGGTCAGCTCCTTGAGCGCATGCTGGGCCCGCGCGACCACAGCCCCCGGCTTCATCTGTGCCAGTTCCGCGTCGTCCGGCGCGCGCAGCTTGAGCACCAGCTGTGCTCCCAGCGCTTCGGCAGCGGTGCCGATGGTGGCGCCGACCGCTTCATACGCGCCGTCGGGCTGGCTGGCACGTACGCCGGCGCCAACCTGCACGATGACCTTGTGGCCTTGTGCGACGTACTTCCTGACGGTCTCAGGAGTGGCGGCGACGCGAGTCTCGCCGGCCCGCGTCTCGCGAGGGATACCTATGTACATCATTGTCTCTTTAGCTGAAGAATCGGTGTTCGGTAGCGAGCGAATGGGGATACCCGCAACGCCCTGCGCGCGGTACTAGAAGATGTGCTTCATGCCCGCCGCCAAGCCGGTCTGTCCGACGCCTGGCGCGACCTTGGTCGCACTCGCCACGCCCAGCGTCGAGCGGCCCGCGTTGTCCATGTAGGACGCATTGACATAAAGCTCCGTGCGCTTCGACAGGGTGTACGCCGCCTGCAACACGTAGCTGATAGCGTCGTCAGCAGAAGCACGCTTATCCGTCCGGTAGATGCCGGCGCGCAGCGTCAGTGCCGGTTTTACCGCGTAGGCACCGCCCAGCCAGTAGAGATGGGAGCGGCTGGCGGGCGAGCCCAGCCCGTCCTGCAGGAGCCGGTACCCGGCCTCGGCCGTGAAGGGGCCGCTGGTGTAGAGAAATCCTCCCGCGTAGCGGCGTTCAATGTTGCCCGCCGTGACCGTGGACGTGCCGCGCCGTTGGTCATAGGCAATCGCCAATCCGAATTTGCCGATGGTGTACGAAGCGCCGGTGCCGATTTCCTGGCCGACGCGCGGCGCGCCGGGGACTTCGCCGCCGCTGGCGATGGTCGAGTCGTAGCCGGCGCTGTATAGCGCGCTGATCGTAAGTTCGCCGAAGTTGCCCGTGTATTTGATGGCATTGTCGGCCCGACCCGCGAACTGCGCATCGTGGGCAAGCACGGAATACGGCGCATAGCGGTTTGTGTCAAAGGGAATGAAAAAATCGAACAGGATATTGTTCTGGCGCCCGAGTGTGACCTGGCCCCAAGGCCCCGCGATGCCGACGAACGCCTGCCGGCCGAACAGGCGGCCGCCAAATCCTGCCATGCCGGTGTCCGTCAGGAAGCCACTCTCCAGCACAAAGATGGCGCTCATATCCGAACCCAGCGCCTCCTTGCCCCGCAGGCCCCATCGCGATGCCGCGGTGTTTCCGGAGGTAACGCGGTATACGGACCCCGAGCCATCCGCGCCCGCATGGCTGACATACTCCAAGCCAGCATCCATGACGCCGTATAGCGTGACGCTTGACTGTGCCTGTGCCGTCGCGGCAAGCAGGCACCACACTGACGCCGCAACGGCGTACTTTCCTGATGTTTTCATCGTTCTCCTCCGTATGTATGTTCGAGTTGCTGCCTCTGCAGGGCTGCGCAAGCCACAGCCCCGGCATGGGCGATGCGGCGATAGCTGGTGATGCGGCTATGGCGGTTCAGCGGGCGGCCGTGCGTGTAACGCGGGTGCTGGCATCTGCGCCGATGGCACTCGGTGCGAACGGGGCCGCCGGCAGCGGCGCCCGTGCAAGCGATTGGTTCAGGCCACGCGAGCCGGCGGACGCCCGGCGCGCTGCATACCGAATCGCTCGACGGTAAGTCCATCCATGTCGATCTCCGGCTGCCTGCCGGAGACCGCGTCGGCAACAAGCCGGCCGGTGCCGCACGCCTGAGTCCAGCCATTGGAGCCATGGCCAGCATTCAGGTAGAGGCCCTGTAGCGGTGTCGCGCCGAGGATGGGCGGCCCGTCCGGCGTCATCGGACGAAGGCCGGCCCACGACGTTGCCGCGGCATAGTCGAGCCCGCGTGGAAAGAGCCGCCGCGTCAGCGTCGAGAGCAGTTCCGTGCGGACCCGGTGCACCGTCAGGTCGTATCCGACGAACTCGGCCATTCCCGCGACGCGCAATTTGTCGCCCAGGCGGGTAAGCATGATCTTGTGGTGCTCGTCCATGATCGCCATGCGCGGTGCAGCCTTGGTGTCGGCGATGGGAATCGTGATTGAATAGCCCTTGAGGGGATAAACCGGGATCCGCAGGCCTGCGGTGGCAAGGAGCGCGGGCGCCTGGCAGCCGAGCGCCACCACGCAAGCATCGGCCTGCCGTTGGTCCATCTGCCCGTCATGCGTGATCTCGACACTGCGAAGGCGGCCGTGCGAATGGACGAGGCGGGTTGCCGAAACGCCATACTGAAACGAGACGCCGCGACTGGAAAGATATCCGGCAAGGCCCGCGCAGAACTTTGCGCTGTCGCCCGATGCATCGTCTGGCAGATGCAGTGCGCCTTGCCATGCGACGGCAGACGTCCGCAGCGATGGTTCGATCGCCACGGCTTCGTCGCGACTCATCATCCGCCATGGCACCTGGAACTGGCTGAGTGTGCGCGTGGCCAACTGTGCCAGTTCCACTTCCTGTTCGGTCTCGAGCAGTTGCAGCGTACCGTCGCGGTGAAAGCCGAAGGCGAGTTCCGGCACCTCGTCACGCAAGGCCTGCATGCAGCGCATGCTGTAGTGCGCCATGCGCTGCATGCGAGCCTTGTTGATGCCAAAGCGCTCCGCATTGCATTCCTTGAGCCACTTTGCGAGCCAGCGCAGGCGCTCCGCATCCGGCATCATCGAAAAGCGCACCGGCGCCTGCCTTTGCAGGGCCATGCGCAGCACCTTGCGCGGCATCCCCGGCGACGCCCACGGTCCGGCAAAACCGGGGCAAAGGCCCCCGGCGTTGCCGAAGCTGGACCCCAGTCCCGGGCCCGCTTGCCGCTCCAGCACTGTCACCTCGTGGCCGTCGCGCCACAGGTGGTAGGCGGCGGATATGCCGGCGACGCCGGCGCCAAGCACTAGTACGCGCATGTCTGCTGCCCCGTTCCAAAGATTCAGTCGGCCGTGATATGCGCGCGATCGATGATCGCGCGATAGCGCCTGGTTTCGCTGTCGATATATTTCTCGAATTCGCCGCCATCCTTGTAGGCACTCTCGAATCCCAGTCCGTTCAGGCGATCCTTGATGTCCGGCGACGACATGATCCTGGCCGAGGCGCTGTCGAGCTTCTTCCTGATCCCATCGGGCAGCCTGGCCGGCGCCCACAGGCCATACCAGGAATAGAACTCGAAGTTCTTGAATCCCGCTTCCTGCATGGTCGGGACATCCGGCAGCAACGGGCTGCGCGCTCGCCCGGTCACCGCGATCGCGCGCAGCTTGCCGGCCTTGACCCCGGGCAGCGACGAGAGCATGGGATCCATCATCCCCTGGGCCTGGCCGCTCATGACGTCGGTCAGCGCCGGACCGCCGCCCTTGTACAGGGCGATGGGCACCTGCAGGTCTGCAATGCCGCTGTCATACATGAACTGGGACAGGGCCAGGTGGCCGGCGGAGCCATTGCCGCTTGTTGCGAAGTTGTACTGCTTGGGGTTGGCTTTCACGGCGCGCGCCAGTGCCTGCGGCGAGTTCGCCGGTACCTGCGGATTCACGCTAAAGATCAGCGCGCCTTGCGCGAGCATGCTGACGGCGGTGAAGTCCCTGACCGCATCGAACTTGATGGTCTTCCGATAGAGCATCGGATTGATGTTGTGGATCGATGCGTTGATATAGAGGGTGTAGCCGTCTGGCGCCGCGCGGGCGACGATGCCGGCCCCGACAAGGCCCGATGCACCCGGCCGGTTGTCGACAACGACCGTCTGCTTCAGCTCCTGGCCGAGCTTCATCGCGAACACGCGCGCAAGGCCGTCCACCGAGCCACCAGGCGCGTGCGGCACGACGATGGTGATCGTACGAACTGGGTAGGCGCTGTCAGGCGTGGAATCCGCTTTTGCGACGCCCGCGGACGTCAGGACGGACAGGAGGAAGAGGCCCATGCGTACGACGGGAATGTGGCGGGAACGGATCTGGGTGAGGGGGCGTGGTTGCATGGCCGGATCAACGTAACTTGCTGGACAAGGAAAGGCAGCGCCATCGCGCGCGATGACGTGGGGCGCGAGACGCTGCGTTGGAATGGCTTCGGTGAACCCGGTGGCTCAGAAGGTGCCCGGGTAAGCCGCGCCGTCAATCAGGATGTTCTGACCGCAGATATAGCTCGCCTGCCCGGAGCAGATAAAGGCGCAGAGTGCGCCGAGCTCTTCCGGCCGGCCATAGCGACCGGCCGGGTTGTTGGCGCCGCGTTCTTTCCAGAGTTGATCGAAGCTCTTGCCAGTCGATTCCAGCATGCCTTCGATGTGGCGGCGCTGGGCATCGGTCGCGAACACGCCCGGGAGCAGGTTGTTGATCGTGACGTTGTGGCGAACCGTCTGGCGCGCAAGCCCTGCGACGAAGCCGACGAGGCCAGAGCGCGCGCCATTGGACAGGCCCAGCTCCAGCTGCGGCGTCTTCACGCTGCGCGAAACGATATTGACGATGCGGCCGAAGCGCCGTTCGATCATGCCGTCAACGGTGCACCGGATCATGTCGATCGGCCCGAGCATCATGACATCGATCGCGGCATGCCAGTCCGCCGGTGTCCACTGGCGAAAATCGCCGGGCGGGGCACCATCCGCGTTGTTGACCAGGATGTCGGGGGCAGGACATGCCGCCAGCGCGGCGGCGCGCCCCTCGTCCGTGGTGATGTCCGCTACCACGTAGCGGACATCACCGCCCGTCGCGGCGCCGATTTCCGCGGCCGCCGCGGCCAGCGTGCTCTCCGTGCGGGCGGCGATGAATACCTTCACGCCTTCCGCCGCCAGTTGGTGCGCGCAAGCGCGCCCCATGCCCTTGCTCCCGCCGAAGACGAGTGCATGGCGCCCTGCGATGCCGAGATCCATTGATCGCTCCCGGTTCGGTTCAAACGGCCTTGAGCATCGGCGACGACCAGCCGTACTTCCGGTCGAGTTCGAGCTCCTTGATGACGCGCAGGCCGCGCAGCAGGGGCTCGCCTTCCAGGCCGGTGAGCGGCTTGCGCAGTTCGCCCGAAGGCAGGCCCACCGCCTTCATCAGCGATTTGATCGCCACGGGGTTGATGGCCGAGTAGGCGTAGTGCAGCAACTGCAGATTCTGCAGGTAGGCCTTGTGGAAGCTGGCCGCGGTGTCGGGGGATGTCCACGGACGGGAGATCTGCGTCAGCTCCGCGGGGGCGATATTGCCGGTCATGTTCGCGGTGCCATGGCCGCCCAGGCTCATCGTTGGCACGACCAGGCCAAGGTTGGGCGAGTCGCAGCACATCACGGAGACATCCGGCGCGCCGCGCAGCACTTGCGCTACCTGTCCCACGCGCGTCGTCGACTCCTTGTGGACAACATAGTTGGGATGCTTGAAGATGCGCAGCAGACTGTCCCAATGCAGGTCGGTCTTCACGCGCGGCGGGTTGTTGTAGATGCCAAGGGGCAGGTCGGTTTCGTCGGCCACTTCCAGGAAGTAGCTTTCGATATCGGCCTCCGGCGCGCAGATGTAGGCGGGCGCGGCGATGATGGCGCCATCCGCGCCGTTGGCCCTGGCAAAACGCAGATAGTCCTTGGTGGTCTGGGTGTTGTTGCCGGTGCAACCATAGAACAACTTCATCTTGCCGGTCTTCATCTTCGCGGTTTCCACGATGATGGCCTCGCGCTCTTTTTGCGAGAGCATCGAGACCTCGCCTGTGGATCCCATGATCAGCACCGCCGAGGTGCCGTGGCGTTCCTGGAAATCCAGCAGATCGCGAAAGGCGCCAAAGTCCGGGCTGCCGTCCTTGGCAAAGGGGGTGATCAGGGCGACAAAGGATCCTTCAATCTTCATCTTGCTCATGTCTGTCTCCGTCGTAGATTCGTGTAGGGGGAACTGCCGGGAGAACCCGGCTTAGGCTGCGTTGTCGTTCAGGTCGGGCAAGCCTGGTCGGCCTGGGCGTCTTGCAATGCCTCCAGGGTGGAAGCATGCGCGGAAAGCGCCATCAGGCCGCGCTGCAGATCGTCGATGAGGTCTTGCGGGTCTTCGAGACCCACATGCAGGCGCACGGCCTGCCCTTGATACGGCCAGCGCGCGCCGGTGCAGTGCTTTCCCGGCGTGAAGGGGATGGCGAGGCTTTCATAGCCGCCCCAGGAAACCCCCAGGCCAAAGTGCTCCAGCGCGTCGATGAAGGCTGCGAGTGAACCTTTGGAGTTCGTGCGCAACACAACGGAAAAGAGACCGCAGGCGCCTGTGAAGTCGCGCTTCCACAGCCCATGGCCCGGATGGGACGGCAGTGCGGGATGCAGCACTGCCTCGACTTGCGGCTGCCGCTCCAGCCATAGGGCAACGCGCAGTCCTGATTCCCAGTGGCGCTGGAGCCGGACCGCCATCGTGCGCAGGCCGCGCAGTGCCAGGTAGACGTCGTCCGGACCGGCAGTCTGACCCATGTCCTGAGTGGTCTGCTTGATCAGCGGCCAGGTATCCCTATTGCAGGTGACCACGCCAAGCATGGCATCGGAATGGCCGACGATGTACTTGGTGGCGGCCTGGATCGAAACGTCGACGCCGTGGGAGAACGGTTTGAAGTAGAGCGGCGTTCCCCACGTGTTGTCCATGACCACGACGGCGCCATGTCGACGCGCCGCTGCCGAGATGGCCGGGATGTCTTGGATGTCGAGGGTTTCCGACCCCGGCGATTCGACGTACACGACACGCGTGTTGGGTCGCAGCAATGTCTCGATCGGTGTGCCGCCAGCGGGATCGTAGGTCTCGACTTCGACGCCAAAGCGCGTCCGGACACGCTCCATGAAAGCGCGTGTTGGAGAATAAGCGCTGTCAGTGACCAACACGTGGTCGCCGGCCGACAGCAGCGCCGTCAACGCGGTACTGATCGCCGCGAGGCCGGACGGAAACACGAGCGACCGGTATCCACCCTCCAGCGCGGCAACGGCCTCTTCCAGCGCATGGGTCGTGGGCGTGCCGTAGCGGCCATAGGTCGTCGCGCCAGGCTCTTCCGCGGCGCGGGCGCGCTTCATTTCCTCCCATTCGGCCATCGACCCGGCGAGGATGGTCGATGCCCTGAAGATCGGCGTGTTGACGACCCCGCCGAACCGCTCGGGGTGGCGGCCAGCGCAAACTAACTGAGTGCTTTCTTTCATCGGATCTCCGTGGCTGAGCGGTGCGGCTTCCATGTTGGTGATTGCCGCTGGAATGTCGACCAGCTTAGGGATGCGCCCTGAGCAAATTCATCTCATTTAATTGGCGTATTCCGTCCAAAAGAGAAAAAAATGCTCGCGTGGCTCGCCCAACATTGGGCGCTTGCGCCGCTCGTAGCGAGCGTCTGTATTCCGGTGGAGGAGACCAACATGACAACTACGCTTGCTGCTGCCGATGTCCGCAGCCGCTTTCCCACGCTTTCGCACTGGGGTGCATATACGGCGGTCGTAGAAGGGGGGAGGCTCGTCGCGTGCGAGCCGTTTCTCTGCGACAGCGCGCCTTCACCGATCCTGCAATCCATGCCAGGCATGGTCCATTCGCCACTGCGGATCCGCCGGCCTGCGGTTCGGCGCGGCTGGCTGCGCAAGCGCGAGAACGCGGAGCGCAGCGAGCGGGGTAACGATGCGTTCGTGGAGGTTGACTGGGATACCGCGCTGGATCTGGTGGCCGGCGAGCTGGCGCGGGTGCGCGGCGAACACGGCGATGCTTCCGTTTTTGGCGGTTCCTACGGATGGTCCTCCGCCGGGCGCCTGCATCATGCCCGCACGCTGACGCACCGCTTTCTGTTCGCAGGCGGGGGATGTACCACGCAGGCGGGCAATTACAGCTGGGGCGCCGCGCAGTTCCTGTTGCCCCATGTGATTGGCACCTACAAACCGGTCACGGGAAGAGTGACGGACTGGCGCAGCGTTCTTGAACACACAGAGCTGTTCATCGCCTTTGGCGGCCTGCCACTACGCAACACCCAGATCACTTCCGGCGGCGCGGGTGCGCACAGTTCGCACGAGTGGATCGAACGCGCAAAGGGCTCGAAAGTGAAGTTTGTTGTCGTCAGCCCGACACGCGCGGACATACCCGACGGCCTGCAGGCCCGATGGGTGCCCATCCGGCCCAACACTGACACCGCGCTGATGCTGGGCATGGCGCACACCCTACTGACGCGCGGCCTGCACGCAGCGGATTTTCTTTCGCGCTATTGCGAGGGCTTCGACGCGTTCGCGGCATATCTGCTGGGCCGCAACGACGGCCTGACAAAGGACGCCCGCTGGGCGGAGTCGATCTGCGCGGTGCCGGCCGAGACCATCATCGAACTGGCCGCGGAAGCCGCCCGGCGGCGCACGATGTTGAACTGCACATGGTCGTTGCAGCGCGCCCATCATGGCGAACAGCCGTACTGGGCCAGCATCGCGCTGGCCTCGATGTTGGGGCAGATCGGTCTGCCGGGCGGCGGCTTTGCGTTCGGGCATGGCTCCATCAACGGCGCCGGAACGCCCCGGCCCGACGTCGCGGCCCCGGAGATGGGCGCGGGTGCCAATCCCGCGCGCAGCACCATCCCCGCCGCGCGTATTTCGGACATGCTTCTGCACCCCGGGCAGCGTTACGACTTCAACGGCCGCGAAGGTATCTATCCGGATACACGCATGGTGTATTGGGCCGGCGGCAACCCCTTCCACCACCACCAGGACCTGAACCGACTGGCACGGGCCTGGCAAGTGCCGGAGACGATCGTGGTGCATGACAGCTGGTGGACGCCGACGGCGCGGCGCGCGGACATCGTTCTGCCGGCCACGACGACGCTGGAGCGCAACGACATCGGGGGCTCCTCAAGAGACCGGTACGTGCTGGCGATGCATCAGGCGCTGCCGCCCCAGTACAGCAGCCGCAACGATTTCGACATCTATCGAGACCTGGCATTGCGCGCCGGCTGCGAGTTCACGTTTACTGAAGGCCGCGACGAATTCGCGTGGATTCGCCATATCTACGACAGCATGGTGGAACGCTGGGCCGGGGCAGGCTTCGTAGCTCCGCCATTTGAACAGTTCTGGGAGGAGGGGTACACCGGCTTGCCGGAGCCTGGCACACCGTTCGTGCTGTTCTCGGACTTCCGTGCCGATCCGCAGGGCAGTCCCCTGAGCACACCCAGTGGAAAGATCGAGCTCTACTCCCGGCGCATTGGCGAATTCGGCTATCAGGATTGTCCTCCGCATCCGTCCTGGCTACCACCTGCCGAATGGCTTGGAGATGCCGCAGCCCAGCGCTGGCCTTTGCACCTCATCACGTCTCAGCCGGCTGACAAGCTGCACTCACAGTTGGACGCGGGTAGCCACTCCGTGTCAATGAAGGTCAGAGGCCGGCAGGCAATCCATATACATCCGCTGGACGCGGCGGAGCGCGGCATTGTGCAAAACGAACTCGTACGCGTGTTCAACGAGCGCGGGGCATGCCTGGCCGGCGCGCGTCTGGACGATGCACTGATACGCGGCGTTGTGGTGATGTCGACCGGTGCCTGGTTCGATGCGAGCGACAGTTCGCTTGAACGCCACGGCAATCCCAACGTCCTGACGATGGACCGCGGCACCTCCCGCCTGGCCCAGGGGTCCAGCGCGCATTCCGCGCTGGTCGAGATCGCGCCGTGGTCCAACGGGGAACCGCCGGAGGTTCGTGCCTTCGACGCGCCGCAGGTGTCGCCGCTGGCCGGCTAAAGCGGGGGGCGAAGACCATTTCTCCACGCACATGGAGTTTCGAGCAAAAAAAGTCATCGGCACCCCGATAAAGCTCGCAAGCAGCTTCCTACTCAATATTTTGTGCAGCACGGAACACGTGCGCCTGTGCTGCATCGGCTTGGGCGCAGCACGCAGCACGCAGCACGCAGCACGCAGCACGCAGCACGCAGCACGCAGCACGCAGCACGCCGCGCGCATCGGTCGCTCAGTTGTGCGACTTCAGTCGCGGCAATAGGTTGGACCGGGCGCGAAACCTGTTACACCTGCTCCGCGCACGAGAGTCAGAGTCGGGCGGAGGTCAGGAAGTTGAGTGCGCTACGCCATATTGCGATGAGAGGTATCGACGGATATGGTCGGGCGAGTCGACGAATCGCGTTTGACCGTGCATGCGAATCTCTACGCTGTTGTCGACTGGCTCCCGTCCAGCGCTGAGCACCAGAACAGGGGCGGACTGGTTTGCCTCACCGATCAGGTCGACAATTGCTTTGCGAGGCCGCGGCGCAGCGATGTATTCGACGTCAATCTGGCTGCGCAACTGCGGAAAAAAGCTAAGCAGACCTTCGATGGCAACTGCATCGCCGCAATAGAAGGGGCCTTCCGTCCCTTGAGTAAAACCGGGGCGAAGCATCAGTAGCTTGTCTTTCACTTTCTCTCTCACTGTAAGTTGAAGGTAAGCGACCGAGAAACAGCGTCCTAGTTTTATAGGGTGAGTCTTGGCAGGCTTGCGTCCGCAAACACTTTGCGGACGCAAACCATGATCACTGACGATGTTGATGTTGACTGCTTTCCACTGCGAGTAGTGCGTGTCCGGCGCAATGGGAAACGCGATTACGATCCGGTTGCCAAGCGGCGTTTGATTGAGCTGTGTGTTCGGCCTGGCGCATCAGTGGCAGGCATGGCGCTCAAGGCTCAAGTCAATGCCAATCAACTGCGCAAATGGATTCGGCTGGATC
>NZ_AUFE01000059.1 GCF_000426345.1 Cupriavidus phytohabitans | reverse complement strand
ATCGAGTTCGGCTTGTACGCCCATGCGCAAGTTGCCGAGCATGAATGCGATCAGTGTCGGCAGAGTGAGCTTGCGCTGACGGGTGAAAGCGGCGGGACGTTCGGGATGGCGAGCAAGATCGTGAAAGACCTTGGTGTGCAAATATTCGGTAAGCGAAGCGAACAAATCGGACAGGGGCATGAGAGCCAAGCGAAGATCGAAGAACGATCCTCTATTGGCCGCCGCCCTGCTTGCGCTAAACAGCCAGCGCAAGCAGGGCGGCGGCCCCTCGAACCTCGTCATCTGTCAAGGGTTCGCGGGGGGAATTGCGATTTTATTGGCGGCTTAACTTGGATGGATTGGGTACGCCGTGGGGGCGGCGTGAGGCAGTCCGGGCCGTCAACGGGCTGAGTATCCACAACAAGAAGTGACAAAAATGACAGGGTTTCAGGGGGAAGCCGCGCCGCATATCTATGTGCCGGTGCGCATCAAGTTCGCGGTCGCGCTGGCCGTGGCAGTGGGCTGGACGGCCTTTTCGGTGTGGATGGCGCAGCAGTGGATGTCCGACCTGACCAGCAGGGTCGGCGTGGTGGCCGCCGCGCTGCTGGTGGGCGGCATTGCCATTGTCCCCGGCTTCATGAACGCTTTCCTGGTTGCCAGCCTGGCCATGGACCGCCGGCCCCCGCGCCGGCCGCTGGACGACTACCCGCCGCTTACCATCCTGATCGCGGCCTACAACGAAGAAGCGTCGATCCTGGATACGCTGGCCAGCATCGAGCGGCAGCACTATCCCGCGCCGTTGCAGGTGATCGTCATCAACGACGGCTCGCGCGACGCCACCGCGTCGCTGGTGCGCGGCGCCGAGGTCAGGTACCCGTGGCTGCGCCTGCTCGACATGCCCAGGAACGGCGGCAAGGCAAAGGCGCTGAACGCCGGGCTGAAGCTCGCGCTGAACGAGCTGGTAGTCACCGTCGACGCCGACTCCTACCTGCAGAAGCTGGCGCTGGTCAGCATTGTCGAGCGCTATCGCCAGGATCCGCCCAATACCCGCGCCGTGGCCGGCAAGATCCTGGTGCGCAATTCGCGCCAGAACTGGCTGACGCAGTGCCAGGAATGGGACTATTTCCAGGGCATCGCCGCGATCAAGCGCATGCAGTCGCTGTACCAGGGCACGCTGGTCGCGCAGGGCGCGTTCTCGATCTACGACCGCCACGCGCTGCTGGAAGTGGGGGGCTGGGAAGACTGCGTCGGCGAGGACATCGTGCTGACCTGGGCGCTGCTGAAGGCCGGCTATCGCGTCGGGCACTGCGAGGACGCCTGCATCTTCACCAACGTTCCCGACAACTTGCGCCAGTTCGTGCGCCAGCGCCAGCGCTGGGCGCGCGGCATGATGGAGGCTTTCCGCCAGCACCCCGGGATCCTGCTGGTGCCGCGCATGTCGACCTTCTTCGTCTACTGGAACCTGCTGTACCCATGGCTGGACCTGGCCTTTACGCTGGGCTTCGTTCCCGGCATCGTGCTGGCGCTGTTCGGCTACTACTGGATCGCGGGGCCGATGACGCTGGCGCTGTTGCCGCTGGCGGTGCTGATGAGCGTGCTGATGTTCACGATCGAACGGCGCATGTTCGACCGGCTCGGCCTCAAGGTCAGGCGCAACCGCCTCGGCCTGTGCATTTACGTGATTTTCTACAGCCTGCTGCTCCAGCCCGCGAGCGTGCTCGGCTATATCGACGAACTCTTCCAGACGCGCAAGACCTGGGGTACCAAGTGAAACGATTCGGCTTTGTGTTGGTCTGTGCGGTGCTTGGTTGCCTGGGTGCGAAGACGGCGGTAGCGGAGGAAGAAAAGGCCCTTGACCAGGGCTTCGGCCCGGAATTCCTGGCCACCAACGACAGCGAAGGCTTCCGCTCGCGCCGCCTGTCGGTCGAATACCTGCCCAGCATCCGGCACGCCGACCATCTGTTCGGCCTGCGCGCCAGCGACTATCGCTACAGCCAGGCCGGCTGGGCCCGGCACGGGCAAAAGGTGAGCGTGTTCGGGCGGCAACTGGATCCGGCCACGCTCAACGGCTGGGCCTTTGACGCGGGCGTGTTCACCCAGGGCGGGCATACGCTGCTGACGTTGGATGGTGGCTACCGGCTGCCGCTGGCAAAGCGCACCGCGCTGGAAGTCTTTATCAACCGCGACTGGGTCGAGACCCAGGCCGCGCTCGACCGCGGAGTGTCCTATACCTTTGCCGGCGTGGCGCTGGACCAGGGCATCGGCCCGCACGTGACGCTGGTGGGTGTGGCCGGACAGCAGTATTTCTCCGACGGCAACCGCCGCGACCACGGCCGCGTGCGGTTGATCTACCAGCCGTCGCTCGACCTCGGCCTGACGCTGCAGGCGCGCTTGCGCGCCTATCGCAGCACCCAGGACGACGTGGGCCGCGCGTACTTCAACCCCGAGCACTATTCGGAGACCATGCTGGCGATCGGCTGGCGCCAGCGCTACCAGGGCTGGATGGGCGCGCTGGTGGCGGGCCTGGGGCGCGAAAAGATCGACGACTCCCCGCTCCAGCCCACCCGGCTGTTCGAAGTCAGCCTGCAGAGCCCCGTGCGCGGCGCGCAGTCGCTGCGCCTGCGCGCCGGCTACAACCGCAGCGCCTCCTATAGCGGCCCCAAATATCACTATCGCTATTTGATGGGCGAATGGATCATCCGCTTCTGAGTCGTGCCTGAGCGGCTCGCCGGCTTTTCGGCCGCCGCTATGCCAGCTCCCCGCCGCGCCGGTTCCGCCTCCCCGCGATCGTTGCCATTGGCCGGTTTTTCGCCACGGATCGATGGCCGATCCCGGCATGTTGCGCCATGCCCCTCGTCGTGAGCCTCGACGGCGGGTGTCGCTGTTAGGTAACATTGCAGCTTCCGGCTTGCTTCGGCCACGCTTGCCGCGCGATTGACCATGGGCCGCGCCCGCCAGGGTGGATATCAGAGCAGCCGTCAGTATTGCCCGGCTGCGCAGTCGCAGTGGCAGTCGCAGTAGGCAGGGGGGAGTGGATGAGAATTGCCTCGGTGGAGGACGATCCGGATCAGGCCGAGCTGATCCGGCAGATTTTGGGCGAGGCCGGTTTCGAGTGCGAATCGTTCGCCAATGGCGCCGATTTCCTGCGCGCGCTGCGCGAACAGGCGTTTGACCTGCTGATGGTCGACTGGCAGCTGCCCGGCACCAGCGGCTATGAACTGGTGAGCTGGGTGCGCCAGAAGTCCGGCAACATGCCGCCGATCCTGTTTGTCACCAGCCGTACCGGCGAGGCCGACATCGTCGCCGGCCTGAGCGTCGGCGCCGACGACTACATGCTCAAGCCCATCCGCGCCGGCGAGCTGGTCGCGCGCGTGCGCTCGCTGCTGCGCCGCGCCTATCCTGAGGCCGCGCAGGAAGTCGAGCTGATCCGGCGCGGCAACTACACCGTGGATCCCCATACCCGCGCCGTCACCGTTGGCGGCCAGGCGGTGCAGCTGTCGCCGCGCGAATATGAGCTGGCCCTGTTCCTGTTCCGCAATACCGGGCGCCTGCTGGCGCGCGAGGTGGTGGAACAGGCGGTCTGGGGCCGCGCCATGGGCGCCGGCTCGCGCACGCTCGATACCCATATCTCGCGGCTGCGGCTGAAGCTGGCGCTGCGCCCCGAAAACGGCGTGCGGCTGACGTCCGTGTACTCGCACGGCTATCGCTTTGAGGAAATTTCCGCTGCCGACGCGGAAGCTGATGAGGCCGGGGCGGATGCGTAAGTGGATTGGCGCGGCCGCGCTGGCCTGGGTGGCCGGCGTGGCGGGTCCGGCCCAGGCCGGGCCGGCGGGCGCGGAGGGCGCCGATTTCCTGTACCTGGTGGAGCCGGGCGATACCCTGATCGGGCTGGCCGAGCGCTACATGGCGTCGCCCGATGGCTGGCGCACGCTGCAGCGGCTCAACCGCGTGGCGGACCCTTACCGGCTCGTGCCCGGCACGCGGCTGCGCATCCCGCTGAACCAGATCCCGGAGCAGGCAGCGTCGGCGCGCGTGGTTTATGTCAACGGCGAAGTGCGCGCGAACGGCCGTCCGGTGCAGGTGGGCATGTCGCTGGACGAATCGGCACGGATCGAGACCCCGGCGACCGGCTCGGTCACGCTCGAACTGCCGGACCGAAGCCGCATCACGCTGCCGCCAAATACCACGGTCGTCGTGCGCCGCCTGCGTACGTTCGCGCGCAGCGGCCTGACCGATGCCGTGATCCGTATCGACCAGGGCGGCGCCGATACCCGCGTGGCGCCCGAGGGCGGCGGCGTGGGCCGCTTCGAGCTGCATACGCCGATGATGGTCACGGGTGTGCGCGGCACCAGCTACCGGATCGCGGCCGATGCCGCCGGCAGCCGCAGCGAGGTGCTGGAAGGCCGCGTCGGCGTCAGCCCGGCGCGCCAGGCCAGGCCTGTACCCGACGGCCGCGCCATGTCGGCGGCGGCGCAAGTGAGCGCCGGCTATGGCGTCGGCGTGTCTGACCGTGGCCGGCTGTCGCAGCCGGTGGCGCTGTTGCCGGCGCCGGTGTTGCTGCCCCCGGCCGATACCGTGCTGGGCCCGGCCTTCGACGCCGCCTGGCAGCCGGTGCCCGGCGCCAGTGCATACCGCGTCACGGTGGCGCGCGACGCGGCGCTGACAGAGCTGGCCTGGAGCGGCACCACCACCGACACCCGCGCGCGGCCGGAGGGGCTGCCGGAAGGCACGCTCCATCTTGCCGTCAGCGCCATCGATGGCAACCGGCTGACCGGCATTGCCGCGCAGGCGCCGGTGGCCGTGCGGCTGAACCCCCCGGCGCCGTTCACGCTGCAGCCCGCCGCGGATGCGGTGCGCTATGGCGAGACGGTGGCGTTCGCCTGGGCGACGGTGCCCAGCGCCGCCAGTTATGAACTGGCCGTGGCCGCAGATGCCGGGTTTGCCGGCGAGGTCGCACTGCACCCCGCCGCCCAGCCCGCAAGCGCGCTGCCGCAGGCGCCCGGCCAGTACTGGTGGCGCGTACGCAGCGTCGACGCCGGGGGGCGGCCGGGCCCCTGGTCGGCGCCGGTCGCTTATCGCGTCGAGCCGCCGGGCCCGGTGCCGTCGATGCAGGACAACGGCAAGACGCTGCAGATCGGCTGGCCCGCCGACCGTAGCGCGAATACCGGCTACCGGGTCCAGTTGTCGGCCGATGCCGGCTTCGCCACGCTGCTGGCGGACCAGCACAGCGAAACCAACGCCATCGAGCTGCCGCGTCCGGCGCCCGGCATCTACTACGTGCGGGTCGCCCGCGCGGCGCAAGGCAAGGTGCCTGAGCCGGCGGCGTTCTCCGCGCCGCAGCGCATCGAGATCTTCACCTTCCTGATGGACGGCACTGGCGGTCCCATCGGCGCCGGTGGCGCGACGGGCGGCGGGACGGGTGGCGGGACGGGTGGCGGGACGGGTGGCGGTGGCCGCATCCGCCTCCACTGAGCCCGCCGCGGCGCCTGAACCAGGCGCGCCGGCCGCACCGGGCCGTGCCTTCGGCCGCCGCACGCTGGCCGAATGGTGCGTGCTGGTCGCGGCAGCGCTGGCCCTGGTGCTGCTGGCCGCGCGCCAGGGCTGGACCGAGCGCGCCGACCTGGCCGCCTACGATACCGCTATCGCCGCCCAGCACCATCCCGCCCGCGACGACATCGTCATTGTCGCCATCGACGATGCCAGCATCACCGCCATCGGCCGCTGGCCCTGGCGCCGCGCGGTGCTGGGGCAGCTGGTCGAGCGCATTGCCGCCGGCGGTCCGCGCGTGATCGGCGTCGACGTGATCCTGTCGGAGCGCGACACCCGCTATCCGCAGGACGACGCGCTGCTGGCGCGCAGCCTGGCGCAGGCGGGCAACGTGGTGCTGCCGGTGGTGGCCGAGCCCGGTAGCGGCGGCATGCTGGTGCGCTACCCGCTGGCCGGGCTGGGCGCCGCGGTCGGCCATATCAACATGGTGGTCGATACCGACGGCGTGGCGCGCCAGGTCTGGCTGCGCGAAGGGCCGCGGCCGGTCGAGTCCGCCGGCGTGCCGCACCTTGCGGCGGTGATGGCCGACATGCCGGCAGACCCGCAACGCGCGCCGCGCGCGCTGGACAGCTACCGCCAGGAAGCCGCTCGCGTCACCGAAAGCAACGGCTGGGAGCGCAGCGGCCGCGTGCGCATTCCCTACGCCGGCCCGCCCGGCACCTTTGCGCGCGTGTCGGCGCGCGACGTGCTGGAAGGCCGCGTCGATCCCGCGCGCTTTGCCGGCAAGGCGGTGCTGGTCGGCGCCATGGCCACCGGCATGGGCGACGTGCTGCCGACGCCGGTGTCGCGCGACGGCCGCGGCATGAGCGGCGTCGAGATCCTGGCCAATACGCTGCAGGCGCTGACCGACGGCGACGCCATCCTGGCCGTGCCGCGCGGCTGGCAGCTGGCGGGGACGCTGCTGGCGGTATTGCTGGCGGCGCTGGCCGCGCTGCGGCTGCCGCCGCGCGGCGCGCTGGTCGCCACCGGGCTGCTGCTGGCGGCCCTGCTGTGCGGCTCGCTGGCGCTGCTCGCGCTGGCACGGCTCTGGTTCGCCCCGGCCGCGGCAGCGCTCGGCTGCCTGCTGTTCTACCCGCTGTGGGCATGGCGCCGCCAGGAAGCGGCGCTGCGCTTTCTGACCGACGAACTCGCGCGGCTGGAGCGTGAGCCGGGACTGATGCCGGCGCCGCACTACACCGGCGCCACGCTGGACAGCCGCATGCGCGCCGTCTATGGCATGAGCGCCAGGCTGCGCGGCATGCGCCGCTTCCTTTCCGACGGCCTGGAAAGCCTGCCCGATGCCACCGCCATCTGCGACCTGGCGGGCGGCGTGATGCTGGCCAACCGCCGCTGCGTCGCGCTGGCGCCGGCGGTGCTCGGGGACGCGGCCGGGGCAGGCGATGCCAGCCAGCCGCGTCCACCGATCCGCGACTTGATCGAGGCACTGTTCCCGGCGCCGGCGCCCGCGCTGGCGTACTGGCACGCGCTGCATGGCCGACACGCCGGGGTCCGCCCCATGCAGGATCCGGTCCCCGAGGGCGGCATCGAGGTATCGGGGCGCGGCGACCGCCGCTACCTGCTGCACGGCGCGCCGCTGCACGGGGAGTCCGGCGCGGTGGCGGGCCTGATCTTCAGCGTCACCGACATCACGGCGATCCGCGTGGCCGAGCGTCAGCGCGAGCAGATGCTGCGCTTCCTGTCGCATGACATGCGCTCGCCGCAGGCATCGATCCTGGCGCTGATCGAGCTGCACGAGCGCCGCGCCCGTGGCGACGCCGGCAATGCCGGCGACAGCAACAGCGCCGTGCTGCACCGCATCGCCGTCCATGCGCGCCGCACCATGACGCTGGCCGACGATTTCATCAGCGTGGCGCGCGCCGAGTCGCAGTCGCTGGCCTTTACCGAAGTCGAGCTCGGCGGCCTGGTGCTGGATGCCACCGACCAGCTGTGGGCTCTGGCCAGCGCCCGCAGCGTGTCGCTGCAGGTCGACCTGCCCGACGAGCCCGCCGTGCTGCGTGGCGAGCCCGCGCTGCTGGTGCGCGCCATCGCCAACGTGGTCAGCAACGCCATCAAGTTCAGCCCGCACGGTGCCGAGGTGGCGGTGACGCTGACGCATGCAGGCGAGCATTTCGTGATTGCGGTGCAGGACCATGGCCCCGGCATCGAGGTGGCCGACCAGGCGCGGCTGTTCGAGCCCTTCGTGCGCCTGCATGAGGGCCGGCGGGGCGCGCCGGACGGCACGGGGCTGGGCCTGGTGCTGGTGCGCGCCGTGTCCGAGCGGCATGGCGGCAAAGTCACGGTGCAAAGCGCGGCAGGTGCCGGCGCGACATTCCGGATCGAATTGCCGGCCGGTTAAGGGCGGGGCCATGACCGCGCGGGCCAGGGCAGCGCAGGTCGGAGCAGCGCAGGTCGGAGTAGCGCAGGTCGGAGCAGTGCGGCGTTCGCCGACACAATTGTTGCCATTCGAGCAGGGCGGAATTGCGTAGCATCGAACCGCCGCTGGAGCCGCATCCGGCGGCTTTTGCGCCCTTGCCAGCTTCCCCCAACGGCCTTACTGGCTCGGGCGGTTTTTTTTTGCGCGCCGTGCAGCCTGCAGGCATCACGCCCGCACGGTATCCGGTTCGCGCCGCGCGCGGAACGTCAGCACGAAGCGCGTCCTGCCCGCGGCCGACTCGGCGGCGATGGCGCCGCCGTGCGCGGCCATGATCGCCTGCGTGATCGCCAGGCCCAAGCCGGTGCCCTCCGAATCCGGCCGCGCGCGCGACTTGTCGGCGCGCGAAAAGCGGTCGAACAGCGACGGCAGGAATTCGGGCGGAATGGTTTCGCCTTCGTTTTCGACCACGATATCCAGCGCCTCCGCGCCTTCCTGCGCGTCGGCGCGCGACGCGATCGTCACCATGATCGGCTTGCCCGCTGTGGCGTGCCGCAGCGCGTTGGACAGCACGTTGCTGAGCGCGCGCCGCACCATCAGCCGGTCGCCGGTGATGCGGCCGCTGCCGTGCTGCCGCAGCTGCACGCCCTTGTCCTCCGCCAGCGCATCGTAGAAGTCGAACAGCGCGGCGACTTCCTGCTCGACCGCGATGGGCTCGGCGCTGGGCAGCGTGATGCCGTGTTCCATCTTGGCCAGGAACAGCATGTCGGACACCATGCGCGAGAGCCGCTGCAGCTCCTCGGCGTTGGACGCCAGCACCTCGCGGTACTTGGCCGCATCGCGCGGCTGCGACAGCACCACGTCGGTCTGCGTCATCAGGTTGGTGATGGGCGTGCGCAACTCATGCGCCAGGTCCGACGAGAATTCCGACAGGCGCCTGAAGTCGTCCTGCAGCCGCGCCAGCATGGCATTGAGCGTGGCGGCCAGGTCGGCCATTTCCACCGGCACCGCCTCCACCGGCATGCGCTCGTCGAGCTTTTGCGCGGTGACCGTGCGCGCGCGCGATGCCATGGTGCGCAGCGGCGCGAGTCCGCGGTGCGCCGCCCACCATCCCAGCAACCCGCTGGCCAGTGCCGCCAGCGCGGTGTAGAGGGCCAGCGACTGGCGGAACGCGTGCATGAAGTGCGCATGCAGTGCGGTGTCCATGCCGACCACGATGCGCAGCGCGCCGGCACCCGGCACCTGCGCCGCGGCGCGCAAGCCGCGGTAGGCCTGTCCACGCTGCTCCCAGGCGAAGGTATCGCGGTCCGCCGGCAGCGCCGCGGCAGTGGCCTGCGCGGGGCCGAAATCGAAACCGTGCGTGGCGTACACGCGTTGGCCATCTGCGTTGCGCACCTCGGCGACGAAGCCGGGATGGTGCTCCAGTGCCTGTCCCAGCCGCTGCGGCAGCGACGCCATCGGGCCTTCGGCCGCGATCTTGCGGACCAGGCGCACGTTGTCGTCCAGCACGGCATAGTCTTCGTCGGCGAAATGGCTGTCCATCGCCAGCCAGATCAGCACGCCCAGCCCCAGCAGCACCGCCGCCGACGACAGCGAAAACAGGATCGTGAGCCGCGCCGTCAGCGACAGCCGCGCCTTCATGCTGCAGCCTCCGGGTCGGGCTCCTCCAGCACGTAGCCCATGCCGCGCACGGTCTGGATCAGCCGCGGCTCGAAGCCGTCGTCGATCTTGGCGCGCAGGCGGCGGATGGCCACGTCGATCACGTTGCTGTCGCTGTCGAAGTTCATGTCCCACACCTGCGAGGCGATCAGCGAGCGCGGCAGCACTTCGCCGCGGCGCCGCGCCAGCAGCTCGAGCAGCGCGAACTCCTTGCTGGTCAGCGTGATGCGGCGCCCGGCGCGGGTGGCGCGCCGGCGGCCCAGGTCGAGCACAAGGTCGGCCACCTGGATCCGGTCGAGCGCCATCTGCGCACCGCCGCGGCGCAGCAGAGTGCGTACGCGCGCCAGCAGTTCGGAGAAGGCGAAGGGCTTGACCAGGTAGTCGTCGGCGCCCAGCTCCAGCCCCTTGACGCGGTCGGCCACGCTGTCGCGCGCGGTCAGGAACAGCACCGGCACGGCGATTTCGGCGGCGCGCAGTGCCTGCACGATGCGCCAGCCGTCCATGTCCGGCAGCATCACGTCGAGGATGACGAGGTCATAGGGCTCGGTCATGGCCAGGTGCTGGCCGTCCAGCCCGTTGTGCACCAGGTCGACGACAAAGCCTGCTTCCGTCAGGCCCTGGCGAAGATATTCCCCGGTCTTGGACTCGTCTTCCACTACCAGCAGTTTCATCGGCCCGGATTCCTTGTATTCGATGGTTGCGGCAACTCTACGCGCGCGCGGCGCGCGTGAACATGACCGGAAGATTACCGGATTGTCATGTTCCGGTCAGGCGAGGGTAGGGTGGCGCTGGCTACGCTTGCCTTGCCTTGATCGACAACTTGAAGCCATGCGACGCCACCGACCTACGGGCCTCTTGCTGCCCACGCCTCCCGACTTGCCACGCCGCCGTTTCGTCCAGGGACTGGTGGCCGGCAGCGTGGTCGCCGGGCTGGCGGGGTTTGGCGGCACCAGCGCGCTGGCCGGCACGCCCGACCGCGCCACCGCAGCCGCGGCGGCAGGAACCGCGCCGGTGCTGCGCGGCACCGAGTTCGACCTCGTGATCGGCGAGTCGCTGGTCAACTTCACCGGCAAGCCGACGGTGGCGACCACCATCAACGGCATGCTGCCGGGCCCGACGCTGCGCTGGCGCGAAGGCGACACCGTCACCATCCGCGTCACCAACCGGCTGCGTGAGGCGACCTCGATCCACTGGCACGGCATCATCCTGCCGTTCGGGATGGACGGCGTACCGGGCATCAGCTTTGCC
Source organism: Cupriavidus phytohabitans (assembly GCF_000426345.1). Taxonomy (GTDB): domain Bacteria; phylum Pseudomonadota; class Gammaproteobacteria; order Burkholderiales; family Burkholderiaceae; genus Cupriavidus. The sequence continues at coordinate 23,421 of NZ_AUFE01000059.1, read as the reverse complement.
GGCATCGCCCCTGGCGAGACCTTTACCTATCGCTTCAAGGTCGCGCAGCAGGGCAGCTACTGGTACCACTCGCACTCCGGTTTCCAGGAGATGACCGGGGTCTACGGCGGCATCGTCATCGACCCGGCCGCGGGTCGTGAGCACGGACACGCCGACCGCGACTACACCGTGCTGCTGTCCGACTGGACCGACGAAGACCCGATGCGGGTGCTGACCAAGCTCAAGGTGCAGAGCGACTACTACAACTACAACCAGCCTACCGCCGTCGACTTCTTCCGCGACGCGGCGCGTGACGGGATCAGGCAGGCGCTGGACAAGCGCCGCATGTGGAACCAGATGCGGATGAGCCCGACGGATCTCGCGGACCTGTCCGGCACCACACTGACCTACCTGACCAACGGCGTCACGCCGGCCGGCAACTGGACCGGGCTGTTCCGCCGCGGCGAGACCGTGCGCCTGCGCTTTATCAACGGCTCGGGCAATACCTTCTATGACGTGCGTATCCCGGGGCTGAAGCTGCGCGTGGTGCAGGCCGACGGGCAGGATCTGGAACCGGTCACCGTCGACGAATTCCGCTTCGGCCCCGGCGAGACCTGCGACGTCGTGGTCGCGCCGCAGGACGACGCCTACACCGTCTTCGCGCAGGCGATGGACCGCACCGGCTATGCGCGCGGCACGCTGGCCGTGCGCGAAGGATTGTCGGCGCCCGTGCCCGCGCCCGACAAGCCGGAGTGGCTGAGCATGGCGGACATGATGGGCGACATGGGGGGCACGGGCCATGGCGGAGCGCATGGCATGGACCACAGTCAGCACGGCATGGACCACAGTCAGCACGGCATGGACCATAGCCAGCACGGCATGGCCACGATGGCGGCCGAGCCGTCCCTCAAGGTGCCGAGCAAGGTTGCGCGCCATGCCCGCACCGAGTATGGCGCCGGCACCGACATGCGCGTCGACATGGCGCGCACCAACCTCGACGATCCCGGCATCGGCCTGCGCAACAACGGCCGGCGCGTGCTGACGCTGGCTGACCAGCACACCATCGGCGGCCCGATGGACCCGCGCGGCCCGGGCCGCGAAGTCGAACTGCACCTGACCGGCAACATGGAGCGCTACACGTGGTCGTTCGACGGCGTGGAGTTCGGCAAGTCGACGCCGGTTTATTTCAAGTACGGAGAACGGCTGCGCGTGATCCTGCATAACGACACCATGATGACGCACCCCATGCACCTGCACGGCATGTGGAGCGAACTGGAAGCGCCGGACGGCAGCTTCCAGGCGCGCCGCCACACCATCGCCGTGCAGCCGGCGCAGCGCATCAGCTTCCTCGTCACCGCCGATGCGCTGGGACGCTGGGCCTGGCATTGCCACCTGATGATGCATATGGATGCGGGCATGTTCCGCGAAGTGGTGGTGGCGTGATGACGGTAATGAAGAAGACTTCCCGTTCGCTGGCCAGGCCCGCCACCCGCGTCGCTGCCGCCGTGCTGGCACTGGCTGCGATGGGTGCCGCGTCGGCACAGGATCCGCATGCGGGCCACCAGGGCCATCAAGGCCAGCAGGCGCAGCAGGCGCAGCAGGAGCACCAGGGTCATGGTGAGCCGGCGCAAGACGCCTCCCCGATGCAAGGCATGGAGCCGATGCAGCCCATGGAGCCCATGGAGCCCATGCAGCCCATGCAGCCCGTGCAGTCCATGGAACCCATGCAGTCCACGCAGCCGATGCAGCAATCCGGCGCGATGGATCACGGCGACATGAAGATGCAGGGCGGCAGCGCCCCGCCCGATGCGCGCGATCCGCACGCGTATTCCGGTGGCTACCAGCTCGGCACCGGCAAGTACGCGCTGGGCGACAAGCGCCAGCTGATGATGGCCGACGAGCACCTGTTCGCCTCGGTGCTGGTCGACCGGCTTGAGTGGGCCCATGCCAGCGGTGAAAACGCCGCGGCCTACGAGGCGCAGGCGTGGTTCGGCAACAGCTACGACAAGCTCGTGCTGAAGGCCGAAGGCGAGGCCGCGAAGGGAAAGATGCATGAGGCCCGCACGGAACTGCTCTGGGGTCATGCCGTGGCCAGCTACTGGGATACCCAGCTGGGCCTGCGCAACGATGCCGGCAGCGGCCGCCCCGCGCGCAACTGGCTGGCATTCGGCATCCAGGGGCTGGCGCCGTACTGGTTCGAGGTCGATGCCACCGCCTACGTCGGCACCAGCGGTCGCACTGCTTTGCGGCTTGCCGCCGAGTACGAGCTGCTGCTGACCCAGCGCCTGATCCTGCAGCCGCGCATCGAAGCGAACCTGTACGGCAAGAACGACCCCGAGACCGGCATCGGCAGCGGCCTGTCCAGCGGCACCGTGGGCGTGCGCCTGCGCTATGAGTTCACCCGTCAGTTCGCGCCGTATATCGGCGTCGAGCGCTACCAGGCCTTCGGCAACACGGCGGACATGATCCGCACCGCCGGCGGCCGCGCCGGCGAGACGCGCTTCGTGGCCGGCGTGCGCATGTGGTTCTGAGCAGCCGCGATTTTTTTTCCCCTTACCAATACGGAGCAGTGCCATGCGAATCAAGCGCCCCCTGATCGCCACCCTTGCCGCCGCGGCCACCGCGCTGGCCAGCAGCGCGGCCCTCGCGCATCCCAGGCTGGTGACGTCCTTGCCCGCCGACAAGGCCGAGGTGGCCGCGCCGCAGAAGATCGAGCTGACCTTCTCGGAAGACCTCGTCACGCAGTTCTCCGGCGCCAACCTGGTGATGACCGGCATGCCCGGCATGGCCAACCACGCGCCGATGAAGATGGCAGCAAGGGTGTCCGCCAGCAGCGACCCCAAGACCATGGTGATCACGCCGGCGCAGCCGCTGCCCGCTGGCAGCTACCGCGTCGAATGGCGCGCCGTGTCGGCCGACACGCATCCCGTCACCGGCAATTTCTCCTTCACCGTCAAGTGATGGCGGGTCATGGACTGGCTCGCCGTCGCGCTGCGCCTGGCGCTCTACATCGTGCTGGGCCTGGCGTTCGGCCTGCCGCTGTTCTGCCTGACCGGTCTGCGGCGCGGTGAACACGGTGCGCGGTTTGCCGCGCAGTGCCGCGCCATTGCGCTCGGGTGCGCGCTGGCCGGCACCGTGCTTTCCCTCGCGGCGCTGGTGGTGATGGCCAGGACGATGAGCGGCGCGGCGTCGTACGCCGCACTGGACCGCGATGTCTTCGGCATGATCCTGACCGGCACGGCGTATGGCATGGCGTGGTCGGTGCGCGTGGCGGCGCTGGTGCTGTGCCTGCCAGCGGTGCTGGCGCTGCGCGCGCGGCCCGTGGCGCAGGCCGTATTGCTGGCGATGCTGTCGGCGGCGGCGCTGGCATCGCTGCCCTGGGGCGGCCACGGTGCGATGAGCGAGGGCGTCGGCCATTACGTGCACCTGGCCGCCGACACCGCGCACCTGCTTGCCGCGGGCGCGTGGGCCGGTGCGCTGGCCGGCTTCGTGCTGCTGTCGCGGGCACGGCCGGGATCCGATGCCGCCGCGTGGTCGCTGCTCAGTCGCACGGCCAACGGCTTCGCCCGTATCGGCACCGGCATTGTTGTCACGCTGGTGCTGACCGGCGCGCTGAACTACGGTTTCGTGGTCGGGGCCGCGCTGCCGGACTTCTCCGTCACCGCATACGGTGGCTTGCTGGCCGCCAAGCTCGCGTTGTTCATGTCGATGCTGGCCCTGGCCGCGGCCAATCGTTTCCGCCACGCGCCGCGGCTGGCGCAGGCATTGCAAGCGGGCCAGCCCGCCAAGGCGGTGCTCGCGCTGCGGCGCAGCGTGGCGCTGGAAGCGGCTGCGGGCACGGCGGTGCTGGCGCTGGTCGCGGCCCTGGGCACGCTGTCGCCCGCAATGAGCTGATCCAGTCCTCCTCCTCGGCCGGTTGCCGGGTGGTGCGGTTCCGGCGCCGGCCGGCGCGTGGGGCGTCCCCCCTCAGACGTAGGCGATCAGGCGCCCGGCACAGATCACCAGCACCCACGTCACCACCGACACGATGGCACTGATGCGCGCGCCGGCCGGCGGCGCGCGCTCCACGTCCCAGCCGAGCCGGCTGTCATGCAGACGCCGGTACGGCACGGTGTGGAACCACGCGACGTTGAGCAGTGCCAGCGCGACCAGGCACAGCTTGGCGAGGAAGGCGGGATTGGTGGCCAGTTCGTCCGCATGCGCCATGAACAGCAACACGCCGCTGGCGGCGACGGCGACAAAGGCCGCTACCGTGAACGGCAGTGCGTGGCGCAGCAGCAGGCTGACCGGCAGCCGGCGCCCGAGCCCGGCCAGGCGCATGTCGACCACGACGATGGAGCCGAACAGCAGCGCCATGCCGGCGAGATGGACGATCTCCACCGCCGGGTAGGCCCACGCGGAGGAGCGCAGCGCGGCTGCGAATGGCAGCCGCGCCAGGCCGGCGGCCCATTCACCCCATTGCGCCAGCAGTGCCGCCATGGCGCGCGTGGCGGCTCAGCGCAGTTCGACGGTCTTGCCGTCCACGGTGATGCGCTCGGCGCGCAGCTCGTCGGCCTTTTCCTTGCTGGCATAGCCGACCAGCGTCACCTCGCGGCCCACGGCGACCTTGTCGGCGGTGGCGCCGCGCGCTTCCATGCGCGACACCGGCGCGAGGATGGCCAGCCAGCGCTTGCCGCCCGCATCGATGCGGATGTGCGCGTGCGGGTTCTCGTAGTGGCTCTCGACGATCTTGCCGGTCAGCGTCAGGGGCTTGGTCTCGTCGTAGGTCGACCAGCCGTGGTGGGCCAGGGCCGGTACAGCGGCCAGCGCCAGCGTGGCGCTGGCGGCGAGGATCAGCGAGCGGAAGCGGTTCGGCATGGGGCGGACTCCGGTCAGTTGCTGCGCAGGGTGCTGGGTCAGGTGCAGTATAGGCGGCGCTGGACCGCCTCGCAGGCCCGCGTCACGGCCGGCAGCTGTCCGCGCGCTGCACCAGCCGGTGCAGGCTCGGGCTCATGGGCTTGAGCGCGGCACGCTCGGCCGTCAGCGCGATGGCCAGGCTGCGGCGGCCGGCGCGCAGCGCCGACTCGAGCAGCGTCAGGCCGATCACGTCGCGCTGCGCATGGCTGCCGCCGAAGCGATGGGCGATCAGCCGCACCGGCAGCAGCAGGTCGATCGCGCCGGCGTAGTCGCCCTCTTCGAACGCGATCAGCGCATCGGCCACCGGCAGGCCCACGTCGCGCGCCATCATGGCGTTGGTGCCGTTGCCCAGTGCGGCGCGCTCGAGTGCGGCGCGCAACTGGTCGACGGCCGCAGGCCGGTGCGCGCCCAGGCTCGCCATCACCGCGTGGACGTCGTTGAAGGCGTAGTAGCCGGCCGCGCCGCGGCCCAGCCAGTCGTCCGCCACCGGCTGCCAGCGCGTGCCCACGTCGACGCCGCGCAGGTGCAGCCGCCACAGCAGCGCGGACGCGTCCACCAGATCCAGCGCGATCGCCGGCGCCGGGCGGCTGATCTCGGCGTCGTACAGCGCCAGCACGTCGTCGGTGTTGCCGGCTTCGAGCTGGAACAATGCCAGGTGCCACCAGTTGTGCACGGCCAGCATGTTGTCCTCGGACCAATCCTCGCGGCGCGTGTTCAGCCAGGCGATGCCGTCGTCCAGCCGGCCCTGCATCTCCATCACGTGCGCCACCGCGTGCACGGCCCACGGGTCGCGCGGGTTCAGTTCCAGCGCGCGCCGGCCGCTTTCCTCGGCGCGGCCATAGAGCTGGGTTTCCTCCAGCCCGAACGCATGCATGCCGAGCAGGTAGCCGTAGCCCGGCATGCGGTCGTCCCAGTGCGGCAGCACCTGCGCGATGCGGTCGCGCAGCATCGACGACTGGCCCAGCAGGAAGTCGCCGAGGTGCGCCACCTGGATCGCCAGCAGGTCACGTGGGTAGTCGACCACGATCTCGCCATAGAGCCGCAGCGAGCGCTCGAACTCGCCGTCCAGCCACGCGCGCGCCGCGGCCAGGTGGCGCCGCTCGCGCTCGTTCAGCCCGGCGAGCGCCTCGCCGGCTTCCACGCTGTCGCGCAGCATGGGCTCGGCCGTGCCGTCGCCGGCGGTCAGCATCAGGCCGGCGCGCAAGGCATGGCCCATGGCGAAGCCGGGATCGGCGTCTAGCGCGGTGTCGATAACGCCGAGCGGGTCGCCGTAGAAGCCATTCAGCAGTCGCAGTGCCGTTTCGTACAGCGCGACCGAGTGCGCGTTTTGGGTGGAGACCGCGAGATCCCTTGAGTCCGTCAATGCCATGGCATCCTCCGTGCGGCCCGGCCGCGCCGGGACTGTCAGAATCATCGTAGACCGCAAAACGGTGCATGCAACGGGACCCGTGTCGCAATCCGGCACATACGCCGCATACGTCGCATGGCGCAGGCCGCCTGTGCGCCATCGGGCGCTGGCGGGCAAGCGGGATGCCGGCCTAAGTTACACTGCCGTACCCCATTCATCTCCACGCCACGACAACACGATGGCCTTTCCCATGAAAACTCTCGCGCTTCTTGTCGGCTCCCTGACCCTTGCCTGCGCCGCTGCTTCTGCCATGGCGGTGGGGCCGGCGGCTTCCGCGCCCGCTGCCCCCGCCGCTCCCGCGGCGCCGCAGACGCTGCCTTCGGGCATGACCATCCAGCACCTGGTCAAGGGCACCGGCGCTTCGCCCAAGGCCACCGACTCGGTGCAGGTCCACTACCGCGGCACGCTCGCCGACGGCACCGAGTTCGACAGCTCGTTCAAGCGCGGCCAGCCGATCTCGTTCCCGCTTAACCGCGTGATCCCGTGCTGGACCGAAGGCGTGCAGGCGATGCAGGTGGGCGGCAAGGCCAAGCTGACCTGCCCGGCCTCGACGGCCTACGGCGCGCGCGGCGTGCCGGGCACGATCCCGCCGAACGCGACGCTGACGTTCGAGGTGGTGCTGCTGGGTATCGGCAGCTGATCCGGGCGCAGGCGCCGCGTCAGCGCGGCGCCACCGGCTGCGTCGGCGCCGGCGCAGCGGCTGGCGCGGCCGGCTTGCTTTCCTTGTTGTCGCCCTTGTCCTTGCCGTCCGCGTTGTCCGCGTCGTCCTCGTCGCCATAGTCGGGCAGCGCCGTGCCTTCCCCCAGCAGGTAGCGCCTGCGCTGCAGGTACGCGTCGCGCACGAACGCATACTTGTCCAGCGCCGCCAGCGCCAGCAGGTCGGTCGCGCCCAGCAGGTTGGTGCGCACGTCGACCACGTTGGCGGCAAACAGCGAATTCCGTACCGCCGGTTCGGCATAGGTAATGGGATCGAACTGGAAATTCACATACAGGCCTACGCCGTCGCGGAACGAACTCGGGCCGAACAGTGGCAGCACCAGGTACGGCCCCGACGGCACGCCCCATGTGCCCAGCGTCAGCCCGAAATCCTGCGAACGCTTTTCCAGGCCGGCCGGCGTGGCGATATCGATCAGCCCGCCCAGCCCGAGCACGGAATTGACCGCGACCCGCATAAAGCTTTCCGCTGCCGCCACGCCCTTGCCCTGCAGCAGGTTGTTGGCAAAGTTGCCCACGTCGGCAAGATTCGAGAAGAAGTTGCTGACGGCGGTGCGCACCGGCTCCGGCGTGACCGCCTTGTAGCCCTGCGCGACCGGCTTGGCCACGTACTGGTCGAGCTTGTCGTTGACCGTGAACACGGCGCGGTTCATCGGTTCGAGCGGATCGTCCGGGTTGGCCTGCGGGCCGGTGGCGCAGCCGGCGAGCAGGGCCGCGGCAGCGGCAGTGGTGGCAAGGGAAATGGCAGGCGAGCGCGGGCGGGTGCGGAAAGGCATCGTACAAAAAGGGCGCGGCAAGTCGTGAACGCTCAGGGGGCGGGCGCGGCGGGTTTGTCTTGGCCGGGACGCGTCTCTTCGCGCGGGCGGCCCATCAGGATCGGCTGGAAGAACACCGCGCCCACCAGCGTGCACAACAGCGCCAGCGCCAGCAGCTTGCCCATGCTGGCGGTGCCCGGATGGTGCGACAGCCACAGGCTGCCGAAGGCGGTGGCGGTGGTGGCGGCGCTGTACAGCACGGCATGCGTCAGGCTCGATTGCAGCAGCTTGGTCTTGCCGTGCCGCCAGGCGATCACGTAGTAGATCTTGAAGGCCACGCCGATGCCCAGCAGCAGCGGCAGCGCGATCACGTTGGCGAAGTTCAGCGCAATGCCGGACACTACGCACAGCTCCAGCGTGACCACGGCCGACACCAGCAGCGGCACCAGGGTGCGCAGCACGTCGCCGAAGCGGCGCAGCGTGATCCACAGCAGCAGCGTGATCGACAGCACCGCCCAGGCGCCGGCCTGCGCGAACGCCGTCATGATGGTGTCGGCCGAGCCGCGCACGGCGATGGGGCCGCCGGTGGCGGCAGGCTCCACGCGCTGCACCGCGGCGATAAAGCGGTCCAGCGAGGCCTCGCGCTGCGCGCTGCCTGCCGGCGCCAGCTTCGGGCTGACACTGACCAGTGCGCGGCCATCGGACGTGACCCAGTCGCCCACCAGCGCCGGCGGCAGTGTTTCGCGGGTGACCGGCCGCGGGCTGAGCGCGAGCTTCAGCCGGGCCAGCGCCAGCTGCAGCGGCAGCGCGATGGCGCGCTCGGCGCGGTCGCGCGTGGCGGCGTTGGCTCCGGCGAGTTTCTTCAGCGTAGCCGACAGGTGCGCGGCTTCGGCCGCGCCGGGGCCGGGATGCTCGTCGGCGGCGATGGCGAGCTGGCGCGCCGCGTTGCGCAACGCATTGACGCGGGCGGTGTCGTTCGCGGGCGTGGCGGTGGGCTGCGCGAGCGCCGGCATCAGCGCGGCCGACGCCTGCGCAATCGCCTGCAGCTTGGGCTGCTGGTCGTCGGGGATAAAGCTCTGCAGCGTGACCGCGCGCGCCACCTCCGGCAAGGCCGCGAGCCGGGCGGCGCTGTCGCGCGCCGCCTGCAGCGACGGCGCCAGCACGCTGACGTCCTCGGTGCCGGCCTGCGGCGCGTCCTTCAGCGCCAGCAGCGTCGCCATCGATTCCGATTGCGGGTCTTTCAGGTGCAGCGGGTCGAAATCGAAACGCAGGTTCGGCAGCAGCGGTGCGCCGGCGAGGATGGCCAGCAGCGTCACCAGCAGCACCGGCTTGCGGTAGCGCTCGAAGAACAGGTCCGCCGGCGCCAGCCAGGCAAAGCCGGGCGCCTCGGCTTCGCCACCGGGCCGCAGCACGCTGATCAGCGCCGGCAGCAGCGTGAAGGTGGTGGCGAACGCGACCATCATGCCGACGCCGGCGATCAGGCCCAGCTCGGCCACGCCGCGGTAGTCGGTCGGCAGGAAGCAGAAGAACGCCGCCGCGGTCGCGGCCGCAGCCAGCGCCAGCGGCGCGCCGACCGCGTGCGCGGCCATCCCCAGCGCCTCGACCGCATGGTCGCGGTCATGGCGCTCGGCACGGTAGCGCACGCCGAACTGGATGCCGAAGTCCACGCCGAGGCCGACGAACAGCACCGCGAACGCCACCGAGATCATGTTCAGCGCGCCCACCATGGCCAGCCCCAGCGCCGCGGTGATCAGCAGCCCGGCGAACAGGCTTGCCAGCACGGCCACGATCAGCCGCGCCGAACGCAGCGCCAGCCACAGGATCAGCACCACCACCAGCACGGTCAGCACACCGTTGAGCACGGCGCCGTCGCTGACCGAGGCAAATTCATCGTCGGCCAGCGCCTGCGGACCGGTCAGCCGCACCGTTGCCTGGTAGCGCTGCGCCAGCTGCAGGTCTGCGGCCGCCTGCCGGATCGCGCGCGAGGCTGCGGCACCGGCCTGCAAGTCGCTGTAGTCGAGCACCGGGCTGACGGAGACGTAGCTGTAGGCATGGCCGTCCGGGCCGGGCTTGAGGCTGTCGTCGACCAGTCCGGCCCACGACAGCGCCGCGGGCTTGCCGGCCAGCACCTGGTCCAGTGCCTGCGCGCTGCTGCCGAGCAGCTTCGCCATGTCGCCAAGCTTGACCTGGCCCATCTGCAACGGCAGCGTCAGCATGGTGGTGAGGGTATCCGAGAGGCCACGCAGCGTGGGGTCGTGCGCCAGCGCGCCGACCAGCGGGCGCGCCTGCACGAGTTGCTGCGACAACTGGCGGACTTCGTCGGGACTGGCGAACAGCAGCCCGTTGCGCGCGAAGAACGCCCCGCCGCCAGGCTGGCTGACCGCGGTGAAGCGCGCCGGCTGGCGGCGCAGCGCCTCTGCCAGCGCATCGGCGGCGGCATCGGCCAGTTCCGCCGCGGGCGCCTGGACCACCGCCAGGATCAGCTGGTTGCGTTGCGGGAAGGCATTGGCGATGGCGGCATCGCGTTGCGCCCACGGCGCGTCTGATTCAAGCAGGCGGCTGATGTCCGTATTGATCGCAAAGTTGCGCGCCACGTAGACGCCGCTGGCCGCGGTCAGCACTGCCGCCAGCATGATGATCCGCCAGGGCCAGGCCGTGGCGAACCGGACGATGCGTGTCAGCAGCGAAGTCAGCATGGGCGGATCCGGAAGGAGCACGAACCGCGAGTATATCGGCTGGCGGCGTGGCGCATGCGGCATGCGGGGCGGAGTTGGGGCGGGACCGTTCCGCTATACTGGCCGCGCACTTGCCGAGCGCGCGAGAAAGCCATGCGCCACAGGCGCGGCTCCACTGTCCTTCCTGCACGAGATCCATGAAGAGTTACGCTTTGCTTCCCCTGGTGCCGCTTGCACCGCTTGCGGCGGTGGTCATGGTTGCGACGGCGCATGCCCAGGCGGTCCAGCCCGCAGACCTGCGCGCGAGCCCGGAGCGGCTGGTGCAGGCCGCGGTCGAGGGCGTGATCGGCACCATCCAGTCCAATCCCGATACGCGTGCCGGCGATCTCGGCAAGATCACCGCGGTCGTGCAGAAGCAGTTCCTGCCCTATGCCGACTTCCGGCGCACCACGCGGCTGGCGGTCGGCAGCGCGTGGCGCAGCGCGACGCCGGAGCAGCAGAAGCAGCTCTACGAGCAGTTCGAGACGCTGCTGGTGCGCAGCTACGCGGTATCGCTGGCGCAGCTGCGCGAGCAGAGCGTCAGGTTCCGCTACCAGCCGGTCAAGGCCGGCAGTGGCGCCACCGACGTGGTGGTGCAGACGCGCGTGATCAACAACGCCGACGAGATGCAGATCGACTACCGGCTGCAGCGCACCGCCGCCGGCTGGCGCATCTATGACATCAACATGATGGGCGCGTGGCTGATCGAGGTCTATCGCAAGCAGTTCGCCGATATCGTTGCCCGTAGCGGCGTGGACGGGCTGGTGAATTACCTGACCACGCACAACGCCCGGCAAAACGCGGCCAGCTAGGCGTTCTCCGCCGCGCGCGCGCGGCCGCGGCGCCAGCGCCGCAGCTCCACCCACTGCCAGGACAGCAGCGCCGGCACGCCGAACAGCACCTCGCGCGCGCGCTTGACCAGCGCCAGCGCCAGCGAGACCTGCGCATCCATCCCCAGCGCCTGCCCAAGCAGCATCACCACCGCTTCCTGCACGCCGAGCCCCGCCGGCACGAAGAACGCCACATTGCGCGCGGCCTGCGTCAGCGCCTCGATCGCCAGCGCATGCCAGAAGGGCACCGGGTGGCCAAGCAGCATCAGCGCGAACCACACTTCCAGCGTGCCGGTGACCAAGCCCGCGAGTTGCCACAATACGGCGCTCACCAGTTCGTTGCGGCGGCGGTTGAGTGCGCGGATATGGGCATCCAGCCGCGCGCCGTCGATCATGGCCACCACGCGGTTGTCCTCGCCGAACAGGCGGCGTGCCGCGCCTTCCAGCTTTTCAAAGACCGCGCTGTAGCGCAGCGACAGCGCGAACAGGACCGGCACCGGCAGCGACAGCAGCAGGCCGGCCAGGATGACCCAGGCCTGCCCGCCGTCCTGCAGCGCCGCGACCAGCACCAGCACGCCCAGCGCGGAGAACAGGTACTGCGCGAACAGCGTGGTCATCACCTCGACCACCACGCTGGCGGCGACCGCGGTGGTATCGCGGATGCGCAGCCGCGTCAGGCGGATGCCGACCAGTTCGCCGCCGACGCTGACCGTCGGCAACAAGCGGTTCACGGCCTCGCGCACGGTGGCGATCCACCACAGGAAGCCCAGGCCAGCGTTCTCGTCGGGATCGGCCGAGGTCAGCAGCACGCGCCAGCCCTGCGCATCGAGCAGCAACGGCAGCGCATGCAGCGGCACCAGCGCCAGCAGCGGCCAGCCGCCCTGGGCCACAATGGCGGCGATGTCGCCGATCCCCTGGCGCACCACCAGCACGGTCAGGGCCAGCAGGCCCAGCAGGCCGGTGAGGATGGCGATGCGCTTCATGTCGGGGATCAGGCCGGCAGCACGTCGGCAAAGCCGCCGCGCCGCGTGGCGGCACGCTGCAGCGCGGCGCGCACGCGCGGAGACAGCAGCGCGGCCAGTTCGTCGGCGTGGCGGTAGCCGCGCATCGACGGGGCGATGGTCTCGCCCGACACCACCGCCGGGTGCAGGTAGATTTCGCCCACGCCGGCCGGCAGCCGCGCCAGCGCATCGAGCAGCGCCGCTTCATCCATCTGCCCGCTGCGCGCGATGCCGACCACGTAGTCGTTGTGGGCGATACCGGCGCGGGCCAGGCGCCGGCGCAGCAATGCCAGCCACGGCCGCAGCAGCAGCGGCGCGCGGGCTTCGCGCGGCAGGCGCATGGCGCGCAGGCCGTAGTCGCGGCCGATCGACAGGATCAGCGCGAGCACGGTCGGGTGCAGGTGGAAATGCTTGTGCGTGTTGACATGGTCCAGCGGCAGCCCGGTGGCGGCGAAGGCGTCGAACTGCGCGCGGATCTCGGCTGCCAGCTGGCGCCGCACGTGCGGCAGGAAGAAGAAGCGGCAGCCGTCCAGCGCCATGGCCGAGCCGAAGCGCCCCCGCGCATCGACCAGCGCCGGGATCTGCGCGCGCGGCAGCGTGGCGGGACCGTCGGCCAGCACCACGTGCAGGCCGACGCGCAGCGACGGCAGCCGGCGTGCGCGCGCGACCGCATCGGCCACGGCCGGCGCACCCACCATCAGGCTGGCGGCATTGAGCACGCCGTCGCGGTGGGCCAGTTCGACTGCCTCGTTGACGGCAGGATGCAGGCCGAAGTCGTCGGCGGTGACGATCAGCGCGCGCTGCGATGCATCGGGGCCCTGTAGCGCGTCGGGTGCCAGGATCAGGCCTCGTGCGAGCGCAGGAAGCGGAAGAACTCCACGCCTTCGCGCAGGCGCCGCTTCATCATGTCCCAGCTTCCCAGCATTTCCCGCACGATTTCCCAGATCTTGCCGGGGCGGAAGTAGAAGCGCCTGTAGAAGGTCTCGACGCCGTGGTAGATCTCCTCCTTTGACAGGTGCGGGTAGCTGATCGCGGCCAGCTGCACGCCCTGGTCGTTGACCAGGTTGATGACCTTGTTCTCTTCCAGCCAGCCGTTGTCGACCGCCTGCCGGTACAGCGTGGTGCCGGGGTAGGGCGCGGCCAGCGACACCTGGATGGTGTGCGGATTGATTTCCTTGGCGTATTCGATGGTCTTCTCGATGGTCTCGCGCGTCTCCCCGGGCAGGCCCAGGATAAACGTGCCGTGGATCTGGATGCCGAGCTTGCGGCAGTCCTCGGTGAAGCGGCGCGCGATGTCCGTGCGCAGGCCCTTCTTGATGTTCAGCAGGATCTGGTCGTCGCCCGACTCATAGCCCACGAGCAGGAGGCGCAGGCCGTTCTCCTTCATGATCTTCAGCGTGCTGTACGGCACGTTGGCCTTGGCATTGCACGACCAGGTCACGTCCAGCCTGCCCAGCCCGCGCGCGATTTCTTCCACGCGCGGCTTGAAGTCGGTGAAGGTGTCGTCGTCGAACATGATCTCCTTCACCTCGGGCATGTTCTCCTTGATCCATTTCACCTCCGCGATCACGCTTTCGGCCGAGCGCGTGCGGTAGCGGTGCCCGCCGACGGTCTGCGGCCACAGGCAGAAGGTGCAGCGCGAGCGGCAGCCGCGGCCGGTGTAGATCGACACATATGGGTGCTTCAGGTAGCCGATGAAGTAGTTTTCGATCTTCAGGTCGCGCTGGTAGACCGGCGCCACGAAGGGCAGCTCGTCCATGTTCTCGATCATTGGGCGCTGGCCGTTGTGTTCGAGTGAGCCGTCCGGCAGCCGGTAGGACAGCCCCGGTATGTCCTTGAGTGGCTTGCCGGCTGCGACATCCTGGCAGGTGTAGTCGAATTCCTCGCGGCAGACGAAGTCGATCGCGTCGCTGGCGCCGAGCGTGCCGCCGGGATCGACCGCGGGTTTGGCGCCGACCATGCCGATCATCACGCCGGGCTTGCGCTGCTTCAGCTCCTCGGCAAATTTGGCGTCGGTGGGGAAGGAGGGCGTGCTGGTGTGGATGATGACCAGCTCGTACTCGGCGGCGATATCGAGCGTCTGCTGCACCGTCAGCTCGTCGGCGGGCGCGTCGAGCACGCGGCTGCCGGGCACCAGTGCGGCGGGTTGCGCGAGCCAGGTGGGGTACCAGAACGACTTGATCTCGCGCTTGGCCTGGTAGCGCGAACCGGCGCCGCCGTCGAAGCCGTCGAAGGACGGGGCCTGGAGGAACAGGGTTTTTTTCATAGCGGCCTCTTGGTGTGGATGCCGGTGAAAGGTGGGGTGTCAGGGGAGGGGCTCGTGGACGCGCCTGCCCTCTCCCCCGCCCCCCTCCCGCACGCGGGAGAGGGGTTGTGGGAGAGGGCCGGCGCTCGGCCGGAGTGCTGCATGTCGCGTACGGAAAGCACCTGCTCGCGCCACTGCACACGCTTGCCGGCCAGCGCCATTGCCCAGCCTGCCAGCAGCAACGCATCCCGCAACGGCGCACGCAGCGCAGCGGCACAATTGCCTGCCAGCACGCTGCGGCCCATCACACCAGCGACCGCCACCGCAACCACCCACGGCAGCGGCGCCAGCCAAAGCCCCAGCGCCAGCATCGGCCAGGTAAAGGTAATAAACGCAAAGCCAAAGCCCAACGGATTCAGCGACCGGATCGTCCGCAGCCAGCGCAGTTCATGCCGCCACAGTTCGGCAAGGCGGTCTTCGGTGACATCGGTACTCACCACCACATCCGACAACACCGTCCGCAACCCCAGCCGCCGCGTCAGTTCGCCCAGCCAGAAATCGTCCGCCAGCCGGTCTGCCAATGCCTCGAAGCCTCCGATTGCAACCAGCGTCTCGCGCCGCAGCGCAATGGTCGCCCCGAAGGCAAAGCGGCGCGACCCGCCCGCATGCGCGATCCGCACCGACGGCGCGAACCACTCATCGATAAACTGCGCGCCCAGCCGCGACCAGAAGCCGCCCCTGGCCCGGCCGCGATAGAGGCAGGTGACCACGCCGACGCCGGCATCGGCCAGTGGCGCTGTCACGCGCGCCAGGTAGTCTGGCGGCACGGCGATATCGCTGTCGGCGACCACCAGCCAGTCATGCTTGGCCAGCGCAAACAGGTTGACCAGGTTGCTGACCTTGAGGTTGCTGCCATAAATGCGCGCATCCACGACCAGCGCGATATCGCAATCGGGGAAATCGCGTTGCAGCCGTGCTACCAAGTCGATCGCGGGATCGTCTGCGGCGCGCACGCCGAATACCAGCTGGAATTGGTCGTGCCGTTGCCGGCACAGCGTGGCGAGGTTGCGGTAGAGCCGCGGTTCCGCGCCGCATAGCGGCTTGAGCACGCTGACCGGCACCGCTACGCTGCTCGCGCCGGCAGGCAGTGCCCGGCGCGACACCCACGCCGCGGCCAGCGCATAGCCGGCCGACACGCAGGTGAGCGCAGCGCCGGTCAGGATAGCCGCGAGCATGGCCAGGCCCCGTGATCAGTGCGTGGCGGCGCCGTTGGCGTTGGCCGCCGGCCGGGGTGGATGGACCTGATTGGCGGACGGCTTCGCGCGCTGGATTTCCTCCAGCTTGATCTCGACGTGGCGCGAGAACACGTATTCCGCCGGCCGTTGCCGGTCCAGCGCAATGTCCGGCGCCATCGGCCCGCTGGTGCGCACGCCACGCAGGCTCACTCCCAGCGCCTTGAGCGGGTGGGCGAAGGTATCCGCCACCGCGGTGGCCTCGTAGCCGCTGTGAACCATGCAGTCGGCGCACTTCTCGTAGTTGCCGGTGCCGTAGGCGTCCCAGTCGGTCTCGTCCATCAGCTCGCGGAAGGTTTTGGCATAGCCCTCGCCGACCAGGTAGCACGGCCGCTGCCAGCCGAACACCGTGCGCGCCGGGTTGCCCCACGGCGTGCAGTGGTAGGTCTGGTTGCCGGCCAGGAAGTCCAGGAACAGCGTCGACTGGCTGAAGGCCCAGTTCTTGCCTGCGCGGCCGCGGCCGAGGATGTCGCGGAACAGCTGCCGGGTCTTGCCGCGGTTCAGGAAATGCTGCTGGTCGGGCGCGCGCTCATAGGCATAGCCCGGCGACACGGTGATGCCGTCCACGCCCAGCGCCTTGACCGAGTCGAAGAACCTGGCCACGCGCTCGGGCTCGGCATCGTTGAACAGCGTGCAGTTGATGTTGACGCGGAAGCCGCGTTCCTTGGCCTGCCGGATCGCCGCCACGGCGCGGTCGTAGACCCCTTCCTGGCACACCGAGCGGTCGTGCATCTCGCGGTCGCCGTCCAGGTGCACCGACCAGATGAAATACGGGCTGGGCCGGTACTGGTCCAGCTTCTTCTCCATCAGCAGCGCGTTGGTGCACAGGTAGACGAAGCGGCGCCGGGCGACGATGCCCTGCACGATCTCCGGCATGTCCTTGTGCAGCAGCGGTTCGCCACCGGCGATCGAGACCACCGGCGCGCCGCATTCGTCGACCGCATCGAGGCATTCCTGCACCGACAGGCGCTGGTTCAGGATCGGGTCGGGATAGTCGATCTTGCCGCAGCCCGAGCAGGCCAGGTTGCAGCGGAACAGCGGCTCCAGCATCAGCGCGAGCGGGTAGCGTTTCTGCCGCGACAGGTGCTTGCCGACGATGTAGGCGCCCACGCGGGCGACCTGCAGGAACGGAATGGCCAAGGCAGCTTCCTCTTGTTAGGTTCAGCCGGCGATATTCTCGTTGGTGCCGGCAGCGGCAGGCGCGGTGTCGGTCTCGGTGCGGGCGGCGGCCTTGCCAGCCTTGCGCGGCGCCGCGGATGGCCTGACGTCGGCCAGTTCGGCGGGCAGGCGGAATTCGGCATGCTCCTCGCGCCCGGCCATGGTGGTGACCTCGACGGGGCCCAGCTTGCGCAACGCGGCGATCACGTCCTCGACCATTTCCTCGGGAGCCGAGGCGCCCGCTGTGATGCCGACCACGTTGGCATCGCGCACCCAGGCCGGATCCAGCTCGCCGCCGTCGGCGATCAGGTAGCTGGGCACGCCGCTTTCGGTGCCGATCTCGCGCAGGCGGTTGGAGTTGGAGCTGTTGGTCGCGCCGATCACCAGGATGACGTCGGCCAGCTTGCACAGGTCGCGCACGGCGCTCTGGCGGTTTTGCGTCGCGTAGCAGATGTCGCGTGTATCGGGGCCGACCAGGTTGCTGAAGCGGCGGGCCAGCGCGGCGATGATATTGCGGGTGTCATCGACGCTCAGCGTGGTCTGCGTGACGTAGGCGACCGGCGTTTCGGGCGGCAGGTCGAGCTGCCCGACCTCGGCTTCGTTTTGCACCAGGATCACCTTGCCCGGGATCTGGCCCATGGTGCCTTCCACCTCGGGATGGCCGGCATGGCCGATCAGGATCACGGTGCGGCCGCTGGCAGCGTACTGGCGGCCCTGGGTGTGGACCTTGATCACCAGCGGGCAGGTGGCGTCGATAGCATGCAGCTGGCGCTGGCTGGCATCGGCGACCACCGCGCGGGAAACGCCGTGCGCACTGAAGATGGTCACGGCGCCGGCCGGAACTTCGTCGAGTTCTTCGACAAAACGCGCGCCTTTTTCCTTCAATCCCTCTACTACGTGCTTGTTGTGCACAATCTCATGCCGCACGAACACCGGCGCGCCGTGCTTGGCGATGGCGCGGTCGACGATCTCGATCGCGCGCACCACGCCGGCACAGAAGCCGCGGGGCTGAGCCAGAATCACCTGCATAGAGTAGACCCCCTGACCCTTTGCAACGGGTTTCAGCAATTGGGATGGCGGGATTTGCGATCCGCGAGCCGGCGCCGCACCGGAGATTCATCAGGATCACATTTCCGTCGCACGGTGGTTACTATATACCCGACACGCGCGCTTTGTCTGGCAGCGCCGTGCCGGGCCGGACTGCGGCGGCTTCCGGCCGCCTTTGCGGCGCTTGTGCCTCACCGGGAAAACGGCTTTATGACGAGAAACGATGACGTGCTGGTGACAGGAGCCTCGGGTTTCCTCGGCTCGGCGGTAGCGCGGCAGGCGCTGGCGCGCGGTTTCAGAGTGCGCGTGCTGGTACGCCCGCGGAGTCCGCGCACCAACCTTGCCGGCCTGCCGGTGACGGTGGCCGAGGGCGACATGCGCGACGCCGCCGCCGTGGCCGCCGCGCTGCCGGGCGTGCGCTACCTGTTCCACGTTGCCGCCGACTACCGGCTATGGGCGCCCGATCCGGAGGAGATCGTGCGCACCAATGTCGACGGCACGCTGGCGGTGATGGAGGCCGCGCAGCGCGCCGGCGTCGAGCGCGTGGTCTATACCAGCAGCGTTGCCACGCTGCGCGTCGCCGGCGCGCAGGCGCCGGTGGACGAAACCGCGGCGCTGCAGCCGCACGAGGCCATCGGCGCGTACAAGCGCAGCAAGGTGCTGGCCGAGCGCGTGGTCGAAAGGCTGGTGGCAGAGCGCGGCCTGCCCGCGGTGATCGTCAATCCTTCGACGCCGATCGGCCCGCGCGACGTCCGGCCCACGCCGACTGGCCGCATCATCGTCGAGGCGGCGACCGGCAAGATCCCGGCT
Source organism: Cupriavidus phytohabitans (assembly GCF_000426345.1). Lineage (GTDB taxonomy): Bacteria > Pseudomonadota > Gammaproteobacteria > Burkholderiales > Burkholderiaceae > Cupriavidus. The sequence goes on along the minus strand of NZ_AUFE01000059.1, from coordinate 4,572 downwards.
TTTGTCGATACCGGGCTGAACCTGGCGCATGTGGATGACGTCGCCGAGGGCCACTTGCTGGCGCTGGAGCGCGGCCGCGCCGGCGAGCGCTACATCCTGGGCGGCGATGACGTGATGCTGCAGCAGATGCTGCGTGATATCGCCGAGCTGTGCGGCCGGCGTCCGCCTACCGTGCAACTGCCGCGCTGGCCCCTGTATCCGCTGGCGCATGCGGCGGAGGCCGTGGCGCGGATGACCGGCAGGGAGCCGTTCATTACGGTGGACGGGCTCAATATGTCGCGCTACCGGATGTTCTTCACGTCGGACAAGGCGCGCCAGCAGTTGGGCTATGCGCCGCGCGGGTACCGCGAAGGGTTGCGCGACGCGCTGGCGTGGTTTCGCGCGCAGGGATATCTAGGCAAATGAGAGGCAAATGAGAGGCAAATGAGCGGCACGGCTCAGGACCGCACCGGCGCCTGCGCACGCCCCTTCCACTGCCCGCCGCGCCGCAGCCAGTAGCGCCGCGCCGAGTCGATGGTCGCACCCAGGTAGAACAGCGCCGTTACCGGCAGCAGCGGCGCCAGCCATGCCGGCTGGCGGTACTCGCGCAGCATCGGCAGGTACGCAAACGCCATCGTGCCCCATGCCAGCCACGCCGGCCACAGCCGCCAGCCGCCGGCCAACGCCAGCACCGGCGGCGCCAGGTAGGTCAGCACCATGCCTGCCACCGCGCCCGCCAGCAGCAGCGGCGAGTAGCGCAGCTGGGTATAGGCGCTGCGCGCGATCATGTCCCAGAGGCTGCGCCAGTCGTCATAGGGGCGCAGCGACAGGCTGTCGTCGGCCAGGTCCAGCCGGATCGCGCCGCCGGCCTTGATGCGCGCCGCCAGGCTGCAGTCGTCGATCAGCTCGGCGCGGATCGCGGCAAAGCCGCCGATGCGCGCCAGCGCCGAGCGCCGGGCCAGCATGCAGCCGCCCGCCGCGGCAGCCACGCGCGAGCGCGGGTCGCGCACCCGGGCAAAGGGGTAGAGCTTGGCAAAGAAAAACACGAACGCGGGCACGACCAGCCGTTCCCACGCCGATTCACAGCGCAGCCGCACCATCAGCGAGACCAGGTCGCGCTGCTCGTGCCCGGCACGCGCGACCAGTGATGCCAGCACGCCGGGGCCGTGCCAGATGTCGGCATCGGTCAGCCAGACATAGCGCGCGTGCGGGGCGATGCGGTCGGCCTCGGCCAGCCCCTCGGACTGGGCCCAGACCTTGCCGCTCCAGCCGGCCGGCAGCTCGCGCGCTCCGATCACCGACAGCGCCTGCGGGCGTGCGGTAGTTGCGGCGGCCGCGCGGGCGAGATCGGCGGTGCCGTCCTGGCTGTGGTCGTCGACCACCACCAGCGTGAGCCGTCCCGGATAGCGTTGGCCGAGCACGCCCGCCACTGCGCGTGAGATCGCCGCCGATTCATTGCGTGCCGGGATGATGGCGACCACCTCCGGCCATTGCGCCGGCGCCGGTGCGGCGGCCGGCTTGTGTACGCGCCAGAAGCCGGCGCGCAGCCAGAGCAGCCCGCACCAGACCGCCAGGGTCAGGCACGACAGCGCCAGCCCGGTATCCATGGCTACTTCACGAGACGGCGCGCCAGGCGGGCCAGCCGCGGCACGGTTTCCGGGCGCAGCAGGCGCGCGTCATAGCCCGTCATGCGGCGTTCGTTCTCTGCCAGGCACAGGTCGATCATGGCACCCGGCGTCAGCGCCTCGCCCAGCGCGCCGGAGCCGTTCATGGTGAAGCTGGCGTCCTGCGCCACGCCGTCGGCGTCGATGCCGCGCGCGATGCCGATGCGCTCCCACACCAGGAAGGCCCACACCCGCGCCACCTTGAGCGCGAACAGCGGTCGGCGCCACCACGGCAGGTTGCGCCGGTACCAGGCGGCCCAGTTGACGAAAAACAGGATGTGGCGGCCTTCTTCCTGGATCACCGGCTCGAAGGTTTCGACCAGCTCAGGCGGAAAGAAGCCGGAGCGCTTTGCCGCGGCGAACAGGCCGAAGGCGAAGAAGCTGTCGATGCACTCGCTGTAGCCGGTCACCAGCCAGCCCCATTCGGGATCGTCCGGCGGCGGGTAGCCGGGCTCGGGGGCGAGGGCGATGCCGTAGGCCTCGACCAGCTTCGACAGCACCACCTTGTGGCGCGCCTCCTCGCCGCCATCCATCTCCAGCGCGCTGCGCAGCAGCGGTTCTCCGACCGTGCCGGCGAAGGTCTTCACGCGCACCGAGGCGCGGCCTTCGGTCTGCACGGCGATGTCCCAGATCGGCAGCGAGGTGACGCGATGCAGCGCCTCGGGCGACAGCCTGGGCCAGTCGATGACGGCGGGTTTGTAGGGGTTGTGGGTCTGCAGCAGCATGTTGCAGAACATCTGCAGGTGCTGCGCGGAGCCGATGCGCACCGGCCCCGGGGTGGGGTCGGTCCAGTGGCGCATGGCGTGGTCGGCCTGCTCGACGGCGGTACGCGCCACGGTGGCGGCCACCGCGACGGCGCGGGCTTCGGCGTCGGCCGCGCTGTTGCGGCGCGGCGCGGCGCAGGTGTCAGGCATCTCGGACATTCGGCCCCCTGGCGGTGGATTGCCCGGGGCCATTGTAGCGGGGTGCGCCGTCGCGCGCACCGCGCGTGCCGTTGCGGCAGCGTCACGCGCGGTAGCTGACCGGCCCGCGCGAGCGCATGTCCAGCGCGTAGTAGCAGATCGTCAGCAGCACCAGCCAGCCCGGGCCCACGAACAGCGCCACGCGCGTTTCCGGGAAGTAGGCCATCAGCGCCACCACCAGCGCCAGGAAGGCCAGCGCGATGTACGAGCCATACGGCCAGAACGGCATGCGGAAGGCCAGCGCCTTGCGCCCGGCCGCCGACAGGCTGCGGCGGAAGTTGATCTGCGTGACCAGGATGATGGCCCAGGTCCAGACCGCGCCGAAGGTGGAGATCGCGGTCACCCAGACGAACACCTTTTCCGGCACCAGGTAGTTGAGCAGCACGCCGCACAGCAGCGCGGTGATCGACACCAGCAGCGCCCGGCGCGGCACGCCGTTGCGGTCGACCTTGGCGAAGGCCGCCGGCGCCTGGCCCTGCAGCGACAGGTTGTACAGCATGCGCCCGGTGCTGAAGATGCCGCCATTGCACGACGACAGCGCCGCGGTCAGCACCACGAAGTTGATGATGCCGGCGGCGGTCTTGATGCCCAGGCGCTCGAAGGTCAGCACGAACGGGCTGCCCTGCGCGCCGATCTCGTTCCACGGGTACAGCGACAGGATCACGAACAGCGCGCCCACGTAGAAGATCAGGATGCGCCAGAACACCGAGTTGATCGCGTCCGGGATCGACTTCTTCGGGTTGCGCGCCTCGCCGGCGGTCAGGCCGATCATCTCCACGCCCAGGTAGGCGAACATCACCATCTGCAGCGACATCAGCACGCCCGAGGCGCCGTTCGGCATGAAGCCGCCGTCCGCCCACAAGTTGGAGATGCCGGTGGCGACGCCGCCATTGCCGAAGCCGAACATGATCATCGCGCCGCCGCCGAACAGCATCAGCACGATGGTGACGATCTTGATCATGGCGAACCAGAACTCGAACTCACCATAGGCCTTGACCGCCATCAGGTTGACCGAGCCCATCGCGGCCAGCGCGGCCAGCGCCCAGATCCAGCGCGGTACGTCGGGGAACCACATGCCCATGTAGATGGCCACGGCGGTGATCTCCGCCACGCAGGTCACCAGCCACAGGAACCAGTAGTTCCAGCCGGTCAGGTAGCCCGCCAGCGGGCCCATGTGGTCCTGCGCGTACCGGCAGAAGGAGCCGGCCACGGGGTTGTGCACGGCCATCTCGCCCAGCGCGCGCATGATCAGGAAGATCATCGCGCCGCCGATCAGGTAGGCCAGCATGATGGCGGGGCCGGCCATCTTGATGGCGTTGCCGGCGCCCAGGAACAGGCCCACGCCAATGGCCGAACCCAGCGCCATCAGCCGGATATGGCGTTCGCCCAGGCCGCGTTGCAGGTGCTCTGCGCTTGCACTCATCTTTCGTTGTCTCCGTATGGTCAGAATGGCCGCGCCGGCCCTTGTGGGGCTGGCGGGAGCAGCAAATTTTCGCGTTCGCAACGGGGCCGTCATCGTGCGCGGTATCCAGTCATACCGCGCAATCCGCTTGCGCCGGAGACGCTTCAACCGTCATGGGGTGTGCGGCAGGCCAGATGCCGCGAACGGAAAATAGCGGGCAGGTTAATGAGTCGGACCTGAAAAATTCAGTCTGAGAGCTCAGCGTGACTGAAAGGCGGAGGATTCTGGGCCCTCATCAAACGACTGCGGCATGTGGGCTGAGTCGATTGGCGGCATCGGTGGCGAACCGGGCCATCCCTGTGAGCAAAGCTAAGACGAAAAAAAGCCCGCGGATACCGAGGCGGGCAATGGCCCGCAGCAGCCAACGGAGATTGAAGCCTGCGGCACAGAGGATCGGATGGACAGTGTCACCGATTTCGCCTTTCAACCAGTTCCGGCGCATGCCATGATCCGCTTTGACATGACCGATGACAGGCTCGACTGCCTGGCGACGTTTGAGCATTCT
>NZ_AUFE01000058.1 GCF_000426345.1 Cupriavidus phytohabitans | reverse complement strand
GGTCACGTAGTCCATCGCGTTGATGTTGACCGCCAGCGAGCGCGCGATGCGATACGCGCCGGGAACGTAGATGATGGCCGCGGTGATGGCGAGCATCCACACCGAGGAGCCGAAGGCGGCGACCATGATCAGCGCGAACATCTTGCTCGGGATCGCGGTGAGCGTATCGAGGCCGCGGCTCAGGCAGGCATCGATCCAGCGGCCGCTGACGGTGGCGAGCAGCGCGAGCGTGATGCCGATGCCGCTTGCGCACAGGGTCGAGACCAGCGCCAGGCAGACCGTATAGCGCGCGCCGAGCAGCACGCGCGCGAGCATATCCCGGCCCAGGTAGTCAGTGCCAAGCCAGTGGTGGGCGCTGACCGGCCCGAAGACCTGGAATTCGCCCGAGGCCGCTGCGTCCGGGTTGATCAGGATCGGGCCGAAGATGGCAGCGAGAAGCCAGCCCAGAAGAATGACGCAGCCGATCCATCCGCTAATACCTAACCGGGGACGTCGCGGGCGGCCACAGCTTTTATCGGTAGTGCCGAGCGCAGCCGGGGAGACCCCCGTGGCGCTGGCGAGCGGGGTGGTGTTGGTGGTGGTGGACACGGGGCGCGGCTCCTGCATGGCGTTCAGGGCATCAGCGGTAACGCAGACGCGGATTGGCGACGATGCCGCATACATCGGCAAGCGTGACGAGGGTCAGGTAAGTCGCGCAGAAAATCATGGCGCATACCTGGACTACGGGCATGTCGCGCTGGGCGACACTGTCGACCATCAGCTTGGCGATGCCCGGGTAATTGAAGATGGTCTCGATGATGATGACGCCGCCCAGCAGGTAGGACAGGCTCAGTGCCACGGCATTGGCGATCGGGCCGATGGCGTTGGGCAGCGCGTGGAACAGCACCAGGCGGGTGGACGAGGCACCCTTGAGCCGCACCATCTCGATATAGGGCGCCTGCAGCTGGTCGATCACCGCGGCGCGCGTCATGCGCAGCATCTGCGCGACGATCACGCAGCACAGTGTCAGCACCGGCATGGCCAGCGAACGCAGCACCTTGTCCCAGGATTCGTCGTTGCCGACATAGGCCAGTGCCGGCAGCCAGCGCAGCTGGACCGCGAACAGCAACACCGCCAGCGTGGCGACCAGGAATTCGGGCACGGAGACCACTGCGACTGCGCCGAGGCTGACGCCGCGGTCGAACCAGGTGCCGCGATAGACCGCCGCGAGGATGCCGAGGCCCAGCGCCACCGGCACCGAGATCAGCGCGGTCAGGCCAGCCAGCAGCAGCGAATTGGGCAGCCGGCTGCCGATGGCCTCCGACACCGGCATGTGGGTAGCCAGGGACTCGCCGGCATCGCCGGTCAGCAGGCCGCCCAGCCAGTGGACATAGCGCACCGGCGCCGGCACGTCCAGGCCCATCTGGCTGCGCAGCGCGGCCAGGGCCTCAGGGGTCGCGTCTTGCCCGAGCTGTTCCTGGGCGGCGTCGCCGGGCAGTACCGCCGTGATCGCGAAGACGATGGCCGAGACGGCCAGCAATGAGATCAGCGCCAGCCCGACACGCCGCGCCAGCAGACGCAAGATGAACAGGTTCATGAAGGTCTCCTCGTAGGTCGGCCCAGCCTGCCGGATCATCGCTGACAGCCGGCGTGCCTTGACGTATTGGGTGCGCGTGCACCATGGGTGCAAGGCGCTGGGATGCGCGTGATCTGCCGGCGGCGGTCAATCCCTCGCACGGCTTCTCAAGTCAGCCCATCACCGTCTTCTGGGTATTGAAGCATGTGTCACCGACGAATTTGCGGGGTATTCCGGACGAGGACAGTGAAAGCTGCGGTTTCGGGTGTATGGTTCGGCATTGAATGCCATGTGCACGATAAGGGTGCCTGTGCACCGCAACAATCTTGGGGAATACCCTATCCAACAGATCGTCCGGGCGCGCCCCGATTGCCCTCGCCGGATCGGACCGGGACAATGTGATGCAGTCATTCCAGGCTTGAAAGACCATGTCCGCGCCAATCAAACTTGATCGCCTCGACCTTCGGATTCTTGCCCACCTGCAAAAAAACGGCCGGATAACCAACGTCGACCTTGCCGATTCAGTGGGTCTGTCGGCAAGCCCTTGCCTGATTCGCGTCAAACGGCTCGAGCAGGCGGGTTATATCGGCGGATACAGCGCCGATATTCGGCTGGATAAGCTCGGCGACATTCTTACGGTGTTTACGGAGGTCACATTGGAGGACCACCATCGCGAGGATTTCGTGCGCTTCGAGAGGGCGGTGAGCGCTGTGGACGAGATTATCGAATGCCACCTGGTCAGTGGCGGCTACGATTACTTGCTGAAGTTCATCACCCGTGGTGTCAGCCACTACCAGGAACTGATGGAAAGTCTGTTGGAACGGAATATCGGGATCGAAAAGTACTTCAGCTTCATCGTGATCAAGTCGCCTTTCGTCAAGACTCACTATCCGATCGAAAAGCTGTTCCCTTCCACCTGAGCGGTATCAGGTTGCAGTAGGCCGGTGCGCGCACGTCACCCCTGCACTTCCGAGCGGCCACACCGAAATCAGAATACCGGTGCAAGGCGCACGGAAGCGCAATCAGTTGGCCACTTTGACCGGTACCCGAGGTGCGACGGCGCACATCAGCTCGTAGCCGATGGTCCCCGCGGCCGCGGCGACACTGTCGATGGGGACGTGCCGGCCCCATAACTCGACCGGGGTGCCGATGGTGGCCTCGGGGCAGTCGGTGAGGTCGACGGCAAGCATATCCATGGAAATGCGGCCCACCGTGCGAGTCAAGCGCGTTCCAACGCGCACGGGGGCAAAGTGATCGCCATGCGAAGAACTCGTGCGCGGGTAACCATCCGCGTAGCCGCACGCCACAATGCCAATGCGTTGGCGACGCGACGCCACATAGTGCGATCCGTAGCCTACGGCCTGGCCCGGCTGAATCTCCTGTACGGCCAGTATCTTGCTCGCCAGCGTCTGCGCTGCCTGCAGGCCGGATTCCGTTATGTCATCGGGCCGGCCCGATGGCGACGCACCATATAGCAGGATCCCGGCGCGTACCCAGTCGGCGTGGCAATCCGCATGCCACAACGTTGCTGCGGAGTTCGCCACCGATATCTCGCCGGGCAAGCCCAGCGTAGCGGCACGGAAAACCGCCAGCTGATCGGCGGTGCCCGTCGGCGCGTCCGCATCCGAGAAATGGGTCGCGTGGGTGACTGACTTCACCGCGGGAATGTTGCGCAGCCGTTGCCAGGCCGCCCGGTAGTCGCTCGGGCAAAAGCCAAGCCGGTTCATGCCCGAATTCAGCTTCAGGCAGACATCGAGCGACTGTGGAGGCAGTTGCGCGCTGCGCGAGGCAAGCTCCAGCATTCGCAACTGGTCTTCGCAATGTACCGCGGTGCTCAGCCGCAATGACGCGAGAAGCGGAATATCGCTTTCATCGAAGAATCCTTCCAGCAGCAGGATGGGCTTGCGCCAGCCCAGGTCCCGCAGCAATGCTGCCTCGTTCAGGTCCAGCAGCGCGCAACCGTCGGCATCGGCCAGCGCAGGGTAGACCCGGCCAATGCCATGGCCGTAGGCATTGGCTTTTACCACGGCCCACACTTTCGATGCGGGCGCGGCGCGACGCGCAACGGCGAGGTTGTTGGCAAGCGCCGACAGATGGATGGTCACGGAAATGGGGCGGGGCATGCTTGGGGCGAAATTTGTGCTGCGGTGTTGCCTGTGGCGGGCTCGGCACGCGTCATGACGGAGAAATAACTGCCGTGGGATCTTCCCTTGGGTATGCTCGCTATCGTATCGGCAGCTATCTAGTCGATGGTGCTGAATTGTTTGGCGAAATCAGCAAAAAATCCTAAACCGCGTGCACGGCTGGTGTCGCTGGACTTGCGCTGATTGGCCGTCCCGGGAGCGACAAATAAACAAAGCCGGTCCACCTGAAGCGGTGGACGGCCTTATTAGGGCTGCTGGCAAACCTTAATGCAGCCGCGTCCCCGCACCCAGCCAGCGCTCGAGCCCATGCGATATCGAGATTGCCAGGGCCCGGCGCCAGCCGTTAATCGAGACGATGTGGCGACGATAAATGGCATTGTGTAGCAGGCCAGCCAGACGTCCCTCCACATACCAGCCCGAAATACCCTTGACCGAGGCCAGCGAACCGACCGCCAGGCCACCCGCCAGCGAAATCAGCGATCCATAGTCCCGGAAGACAAAGGGCCGTACCGGCTTGCCCGCCAGATGCCGCGGCACCGCGTCCGCCAGATACAGGGCTTGCTGGAAGGCGACCTGTGCCCGCGTGGGGAGCTCCTTTGCCGCATTGGCGGGCCGGCAGCTGGCGCAATCGCCGATCGCGAAGACGTCTTCGTCATCCAGGCACTGAAGCGTAGGGCCCACGCGGGCCTGTCCCTTCTCATTGACAGCCAGGCCAAACGACGCGACCAGCGCCGGCGCAGCGACGCCTGCGGCCCAGACGACGACGTCCGCATCGACCGCCTCGGTGCCATTAAGCGTGAGTCCTTGCGGCGTGACCGCAGTCACGCGCTGCCCGGTGGCGATGCCGATGTTCTGCTTGGCGAGTTGCCGTGCCACCCGGGCCGCAAGCTCGCCATCCATCCCTGGCAGGAGACTCGGAGCCGCTTCGAGCACGGCAATATCCACGTCACGGCAAGGGTCGAGCTGATGGACGCCATAGCGGTTCAGCAGGAAGGAGGTGCGGCGCAATTGCGCGGCTAGCTGGACGCCGGTCGCTCCACCACCCACGATAGCCACCCGTACCTTGTTTGCCTCGCTGTTGGGCGACAACGCGGCGGCTGATTTGCGGCGCAGGGCGGCGTGCAGGCGCTCGCGCACGCGCTCAGCGCCGCTGACGCTGTCCAACGCCAGCGCATGTTCGCGTGCACCGGTCACGCCGAAGTACTGCGTAACACCGCCGATCGCGAGCACTAGCTTGTCATATGCCAGCTCCCGGATGCGCGCGCCGGACGTATCTGCTTCGCCGCCGGGGGTCAGGGATATCACGCGGTGCGACCGGTCCACGGAAACGAGGTCCCCCTGTATGAACTCGAAATGATTGCGTTCGGCCTGTAGCGCGAAGGAGGTGTAGTGAACGGTCGGCTCGACCGTTCCGGCGGCCACCTCATGCAACAGCGGCTTCCAGAGATGCGTCGGGCTGCGGTCTACCAGGATCACCCTGGCGCGCCGGCGTTTCCCTAACGTGCGCCCCAGTCCAATGGCGAGTTGCAAACCGGCGGCGCCACCGCCAACAACGACGATTGTATTCATATTGGTCTTCCGAAGTCAGCTAAGGAGCGGCGGAGGGAGCCGTGCGCGGTGCACCTCGAGAACGTGTATCGCGCGTCGGCCATGCCTCTCTACCGTTGTCGCTCCGCCTTGCGAATGCACCGTCATGCGCGTTGGGTCTTTCCACCTGCATGCCGAGGCGACGCGCGATTTCGTTACAGCGCCTCGATGCCGTCACCAGCGACGCATGCTGTGGCGGTACGCCCGTCGTGCGCAAGATCAGGCGATACAACTCGTCTTCCGACTGGTGCCCGGACAGGGCGTCTGCGGTGGCCACAACTGAAAACCGGTCGACCCAGTCTGGCCCCAGCGTTGATTCCATCAATGCGCAGACCATCCTGGACGAGAGCCTGGAGCCCAGTGCAAGGCGCACCCCGTCGAGCGCGGCGTCTTCCATCCGGGCAAGCGCCTGTGCTTCGATCCCAAACCAACCTTGAGCGCACGCGGCGATGAAGCGCTTCTCATACGCCAGTTGCGCGGCCTCCGCGTGCTCCCGCACCGTTTCGCTGTTTGCCGAACCTGTCGTCAGGCGAAGTTCGCTGAAAGCGTGTGCGACATCTTGCACTGACGTGGCAGCTTGCCGAGCGCATGAGGCTCGCCACGCTTCGCCGCGCTCTTCTTTGGGTTGGCCTTGGTGTGGATCGTCAAGCCGGGACATGACGTCGTCCAGTGCGAATACAAGCAGTTCAGGTGACATTGCCGTTCTCTCTTCTAAGAGCCTTCAATCTAGGGGGTGGCGTGGATTGCGTTTCCATGCTGCCCACTATAAGGTAGCGGGCTCATACGAAAAAATTGATAATCAAAACCGACCCATTGGTTTTTTGATATGAATCGATCCACCACGTTCCGGCAACTGAATGCCATCGATGCTGTTGCACGCCTGGGCGGTGTCTCGCGGGCGGCTGAAGAATTGCACCTGACGCAGCCGACGGTGTCATTGCAGTTGCGTCTTCTGGAGCAAGCGACCGGTACGCCGCTCGTGCAAAGGGTCGGCCGAGGGATGCAACTGACGCCTGCCGGTGAGGTCATCGCCGGCTATGCCGGCCAGATGCTGCGCTTGTGGCGCGACGCGGTCGAAGAAGTCGCCGCGCTCAAAGGGGACCAGGCCGGTACGCTACGGGTTGGGGCGATTACGACGGCAGAGTACCTGTTGCCGCCGATGCTGGTGGCATTCACCGGGCAACGGCCCGAGGTCAAGATCAAGCTCAGTGTAGGCAATCGCGAGGAGATCATCCGCATGCTGGCCATGCACGAAATCGACCTTGCCATCATTGGCCGGCCCCCCAGCGACGTGCGCACCCATGCGACGCCATTTGCCAAGCACCCCATGGCGTTCATCGCCGCGCCGGATCATCCGCTGATGTCACGCAGGAATCTTTCTCTGAAAGACTTGCTGAACGCCAACTTGCTGGTGCGGGAGAGGGGGTCTGGCACGCGCAATACGGTGGAGCGCCTTTTCAAGGAGGCGGGGCACCGCTTGCCCCTGGGTTCCGAGCTATCAAGCAATGCCGCCATCAAGCGCATGGTGGCGGCAGGGCTGGGTGTTGCCTTCCTCTCGCTGCATGCCTGCACGCTGGAATTCCAGGCAGGGCTGATCGGGCTGCTGCCACTCAAGGACAACCCGATTGAGCGCGACTGGTATGTCCTGAACCTTCCCGGCGTGCGAATTCCACGTGTTGCCATGGCGTTTCGAGCGTTTCTGATTGAACATGGCCAGGCGGAGATTACGCGCCAGCTCGAAACATTCGACGGGATACTCAGCCGTCTGCATACGAGATCTTCCCGTCGGCGCAAGGGCAAGGCGTCCACGCCTCGCGGCTAATCCCAGGGTCGCCGGGAGAACGGCGAGTGCTCAGGGGCTCCAACAATCTGCTCGTAAGCCACGCCAAAACGCAGTTGACTGCCGTATCTTGCACTGCGATCGGCACAATCATCGGTGCGAATGCTCTTAAGCTTTGACCGAGGGGCGTGCGCACCGCGGCGTGGGAAACCGGCATCCCGGGACCTGCGCCGGAGCGTGACCGTCGGCTGATGGGGAAGCGATCATGCAAGAACTAAGGACTTTCGAACTGGACGAGCCCGGGCAAACCGTCAGCTGGCGAGCCGGCTACAGACAGACTCTGTGCGGTGGCGGGCAAGCTTTGGGTGACAGGCGAGGGCGATCCCAACGATATCTGGAGAGCCGGGGACCGATCTGGCACTGCCTGAGGGGTATCGCGTGTGGCTGTCGGGCGACGGGCCGCGCGCTCGCTTTAACCTGTGGCAAACCTCGGCGCCGCGTTCGCTGCGTCGGCTTGGGGCGTGGCTGCGTGTGATGCGGCGTCGTGTGGGAGAACACAGCACGGATGCGTTAGGGGAGTGTCCGCGTATGCGGGCGCTGTGCCGATGAGTCTCGCACGCTGCCGGTATTCTTTGTTCTCTCCCGCGCGCGGGAGAGGGCGGCGGTGAGCCAGGATGACGCATTAAGCGTGCGGCGACGATGGTCGGGCAGCCATGTCACAAGCTGGTGCGTATGTGTCGCTCGATGAATTGGAGGAACTGGTTGAATACGCCATTGCAAGTTACCACGGTACGCCCCATGCCGGTCTGAACAACGTCACGCCGCTTGAGGCGATGGAGCATTTCATTCGCGGCAAGCAATCGGCGAAGCGATGCTCCGTGCGGGCTCCTCGGCATGGGATCAGGCCACACATCAATCTACATGGCGTACGTTATACCAGTGATGTTCTGGCGCGCAGCACACAGTTAATAGGGAAGCCGCTGCTTGCCGTGGTCCCTGAATGCGAGGTGCGCGGTGGTAATGCGGCGGGGAGACGAGGCCGTTCCTCGCAACAAGATCCTCCGCGCCAGTTCGCCGTCGTCACACAAATCGTGGAAGACCCAACTTTCCTTTGTTCTACGGCTCGCCGGCAAAGTAACGCACGCACTGGTACAGAGCAACCTTAAATAAGCGCTTCCCGAAGCTTCCCACATTGAATCTCCGGCCCATAGATTTTGGTTGGCGTTTTTAGCCTCCTTCTGAGCGAATCTGGCCACCCCTAGCCGGTGAGGTCGGTCATTCTACATTGATGCGCTAGCTGCATCAATTCTTCGAAACATTGCAATTCCCCCTTTCTGCTGATCCGTCCACACTGGCTGCAAATCGCCATCCACCCTGCCCGTCTGCAAGGAACGGCGAAACACCATAACAAGCCAAGGGAGATCAAATGAGCATCATGCTGGCGCGAGGGAATGGGGCGAACAGGAGGGTTGCAGCTGCAACTGTCCTTGGGATCATCATCACCGGTCCCGTTCAAGCGCAGACGTCGTCTGGGGTAACTCTATACGGCATTATCGATACCATGGTCCGCTACTCCAACAATAATGCGGGCGATAACAACTTGGCGGAATTGACCGAGGGGTACTTCAACGGCTCGCGCTGGGGGATGCGCGGCAACGAGGCGCTCGGGGGAGGTCTGTCCGCCATCTTTAATCTGGAAAGCGGCTTTGATCCGACGACTGGGAAATCGTTGCAGGGTACCGCGACGGCAAACTATGGGCAGCAAAGCACGGGCGGACAGGGACGCTTGTTCGGACGGCAGGCCTGGGTGGGGCTGAACCACGACACCCTCGGCAAGCTGACCTTTGGGCGGCAGTTCACCACGGCCTACGATGCGACGTCCCGTTTCCAGCCGAATGGGCATCCGAATCTGGACGCCGTTACTATCCTCAACGGCTATACGGGGCCGCGCCAGGACAACATGGCGAAGTACTTCGGGCAATGGGGCGGGCTATCGGCGGGGGCGCACTATACCTTTGGCGAGGTGGCCGGCCAGATGAAGCCAAGTTCCAGCTATGGCGTCTCCCTGGGCTATAAGCAGGGACCGGTGGACGTCGGCGGCTTCTGGCAACAGGCAAATGCACTAACGACACCCGAGGCGAGAAAGGTGTGGGGCTTGGGCGGCAACTATCAGTGGGGGATAGTCAAGCTGACCTTCGGCTATCTGAACAATCGATTTGACGTAAGTCCGACCCGCAACGACGTATTCACGGGCGGCTTTGCAGTGTCGGCCACCCAAGCCCTGACCTTATCGGTGGCGTCACATTACGACCGGCAGCGCAACGCTTCCGGGAGCCGGATCATGGTGACGGGGGTCGCCGACTACAACCTTTCAAAGCGTACGGACGTTTACGCGGAGGTAGATTTCAACCGCATTAGCGGAGCCTATGCACTCCCTGCTTTCATGGGCGTAAAGGGAAGCAAAGTAGGCGGCGGTATCGGTCTGCGACATCGATTCTGAGTGGCGCGATCAATTGCGCTTATAGATGGGCGTGTCGAGCCAGCGAGTGTATTGAGGAATTCGCATCTATATCGAATATGCAACCCCGTCCGCAAGGGCGCGTACTCACAATGTGGTGTGAGCCAAGGCAACCACATAATGCAAGGAGTCATCAGTGGAAGAACAGCCAATTGACCCTAAGACATGGATCGGACGCAGCGAGCGGCAGCAGGACACGGTTACCGCCGCACCCATTGCGGCGCTGCGGGCAACGTTGGACTATCCGGCGGCAGCGCAACCGGCGGGCACGCCGCTGCCACCACTGTGGCATTGGCTCTACTTCTTGCCCATGCATCGCCAGAGCGAGATCGGGCCGGACGGCCATGCTAAGCGCGGAGGGTTCCTGCCTCCCGTGCCGCTCCCGCGACGCATGTGGGCCGGGGGGCAGTTCGATTTCCGAGCTCCTCTCCGGGTGGGCGACCGAATCCTGCGCACTTCGACGATCGATGACGTCTCTAGCAAGCAGGGGCGGACCGGCAAGCTGGTATTCGTTAAGGTCCGTCACGAGGTATGCACGGAAGGGGGCGCGGAGCCGGCCTTGGTGGAGTTCCACGACATCGTCTACCGCGAAGCCCAGCAGCCAGGCGATGTGCCGGCCACGCCCCAGGCTGCGCCGGCGCAAGCAGCGTGGCAGCGACAGATCGTGCCGGACGACGTCCTGCTGTTCCGCTATTCGGCGCTGACCTTCAATGGGCACCGAATCCACTATGACCGCCGCTATGTGACCGGGGTCGAAGGCTATCCTGGCCTGATCGTCCACGGCCCGCTTATCGCGACGTTGCTGCTGGATCTGCTGCGCCGACAGCTGCCCGATGCCGACGTGGCCAGCTTCCGCTTCCGCGCAGTACGCCCGACCTTCGACCTCCACCCGTTCCTGGTTAGCGGGCAACCTCAGGCAGACGGCAAGACCATTCATTTGTGGGCGTCCGACCATGAGGGCCTGCTGACCATGGATGCCACCGCGGTTCTGCGCTGATTAGCCCAACGGGAAAACACGATGCAACCCCTCAAAGACCTGACGGTCGTCACCTTCGAACACGCTATCGCGGCGCCGTTCGCTACGCGCCAGCTTGCCGATCTCGGTGCACGTGTCATCAAAATCGAGCGGCCGGGCGTCGGCGACTTCGCCCGCGGATACGACGAACGCGTTCGCGGCATGGCGTCGCATTTCGTCTGGACCAACCGCTCTACAACGACATGCGGGGCGTCTGGGAACACTCGCAGCTGAGCGCGCGCGGCCGCTGGACCGAAGTCGACTCGCCGAAGGGCGTGCTGCCGGCACTTTTGCCGCCTGGTACATGGAGCGAACGGCCCCGCATGGATCCCATACCGGCATTGGGCGAGCATACCGACGCGATTCTCACGGAACTTGGATACGCCTCCCACGAAATCGCGACGATGCACGCGGAAGGCGTTGTGTGATAGTCCCTTGTCGGCCGGCGACACATCCGACTCTAATGGAGAGGTAGAACACTATGGCTTCCACCATCATCGACTCGCGCATCTTTGGCGATATGTTCAGCGACGTACGTATGCGCGAGGTTTGGTCCGACGAAAACAGAACCGCCAAGTACCTCGACATCGAACGTGCGTTGGCAAAGGTGCAGGGTAAGCTTGGCATCATCCCACAGGAAGCGGCAGAAGAAATCGTTCGAAACTGTGAACTATCGAAAATTGACTGGGTAAAGCTTAAGGCCAAGACCGAGCAGATCGGCTATCCCATTATTGCGGTGGTGAACCAGATAAACGGCAACTGCCGGGATGGGCTCGGCGAGTTCTGTCACTGGGGTGCCACGACTCAAGATATTACGGACACGGCGGCGGTGCTGCAGATGCGTGAGGGCCTTGCACTCATCGAGACGGATCTTGACGACATTGCCGACGCACTCGCGACGCTGGCTAAGCGGTACCGCGACACACCGGTAATTGGCCGGTCTAACCTGCAGCAGGCAACGCCCATTACTTTTGGCTACAAGATGGCCAGCATTCTTGCCGGCATTGATCGCCATCGCGAGCGGCTGCAGCAACTCAAGCCTCGCGTGTTGATGGGGGAGTTCGGCGGGGCGTCAGGTACGTTGTCCTCGCTGCAGATGGGCGCCATGGAAACACAGGCGGCATTGATGAAAGAACTAGGTCTGGTGCAGCCGCTGATCTCCTGGCACACGGTGCGCGATACCCTCGCCGAGGTTGGCGCTTTTCTCGGTCTTGTCGGTGGTTCCCTAGGCAAGATCGCGATGGACGTGAAACTGATGATGCAGACGGAAGTTGCCGAGGTGTTCGAGCCATTCGCCCCTGGGCGTGGTTCGTCGTCAACCATGCCGCAGAAGCGCAATCCGATCTCCTGTCTGTACATCCATGCCAACATTTCGGTGGCGCGACAGCATGCGGCTGCACTGATGGACGCGATGGTCGCCGACCACGAGCGTTCCACCGGACCGTGGGAGATCGAATGGGTATCGCTGCCCGAGATCTTTTGTCTGATTTCTGGCGCCTTGAAGCAGGCGAAGTTCGTTCTGCAGGGATTGGAGGTGGACGCAGTCCGCATGCGTGCGAATATCGACATCACGAACGGTCTAGTGATGTCCGAAGCCGTGATGATGGGGCTTGGTCCTTACATCGGCCGCGAGTACGCGCATGACCTCGTCTACGACCTCTGCCGCGAGGCTATCACTACTAACCGACAGTTGATCGACATTCTCGCGGCCCACCCGGAGATCAGCCGCCACGTGTCGCGCGAACAGTTAGAGGCGATGTGCGAACCGGCAAATAGTCTGGGCCAAGCTGGAGTAATGGTCGACCGGGTGTTGTCGAGTCGCGCCTAGGCCTATATTAGTACCGCGCTGCTGACGCGGTCATCAGCGGGCCGAGCACGCGAGTCGCCCCGACCTCATCTCCTGCTGATCTGCGATCGGAAAGGCGCATCGGAACCGGAGGAAGTGAGTCCTGCACGGACCGAAACACCGTGCCGGTTACCGACCGCGCCGGCGACCGGCGCCTTTGGTACGCACTGCCCTGCTCTCGCTGAGGAAGTCAAATAGCTGCTGCGCTGCTGGCGTCAGTGCGCGGCTTTTGCGGCGTATCAGACCAATCTTGCGCGTGACAACGGGATCGGTTAGCGGCACGCTGACGAGGAGGGGATGGTCCGGTCCCGGCATGGCAATCGATGGCACCGCAGCAATGCCAAGGCCGGCTTCCACGAGGCCCAGTGTGGTGGTCACATGCTGAGTCTCATAGATACTTTGAGGCAATCCTTGCACGTTGGACAGTGCCTGATCCAGGAGTAGCCGATTGCCTGATGCCTTGCTGACCGAGATGTAATCATACTTAGCAAGATCTGCCCATGTGACTTGCCGTCGCTTTGCGAGCGGGTGATCGCGGCGACAGGCCGCCACGAACCGTTCCTCTAGTAGCGGGCTGAATTCAATGTCCGCCTCTTGTCCACCCACGAAGTTGAGGCCAAAGTCCGCTTCGCTGCGCGACACCGCTGTCAGCACCTCGTTTGCGCTGGCGTCGAGAATCTTGACCCGGATCTTCGGATATTGGGCATGGTAGCGGGCGATAACCTGCGACAGAAAGTAATAGACCGTCGAGGGTACGCAGGCGATGGTCACTTCCCCCATGCGTGTGGTCGTCACGCCCCGTATGCCAAGCAACGTCTGGTCCAGTTCATCGAGTAAGTCCTTAACCTTTCGATCGAACTCCCGACCGACGGCAGTCAGACTCACCCGGCGAGTGGTGCGTTCCAGTAAGCGGACACCGAGTGCCTCTTCGAGTTTCTCAATGCGCCGGCTGAACGCTGGCTGGGACACATGCAGGGACGCGGCCGCCTTGCGGAAACTGTTCAGTTCTGCCACTGCTCGGAACGCCTGAAGATCGTTGAGGTTGAAGTTGATGGTCATTGCTCGTTCTCCCGTGCCTTGAGTCACTGATCCACAGTGTGCATCAATTGATCCTAAAAACTCAATTCACTTAAGAGCGCGAAATGACGACTATACGCATGCGGCCGGGCCGGCCGACGGCATAACGACATTACGGAGCAGACAAATGCAATCTACCAAGCAGCTTTTCTTCAGTGGGCTTGCCATCGCGGCTGCGCTCACTGCGACCAGCGTCCTGGCCGCATACCCGGAAAAGCGGATCACCCTGGTGGTACCCACTGCCGCAGGGGGAGGCAACGACGCCATGGCGCGTGTGGTCGGCCAAGCCATGTCATCGATCCTCAAGCAAACCGTCGTGGTCGACAACAAGGCTGGCGCCAATGGGGCCATTGCGAGCGAATTCGTGATGCGCGCCCCTCCTGATGGCTACACGCTGCTGCTCGGCTATGTGGCCACCCATGCGATGAACCCAGCGCTCCAGACCCTTCGCTATGACCCGATCAAGGACTTCGTGCCGGTCGGTATGGTCGGTTCGTCGGCCACCGTGATGGTGGTCAATCCGAGTCTGAAGGCCGCAGACGCAAAGGCAGTTGTAGCGTTGCTCAAGGCGGCGCCTGGGAAGCTCAGCTATGCATCTGCCGGCAATGGAACAGCCCCTCATTTCGCGGCCGAGATGTTCAAGCTCTCCACTGGCACAAACATGCTCCACGTCCCTTATAAGGGATCTGCGCCGGCGATAAATGACACGGTCGCCGGACAGACGCAGGTGATGTTTCCGAGCCTGTTTACCGCGTTGCCGCAGTTGAAGAACGGTAAGCTGAAGCCCGTCGGTATCGCGGGCAGCAAGCGCTCAGCGCTGATGCCGGAACTGCCGACCTTGAAGGAACAAGGTATCAACGATGTCGATGTGTCACAGTGGTACGCCATTCTTGCACCGGCAAACACCCCGGCTCCAATCGTGGAGACGCTGAACAAGGCGCTTAATCAGGCGTTGGCCGACAAGACCGTGGCGCAGCGCTTGGAGGGCCAGGGCGCGGAAGTTTCGGTCATGACAACTAGTCAAATGCGCACCTTTATGCAACAGGAACAGACCAAGTGGAAAGCGGTGGTTCAAGCGGCAAAGCTGAAGGCAGACTGAGATGAGCAAGACGATTCCTTGCGTGCTGATGCGTGCTGGCACTTCGCGCGGCCCGTTCTTCCTGCGCGAATGGCTACCGGAAGGCGATGAGGCGCGCGACCAAGCGTTGATTGGCGCGATCGGCGCGTCGGATCCGCTGCAACTGGATGGCGTCGGCGGTGGCAGTACGCTCAATAGCAAGGTCGCCATTGTTTCCCGATCGACGCAACCCGGGTGTGATTTGGACTACCTCTTCGCGCAGGTCGGCGTAGGTAATTGCTCGGTGGACACGCGGCCAAACTGCGGCAATATGCTTTCCGGTGTTGCCCCATTCGCCATCGAGCAGGGACTGATCTCTGCCCAGGATGGATCCACCCGCGTCCGCGTTCATAACGTCAATACGGGCGCCAGGATCGATGTGACGGTATGTACGCCGGGAGGCCGCGTAAGCTATGACGGCGACACCCGGATCGATGGCGTTGCTGGAACTGGGGCACCGATCTTGCTCGACTTCCTCGACGCTTGGGGCGCCGTGACCGGCAAGATATTCCCCACTGGCAAACGCATCGACCTGATCGATGGGATCGAGGTGACCTGCATTGACGCAGCTATGCCTTTAATGATTGTTCGAGCGCGCGACCTGGGAGTCAGCGGGCGCGAGGCGCCTGCCACTCTTGATAATGACGCCGCGCTTCTCGAGCGTTTGGAGGCGCTCCGGTTGCGGGCCGGACAGATGATGGGACTCGGCGATGTTTCCGACAGCGTCATTCCAAAGCCCGTGCTGGTCAGTCCCGGCGACTCGCCGAATAGCATCACTTCGCGCTACTTTACGCCGCGCAAATGCCATGCATCTCATGCCGTTACGGGCGCCATCGGCGTGGCCAGCGCGTTCGCTTTGCCAGGCACGGTTGCTAGCGAGCACAGCCGCCTGGTCGGGCAGCATGCCTTGGTGGTTTTGCATCCCGCCGGACGTATTGAGGTAGAGGTGGAACTGGAAGGCGAGGGGGATGAAGCAACTGTGACTCGTGCTGCACTCGTTCGAACGGCACGGAAAATCATGGATGGGCAACTCCACTTGCCAGACTATGTCTTCTCGCGGCCAGAACAGGCATGCCAGGTGAGCCAAGTTTCGCAATCGAAGCCCCTTAGGATCATTGTGCCGACGCGCGCGGGTGGCGGCAACGATGCGGTGGCGCACCTTATTGGCGTACGGCTCGCACGCCTACTGGGGCAGGACGTAATCATCGACAATCGTGCCGGCGCCAACGGCGGGATCGCTTGTGAGTATGTGGCACGAGCGGTGCCAGACGGCCAGACCCTATTGCTCGGCTATGTGGGGACCCACGCGATGAACCCCGCGCTTCAGCAGGTCGCATACGATCCCATCGACAGCTTCGCGCCGATAGGGCTGATCGGCTCGTCGCCGATACTCCTGGTTGGAAATCCCGCCCAGACGCCGGCTGAGTTGCGCACACTGATCGACAACCTGCGGCGAACGCCCCGCAGCCTTAGCTATGCTTCCGCGGGCGACGGGACGCCGCCGCACTTTGCTGCCGAGCTGTTCCAGCTCGCCACCGGCACGTCGATGCGCGGTAACACCTTCGAAGGGGCGGCGCCCGCGATCGCATCGACCATCGATGGACGCTCGCAGCTCATGTTCTCCAGCCTGCTTACCGCTTATCGCCCGTTGCGGGCTGGCCAAGTGCATGCACTTGCGGTCGCCGCTTCACAACGCATCCCCGGCCTGCCTGAGGTACCGACGCTTGCGGAGCTTGGCATTGCCGGGATGGAAATGACGCAGTGGTACGCTCTCTTCGCCCCGGCAGCGACTCCTGCAACGAAGGTGGATCAGCTAAATTGCGCCCTGAATGAAGTGCTGAAGGATCCGGAGGTTAAGCTCGGCCTTGAGAGCTATGGCGCGGCGCCTGAGCCTGGCTTTCCTAAACAGCTCGCTGCACGAGTGGCGGCTGAGTTGGCGCGCTGGAGGGGCGTGGTTCGGGAATCATCGTTGATGCCGTCGGCAAAGAGCGTTGAATCGTTTCGAGAGCCGTGTTGACCTGTATGCAATAGGTTGCGCGGAAGTAATCGCCTGCATTTCAGCAAGGGCTCGTATTCTAGTCCTGTCATCGACGTCAGCCCTATAACTGTCAGTTAGATTCCATATTGGAATTTACACTGTGGGCTCGGTACAGTGGGCCGGACAAGGTGCAGGACGCCGTTGTCCTGACCGGTACACTGAGGAGAACAGGGCTATGCCAGGCAACACGGAGCAGCAAGCGCAGGCAACATCGCGCGCCGATAAGCAAAGCGCAGTCCGGCGCTACGTAGTACCGCGCTCGGCAGCGATCTCCATCGAGGTCTACGATCTGGGCGCCGGCCCGGCTATCGTCTTGCTGCCGTCGCTCGGCCGCGGCGCAACTGACATGCTGGAACTGGCCGAGCCGCTTGCGGCTGCCGGCTATCGCGTGCTCTGCCCGGAGCCGCGCGGCAATGGCCGCAGCTTCGGCCCGCTTGCCGACAAGACGTTGCACGACTGGGCAGGCGATATCGCGGCTGTGATCGAGCATGCCGGCAAGGCGCCGGTCGTTATCGTCGGGCATGCCCATGGCAACTGGATCGCCCGCACCCTAGCCAGCGACCGGCCTGACCTGGTGCGCGCGCTGGTCCTGCTAGCCGGCTCGGCGGGCAAGGTGCCGGAGGACGTCGATGCCGTGCCGATTCCGCCGGAAGTACGCGCCCAGATCGAGCGTTGCGGCGATACTAGCCTGCCGGATGCGGTGCGCCTGGAAAGCCTGCGCGCCGTATTCTTCGCGCCGTGCAATGATCCTGCACCGTGGCTGCAGGGCTGGAACACGGAGCTGATGACGATGCAGACGCTGGCGCAGAAGCGCACACCGGTCGATGACTTTTTCGCCGGCGGCAACGTGCCGATCCTGAATGTGCAGGCTGAGTACGATGTAATTGCACCGCAGCGCTATGCCAATGTGCTGCGTGACTACCTGGGCGAGCGCGTGACCAACCTCACCATCCGCGATGCCGCGCACGCCTTGCTGCCGGAGCGGCTGGACGAGGTGGTGGCCGCGATCACCGATTATGTGGCTGCGCTATCTCCGGCGCAAAGCACGGTGGCTTGACTGACGTCGCGAGAGGCGGCTTAGTCCCCGATCGGTTCGCTCATCACTTCGCTCACGACCCGCGTCACCAGATCGCTGGGCGCCTGCTCGCGCCAGATTGCATAGAGCTGGATGTGGCCAGCGGTCCGGCCGATCTCGCGGAACACCACGCCGGGGAGGCCGGCACGGGCGTAGGAACGCGGCACCAGCGCCACGCCCAGGCCGAGCTTGACCATCTGGAAGGTGGTCAGTGGATTGCGCGCCGTATGCGCGATGACGGGACTGAAGCCGGCATGCAGGCATGAGGCGATCATGCCGTCGAACAGCGCCGGCGCGTGCTCACGCGAGAATGCCACCAGCGGCACGCCCTCCAGGTCGCGGAGCGCCAGCGCAGGCCTGGCGGCGAGTTCGTGGCCCTCGGGCACGACGATAGTGAAATACTCGGTGAAGATCGGCGCCTTGCCGAGGCCGCCGCGCGTCGGAACAGAATGCACGATGCCGATATCGAGCTTGCCCTGCATCACGGCATGCGCCTGGTCGGCCGAGCCCATGTCGGTCACGGCGATATGCAGCCCGGGGAAACGCTCTGCCATGCGCGTCAGGATGGTGGGCAGCACATGGAAAATGCCTGACGTCACCATGCCGATCTGCAGCGTGCCGATGTCGCCGGCCGCCGTGCGCCGCGCGGTGGTCACGGCTACGCGCACTTGTTCGAGCACGGTGCGGCAGTCTGCCCGGAAGGCACGGCCAGCGTCAGTCAGGCGGACTTCCCGGCGATTGCGTACCAACAGTTCCACGCCCATCTCGTCCTCCAGTGCCTTGATTTGCTGGGAGAGCGGTGGCTGCGACATGTGCAGCCGCACCGCGGCCTTGCTGAAGTTCAACTCATCCGCGACGGTCACGAAATAGAGGAGTTGCCGGAGTTCCATGGTGCTGATTTCCTTGCGGGACAAGGCAATAGGATAGCCGCAACCAACGCAGGGTAGCGCCGTGCCGTGTCATATGCCAGCCCTATAACTCATGGTGCGAAACAGTATTGGACGGTCTGCCGGCCCGTCCCTACAGTGGCCTGCATAGCGCGGCGCCCTGCGGACGGAAGGGTCCGTAAGCCTTTGTAAACCGCGCAAGAACCGAGGAGACAGCCATGAACAGGACAGGCAGAACAGGGCGGCGTGCGGCGCTGGGGGTGATCGGCGCGATGGCGATGATGGCCTTGATGGTCGGACCGCAGCCGTTGGCGTTCGCGAGCGAGGCGTATCCCAATCGCCCGATCAAGATGATCATCCCCTACACTCCGGGCGGCTCGATCGATACCGTCGGGCGTCTGGTGGCTGCACAACTGCAGCGTCAGCTTGGGCAAGCGATCGTTATCGAGAACCGACCGGGCGCGTCGGGCATGATCGGGTCCGAAGCGGTGGCGAAGGCATCGGCTGACGGCTATACGCTGCTCGTCAATGCCTCCAGCCAGGTCTATCTGCCGCTGGTCGCGAAGAACGCCCCTTACGACGCCATCAGGGATTTCACCCCGATCGCACAGGTGGGGCACGTGCCGCTGATCGTCGTCGCGAACACCAGCCTCCCCACCAACTCGCTGCGCGACCTGGTCAAGCTGGCGAAAGCCAGGCCGCGGACCTACACCTGGGCCACCTCCGGGCTAGGAACAACCAGCCACCTGGCCGAAGAGATGATCCGCCACGCGTTCAAGCTGGAGATGGATATCGTGTCATACAAGGGCGCCGTGCCGCAGTTGAACGACGTGATGGGCGGTCACGTGTCGGCGGCGGTGTCGCCGATGCCAGGCGCGTATCCGTTCGTCAAGGCGGGGCGGCTGAAGGTGCTGGCGGTTACCAGCAGCAAGCGTATCCCGCAGCTTCCCGGCGTGCCGACCGTTGCCGAGAGTGGCCTGCCTGGGTTTGAGCTGCTGTCGTGGTACGGGCTCTGGGGTCCCGCCAACCTGCCTGCGGACATCACCCGCAAGCTGTCGCAGGAGGTCAACAAGGCTGTGCGCGAAGCCAGCCTTAAGACGCGTTTCGACGAGCTGGCCTTTGAAACCGTGCAGTCCACGCCTGAGCAGTTCAAGGTGGTGATCAAGGATGAGATTGACAAGGTCGCAGGCATCGTCAAGGCAGCCGGCATCCGTATCGATTGAGCGAAGGGCAAGGACAAGGGCAAGCAAGCATGCATCAGCAAACGCAATCAATGGCCATCACCCGCGAGCTCGGAGGATGGATCGCCGGCATCCGTAATGCCGACCTGCCGGACGCGGTGCGGCAGGCGGTCGCCGGACTCTCCCTGGATACGTTCGGCGCCGGCCTGACCGGGCATGACGAGCCCTGGTCCCAGGCCATTCGTGGCTGGGCGGACGATGGTTACCATGCTCCGTGCGGTGGCGGGGCACGCGCATGGGGCCGGCCGGGTAGGACGTACCGTGCCGCCGATGCCGCGCTGGTCAATGGCGCCGCTGCACACGCCTACGAGCTGGACGACTTTCACAATGCAAAGGTCCACTTGGGCGCAGTCGTATTGCCGGCGGTCTTCGCGTTGGCGGAGACGCTCGAGGTGCCGCCCGAGCGGGTCGAGACCGCTATTGCCGTCGGCTACGAAACCATGATCCGCTGCTCACTGGCGCTGCAGCCGGCGCTGGCCAGGATGAAGGGATGGCATATGACCGCCGTGTGCGCGCCGCTGGGCGCGGCAGCGGCATCGGCGGTGATGCAGGGGCTCGACGCAGAGCGCACCGCGTGGGCGCTGGGTCTTGCCGGCACCCAGTCGGGCGGACTGTTTGCGTTCGCTTGCGACGGCACGGATTCCAAGCGTTTCCACCCCGGGCGCGGCGCGCAAGCCGGCGTGATGGCTGCCGAACTGGCGGCGCGCGGCCTGACCGGCCCGACGCAGTTGTTCGAGACCGGGGACGGCGGTTGGCTCAAGGCGTTCTCGGAGTCGCCTCAACCGGACAGGCTGCTGGAAGGGCTGGGCAGCGACTGGCATATGCCCAGGACCAATTTCAAGCCCTATGCTTGCTGCGGCAGTGCCCATGCGCATGTCGATTGTGCGCTGCGGCTGCGTGCCGACTGGGCGGGTCAGGGGCCGATTCGCGTCGGCATGCCGACCGTTGTCGATGTGCAATGCGGCTACCGCTACGCGCCGGGCAGTGTGCTGAACGCGCAAATGAGCGCCCGCTACGCGCTGGCCGTGGTGCTGCTGGATGGCGAGGTGCTGCCGGCGCAGTTCGGGCAGGCCCGCCTGGCGGACCCGAAGATCGTCGCGCTGGCCAACGCGATCGAGATCGTACGCGACCCCGAACTCGACGCGCTATATCCGGCCAGCTTCTGTGGCTGGGTGGAGCTGATGTCGAAGGACGGCGAGCCGCTGCGTGCGTACCAGGCTAACCCGTCGGGCTCCGGGGAGAATCCGGCGCGCATGGCAGCCATCCGGGGCAAGTTCCGCGCCTTGACGGCGGACGTGCTTGCGCCCGAGCAGGCGGAGGTGCTGATCGACGCATTCGGCAAGCTGGGGACGACGCCGGTGCGCCACATCCTGTCCGCCGCCGAGGCCGTCGTCTGAAGCCGGATTATGCCTGTGGCACCCCGAGCGAACGCAGCGCGCGCTGTAGCACTGGTGAGCTGTTGTCGGGATTCCAGATCGCCGAATATTCGGCGATGGCGGGCTCGCCGGTGAGGTCGCGCAAGGCCACGCCGGGCAGCGAAGCCTTGGCGAGCGTGGCCGGTACCAGCGCGATGCCGCGGCCCAGCCCCACCAGGCTGACCACTGACAGCAGATGCTTGGCGTAATGCCGAATATGCGGGCTGAAGCCGGCCTGGACGCAGGTGGAGGTCACCAGGTCGAAGTACGCCGGCGCACTGTCGCGCGGGATCGTGACAAAGGGCATCTCGGCTAGCCGCACCAGGTCGATTCGCTTACGTTTGGCGTACGGGTGCGATGCCGGCAACGCGACCACCAGCCGCTCGTTGTGGATGACATGGGCGCGAAGCTCGCCCGGGGGCGTGCCGATCTGCGCGAACCCCAGGTCGATGCGGTCGCGCTGCAGCGCATCGACCTGCTCGGCGGTGCTGGTCTCCTCCCAGGTGATATCGATCTCGCCGATATCCTGCTCGAACTTCTGCACGATGCGCTCGACGTTCATGTACAGCACTGCTGCGACAAAACCGATGCGCAGGTGGCCGGTCTCGCCGTGCTCGGCCTTGCGCACTGCCTCCACGGTGGCGTCGAGCTGGTTGAGCATGCGGCGCGCTTCGCGCACCAGCGCTGAGCCGGCCGGCGTCAGTCGCACCGTGCGGCGGTTGCGATCGAAAAGCAGCACACCGAGGTCTTCTTCGAGCTGCTGGATGTGCTTGGTCAGCGGCGGCTGCGAGATCAGCAGGCGCTGGGCGGCGCGGCCGAAGTGAAGCTCCTCGGCGAGCACGAGGAAGAGGCGGAGGGTACGGAGTTCGAGCATGGCGCGTGGGCTGAAGAAGGGGAGGACCAAGTCGACTTATTCTAGAACGGAATCAGTATCTTCCTAAAACTGTATTGGACGCTATCGTCGCCGGAGACCAGAATAGCTTCCATCAAACCAACAATGAAGCGGAGACAGCCCGGCCGACCCCGTCGGATCGCGCCCCGTCGGTGCCCTGGCCTGCGTTCCGTTTCTGACCGTCGACACGGAGCGCAAGCGGATGGAACGCCTCAAGCCACTGAAACCCGAAGAACTGACGCCCGAGCAGCAGGAAGTCCACGCGGCGATTGCTGCTGGTCCGCGAGGGCAGGTTCGCGGGCCGCTTGCGATGTGGCTGCACCGCCCGGGCCTGGCCAACCGCGCGCAGGCGCTGGGCCAGTACTGTCGCTATGACTCGTCGTTGTCGCCGCGGCTGTCGGAGCTGGCCATCCTGGTGATGGCCCGCACCTGGATGTCGGAATTCGAATGGTGGGCGCACAAGCCCATCGCGCTGAAGGCAGGTGTGGCCGAAGACGTGGTCGAGGCGATCCGCACGGGGCGTGAGCCGGCCTTCGTCAAAGTCGATGAGCGCGTGATCCATGAGTTCCTGACTGTGCTGCATGCCACGCGCAATGTGCCGGACGAACTGTACGAGCGCGCGATGGCGGTGCTGGGCAAGGACCAGTTGGTGGACCTCGTTGGCCTGGCGGGCTACTACACGCTGATCTCGATGACCATCAACGTCTTTGGTGTCGTGCCCCCGGACGGCTGCGCGCCGGAGCTGGTGCGCGCCTGATTTCCGTTCAAACCGTTACCTCGAAACACAAAGGGATTCTGTATGTCTGGCCGTCTTGAAGGAAAGGTTGTCATCGTTACCGGCGCGGGTTGCGTCGGCCCCGGTTGGGGCAATGGTCGTGCCGTTGCGGTGCGCTTTGCACAGGAAGGCGCAAAGATCTTTGCCGCCGACAAGAGCGCTGATGCGATGCGTGAAACGCTGGAGCGGCTAGACGCCGCGGGTGCAGAGTTTGACTCACACCTGTGCGACGTGACCGACACCTCGGCGGTCAAAGCCATGGTCGATGCCTGCGTGGCGCGCTTCGGGCGCGTGGATGTGCTGGTCAACAACGTCGGCGGCTCGGCCAAGGGTGGCCCGGTGCAGCTTAGCGAAGAAGACTGGGACCGCCAGCTCAACTTCAACCTGAAGAGTGTCTTCCTGACCTGCAAGCACGTGCTGCCGCACATGGAGCAGCAGGGCGGCGGCGCCATCGTCAATACCGCGTCGACTTCGGGCATCCGATGGACCGGTTCGGCCCAGGTCGGCTACGCCTCGGCCAAGGCGGCGATCATCCAGTTCTCGCGCGTGGTCGCGGTCGAGTACGCCGAGAAGAACATTCGCGTCAACACGGTGATCCCCGGCCAGATGCATACGCCGATGGTGGAGGCGCGCCTTGCCGGGCAACGCGCAGGCGGTGATGTCGACACACTGCTGGCCCAGCGCCAGGCACGTATTCCGCTCGGGTTCATGGGCGATGGCCGCGATACCGCCAATGCGGCGCTGTTCCTGGCATCCGATGAAGCGCGCTTCGTCACCGGTACGGAGATCGTGGTCGACGGTGGCATGAGCGTACGCTGCGACTGAGCAGGATCTAGCAGGCAGAGCGACCGTGTGCTGCTGGACTGGCTGCAAGCTGCGGCTGGCAATGACTCACTGCTGCGCGCCGTGTTGTCGGAGAACCCATCCCGTCTTTACGGATAACCCTCACTTCGGATCCTCCGGACTGAACGATGACCATGCACTCTTTTCTCGCACCGGCCGAGCCGGTGCGCTACCCGGATGCACGCGTCCAGGCATTGAGCCCGCGCTTCGGGAAGTACCACCTGCCCCTCGCCGCGATCGACCGCATTGCCACTGGCTGCCGCTGGAGCGAAGGGCCGGTCTGGTTCGGTGATGGCCGCTACCTGCTGTGGAGCGATGTCCCGAACGACCGGATCCTGCGCTGGGATGAGGAGACTGGTAACACCAGTGTGTTCCGTAGCCCCTCAAACCATGCCAACGGCAACACCCGCGACCGGCAGGGACGGCTGGTGACCTGCGAACATGTCGGCCGGCGTGTCACGCGCACCGAGTATGACGGCAGCATCACTGTGCTGGCGGACCGCTATCACGGCAAGCCGCTGAATTCGCCCAATGACTTGGTGGTGAAATCGGACGGCTCGATCTGGTTCACCGATCCGCCGTTCGGCATCGTCGGCTACTACCAGGGCGAGAAGGCGACGCCGGAACTGCCCGAGCGCATTTATCGCATCGATCCGGTCAGCGGCCGCCTCGACATCGTCGCCGACGACGTAAGCGGCCCCAATGGCCTGGCGTTCTCGCCTGACGAGGAAGTGCTGTATGTGATCGAGTCGCGCACCCGCCCGCGCCGCATCCGCGCTTTCCAGGTCAGCGAAGGCGGCGAGGCGCTTGGCAACAGTCGAGTATTGGTTGACGCCGGACCCGGCACCCCGGATGGCTTCCGTGTCGATATTGACGGCAACCTGTGGTGCGGCTGGGGCATGGGCACACCCGAACTCGACGGTGTGCGCATCTTTGCCGCGGACGGCGAACCCATCGGGCATATCAGCCTTCCGGAGCGCTGCGCCAACCTGTGTTTTGGCGGGCGCCATCGCAACCGGCTGTTCATGGCGTCCTGTACGTCGATCTATACGCTTTATGTCAATACGCAAGGCGTGGCCGGCGGCTGACCGCACGCATCCACAGAAGCGAGGCATTGCAACATGAGAAGGACTTTCCTGAAGGGTTCGCTGGCCGCGGTGCTGGCGATGTCGTTTGGCCAGGCGGCCATGGCCGGCGACGTGGTGCGGATGGTGGTGGCATTCCCCGCGGGCGGGCCGGCGGACGCGCTGGCGCGCGCGATTTCCAGGCAACTGGAGACGGAACTCAAGCGCACCGTCATCATCGACAACCGCCCCGGGGCCAACGGCGCCATCGCCGTCAGCGCGGCCACCAAGGATCCGGCAGATGGCTCGGTGTTCTTCCTGACCAGTGCCGGGGCCATCGTCATCAACCCGTCCCTGTACAAGAACCTGTCGTACCGCCCTGAGCGAGACCTGATGCCGGTTTCGCTGGTGGTCACCACGCCGCAGGTGCTGGTGGTGCCAGTGCAGTCGAAGATTGGCTCGGCGAGGGACCTGGTGGCGCAGAGCCGGGCCGGCTGTCCGGTGTCGCTGGCGTCCTCCGGCATCGGCAGCCGTCAAGCCTGAGTAATGTGCTTGCCGGACCGGGGCCGGCGTCGATTTGCTGTCCTGAATTCCCAGGGCTAGCGATCTGGAACTGGCTTTGGGGAGGACGGTTGGCCCTGCAGAGTTTGTGCGCTTTGCAGGGCCTCTTTTCTGGCCGAGCGGGATGCCGATCATGAATTCCATGCAGTGGAATTGTGGGGGTGTGGATTTGCCTGGCAAGGCCTAAGCTGTCTCTAACAAAAAACGCCCGGTGCAGGCAGTGTGATGGCCGCGGCGTTCCGACTCGTTCCAGGAGACAACGCATGCATTCGTTCTGTACCGCCTTCTTCCGCCGGCTTGCCCAGGCAGCCATCCCGTTCCTCATGGCCGCGGCAGCGCCCTTGCCTGCACTCGCAGCCTATCCCGACAAGCCGATCCGTATGGTGGTGCCGTTCGCCCCTGGCGGCGGCACGGACCTGGTGGCGCGGGCGATGGGCATTACCATGGGCGAGGACCTGGGCCAGCCGGTCATCGTCGACAACAAGCCCGGTGGCAGCACCATCATCGGTACCGATGCGGTGGCCAAGAGCGCGCCCGACGGCTACACGCTGGTGATGGCGACGATGGCCCACGCGGTCAACCCGAGCCTGCACAAGAAGCTGCCGTTCGATACGGAGAAGGCGTTCGCGCCCGTCATGCTGGTGGGCCGCTCTCCCAACGTGCTTGTGGTGAAGCCGGACAGCCCCATTAAGACCGTGCAGGACCTGATCGCAGCCGCCAAGGCCAAGCCCGGCAAGCTCAACTACGCCTCGCAAGGCGCCGGCACTTCGGCGCACCTGGCGGGTGAGTTGTTCAAGGCGATGGCCAAGGTCGACATGAATCATATTCCTTATCGCGGCGCCGGTCCGGCGATTACGGATCTGCTCGGCGGGCAGGTCGATGTGATGTTCGCCACGGCAGCCGCGGTTGCGCCGCACCTGGAGAGCGGCAAGCTGCGAGCGGTGGCGGTCACAACCGCGCAGCGCTCGCAGGCGCCGGCGCTGAGCAAGGTGCCAACGATCGCGGAAGCCGGCGTGCCCAATTATGTGGCAGATAGCTGGTATGGCCTGTTCGTGCCGGCCGGCACGCCCCCGGCGGTAATCACGAGGCTGAACGCGGCGGCCAAGAAGGCCGTGCACGCCGAAGCGTTCCGCAAGCGTGCCGAGCAGGAGGGGCTTGCCATCAGTGGCGGCACGCCAGATGAGTTCGGCCGCTACGTCAAGGCCGAGAGCCAGCGCTGGAGCAAGGTCATCAAGGACGCCAACATCACGGCGGACTGAGCGCGGCATACGTACACAACAGATCGCACTGATCGCACCCGCAGAACCGGACAGGACCATGGACAACTATTCCCTGATTGAACTGAAGATTGAAGCTGGCATCGCGCTGCTCGCCTTTAACCGCCCCGACAAGCGCAATGCCATGAGCGACGACATGCGCTCGGAATTCATCGACGCGCTGGAGCGCGTGGCGGCGGACAAGGGCATCCGTGCCCTGGTGCTCACTGGCAACGGCAAGGGCTTCTGCGCCGGCGGCGACGTGGCCGGCATGCAGCGCCGCATGGAAGCGCCGCAGGGTGAGGTGGGCTTCAACGGCTGGAGCCGCCAGCAGCGCGTTCATCACACCGTCAGGCTGCTCCACACCATGCCCAAGCCCACCATCGCCGCCGTCAATGGTGCCGCTGCAGGGCTGGGTGCCGATACCGCGCTGTGCTGCGATTTCGTGCTGGCGTCCGAATCGGCGTCGTTCTCCTGGTCCTATATCAACCGGGGCCTGATCCCGGACGGTGGCGGCATGTATTTCCTGCCGCGCCGCGTGGGGCTGTCGGCGGCAAAGGAACTGGTCTTCACGGGCCGCAAGGTCGAGGCGCAGGAGGCGAAGGCGCTTGGCATCGCCGACCGCCTGAGCAAGCCCGAAGCGCTGATCGACGATGCGCTGGGCTGGGCGGCGGAACTGAGCCAGGGCTCGGCCACTGCGATCGCGCTGGGCAAGAGCATCATGAACCAGTCCTTCGAACTGCCCGCCGACCAGGTCTTTGCCCAGGGCAGCCAGGCGCAGGGCATCTGCTACACCAGCACCGAGCATCGCGAGTCCGTGCTGGCCTTCCTGAACAAGACCGCAGCCAAGGCCTGACTCCATGAATGCGATCCAACGACTTGTCTCGCCGCGCAGCGTTGCCGTAATCGGCGCTTCCGGTGATCCCACCAAGACCGCCGGCCGCCCGGTTTCCTACTTGCGCAAGCATGGATTCGGCGGGGCGATCTACCCGGTCAATCCCAAGGTCGAGTCGATCGACGGGCTGCGTTGCTATCCCGACATTGCCTCGCTGCCCGAAGTGCCGGACGTCGGCATCGTGCTGCTGGGCGCCGAGCGTGCGCACCTGGCGGTGCGTGACCTGGCGGCGCGCGGCGCGGGCGCGGCCATCGTGCTGGCGAGCGGCTATACCGAGACCGGCGCCGAGGGCGCGCGGCGCCAGGCCGAACTGATCGAGGCGGCTGGCGGCATGCGGCTGCTGGGGCCTAATACCATCGGCCTGGTCAACCTGACCGACAACATCCCGCTGTCGGCCAGCGGCGCCTTGGAAATGGACCAGTTCCCGGCCGGCAGCATCGGCGTGGTGTCGCAAAGCGGCGGCATCCTCGGCGCCTTGCTGTCGCGCGCCGCGGCGCGCGGCATCGGCCTGTCCAAGCTGGTTTCGACCAGCAATGAAGTCGACCTGGACCTGGCCGACTTTATCGATTACCTGGCCGATGACGAGGCCACTCGCGTGATCGCGCTGTATGTCGAGAGCGTGCGCAACCCGGAAACGTTCCGCCGTGCGGCTTTGAAGGCGGCGCGCGCCGGCAAGCCGGTGGTGGCGTTCAAGATCGGCCGCTCCGAGAGCGGCGCGCGCGCCGCGGTGTCGCATACCGGCGCGCTGGCCGGTGCGGACCGCATGTACGACGCGCTGTTCGAACAGGTCGGTGTGATTCGCGCGCAGACCTTCTCGGACCTGCTCGACATGCCCGCCGCCCTGGCCACCGGGCGCAAACTGACCGGGAAACGCGTTGCGATCCTGACCTCGACCGGCGGCGCTGGCACGCTGGTCTCCGACAGCCTCGGCGTGGCCGGCTTCGAGACGCCGGCGCCGGACGAGGCGACCGCGGCGAAGCTGCGAGCGCTGCAAAAGGGCGACCACGCGGCGCTCGACCGCAACCCGATCGACGTGACCCTTGCCGGGCTGCAGCCTGATCTGCTGCGTGCCGCGATCCGGACCCTGCTCGACAGCCCGAGCTACGACGCGGTAGCAGTGATCGTGGGCTCGTCGAGCCTGGCCATGCCGGACCTGATGGCCAATGCCATTCGCGACTGCCTGCCCGACAGCGACAAACCGGTGATTGCATACGTGAGCCCGCATGCGCCGGAAGTCGCATCGTTGCTCAATCGTCGTGGCGTGCCGGCGTTTTCCGCGCCGGAGGCGTGCACGGTGGCGATCGACGCGATGCTGCGTGCCGGCAAGCTCCGTGCGGTTGACGAAGCGGGCACCCCCACGCTGCCGTTGCCGGATCTCGGCGCCTATGGCACCGGCTCGATCGACGAAGCCGCGGCCAAGACCTTGTTCGCCGGTTTCGGCGTACCGGTCGCAAAGGAGGTGGTGGTTGCCGATGGCGCCGAGGCCACGGCGGCGGCGCAAGGCTTCAGCGGCAATGTCGTGCTGAAGATCCTGTCGGCCGAGATTACCCACAAGAGCGATGTCGGCGGCGTGGCCGTCAATGTCCCGCCTGCGGAGGTGGCAAGCCGGCTGGCAAGAATGGCGAGCGATGTGCAGTCGGCCACGGGGATCGCGCCCCAACGTTTCCTGGTGCAGGAAATGGTCAAGGGCGGCGTCGAAGTGATCCTCGGCATGCACCGCGACGCGCTCGGCACCGCGATCCTGCTCGGCATGGGCGGCGTGACCGCGGAGTTGTTCGGCGATACCACGCTGCGGCTGCTGCCTGGCGAGGGGGGACTGACCCGCGACGCCGCGCTGGCGATGATCGGGCGCCTGAAGACCGCCCCATTGCTGCAGGGCTTCCGTGGCCGGCCGAAGGCGGATGTGGACGCGCTGGCCGACGCGATCGTCGCCTTCTCGCGCATGGTCGCCACGCTTGGCGATCGGCTGGTCGAGGCGGAGATGAATCCCGTGTTCGTCCTGCCCGAAGGGCAGGGTGTGGTGGCTGCCGATGGCGTGGCGGTACTGGCTGGCGACGACAAGCCCTGACGAGGCCCTGGCATGTGCAGCGAGCGCGACGGTACGCTGGTGACTTCAGTCGATGGCTGCGAGGTCATTTGGCGAAGCTTTGGCGACGGCCCCACGACTATGCTGCTACACGGCGGCCATGGCAACTGGCAGCACTGGGTGCGCAATATCGGGTCGTTGTCCCGGAGCCGCCGGCTGCTGGTGCCGGACATGCCGGGCTTTGGCGATTCCGGTGCGGCGCCGCGCGCCGACCTGCCGGGACTCGTCGATGTCCTGGCACGCTCGCTGGCCCGATTATCGCTGGACCGTATCGACCTGGTGGGTTTTTCCTTTGGCGCGCTGGTGACGGCGCACCTTGCGACCCATCCGGGCCTTGGCGAGATCGAAGTTAGCCGCCTGGCGTTGCTCGGGCCGGCCGGCCATGGCGGTCCGCGCCGCATGACGCGCGCGCTGGCCGACTGGCGCCGCTGCCAGGATCCGCACGCGCTTGCCGCGGCGATGCGCCACAACCTGGCGACATTCCTGATCGCCGATCCGGCCGCCATCGACAGCGAAGCCGTGGCCATCCATACGCGTGCCTGTCGCGCGACCCGCTTCCATAGCAAGTCGATTTCGCGCGCGGGCGGATTGCAGCAGGCGCTTGCGCGCTTTCCCGGTCCGGTATTGATGATCTGGGGCGAAGCGGATGTGACCATGTCGCCGGCATCGATTGCCGGGATCGCCCGCGACTCGCGGGACCCATCAGCCGACGCGCCGGAAGTCAGTGTCAGCGTGGTGCCCGGCGCCGGGCATTGGGTCCAGTACGAGGCCCACCAACAAGTCAACGGGCTGCTGCAGGATTGGCTGCAGCAGTCCCCCCACACGCCGGCGCAGGCCGGCTGAGGAGAACCCATCTTGAACGCAACCGAGGTCTTTGGGCCGTTCTTCAGCACCGTCAAGGCAGAGCCGTTGCCCGCCGAAGTGCTGCATCATGCGAAGCGCGCGCTGGTCGACTGGCATGCGGCGCTGTTCCCGGGCATCGGCACCGATGCAGTCCAGCGCCTGCAGGGCGTGCTGGAAGAGGAGCTTGGTCGCGGCAACGCCACGCTGCCAATGGGGCAACGGGCCACGGCGCGCGCCGCGGCGCTGCTCAATGGCGCTACCGCCCACGCTGCCGAGATCGACGACAGCTTCCGTGATGCGATGTACCACCCCGGTGCCGCCACCATCGCCGCCGCGATTGCTGCCGCACAAGATGTGGGCGCCAGCGGCGAGACGTTGCTGAAGGGCATCGTCGTCGGCTATGAGGTGTCAACGCGCATCGGCGTCGTGCTGGGCCGGGCGCACTATCGCTTCTGGCACAGCACCGCCACCGTCGGCACCTTTGGCGCGGCGGCCGCCGCGGCGTTCATCTATGGCGCGAACGAGGAGCAGCTTGCCCACGCGCTTGCGACTGCGGCCACTTTCGCCGCCGGACTGCAGCAGGCGTTCCGCATGGACTCGATGTCCAAGCCCCTGCACGCGGGCCGGGCTGCGGAGG
Source organism: Cupriavidus phytohabitans (assembly GCF_000426345.1). Classification (GTDB taxonomy): domain Bacteria; phylum Pseudomonadota; class Gammaproteobacteria; order Burkholderiales; family Burkholderiaceae; genus Cupriavidus. Next base: position 3,083 of record NZ_AUFE01000058.1, on the reverse strand, counting down.
GCGGATTGCTGGCCGCCCGCGCGGCCATCGCCGGCATCACCGGTTCGCTCGATGTGCTTGAGGGTGAGACCGGCATGGGGCGCGCGATGTCGGATGGCCCTGACTGGAGCGCGCTGGCATCGACGCTGGGTAAAGACTTCCATATTTGCCGGCTGACCTTCAAGAACCACATTGGCTGCGGCCATACCTTTGCGGCAATCGACGGCGTGCTGGCGCTGAAAGCGAAGCTGGGCATCGAAACCGCTCAAATCCGTCGCATCCGCGTCGCTACCTATCGTCCGGCGCTGGATATCGCCTGCTATCTCGATCCAAAGAGCGAGAACGAAGCCAAGTTCAGCCTCAAGTTCATCGTCGCCGCCGCCCTGGTGCATGGCAGCGTGCGCCTGTCGGCTTACACGCCGGAACGGCTGTGGGACAGCGAGACGCGCCGGCTGATGGCCTGCATGACGGTCGAGGTCGACCCTGAGATCGACGGCTGGTTTCCTGGCAAGCGCGCCGCAAGGGTTGAGATCGAAACCCGGGACGGTGCCACGGCAGACTACCTGCAGCCGAATCGCAAGGGTGATCCGGAGGATCCGCTGACCGACGACGACCTTGACGGCAAGTTGATCGAACTGGCATCGCCGGTGATAGGTACCGATGGCGCGCGCCGGCTGGCGCAGAAGATCTGGAACATCGAGACGCAGCCGGAGGTCAGCCTGTTTGGCTGACTTTAATGGCGGCCCAGCGCCGAGGAGATCAGGATCATGTTTAGCATTCTTGCCATAGGTCGACTGCTGTTCGCCATGCTGGTGATGGCGTTGCCGATCATATCCCGGCCGCGCACGCGCAGCCCTACCCGGTGCGGCCGGTGCGCATCATCGTGCCATTCCCGGCAGGCAGGGGCACTGACGTGATCGCCCGCTCGCTGGGCGATGAATTGTCGCGCGGCATGGGTAAGCCCTTCATCGTTGAAAACAAGCCCGGCGCCGGCTCGGTCATGGGCAATGATCTGGTCGCCAAGAGTTCGGCGGATGGCTACGCTGCTGCTGACAACCAGTGCCTATTCTATCGTCGCAAGCATTGGCATCAAGTTGCCATACGGCGGCATCCTGGCCTTCGGGCCGGTAGCGCTGCTCGGCCGGGCGCCAAATGTGGTTCTGGTTCGCAACGATAGCCGAATCCACTCGGCGGCAGATCTGCTGCGCGAGGCCAAAGCCAATAGTGGTGAAGGACAAGGAGATCCGCATCGAGTAGCATTGCCTGCAACCCAACATGCGCATGCGCCGGGCGCCGACATCCAGAACGGTCACTGGCCCGCAGTGATTCCCTGCCATGCCGAACAGCAGCGTCAACATCGAACGGATCAAACCAGGCCAAGGCAAGGCGACGCCCAACCGCTCGCTAGAGCGTGGCATTGCAGTACTACGCGCCTTTCGCGCCGGCTCGTCCATGCTGGGCAACAGCGAAATTGCCGAGCGCACCGGCTTGTCCCGCTCCACAGTCAGCCGCCTGACGCAGTCGCTGATAGAGACCGGCATGCTCGAGTATGTCCCGCAGTTCCGGGCCTACCGGCTGGGTGTGCCGATCCTCGGTATGGCGCATGCGATGCGCGACGGCTCGCAGATTCTCAGGGCCGCAGTGCCGATAATGGCCGAGGTTGCCATGCGTCACAAGATCAATGTCGGACTGGCGGTGGCGGAGGGCGACGAGATGATTTACCTGGAGTCGTTCCGCTACAACCGGCGCCAGTCACTGCGTACGGTGGTGAGCGGACAGCGCATCCCGATGGCGCTGACCTCTCTCGGCCGCGCGCACCTGGCAACGCTGTCACCAGAGGCTTTCAGCACGATGATGAGGGTCATGGCCGACAAGAACCGCGGCCGCGGCTGGGGCGCACTGCGACGGGAAATCGATGCTGCGGTGTGTTCCGTGCATGAGAAGGGCTACTGCGTTGCGTCATGGCAGCCTCAGGTCGTGGCCATGGCAACACCAATGCGCTTTGACGAATATGCCGTCCATGTACTGAACGTCAGCGTATCCACGCAACAGGATGCAGGCGCTGTCGAGCAAGCGCTGGCCAAGCCACTGATGGAGCTTGCAGCGGCGATACAAGCGCGGATGGTGCGGGGAGAGTAGGGCGTCGACTCTACCCAACCAGTTGGTACGGATGCAATTTCAATGAATGGAATCGAGCGGGTGCGCTGCGGCTCCATGAGAGTTACTCTGCGTTTCATGCGAGACTGCAGCCCTGGGTTGCCTTTCTTGCGGGGCCATCGGTCTCTCCCACTCAAACAGAGCGTCCCTATGAACTCTTCTGACATCAACACCCTAGGTATCGTGGGCACAGGCGCCATGGGCCGCGGCATCGCGCAGATCGCCGCCCAGGCTGGCCTGACCGTCAACCTGTACGACGCCAGCCCGCAAGCTGTGGCCGCCGCCCGCCAGTACCTGCAGGACACGCTGGCCAAGCTCGCCGACAAGGGCAAGATCAGCGCCGCCGACGCCGAGGCCACGCTGGCCCGCGTCAAGCCGTGCGGCGCTCTGGAAGACCTGGCCGGGTGCGACATGGTGCTGGAAGCCATCGTCGAGAAGCTGGAAGTCAAGCGCGACCTGATCGCCAAGCTGGAAGCGATCCTGCGCGAGAACGCCATCATCGCCTCGAACACCTCGTCGCTGTCGATCACCGCGATCGCCGTGGGCGCGAAGCACCCGGGCCGCATCGCCGGCTACCACTTCTTCAATCCCGTGCCGCTGATGAAGGTGGTCGAGGTCATCGACGGCCTGTCGGGCGATCCAGCGGTTGGCGACGCGCTGATGGCGCTGTCGCGCCGCATGGGCCATACGCCGGTGCGCTGCAAGGACATGCCGGGCTTTATCGTCAACCATGCCGGCCGCGGCATGAATATCGAAGGCCTGAAGGTCGCGCAGGAAGGCGTGGCCGAGTTTGCCGACATCGACAACATCATGCGCGAGCAGGCCGGCTTCCGCATGGGCCCGTTCGAGCTGATGGACCTGACCGGGCTGGACGTGTCGCACCCGGTGATGGAGTCGATCTACAACCAGTTCTACCAGGAGCCGCGCTACCGTCCGTCGCCGATCAC
>NZ_AUFE01000057.1 GCF_000426345.1 Cupriavidus phytohabitans | reverse complement strand
CGCGGCGATGGCGAGATCCTGGTTGGATTCGCCCGCGGCGGCGATCAGGCGGTCCAGCTCGGCGTCGCCGAAGATCTTCCACCATTCGCCGCGATGCTGGCCTTCGGCCGGCGTCGCGGTCTTCCATTGCGCGCCTTCGGCCTGCGCGGCCTCGGCTTCCTTGTAGGCCGGCACCGTGGCGGTCTCCGGCACCTTGTAGGTCGGCGCCAGCGAGCAGCCGGCCAGGATCAGCGCGGCGGCCAGCGTGGCGATTCGGGGCAACTGCCTTGTGATGTGGGCAATCATTTTGGGATTTCCTTGACTGTTCTGTGCTCTGGCGGGTTCAACGCCACCGAGGTAGCTCCCCTCTCCCGCTCGCGGGAGAGGGGAGCAAACACGCGCTATTCAGCGGACGCCATCGCCTGGTTTTCCACCGACGCCGACGCCTTACGCCGCTCCCCCCGCGTAGCAAACAACCGCAGCGCCACATAGAACACCGGAGTCAGGAACAGCCCGAAGAAAGTCACGCCGAGCATGCCCGCGAACACCGCCACGCCCATCGCATGGCGCATTTCCGAGCCGGCACCGCTGGACACCACCAGCGGCACCACGCCCATGATGAAAGCGAACGACGTCATCAGGATCGGGCGCAGGCGCAGGCGGCTGGCTTCGATCGCGGCCTGCACGACGGTGCGGCCGTGATGCTCCAGTTCGCGCGCGAACTCCACGATCAGGATCGCGTTCTTCGCGGATAGCCCCACCAGCACGATGAAACCGATCTGCGTGAAGATGTTGTTGTCGCCTTGCGTCAGCCACACCCCCGTCATCGCCGCCAGCAGGCTCATCGGCACGATCAGGATCACCGCCAGCGGCAGCGTCAGGCTTTCATACTGGGCAGCCAGCACCAGGAACACCAGCAGCACGCACAGCGGGAAGATCCACACCCCCGCATTGCCGGCCAGGATGTCCTGGTAGGTCAGCTCGGTCCATTCGAACTTGATGCCCTTCGGCAGCGTTTCGGCGGCGATGCGCTCGGCGGCGGCCTGCGCCTGGCCCGACGAAAACCCGGCCGCGGGCCCGCCGTTCATGTCGGCAGCCGTGAAGCCGTTGTAGCGCACCACGCTGTCCGGGCCAAAGCCCTGCTTCACCTGCACCAGCGACGACAGCGGCACCATGTCGCCGGCGGCGTTGCGCGTCTTCAGCTGCAGGATGTCCTCGGCATGGGCGCGGAACGGCGCATCCGCCTGCACCTTGACCTGGTAGGTCCGGCCGAACTTGTTGAAGTCGTTGACGTAGGCCGAGCCCAGGTAGGTCTGCAGCGTGTCGAACACTTCCGTCACGGGCACGCCAAGCTGCTTGGCCTTGACGCGGTCCAGCTTGACGTCGAGCTGCGGCACGTTCACCTGGTAGTTGCTGAAGATGCCGGTCAGCTCGGGCGTGGCGCGCGCCTTGCTGGCGAACGCATTGGTCGCCTCGAACAACGCGTCATAGCCCAGCGCCGCACGGTCCTCGATCATCAGCTTGAAGCCGCCGATGGTGCCGAGGCCCTGCACGGGCGGCGGCGGAAACACCGCGATAAAGGCATCCTGGATCGCCGCGTACTTCTTGTTCAGGTCCGCCGCAATATTCGCACCCGACAGTTCGGCGCTCTTGCGCTCCTCGAACGGCTTGAGCGTGGCGAACACGATGCCGGCGCTCGGGCTGTTGGTAAAGCCGTTGATCGACAGGCCCGGGAAGGCCACTGCCGATTCCACGCCCGGATGCTTCAGCGCGATCTCGCTCATCTTGCGGATCACGTCCTCGGTGCGGTCCAGCGTGGCGCCGTCCGGCAACTTGGCGAAGCTGACCAGGTACTGCTTGTCCTGCGCCGGCACAAAACCCTTGGGCACCAGCTGGAACACGCCCCAGGTCAGCGCCAGCATCACCGCGTAGACGCCGAACACCGAACCCTTGCGGCGGATCACACCCTTCACCCCGCGGCCATAGCTTTCCGCGCTGCGGCCGAAGAAATTGTTGAAGCGCTTGAAGAAGCCGCCGAACACGCGGTCCATGCCGCGCGACAGCCAGTCCTTGGGCGCGTCATGGCTCTTCAGCAGCAGGGCCGACAGCGCCGGCGACAGCGTCAGCGAGTTGAACGCGGAGATGATGGTCGAGATCGAGATCGTCAGCGCAAACTGCTTGTAGAACTGCCCGGTCAGGCCGGTCATGAAGGCCAGCGGCACGAACACGGCGATCAGTGTCAGCGCGATGGCGATGATGGGGCCGCTGACCTCGCGCATGGCCTTGTAGGTGGCCTCCTTCGGCGTCAGCCCTTCCTCGATATTGCGCTCGACGTTCTCCACCACCACGATCGCATCGTCAACCACGATACCGATCGCCAGCACCAGCCCGAACAGCGACAGCGCGTTGATCGAGAAGCCGAACGCATGCATCAGCCCGAAGGTACCGACGATCGACACCGGCACCGCCAGCAGCGGAATGATCGATGCGCGCCAGGTCTGCAGGAACAGGATCACCACCAGCACCACCAGCGCGATGGCCTCGAACAGCGTATGCGTCACCGCCTCGATCGAGTGGCGCACGAACTGCGTGGGGTCGTAGACGATGCTGTAGTCGATGCCGTCCGGGAAGTTCTGCTTCAGCTCTTCCATGGTCTTGCGCACGTCATCCGAGATCTGGATGGCGTTGGAGCCCGGCGCCTGGAAGATGGGGATCGCCACTGCCGGCTTGTTGTCCAGCAGCGAACGCAGCGCGTACTCGGATGCGCCCAGCTCGATGCGGGCAACATCCTTCAGGTAGGTCACGGCGCCGTCCGCCGAGGTGCGCACGACGATATCGCCGAATTCCTCCACCGTACCCAGGCGGCCCTGGGCATTGACCGACAACTGCAGGTCGGCACCCGGCAGCGACGGCGACTGGCCGATCACGCCGGCCGCCACCTGCACGTTCTGCTCGCGGATGGCCTTGATCACGTCGCTGGTGGCGAGCTGGCGCTCGGCCATCTTCTCGGGATTGAGCCATACGCGCATGGCGTAATCGCCCGAGCCGAACAGCTGCACCTGGCCCACGCCCTGGATCCGCGCCAGGCGGTCCTTGACGTTGATCACCGCGTAGTTGCGCAGGTACGTCATGTCATAGCGGTCGTTGGGCGAGACCAGGTGGACCACCATGGTCAGGTCCGGCGAGCTCTTGACCGTGGTGATGCCCAGCCGGCGCACGTCTTCCGGCAGGCGCGGCTCGGCCTGCGACACGCGGTTCTGCACCAGCTGCTGCGCCTTGTCCGGGTCGGTGCCCAGCTTGAAGGTCACGGTCAGAGTGAGCAGGCCGTCGCTGTTGGACTGCGACGACATGTAGAGCATGTCCTCGACGCCGTTGATTTGTTCTTCCAGCGGCGAAGCCACGGTTTCGGCAATCACCTTGGGGTTGGCGCCCGGATACTGCGCGCGCACCACCACCGACGGCGGCACCACTTCCGGGTACTCCGAGATCGGCAACTTGAACATCGAGATGGCGCCAATCAGGAAGATCAGCACCGACAGCACCCCCGCGAAGATGGGGCGGTCGATAAAGAATTTAGAGAGATTCATGTTGGTCTCTGCCTGCATTGGCCTGCGTTGGCGTAGCACGTCCCCTGGCGGCCCGCCGCGGCGGGCGCCATCCACATCTACGGGGAAGTGCTAGCGTTTTTCTGCTGTCGGTAGGCGGATCAGCTCACCGGCTTGCCGTCGTTGCCGTCGCCCTTGCCGCTCGCAGCCTGCTTGCGGTCAGGCGCTGCCTGGCGCGGCTCCAGCTCGCTGCGATAGGCCATGGCCACGGCCTTGGGCTGCACCGTATCGCCCGGCCGCACACGCTGCAGCCCGTTGACGACGATGTTCTCGCCCGGCTGCAGGCCCTTGCGGATCACGCGCAGCCCTTCGTAGTTCGGCCCCAGCTCCACCTCGCGGTAGACCAGCTTGTTGGCCTTGTCGACCACCAGCACGAACTTCTTGCCCTGGTCGGTGCCCACCGCACGGTCGTTGACCAGCACCGCCGCATGCGGCGCGCCGCCGCCCATCTTGACCTTGGCGTACAGGCCCGGCAGCAGGCGGCCATCGTCGTTGTCGAACACGGCGCGCACGCGGATCGTGCCGCTGCGCGGATCGAGGCGGTTGTCGACCGACTGCACCTTGCCTTCATGCGGATGGCCGTCCTCGTTGGCCAGGCCCAGGTACACCGGCAGCCCGTTCTTGCCACCGCCGGCGCCCGGCGCGGTATAGCGCAGGTAGCTCTGTTCGTCGATCTCGAAGCTGGCGTAGACCGGCGACACCGACACCACCGTGGTCAGCGGCGGCGCCGACGCGCCCGGTGCCACCAGGTTGCCCACGGTGATCTCGGCGCGCGACACGCGGCCGGCCACTGGCGCGGTGATGCGGGTATAGGTCAGGTTCAGGCGCGCGGCTTCGAGCTGCGCCTGCGCGCCACGCACGTTAGCGCTGGTCTCGCGCGCGGCGTGGATGCGCTCGTCGAACTCGCGGCGCGAGATCGCGTTGTCATCCAGCAACCGCTGTGCGCGTTCGCCCTCGCTCTTGGCGTGCGCAGCGCGAACCTGCGCGGCGGCCAGCGCGGCTTCGGCGCGTGCCACTTCCGCGGCATAGGGGCGCGGGTCGATGGTGAAGAGCGGATCGCCCTTCTTCACCAGCGCGCCTTCGCGGAAATGGACCGCATCGATGTTGCCGCCCACGCGAGGACGTATCTCCACGCGCTCGACCGCTTCCAGGCGCCCGGAGAACTCGTCCCACTCGGTGATGGTCTGTCCCACCACGGCGGCGACTTCGATCGGCGGCGCGGGAGGCGGGGTATTGGCATGGGCCTCGCCGCTGTGCCACGGGCGCAGGACCGAACCGGCCACGCCGGCACCGAGCACCACGACGATGGCAAGGGCAATCAGGGTACGTCGCTTATGCTGCTGCATTTCTCAAACTCCTGTTCGGGTTTTCTTCAACCGGAAAAGCAAATGGCCGAACGCCGCCTGCCGGTCCGCGCGGGCGGACCGGAATCGAGTCAGATTGGATAGTCGGACTTAGGGCCGCCCATGCAAACCGGCGGACCTGGCTCTGGCCGATACAGAGCCGGCTGGCGATTGGCTGGAGCGGCTCAGCCGGCGGGCTTGGCTCCAGGCCGGCTGGCGCTTGCATTTGCAAATGCGCCAGCCTGGCGTTCGGTCAGGGGTGAGGTATCGTCGGCCGCAGCCAGACATCGCTGCAGGAACCGCGCACCTTCGTCGACCCATGCCTGACACGCGTCATGGGCCTCTTCCACGCCGTCGCCACAGGCGCCGGGCATGATCATGGCCTGGGCCGGCACACCGGCCTTGCCCAGCCGCTGCGCGAAGGCTTCGCCTTCCGCTCGCAGCGTATCCTGTTCCGCGACCTGGACCAGCGTGGGCGGCAGCCCGGCCAGGCGCGAAGCCATCGCCGGCGCGGCATAGGGATGCACGCTGTCCGCCGGCGTCGGCAGGTAATCGCGATAGTTGCAGGCCATGCGCCGCAACGTTTCCATCAGCACCTGCCCGCTGCCGAAGCCCGCGCACGACGCGTGCTGCAGGCACGGGTCGGTCACCGGCCGGATCAGCCACTGGCCACGCGGCTGCGCGGTGCCGCGGTCGCGCAGCATCTGCGCCAGCGCGATCGCCAGGTTGCCGCCGGCTTCCTCGCCCACCAGCGCGAAACGGGTCTTGTCCAGCTTCAGGCGCCGGGCATTGCGCAGCACCCATTGCACCGTGCTGTGCGCGTCTTCGGGCGCGGCCGGGAAAGGGTTCTCGGGCGCCAGCGAATAGGCCGGCGTCACCACCACGGCCGGCACTGCCCTGGCCAGGTCCTGCACCAGCTTGCGCGCCCGCTCCAGGCCGCCATCGACAAAGCCGCCGGCATGCAGGTACACCAGCCAGGGCAGCCAGTTGGCGGCCTCGGCGCCCGGCGCGGGATAGCCCGGCGGGTAGCACACGCACACCGCGATCTCGCGGCCGTCGCTCGTTACCGTATGCTCGGCCACGCGCGGCTCGCCCTGGCCGGTGGCGGCGGGAGCGGCATTCTGGCGTTGGCCTGGCTTGTCTGGCATGGCGTCCGGCGCACGGGAAAAACAATGCGCTTGAGTGTTGCGATGCAACGGATTATGGTGATTGACGAGGATGGGATAAAGCGAGAGATCGCTAATGCACTGTTCCGGGATTGGAATAATCGGGAGCATTGCCACGGATGCATTGGAATGATCGAAACCCCACGCGTGACAGGGTCATCGGAAATGTGATTCACTCCAGCTCCTGGCACGCATGGCGATCCGCAACCCTGTCTTTCATTCGTTGCGGGCGCTGCACGCCCTGACAAACCCACGCCGGCCCCGCGCCCCCGCGCACCCCGGCGCCAGCCAGCCGGCAGCACTCCCCCAATCACAACAACAAGCCACGCCGTGCGCGTCACGAGCGCGCGCGGCACGCCGTTCGGATCTATCGTCGGAACCTCATCATGGACCGTCTCGTATCAATGCAGGCATTCACACGGGTCGTGGACGTCGGCAGCTTTGCGCGCGCCGCCGAATCGCTGGACCTGCCCAAGGCCACGCTGACCCGCCTGATCCAGAACCTGGAGACGCACCTCGGCGTCAAGCTGCTGCACCGGACCACACGCCGCATCAGCGTGACCAACGACGGCGCGGCCTATTACGAACGCTGCGTGCGCATCCTGGCGGACGTGGAAGAAGCCGAGCAGTCGCTCACGCGGCAGAACAATTCGCCGCGCGGCACATTGTCGGTCGACACCACCGCGCCGCTTGCCAACCTGGTCCTCGTGCCCGCATTGGATGACTTCCTGCAGGCCTACCCCGACCTGAAGCTCGAACTGACCATCAACGGCAAGCCCATCGACCTGCTGCAGGAAGGCGTCGACGTGGTGTTGCGCGTGGGGATCCCGCTGGACGAATCGATGGTGGCCCGCCGCATCGGCCACGTAAAGCTGGCGTTCTACGCTTCGCCGATCTACCTGAACCGCGCCGGCACGCCGCGCGACCTCGCCGAGCTGGCGCAGCACAAGGCGGTGAACTACCTGTCCAACCGCAACGGGCGCGAAATGCCGTGGCCGATGGCGCGCGGCATGGAGCGCAGCGAGGTGCTGCTGCCCTCCGCGATCTCGACCAACGATGCCGAGGTCTACGTGGGCTGCACGCTGGAGGGCCATGGCATCGCCCGCATCTCGCGCGCGATGGCGGAGCCGTATGTGGCCAGCGGCCGGCTGGTCGAAATCCTGTCGGACTGGCAAACCGACGAGCTGCCGATCTCGGCGATGTATCCGCAGAACCGTCACCTGTCGGCCAAGGTGCGGGTGTTCGTCAACTGGGCGGCGGACCTGTTCTCGCGCCACCCGCATTTTGGTGCGGGACAGCAGCGCCTCGCGGTGGCGGCCTGACCTGCTTTCTGGCGCAAGCTGCAAGCGCCGGGCATCCGAAACGTGCCGAATAGGACAAAACCGGAAGCCGCGAGCGCGTTGCCCGACCTATACTGTTTCATCCGAAATCACGACGAGAAGAGGATTCCGATGAAACCAGTGCTTATCCCCCTGGCCGCCTGCGTTGCCGCGACCGTGGTGCTGGCCGGCTGCGCCGGTTCCGGCAAAAGCGCCTCGGCCTCATCCAGCGCCACGGGCGCCACCGCGGCCGCCGCGGCCTCGGCCGGCACGAGCGGGGCCCGCGCCGCAGCGCAACTGCAGCCCAAGAGCGGCACCAATACCGCCGGCACCGTGACCTTCCAGCAGCAGCCCGGCGGGGTACTGATGACCGCCTCGATCACGGGCCTGCCGCCCAATACCGTCCATGGCTTCCACGTCCACGAAAAGGGCGACTGCTCGGCGCCCGACGCGATGAGCGCCGGCGGCCATTTCAACCCGGGCGGCAAGCCGCACGGCCAGATGACCATGCCCGAGCACCATGCCGGCGACATGAACAACGTCACCGCCGACGCCAACGGCAACGTGCGCGTCAGCATGCTGCTGCCGTCATTATCGGTCGGCACCGGCGCCAACAGCGTGATCGGGCGCGCAGTGGTGGTGCACAAGGATCCGGACGACTACAAGACGCAGCCGACGGGCAACGCAGGGGGGCGTATTGCTTGTGGGGTAGTGGCAGCATCGTAAGCCGCAAGCGTTTCGAACCCTGTCGGTGTTCTCCCTCTCCTGCTCGCGGGAGAGTGGCGGGGTCGGGCCGGTGTGTCAAAGAAGTTCGCGCGCCGGCATAGCGATTGCCGGAAGCCAGACACCGCGCCGGCATGGCAACATGGCGGACATTGCCGCCACGCGCGGCCCCGCTCGCGGGACGCGCCGACCATCGCCATGCCATTGCCGACAGACGCTGCGTTCGTGCCCCACCACCGCCTGCACGCCAGTTCGCTGCTGCTGTGCTGCGCCACCCTGCTGGGTGGCTGCGCGCTGCCGCCACTGGACCACCGCACCGAATCCACCGCCATCACGCCGGCCGAGGCCGCGGCCACTCCGCTGGGCCGCGCGGTCGCGGCCGCGCTGGCCGGCCATTCCGGGCTCAGCGGCATCCACCCGCTGAACAACGCCTACGCAGCCTTCGCCGCGCGCGTGCACCTGGCACGCACGGCGCAGCGCACGCTCGATGTGCAGTACTACATCTGGCGCAACGACCTGACCGGCACGCTGCTGCTGGAGGCGCTGCACGAGGCCGCCGGCCGCGGCGTGCGCGTGCGGCTGCTGCTCGATGACAACGGGCTGTCCGGCATGGACGAGCTGCTCGCGGCCATGGACGCGCATCCGCAGGTCGAAGTGCGGATATTCAACCCGTTCGTGCTGCGCCAGCCCAAGGCGCTCAATTTCCTGACCGATTTCCGGCGCCTGAACCGGCGCATGCACAACAAGTCGTTCACCGCCGACGGCGTCGCCACGATCATCGGCGGGCGCAATGTCGGCGACGAATATTTCGGTGCCACCGATGGCGTGCTGTTCGCCGACCTGGATGTGATTGCGATCGGCCCCGCCGCCGCCGACGTGGCGCAAGACTTCGACCGCTACTGGGCCAGCGCCTCGGCCTACCCGGTGGACCGGCTGGTGCCGCCGGTCAGCATGGAGCGCCTGCACGAGCTGGCCGGCAGCGCCCGCGCGGTCGAGCAGAACCCGGCCGCCGGCGCCTACCTTGCCGCGCTGCGCGAGGTGCCCGACGTGCAGCATATGCTCGACGGCACGCTGGAATTCGAGTGGGCCGCGACACGCATCGTCAGCGACGATCCGGCCAAGGCCCTCGGCGAGGCCTCGCGCAACACGCTGGTCGCGCACCAGTTGCGCGAGATCCTGGGCGAGCCCCAGCGCGAGCTGGACCTGGTCTCGCCCTACTTCGTCCCGTCCACCGCCGGCACCGCCTACTTCTCGCAGCTGGCCGAAAAAGGCGTTGCCGTGCGCGTGCTGACCAACGCGCTGGAGGCAACCGACGTCGCCGCGGTCCATTCGGGCTATGCCAAGCGCCGCAAGGCGCTGCTGGAGGCAGGCGTGGACCTGTACGAGCTGCGGCGGTCGGCGGCACCGGCCAAGGGCCGCGCCGGGCCGTTCGGCAGTTCCGGCTCCAGCCTCCATGCCAAGACCTTTGGCGTCGATGCCAGCCGCGTGTTCGTGGGCTCGTTCAATTTCGACCCGCGCTCGGCCAACCTCAATACCGAGCTGGGCTTCGTGATCGACAGCCCGGCGCTGGCCGGCCGAATCGAATCGACCTTCGCCACGGTGGTGCCGGAAGCGGCCTACCAGGTCAAGCTCGACGAGCAAGGCAAGCTGTATTGGCTGGAGCGGCGCGGCGACGAGGTGGTGCGCTACGACACCGAACCCAACACCAGCTGGTGGCGCCGGCTCGGCATCTGGTTCCTGTCGATCCTGCCGATCGAGTCGATGCTGTAGCCGCGCCGTTGTTCAGATCTGGTCGATCAGGCTGCGCACGATGTCGGCCAGCCGGCCCGCGCGCTGGCGGCCGTTGGCGTCCAGGTCCATGCCACTGCCGCTGGCGAGCGCCTTGAGGCCGAACAGGGCGTCGCCGACATCGCGCCAGCCCGGGTAATCGGCATGGATCTTCTCCAGCGCGGCGGCGCCTGCCGCGACTTGCGCGGCAGCCGGCACATTGCCGGCCGCCAGGTCTTCCAATGCCGAGGCGGCATCGAGCAGGCCTTTGCGGTTCATGCTGCGGTCTCCCCACTATGTCTTTGTCATGGCCGCCACTGGTGGCGGCCATGACACTGTAGCAGGATGCCGGGGCCAGTGGCCGGCCCCGCGCGCGGGGCACGGTGTCCTGAACGCATGCGAAGCGCCGCTTCGGCGCAGCCGGGTGCCATCCGCGGCACGCCGGTGCGGGGACTCAGTTACGCCTGCTCAGTTACGTCCAATATCCTCCAGGATCCGCGTCATCAGGTACAGCCGTGGCACGATCGAATCCAGCTCGATGTACTCGTCGCGCGCGTGGTAGCCGAAGCCCGCCAGGCCGAAGCTCTCCACCACAGCCGGCTTGCCCGAGCGCGCGGCATAGCTGGCGTCGGTGGCGCCGCCGGTGCCTTCGGCCAGCGCCAGGGTGCGGCCATCCAGCTCGGTGTAGATCTCCTGCGCGCGCCTGGCCAGCGCGCGGCCGCGGGCGTCGGCCACGAACGGCGGGCGCCCTTCTTCCATCGTCACCGTGGTCTGGGTGTCAGGCACCATCTGGCCCGACTTGACCTTGTCCTGCAAGGCGACTTTCAGCTTCTCGGCAGCGCCGTTGGCAGTGGTGCGCACGTCGCCGTAGGCCACCGCGCTTTCGGGAATCTGGTTGCGCACGGTGCCAGCCTGCGCCTGGGTCCAGTTCAGCTGCGAGCCGGGCACATGCGTGGCGACGTCGCGGGTCTGCTGCAGCTGGTAGGCCAGCTCGACCAGAGCATTGCGGCCGCGCTCGGGCGCGGCGCCGGCATGCGCGGCGCGGCCCTTGACCTGCATGGTGGCAGTGGCGGTGCCGGACGCCCCCAGCAGCAGCGACTCGGCCTTGACCACGTCCTTGGCGGCGGTGGGCTCGCACGACAGCACCACGTCATGCTGCGCGGCCAGCGCGGCAATGGTCTCGCCGGAGCCGACCGAACCCACTTCCTCGTCCGGGTTGAACAGCACGGTGATCTGCGCGTAGTCGCGCCAGCCCTTGTTCTTCAGGATCTCCAGCGAATGCAGGATGACCGCGATGCCGCCCTTGTCGTCGGCAATGCCGGGGCCGTAGAGCCGGTTGCCCTCCTCGCGGATCGGCTGCGTCGCCAGCGTGTTTTCCGGGTAGACGGTGTCCATGTGGGCGATCAGCATGATGCGGCGCTTGCCGTTGCCGATCAGCGTGCCCTTGACCATGGTGCCCGGACCCTTGGTGACCGGCACGCGCTCCACCTGGGCACCCAGTGCCTGCAGCCGCTTCTCGGTGTAGCTGGCCATCCGGGCCAGGCCCTGCGCGTTGGCGCTGCCGGATTCGATCGACACCATCTCCTTGAGCGACTGCACCACCGCCGGCTGGGCGGTGCGGGCGGCGGCCAGCAGCGCGGCATCGGGCTGGGCGGCAGCGGCCAGGTGGCCGGCGCCGGCAAGTGCCAGGGCGGCTGCGACTGCAACGTGTCGAACGGAAAACGGCATGGAAGCTCCTCGGATTGGTCTTGTTGGGGCCATGCCGTGACGCAGCGGCAACGCCGGCGTCCACGGCACAACGGCAAGATGCTAGCCCTTGCCAGCGGGCATGGGGAGGATCAATATCGCCAATCATAATGCCGATCCCGCCACGCAGTCCCGGGCTCGACCATGCACCAACTCCCCTGAAATGCGCGTCCCCACCGATCCACTGGTTCCCGACACCCCCACCGCGTCCGCAACACCGCTACATGTCCGCCTGCTATGGCTGCCCCATGCGATGCCCGGCACTCTCTTCACCACGCTCGACGTGCTGCGCACCGTCGCCGGCGTGGCGAGCCTGCAGCGGCCCGATGCCGCGCCGACGCTGAGCTGGCAGCTGTGCGGCGCCAACGGGCGCATACTCTCGGCCGACCTGCCGGGCCTGGAAGCGTCCACGCGCCGCATCCGGGCGGCGGGCAGCCGCTCGCTGCTGGTGATCCCGGCTTTGCTGGCCAGCAATGCACACCAGCTCGGCGACATCGTGCGCCGCGATACCGCCGCGCTGCGCATGGTCGAGCGCCATGTGGCTGCGGGCGGGTGGCTTGCCGCCTGCTCGTCGGGGATGATGATGCCGCTGCAGCTCGGCCTGCTGGATGGCGCCCGCACCGGCGCGCCCTGGATGTACCAGAGCTGGATGACGCACCAGTTCCCGCGCGCGGACCTGGGCGCAGACCAGGCCATGAGCGTGCACGGGCAAGTGTTCTCATGCGTGGCACCCGCGCTGCAGGTGGAGTTCATGCTGCGTGTGCTGGGCCACCTGCATGGCCCCGACCTGGCGCAGGCCGCCGCGCAGCTGATGCTCTACCAGCCCGAGCGCCAGCGCAGCGTACCGGCGCTGGTCTCGCAGCGCTGGCTCAGCCGCACCGCGGACAGCCCCGTGTACCGGGCTGTGCAGTGGCTGCAGGAACATGTAGCCGAGCCCTACCAGCTGGCCGCGGTAGCGCAGGCCGCGGCGGTCAGCGAGCGGACCCTGCTGCGGCATTTCCGGCAGGTCACCGGCATGACGCCGCTGGACTACCTGCACACGCTGCGCGTGGAGCGCGCGCGCATGCTGCTGGAGGTGACGCTGCACGGCACGCAGGCGATCGCCGAAGCCTGCGGCTACAGCGACGCGGCCGCGTTCCGGCGGCTGTTCCAGCGCATCACGGCGATGTCGATGTCGGACTATCGCGCCCGCTTCGCGCTGCGGGCGCGGCGGCGCTACTGGCGCATGGAGGGTGCGGCGGCCCGGCGCGGCATGCCGGGCTAGGCCGCTGCAAGCTCAGGCGCGCAGCGAGATGTGGTTGACCACGTCCTCCACGCCTTGCACGTACCACGCATCGCGCTCGACCTGCCGGCGCGTGTTCTCGCTGGCGACGCAGCCTTCCAGCGTGACGACGCGGTTTTCGGTATGCACGCTGACCTGGGCCGCGTCGACGAAGGGATCGGTCTCCAGCACCAGCATCAGCGCCTCGGTGATCTCGTCGTCGCGGTCGGCTTCGGCGGGCGCCACCACCAGTTCGTTGACCACGCAGCGGCAGCCGCGCGACCACCAGGCCAGCACGCCGGCCAGGCGCATGTGCGACAGGCTGATCACCTGGCCCCACAGCGTCACCACGCCGTCGTGCGCCTCGACCTCGATCCAGCCGCTGCGTTCGCCAACGGGCTCGCGCACGGTTTCGTGCTGGCCCTTGACGCGCGCGCAGATCCTGCAATTACGGAACTCGATGGCATTGAGCAGGCGCTCGCATACCGCGTCGCGCAGTTCGCCGTCACCGACGGTGACCGCGCCGTTTGTCACGCGCAGGTGGTCGATCACGCTGGTCACGCCGTCCACACGCCGCAGCGCGGTGGCCGCGCGGGTCTTGTCGACGATATCGGCTACCTCGCCTTCCAGGATCAGCGCGCCGTCCGACAGCCGCAACTGGATGGTGGGATGGAGTACATGCCCCTGATAAGGCACATGCGCCAAGGCTGCGCGCGCCTGCGTCAGCACCGCTTCGCTAGTCTGCATTTTGATCGCCTCGCCCGAATGGTCTGGAGATGAAAAGACGTGCGCCCGGCCTGCGGGCGCGCCTGGCGCGGCGCCGCGGCCTCCATCACCGCCGGGGACCTGGCAACCGCTTCCTCATTATAGGAAGCGGCCAGGGCCGTCCGGGATCAAGCCGAGGCCGCCTCGCGGG
Organism: Cupriavidus phytohabitans; assembly: GCF_000426345.1. GTDB lineage: Bacteria > Pseudomonadota > Gammaproteobacteria > Burkholderiales > Burkholderiaceae > Cupriavidus. Next base: position 21,239 of record NZ_AUFE01000057.1, on the reverse strand, counting down.
CGCGCGCGACCTCCTGGTTGCGCAGGATGAAGCGCTGGACCTTGCCGCTGGGGGTCTTGGGCAGTTCGGCGACGAATTCGATCTCGCGCGGATAGGCGTGGGCGGCCAGGCGCTTGCGCACATGCTGGCGCAGCGCCTCGGCCAGTTCGGGCGTGGCCGCATGCTGCCGGTCGAGCACGACGAAGGCCTTGATCAGCTCGGTGCGCTCCGGATCCGGCTTGCCGATCACCGCGGCCTCGACCACGGCCGGATGCTCGATCAGCGCGCTTTCCACGTCGAACGGGCCGACGCGGTACCCGGAGGTGGTAATGACATCGTCGGCGCGGCCGATAAAGCTGATGCTGCCGTCGTCGTTGAGTTCGGCGGAGTCGCCGGTCAGGTAGTAGTGGCCGGCAAATGCGCTGGTGGGCGTGCCGTGGTAGCCGCCGAACCAGCACATCGGCGAGCGCTCCAGGTCCAGCGCCAGTGTGCCGGGCTGCCCGGCGGGCAGTTCGCGCTGTTCGTCATCGACCACGACCACGCGGTGGCCCGGGCTGGCAAAGCCTGCGGCGCCCATGCGCACCGGGTGCGACAGCGCGTGATGGTTGCAAAGCACCATGCCGAGTTCCGTCTGGCCATAGTGGTCGTGGATCGGCGCATCCAGCTCGCTGGCAAACCAGCGGATCACTTCGGGGTTGAGCGGCTCTCCCGCGCTGCTGACCGCGCGCAACTGCCCGCGCAACTGCTCCGATACGGCCTGCCCGGCGGCGATCAGCAGCCGGTAGGCGGTGGGCGATCCCGCCAGGTTGGTGATGCCGTACTTGCGGATCACGCGGCAGGTGCTTTCCACGGTGAACGGGCCATCGTAGAAGGTGGTGGCATGCCCCAGCGAGAGCGGCCCCGTCACCGCGTAGTAGAGGCCGTAGGCCCAGCCCGGGTCGGCCAGGTTCCAGAACGCGTCTTCGTCGCGCAGGTCGACAGCGTCGCGCATGTAGCCGGCAAACGCGGCAATGGCCTTCAGCGGCACCAGCAGCGGCTTGGCCGGCCCGGTGGTGCCCGACGTGAACATCATCAGGAAGGGATCGTCGCCGCTGCGCATGACCGGCTCGAAGCTGGCCGGCTGGCGCGCCAGTTCGGCCCAGAAGCTGACATCGCCGGAGCTTACGTCCCCCGGCGCCTCACTGGTGCCGGCCACGGTGACTACCGGCGGCGCGCCCTTCACTTCATCGAGCTTGGGACGGTTGACGGTATCCGTGACCACCACTTTCGCGCCCGAGCTGTTGAGCCGGTGCTCGATGGCCTTGGGGCCGAACGCCGTGAACAGCGGCTGGTACACCGCACCGGCGCGCCAGGTACCGAGGATGGTCACGAGCAGCTCGGCCGTGCGCGGCAGCAGCCCCGCAACGCGATCGCCCGGCTGCACGCCCTGCGCCTTCAGGAAGCCGGCAAAGCGCGCCGACAGCGCCTGCAGTTCGGCAAACGTCCAGCTGCGCGCGTTGCCGTCGCGGCCTTCCCAGTACAGCGCGATGCGGCCGGGCTCGGCATGGCGGTCGCAGCATTCCACGCAGGCGTTGATCGCATCGAGGCTGCCGTGCAGTTGCCGGGCCACCGCCTCGTGATAGGAAAAGCCGTCGTAGGCCTGGGCGTAGTCGCGCATGGTGTCTCCTGTATGTCCGGCTGCCTGCCGCGGACGCCGCCCGGGCCATGGTGCCTGTTGTCGTCTGTGAGTCTGTGATCGTCGGTGCCGCGTGGCGCGGCTGCCGCAAGAGTGTGCGCCCGTGCCGGGGCGGCGGGCAATAACCGATTCCGCCAGCGCGCCTGACGGTTTTTGCCATGCCCCGGATGCAACGCGCGGTGCGCTTGACGCCATCCGGCCCGGCGCCGACGATATGGAAATCAAGGCGGGAGATCACGGCGGAAAGTCGCGGCGACCATCACGCCAGGGAGGCCAGCGCATGTGCACCAACTACGCCCCGGTCCAGCGCCAGATCCTGCGCGACATCTTTGGCGTGGAACCGCCGCCGGGCCTGTTCAAGGCCGAGACCTATCCCGATTACCTGGCGCCGATCGTACGCGCCACCGACGACGGCGTGCGGCATGCCGGCCTGGCGTCATTCGGCATGGTGCCACGGCAGCGCATCCCGCCCGGCACGCGCCGCTATGACACCACCAACGCGCGCAGCGAAACCGTCGGCGAGCGCCCTGCCTTTGCCCGCTACTGGCGCCAGGGGCAGCTGTGCCTGGTCCCGGCCACCGCGTTCTACGAGTACGCCTATCCCGAGGATGCGATGCCGGGCGGCCCGCCTGGCAAGCCGGTGCGCTGGCGCATCTGGCTACCCGGCGAGCCCGCCTTCGGCATCGCAGGCCTGTGGCGCAGCTGGCCCGATGCGGCGCTGTCCTTCACCATGCTGACGGTGAACTCCGCACAGCACCCTGTGATGGAGCGCTTCCACAAGCCCGGCGATGAAAAACGTTCAGTGGTCGTCATCCCGCGTGAGCAATGGGACGACTGGCTTGCCTGCCGCGATCCCGAGGTCGCCCGCACCTTCCTGAAACTGTTTCCCGCCGAGGCCGTGCAGGCGGAACCGGCGCCCAGGATCACCGGCGCGCCGATCCCGGACGCCGAATGACCCGTTGCCAAGCCGGTGCAAGCCGGTGCAAGCCGGTGCAAGCCGGTGCAAGCCGGTGCAAGCCGGGCATCAAGCGCCCCGTGCCCTCCCTCAAGAGGGTGTCCGGCGTTACGAATGCTGCGCATACTGCCGCGCACACCGGCCACAAGAGCCGACATCCCCGGGTCAAGCCATCATGCAAAACGTCGCCGCGTTGTGCGCGTATTTTTTTGGGTTCCTTATCGCATTGCTGTTGGCCGCGCGCTGGATTCTGCGAAACCATCCGGCGTTGCGCGAGCGGCCACCCGCCAGGCCGCCCAGCGCTGCCAAGGACAGTCCGCCAAGCCCTGGCTGACCGGTCTGCTGGCGCGAAATGCGGGCTGCCAATTTCACAGAATCCCTGCCAAGTTCCGCGAATTTCTATCAACTGTCGGGAACTCATAGCCTTCTCGTTTGCCATATCCTGTTGCCGCCGCCATAAAAGTGGCCTAAACAGCATATCTCCAGACTATCATGCGTGCCTGCATGGCACGCCCGTGCCGCCCGGCAGGGCATAACGACAAGAAAGGACACACACAGGGATGGCTCTGACTTCCAACAGGCTGCCAGCCTGGACCGTTGGCGCGCCGCTCGCTGCCGCGGCCACGTTGGCGCTCGGCTGGCTGATGCCCGGCCAGGGCTGGCTGATCGCGCTGGTGGCCGTCGCGCTGGCCGGCGCAGTATTTGCCGCCGTGCACCACGCCGAGGTGGTCGCGCACAAGGTGGGCGAACCGTTCGGCACGCTGGTGCTGGCGATTGCCGTGACCGTGATCGAAGTGGCACTGATCGTCTCCGTGATGTTGTCGTCCGGGCCGGAGAAAGCCGGCCTGGCACGCGATACGGTGTTTGCCGCGGTCATGCTGATCTGCAACGGCATCGTGGGCCTGTGTCTGTTCGTCGGCGGCCTGCATCACCGCGAGCAGGCGTTCCAGGCGCCCGGCGCCAATGCCGCCATGGCGGTACTGGCGGCGCTGCTGGTGCTGACGATGGTGCTGCCCAACTACACCAGCTCGTCGCCGGGGCCGGTGCTGACGCCGGCGCAGCTGGCGTTCTCGGGCGTGATGTCGCTGGTGCTGTACGGCTCGTTCGTGTTCGTGCAGACCATCCGCCACCGCGATTACTTCCTGGCCGAAGGCAGTTCCGACGAGAACGTGCATGCACCGCCGCCGCCCGCGCGCGTGGCGCTCGCCAGCGGGGTGCTGCTGCTGACCTGCCTGGTGCTGGTGGTGGGGCTGGCCAAGCTGCTGTCGCCGTCGGTCGAGGCGGCCGTGCTGAAGGCGGGCGCGCCGGCCGCGGTGGTGGGGATCGTGATTGCCGCCATGGTGCTGCTGCCCGAGGGGCTGGCGGCACTGCGCGCAGCGCGCGCCGACCGCATCCAGACCAGCCTGAACCTGGCCCTCGGCTCGGCGCTGGCCAGCATCGGGCTGACCATCCCGACCGTGGCGGCAGTGTTCATCTGGATCGGCCAGCCGCTGGAGCTGGGGCTGGGGCCGAAGGACATGGTGTTGCTGCTGCTGACGCTGGTCGTGTCGTCGCTGACGCTGGGCATGGGCCGCACCACGATCCTGCAGGGCGTGGTGCACCTGGTGATCCTGGCAGCCTACCTCTTCTTGTCGATCGTGCCATAGCCGGCCCGCCGTCCGAACCGCAGTGTGTTTCGGGTGGCTGCGGGGGGCCTTGGCCTGGCGTCTGCGGGGTCTACACTGGAACCTCCCCACCGGGAATCCGCGCATGCCTTGCCGCGCACGCACCGGAGAACGCCAATGCTGGAAGTCGCCGTCACCGCCGCCGACCATGCCGTCGGCCCCGATACCGCCAGGGTCACCGTCGTCGAATACGGCGACTTCGAATGCTCCTATTGCCGCATCGCCTACGGCGCCATGAAGATCCTGCTGGAGCACTATGGCCCGCAGGTGCGCTTTGTCTACCGGCACTACCCGATGGCCAACTGGCACCCGTCCGCCGAGCCGGCGGCCGAGTGCGCCGAGGCCGCGGCGGCGCAGGATCGATTCTGGCAGATGTACCGCATGCTCTACGAGCACCCGGAGGGGCTGAAGCCCGACGCCCTGCGCCATTACGCCGGCATGACGGGCCTGGATCTCGACCGCTACGACAGCGACATGTCCACGCACCGCCACCTGCCGCACATCCGCGCCGACCAGCACGGCGGCACGCGCTGCCGGGTGCGGGGCACGCCGTCGTTCTTTGTCAACGGCACGGTGCAGGACGTGACCTTCGGCATGGAGCGGCTGCAGCGCGCCATCGATAGCGCGCTGGCAGCCTAGCCGGCCGCGTCAGAAGCGGTACGTCACGCTGCCGACCACGGTACGGCGCGCGCCGAAGTAGCAATCGCCGCGTGCCAGGCAGGTGGTCAGGAACTGCTTGTCGAACAGGTTGTTGGCGTTCAGCGCGACGCGCAGCGGACCGTGGTCGTAGGCGATCATGGCGTCGTACAGCGTCACCCCGCCGACGCGGTTCTGGTCGGTGCCGTCGTAGCTCGGGCCGACATAGCGCACGCCGCCGCCGGCCACGAAGCCCGGCAGCCCGAACAGCTTGAAGCGGTAGTTGGCCCACAGCGAAGCCATGTTCGACGGCGTGCTGGCCAGGCGCTTGCCGACCTCGGCGGCGCTGCCTTCGATCACGCGCGCATCCAGGTACGTATAGGTCGCAATCAGGTCCAGGCGGCTGGTCAGCGAAGCCAGTGCCTCGACCTCGATGCCGCGCGTGCGGGCCTCGCCCACCTGCACCTGGTCAGGAATGCCGTTGACCACGCCAGCGGTCTTCCGGTTCTTCTCGCGCATGTCGAATGCCGCCACGGTCAGCGAAGCATTCTTGCCCGGCGGCTGGTACTTGATCCCCGCTTCCCATTGCGAACCGCGCAGCGGCTTGAAGGCCTGGTTGGAGCGGTTGAAGCCGGGCAGGCCCTGGAACGACTCGGTATAGCTGACGTACGGGTTCAGGCCGATGTCCGAGCGGTACATCAGGCCGGCGCGCTTGGTCAGTTCGTTGTCTTCGCGGCTGGCCCCGGGCGTGTTGTCCTGCGCCGCGCGCGACCAGTCATAGCGCAGGCCCAGCATCAGCAGCCACTTGTTCCAAGACAGCTGGTCCTGCAGGTACACGCCGGTCTGGATCTGCTTGCTGGGATTCAGGTCGCGCGTGCCAGGCAGCGTGAAATTACCGTAGACCGGGTTGAACACATCCAGCGGCGCAGCGGTGCCGCCCACGCCCGAGCGACCGGTGATCTCGGCATGCTGGTAGTCCATGCCGGCCAGCAGCGTATGGTCGACCGGGCCCGTGCGGAAGTTGCCTTGTGCCTGCGTGTCGACCACGAAGGCATTCAGCGTCGGCTGGTTCAGGTAGACCGTGCGGCGCATCAGCGTGCTGCTGCCGGGCACCCAGCCGTGCGTCGCGCCGGTGAAGCCGGCGGCATAGATGCTGCGGTAGTCCACGGTGCTGTGCGAGTAGCGCAGGTTCTGGCGGACGGTCAGCGCATCGTTGACCTTGTGCTGGAATTCGTAGCCGACCGAGGTCTGCTCGGCGTTGTAGCGGTCATAGCCCGGCTCGCTGATGAACAGGTGATCGGGAATCTGCCCGCCCGGGTTCGGGTAGAGCGTGCCGCGCCACGGAAAGAAGCCGACTGACGTCCCGCTTTCGTCGCGCTGGAAATTGGTCAGCAGCGTGAACGAGGTATCGGCATTGGGCCGGTACGTCAGCGACGGCGCGATCAGGTAACGGTTGTCGGGCACGTAGTCCACCTGCGTGTCGCTGTCGCGCGCCAGCGCCACCAGCCGGTACGTCCACTTGCCCTCGGCATCGAGCGGCCCGGTCAGGTCGGCCTGCACCTGCTTGCGGTTGTAGTTGCCGAACTGCACGCCGACCTCGCGCGCGGCCTCGGCCTGCGGACGCTTGCTGACCAGGTTCAGGATGCCGCCCACCGCGCCCTGCCCGAACAGCATCGACGACGGGCCGCGCAGCACGTCGATACGCTCCAGCCCGTAAACGTCGGCGCGCACGTTGTTGTAGAAGCCGACCTGGTTGAGCAGGCCGTCGCGGTACTGCGTGAAGTCCGTGCCGCGGAACTTGCCCCAGTCACCGCGCGCGTCATTGCCATATGGCCCGGCATAGACGCCGGCGGTATAGCCGATGGCCTGCTGCACCGACTGCGCCCCCTGCGCTTCCATCCGGTCGCGCGTGATCACCGTGATCGACTGCGGCGTCTCCATCACCGGCGTATCGGTCTTGGTCGCGGTGGCGCTGCGTCTGGCAACGAAACCGTGCACCGGCCCGGTTGCGGTTTCCTCTACGCCAGAGGCACGAACGGTCACGGCCGGCAATTCGGCGGCCGCGCCAGAGGCAGCCGCGGGCGTGGCTGCGGACTGGGCAAACACGCCCCCGGCGTGCAGGCTCAGGGCCAGGGTGGTCAGCGAAAGGCCGCGGGGAGGGGTCAGCCGGGGACGGGCAAAGCGCGGCTTGGCCCGGGAGATCGGATCAAAGGACATCACTTCAGGAACAGTGGAAATTTATGATTACGAATACGAATAATTCGTAATTGCATTTCGATTGTAACCTGAATGTGTCAGAGGCGATACATTTTCCGGGGATACGTTACGGAATGAGCGCAGGGACTGCTTCCGTCGTTCGACGGTGTCGGATCGAGCGCGGTTTCGAATCGAGCGTTTACTCGCCCTGCAACCTGCCCAGCAGCCGCCGCCCAGCCTCGATCACTGCCGGATCGCGGTGCATCTGGTAGCGCACGATCATGCCTTCAATGCACAGCATGGCTTCTTCCGCCACCTGGACTGGCTGGCGCAGTCCGAGTCGCGTGGCAATATCGGCTACGAACGCCGCCAGTTCTGCCTTGTGCGCGGCGGCCTGTGCGGCCGCGCGGGCATCGCCACCGGCCTCGGCGACGACGTTGATGAAGGCGCAGCCGCGGAAGTCCGCCGCGAACCAGTCGGCCAGCGCGTCGGCAATCACGTCCAGATGCGGGCGCGCGGCCAGGCGGGCCTCGACGTCGCCGCGGAACCAGGCCATCCATTCCTCATGGCGCCGGTCCAGGAAGGCCGAGATCAGGTCGTTCTTGGAGGCGAAATGCCGGTACAGCGACATCTTGGCCACGCCCGACTCCGCAATGATCCGGTCGATGCCGGTGGCGCGATACCCCTCCTGGTAGAACAGGCGGGCGGCGGTGTCGAGGATGCGGTCGCGGGCGGAGGGGTTGGCCATGGTGGCGCGGCGAAAGGCTTGTTGGGAAATCGGCAACGGGCCGGCGGCAAGGAAATGCCGCCGGCCCGCCTGCATCAATACTATGACAGACAGACCTGTCTAGCAATTTCGGTCAACGGTCATGCCGCAAGCCTCGCCGCCGCGTCGCGCAGCGCCGTGCGCAGCCCTTCTTCCACCACCGGGTGGTAGAACGGCATGCCCAGCATCTGCTCGATGGTCAGGCCCTGCTGGTACGACCACGCCAGCAAGTGTGCGATGTTTTCCGCACGCGGCCCGATCCATTCCGCGCCCAGGAACCGACCGCTCGCCTTGTCCGCGTAGACGTGCATCAGCCCGCGGTTCTTCAGCATCACGCGGCTGCGGCCCTGGTCTTCGAAGCTGACTTCGCCGGTGACGAAGCTGCCCTCGGCCAGGTCGGCGTAGCGCTGCCCCACCATCGCGATCTGCGGGTCGGAGAACACCACCGCCAGCGGCGCGCGGCGCGCCAGCCGTTCCACCTGCGGATAGCTGGCGGCGTTCTCGCCGGCGGCCTTGCCCTCGTCCGCGGCTTCGTGCAGCAACGGCAGGATATTGTTGGCGTCGCCGGCAATAAACACCGGCGCGTTGCCGCACTGGAGCGTTTCCGGGTCGAACACCGGCACGCCACGCTGGTCCAGCGCCAGCCCGGTGTTCTCCAGGCCGAGGCCGCGCACGTTCGGCTCGCGGCCGGTGGCGGCCAGTGCGTAGTCGAAGCGCTCGGTCACGCTACGTCCTTCTCGGTCGGCATAGGTCACCACCACCTGCTCGCCGTCGCGGGCCATTTCGGTCACCCTGGCTTCCGGATCAAGGTAGAACTCATCGTTGAATGCCTTGGCGGCATAGGCGCGAATCACCGGATCGGTCAGCGGCCCGAGCGAACCGCTGACGCCGAACACGCGCACCCGCACGCCAAGGCGCGACAGCGCCTGCCCAAGCTCCAGACCGATCACGCCCGGCCCGAACACCACCATGCTGCCCGGCAGGTCTTCCCATGCGAACACATCGTCATTGACGATCAGGCGGTCGCCGAAAGCCTTGAACGCGGCCGGCAGCGCAGGCCTGGAGCCGGTGGCGATGACCACGCGGCCGGCGCGTACGGTCGTGTGGCCATCGACCTCCAGCGTGGTGTTGTCGATAAAGCGGGCGTAGCCGCGAATCCGGTCGGCTTCGGGAATATTCTCGACGCCGCGCACGACAAAGCCGACAAAGCGGTCGCGCTCGCTGCGCACGCGGGCCATGACCTCGCGGCCATCGATGCGGACCTGGCCATCCACGTGCACACCGAACGGCGCCGTGTGGCGCAGTTCATGCGCGGCCTCGGCGGCGGCGATCAGCAGCTTCGAAGGCATGCAGCCGACCCGGGCGCAGGTGGTGCCGTACGGGCCGCCTTCGATGATCACGGCGCGCTTGCCGGCGGCTACCGCTGCGCGGTAGGCGGCAAGGCCGGCGGTGCCTGCACCGATCACGGCGACATCGGTCTGGATGGTAGTCATGGCGTAGGATTCCTTGGTGGTCATGGCGTGAATCAGGGGTCAATCAACGGGCTGGATGGCACCGCCTTGCCCTTTGCCAGCAATCAGCGGGCAAAACGGTGCCATCGGGCCCGGCGACTGCCGGTCCGCGCATGCGGAAGCGAAAGGATTTGAGTGGCTTGTTTGGCCACTTACCTCGCGAGGTACTGCTGCAGCGCCTCGGCGCCGCCGACCAGCTTGCCGTTGATGAAGACCTGCGGCGCCGTCATCTCGCCCGACACGGCGCCCAGCACCTTGCCGCGCACCTTGTTGTCCAGCGGCACGTCGATGTAGTCGAAACCGTTGTCGTCCAGCAGTTGCTTGGCCTTGGCGCAGAACGAGCAGCCCACCTTCGAGAACACCACCACCTGGTCAGGCTTGCGCGCGCCCGGGGCGATGTGGTTCAGCATGGTGTCGGCGTCGGAAACCTTGAACGGGTCGCCCGGCTCTTCCGGCTCGATGAACATCTTCTCGACCACGCCGTCGCGCACCAGCATCGAATAGCGCCAGCTGCGCTTGCCGAAGCCCAGGTCGGCCTTGTCCACCAGCATGCCCATGCCTTCGGTGAATTCACCGTTGCCGTCGGGGATCATGGTGATGTTTTCGGACTCCTGGTCCTTGGCCCACTCATTCATCACGAAGGTATCGTTGACCGACACGCACAGGATGTCGTCGACGCCGTGTTTGGCGAACACCGGCGCCAGCTCGTTGTAGCGTGGCAGGTGGGTGGACGAACACGTGGGCGTGAAGGCGCCCGGCAGCGAGAACACGACCACGGTCTTGCCGCTGAACAGCTCGCCGGTGGTGATGGTCTTCCACTCGTTGTCTTCACGGACGCGGAACGAAACGTTGGGAATGCGTTGGCCTTCACGGGATTGCAGCATCGGAATCACTCCTTGATCTGGATTCATTCGGTTGTTTCGGCTGCGTGTTGCAGCGAAGGCCCCATTTTGTCGACCGCGATGTGATTTGTACAATTCATCGTTTCAAATAAGCCGATTGTATTTAGCTATGACGCTGACATAGGGATCTTCTATTGGGGCCTGGGACACACCCCGCGCGGGGCATTCCGCGCCATATTTGTTCGGCAAACCCTGGCAAGTGCCCTATCATGCGGCATCCAACCTTACTTCCTGCTTCGCAATGACCCGATCTTGCCGCCCGCACCACCGGCTGACGCCACGCCGGTGGGCTGCCCTGCTTGCGCTATCGCTGCTGATCGCGCACCCGGGACAGGCGCAAACCCTGAAGAAGCCGGCGCTCGACGCGCTGGTAAGCAGCACCCGCGCCGCCGCGCCGGCCGACCTTCAGGCCTTCATGGCAGCCGCCGCCAGGGCCGAGCCGGCGGTCGCCCCGGCCGTGGCCGCGTGGCAGGCCAAGGCGCCGCTGGCTGGCGACAACCTGGTCAATATCGGACGCCTGCTGGGCGTCTACAACCGCGTCCGCAACGAGGCTGCGGTGATCGACACCATCGGCAAGATGGTGGCGCTGCGCACCGTGCGCGATGAAAAGATCGCCCAGCACGACAACCCCGCCATTGTGGAGTTCGGCAAGCTGGTGGAAGGCATGGCGCGCGACTTCGGGCTGGCCTACCGCAACGTGGACAACCGCGTGTTCGAAGTCACGCTGCCTGGCGGCGGCAAGGACACCTTCGGCATCCTGACGCACGCCGACGTGGTGCCGGCTGTAGCCGAGGAATGGGTGCTGGACGACGGCACCCGCCTCGATCCGTTCCGGCTCACGCGGATTGGCGACACGCTCTACGGGCGCGGCACCATCGACGACAAGGGCTCGATCGCCGCCGTGCTGTATGCGATGAAGACCGTCAAGGAAAGCGGCGTGCCGCTGGAGCGCACCATCCGCCTGATGATCGAGACCACCGAGGAGACCGGCGGCGACGGCATGAAGTACTACCGCCAGCACACCACGCTGCCGGAATACAACATCGTGCTCGACAGCAAGTACCCTGCCGTGGTCGCGGAGAAAGGCGCCGGCACCCTGACGGTCTCGTTCGGCATCAAGTCGGCCGACGGCAAGGCCGAACGCGGCAAGGCTGACAGCAAGGGCCCGGCCATCGTGGCCATGCGCGGTGCCGCCTCGGCCAATGCCATTCCCGAGACCGCCACCGCGCGCATTGCCGGCGGCGATGCCGCCGCCGTGGCCGCGGCACTCGAACAGGCGAAGGCGGACTTCGTGCGTCGCAACGCGCCGCGCGGCAAGTTCTCGATCGATGTGAAGCGCGAGGGCAATGAAGTCGAGGTCAAGGTCACCGGCGCGTCTGCGCACGGCTCGCGTCCGGAAGAAGGCGTCAACCCGCTGCCGCGGCTGGCGCTGTTCCTGCAGGCCAGCGGCGTGCGCTTTGCCGACAACCACTACCTGAGGGCGGTGCGCTACCTGAACGACCTGTACGGGCTGGACTACCTCGGCAACAAGATGGAGGTCGCCTATCGCGACGCCTTCATGGGGCCGCTGACGATGTCGCCCACGCTGGTGCGCGAGCGCGGCGAATACGTCGACGTGGTCACCAACGTGCGCATGCCGCGCGGGCGCACGCCCGACGAGCTGGGCGCCCGCATCACCAAGCGCATCTTCGGCTGGGCCGCGACGCACGGGCCGGTGGAGATCAAGTACGACCAGGGCAACTGGATGGCGCGCGACCCCAAGGGCGCGTGGCTGTCCACGCTGCTCAATATTTTCGGCGACACAACCGGACTGGAAGCCAAGCCGGTCGCGACCGCGGGCAGCACCACCGCCAAGCTGATGCCCAATGCGATCAACTTCGGGCCGGCGATGCCGGGCAAGAAGTACACCGCGCACAACGCGCGCGAGCACAAGGAAGTGGCCGACCTGAACCTCGACATGCAGATGTTCACGGAAATGCTGGTGCGGATCGGCAACCTGGACAAGATGCAGTAAGCGAGCGCAAAGCGGCTGCTTTTCTCCCTTCCCTCGGAGACCCCGGAACGAGGGAAGGAGGCGCTCCGTTACAACCCCAGCTCGCTCAACCCCGGATGCGCGTCCGGGCGCCGCCCCAGCGGCCAGTGGAACTTGCGGTCCGCCTCCCGGATCGGCGCATCGTTGATGCAGGCGAAGCGGCGCCGCATCAGTCCCGACTCATCGAATTCCCAGTTCTCGTTGCCATACGACCGGTACCAGTTGCCGGAATCGTCGTGCCATTCATAGGCAAAGCGCACCGCGATGCGGTTGCCATCGTGTGCCCACAGCTCCTTGATCAGGCGGTAATCCAGTTCCTTCTGCCACTTGCGCTGCAAGAAGGCGACGATATCGGCGCGGCCGTTCACAAACTCGGCACGGTTGCGCCAGGCACTGTCAACGGTATAGGCCAGCGCCACGCGCTCCGGGTTGCGGCTGTTCCAGCCGTCTTCGGCGGCGCGGACCTTGGCGACGGCGGAATCGTGGGTGAACGGCGGCAGTGGCGGGCGGATTTCGGGTTGTGCGGACATCGGGTTTCTCCTGCAAGACGAAGGTGGTTGGTTTGGCGGCCTGTCGTCCACGAGCGTCGACAACGCCTCTAGAATGATACAGACCTGTCTCATTATTTGTAGACAGATCTGTCTTGTCAAGGCAATTTCTCGTGCAGAATTCAAAAGCAAGACCCGGAGTGCCGCGGCCGCTTGCCAGGCCTAAAGTGGGCACCATGCAAGCAAACACCGGAGAACGGCAGTGACGATCAAGCAGGCACAGCGCCCCCAGGCACGCGCGATGACGGTAGGCGGACCGCGCCGCCCCGTGCCGGCACCTCAGAAAATCGGGCGCCAGCCGCCACCGCAAGCGGCCATTGGCGCGCGCGTCGATGGCATTGACTGGGCCACGCTGGAGAGCGAGCTGGATGCCTATGGCTGCGCCGCCATCCGCGGCCTGCTGGCCGAAGCGGAATGCCGGGCGCTCGCCGCGCGCTACGAGCAGGACGGGCTGTACCGTTCGCGCATCGTGATGGCGCGGCACGGCTTCGGCCAGGGCGAGTACAAGTATTTCGCCTATCCCTTGCCCGACCTCGTCGGCGCCTTGCGCACGGCCCTGTACCCGCGCCTCGTACCCGTTGCCAACCGCTGGAACGCCGCGATGGGCATCGACACGCGCTTTCCGGCCGCTCATGCGGACTACCTGGCGCGTTGCCACCAGGCCGGCCAGTCGCGTCCCACGCCGCTGCTGCTGCGCTACGGCCCCGGCGACTACAACTGCCTGCACCAGGACCTGTACGGCGAACATGTGTTTCCGCTGCAGGTGGCGGTGCTGCTGTCCGAGCCCGGACGCGATTTCACCGGCGGCGAGTTCGTAATGACCGAGCAGCGCCCGCGCATGCAGTCGCGTGCCGAAGTGGTGTCGCTGCGCCAGGGCGATGCAGTGGTGTTCGCCGTCAGCCAGCGGCCCGTGCAGGGCAGCCGGGGCAGCTACCGGGTCAACCTGCGCCATGGCATCAGCCGGCTGCATTCGGGCCAGCGCTACACGCTCGGCATCATCTTTCACGACGCCAGCTGAGGAACGACATGCCTGCATCCATGCCAAGGCCGCGCCGCCATGCTGGCCGCGCCGGAAATGCCGACAACGCCGCCATCATCGAGAACGACCCGCGCTGGGCGCGCGTGCTGGCGCGCGATCCCGCCGCCGACGGCAGCTTCGTCTACGCGGTCAGGACCACCGGCGTCTATTGCCTGCCCAGCAGCCTGTCGCGGCTGCCGCATCCGGCCAATGTCGAGTTCTTCGACAACGCCTCGGCTGCCGAAGCCGCAGGCTACCGGCCAAGCCGCCGCGCCGCGCCGCCCGCGCTGGCCGCGCAGCACGCCGCCATGGTGGCCGACGCATGCCGCCGCATCGAGGCCGCCGACACCTTGCCCGCGCTGCCCGAGCTGGCGCGCGCCGCCGGCGTCAGCCCCTACCACTTCCACCGGCTGTTCAAGGCCGCGACCGGCCTGACACCGCGCGCCTACGCGGCCGCGCACCGCGCCAGCAAGCTGCGCACGCAACTGGGCAGCAGCGACTCGGTAACGGAGGCCATCTACGATGCCGGCTTCGGCTCCAACAGCCGCTTCTACGAGACCGCGGACGCGGTGCTCGGCATGACACCGTCGCGCTACCGCGCCGGCGGCGCCGGCACTGATATCCGCTTCGCCATCGGCCAGTCCGCGCTGGGGGCGATCCTGGTCGCGCAGAGCGACCGCGGCGTCTGTGCCATCCTGCTGGGCGACGATCCGCACGCGCTGCTGCAGGATCTGCAGGACCAGTTCCCGCGCGCCAACCTGATCGGCGGCGACGCCCGGTTCGAGCAACTGGTGGCGCAGGTAGTGGGCTTTGTCGAGGCGCCATCGACCGGTCTGGCGCTGCCGCTGGACGTGCGCGGCACCGCCTTCCAGCAGCGCGTGTGGCAGGCGCTGCAAGAGATCCCGCCGGGCAGCACCGCCAGCTATGCGGAGATCGCGGCCCGCATCGGCGCGCCGCGGGCGGTACGCGCGGTGGCGCAGGCCTGCGCGGCCAACCACCTGGCGGTGGCGATTCCGTGCCATCGCGTGGTGCGCAGCGACGGCGGGTTGTCGGGCTACCGCTGGGGCGTGGCGCGCAAGCGCGATTTGCTCGAGCGCGAAGCGAAAGGCTGAGGCCGGCGCTATCGGGCCGCCTCCAGCCGGACCTTCGCCAGGTAGTCGTGGATCTGCGCCACTACCGCGGCGCCCTCGCCTACCGCGGCCGCGACGCGCTTGGTCGAGCCCGAACGCACATCGCCGATGGCGAAGACACCCGGCACGCTGGTCTGCAGCGGATAGGGCACCGCCGCCGCGCAGCCAAGTTCGCCGCCTCCGGTGCGCACAAAGCCCTTGTCGTCGACCTCGACATGGCAGGTGCGCAGCCAGTGCGCGTTGGGGTCCGCGCCGATGAACAGGAACAGGTGGCGCACGTCCATTTCCACCGGCGCAGGGCTTTCGCCCGGCGCGTCATAGCGCACCCGCGACAGCCAGCCGTTGCCCGACAGCGCGGTGATCTGCGCATGGGTATGCAGCGTGACATTAGGCAGCGAACCGATGCGGTCGATCAGATAGCGCGACATGGTCGCGGCCAGCCCGGGTCCGCGCACCAGCATATGCACGTGCGCGGCATTCGACGCCAGGTAGACCGCCGCCTGCCCGGCCGAGTTGCCACCGCCGACCAGCATCGCGGGCTCGTTGCGGCACAGCTTGGCCTCCACCGGCGAGGCCCAGTAGTACACGCCGCGCCCTTCGAAGCGCTCCAGCGACTCGATGCCGGGCCGCCGGTATTGCGCGCCGGTGGCGATCACCACGGTATGGGTCGGGATCATGCGTCCGTCTACAAGCTCCAGCCGGATCGGGTCGGTGCCGCAATGCAGGGCCTTCACTTCGAGCGGAATGGCGATGTGCGCGCCGAACTTCAGCGCCTGCACGAAGGCGCGGCCGGCCAGCGCCTGCCCGGAAATGCCGGTCGGAAAGCCCAAATAGTTCTCGATCCGCGCGCTGGCGCCAGCCTGGCCGCCGGGCGAGCGGCAGTCGATCACCGCGACCGACAGCCCTTCAGACGCCGCATACACTGCCGTCGCCAGGCCTGCGGGTCCCGCGCCCACCACGATCACGTCATAGACATGATCAGGGTCGAACTCCGGCAACAACCCCAGGCACGACGCCAGCTGGCCCTCGTCCGGCGCGCGCAGCACGCGGCCGTCGGGGCAAATCACCAGCGGGAAGTCGCTCGCGGGCGCGTGGGCATACTCGAGCAGCAGCGAGCAGTCGCCATCCACGTCCATGTCGATCACGGTATGCGGGTAGCCGTTGCGCCGCAGGAATGCCTGCAGCGCCAGCAGCAGCGGCTCGGTGCCGTGGCCGACCAGCACCGGGCCGCTGCCAAACTCGATCAGGCCGACGCGGCGCAGGATCAGCGCGCGCATGATGCGCTCGCCCAGCTCGGCCTCGGCCACCAGCAGCGCGCGCAGGCGCTCGGGTGTGATCGCGTAGCCGTCGGTGTCGCTCACGGCGACGCCGTCGACCAGTGCCGGCCGGCCGCTGAGCGTGCCCACCTCGGCCAGGAAGTGGCCCGGTCCCTGTTCGGTGATCGTGTGCTCGCGGCCCAGCCCGTCGCGGCGCACGATGCGCACGCAGCCGCTGGTGACGAGGTACATGCCCCGCCCGGCCTGGCCGATCGAGAACAGTTTCTCGCCGGCGCGCCAGCGCTGCGGCGTGCCGAAGCGCTGCACCCGTGCCATGTCTTCGGCGCCAAGCTGCGGGAACATCTGATGCCAGCGCGACTCCAGCGTGGAGTACGGCGCTTCCAGGCCGCCGCCGTCAGGCGTTGCGCCCGCGCTGCCGACGTCGCCTTTGGTGGCACCCGTTGCCATCGCTTCCGCCTGCGAAATCGCCATGTTGCCCCCCTCTGGTCGGTGCGCGCGCGGCCGGCGGCGGCGCGGCCTATCGATAGTAGACGGAGCGGCGCAGAATGCGAGGGACGAACCGGTCGCAAACAGCGGCGCGGGGGGCACCGGCATGGCATAGTTGCGCCTGGCGCTGCCTTGCGCTTGAATGGCAGCGCGCTGCCAGGCGGCAGGCGCCTCCCGAGTCCAACCCAGAGTCTTGATGCAACCCGATTCCGTTTCCGACGCCAGCCAGCCTGGCGAACGCCCCGCCCGCCCCGCGCCGCGGCCCCTGTCCGCCGTGGAAGGCCGCGTGCTCGGCGTGCTGGTCGAAAAACAGCACACTGTCCCTGACACCTATCCGCTGTCGCTCAACGCCCTGGCCTCCGGCTGCAACCAGAAGACCGCCCGTGCTCCGGTCATGAATGTGACCGAACCCGAGATCCTCGAGGCCATCGACGGGCTCAAGCACCTGAGCCTGGTCTTCGAGGGCAGCAGCAGCCGCGTGCCGCGCTTCGAGCACAACATGCAGCGCGGGCTCGGTGTGCCAAGCCAGTCGGTCGCGCTGCTGGCGATGCTGCTGCTGCGCGGGCCGCAGACTGCGGCGGAACTGCGCCTGAACACGGCGCGCCTGCACGCGTTTGCCGATATTTCGTCGGTGGAGGGGTTCCTGGAAGAACTGGCGGAGCGCGAACCACCCTTCGTGGTGCGGCTGGCGCGCGCGCCCGGCGCTCGCGAACACCGCTGGATGCACCTGCTGAGTGGCGACGAGGGACTGGAAGCCGCGCAGGAGACGCCATACAGCGGCGGCCAGAGCAGTGCCGAAGCGGCTGCGGGCACTGTCGCCGAACTTGCACAACTGCGCGCGGAACACCAGGCGCTGTCGGAAAAGGTCGCCGGTCTGCAGGCGCTGGTCGAGCATATGGCGAGCCAGCTTGGGATTGCTCCCGACGAATTCCTGGAGTAATGCATCGGGGTCTTGCTCTGGCCGCCCGGCAAGCTCTGCCGCGGCCGCAGGTACAGCCCAAGGGGTTTCTCCCGTTGCCAGCCTGGTTTGAAGCTGGTAAAAATTACTGGCGGTTAATTGCATTATTTGAGCGCGACACAAAGCGCACGATGTGCCCCGACCCGCGCTCCGGGAGCACCATCCTGCCTGGCAGGCCCGGCGTCGCCTATGCTTTGCTAGGGCCGGGACAAGCGAGCCGACATGCAAGGAGAGACGGCGCGGACGCGCCGGGCCATCACGACAGCCATGGACAAGACAGCCTTCGTATTTGCCGGTGGCGGCAGCCTCGGCGCCATCCAGGTCGGCATGCTGCGCGAGCTGGTGGCATGGGGCGTGACGCCCGACATCGTCATTGGCGCCTCGGCGGGCGCGATCAACGGGGCCTATTTCGCCTGCAATCCCGGCATTGCCGGCGCTGGCCGCCTGGACCAGCTGTGGCGCGGCATCCGCCGCGCCGACATCATGCCGTGGGGCTGGCGCAGCGTACTCGGCATGGTCGGGCGCAGCCGCGGACACCTGGTCGAGTCGTCGGGCCTGCGCGCGCTGCTGGCGCGGCATTTCGGGCCGCGCCGGCTCGAGGGGGCTGACCTGCCCCTCCACGTGGTCGCGACCGACATGAACAGCGGCGACGAGGTGCTGCTCTCGCACGGCAATATCGTCGATGCGGTGCTGGCCAGCGCCGCCATTCCCGGCGTGTTCCCGCCGGTGCAGTTCCAGGGCCGCACGCTGATCGACGGCGGCGTAGCCAACAATACCCCGGTTTCCACCGCGGTCGCCCTCGGCGCCACCCGCGTGATCGTGCTGCCTGCGGGCTTCACTTGCGCCGAGCGCCGGGCGCCGCGCGGTGCGCTGGAGCACGCCTTCAATGCGCTGTCGCTGCTGGTGGCACGCCAGTTGGTGCACGACCTGCAGCACTTTGCCGACCGGGCACATATCAGCGTGGTGCCGCCACTGTGCCCGCTCGATATTTCGCCCTACGACTACACGCGCTGCGGCGAACTGATCGACCGCGCCGCCGCCACCACCGCCCAGTGGCTGCAGGGCAAGGGGCTGGAGAGCCGCCACGTCCCGGGCGCGCTGCACGTGCACTCGCACGACGATGCGACGCCCAGCTGCAGCACCGATTTCCCTGCCGCCGCCCCACACTGACAGCCCGACCTGCGGGCAGGCTCCGGCACGTTGCTACAATGGCCGGCATGCCGTCCCAGACCGAGCGCAGTGCGAGCACCCGCCAGGCCCTGATCGAAGCCGCAGCAGCCTTGCTGATCGAGCAAGGCTATGCGGCTTTCTCGGAAGCACGCGTCAGCGAAATCGCCGGAACCAGCCGAGGCTCGTTGCGCCACCATTTCCCCGATGGCCGCTACGACCTGCTGCCCGCCATGCTGGCTTGGCTGCTGGAGCGCGAGTCCGCCAGGCTGGCGGCACTCGGCCCGCTCACCCCCACGCTGCGGCTGCACCTGATGCTGCATATCCTGGCGAACCGCCCGCAGCGCCACAGCTCGCTGGCGATCCTGGAAGTCTGGATGGCGGCGCGCGGCGACGATCGCCTGGCGCGCGCGGTCCGCGCCCCGCTGGGGACCGTGCCGGCGCTGCTGTTCGGCCAGCCTGCCGATGCACCGCCGCAGCCGGAATGGCTGGCGCTGCGATGCTTCCTGCACGGTGCCACGCTGCAGAGCTTTGCGCCCGACTATGACGGCCATGTGCTGGCCGATGCCGTGCGCTGGCTTCTGGCTCAGATCCCCGCACCGGCCGGACTCGACGCGCTGCTGGCGCGGATGAACCTGGTCCAGCGATAAACAGCCGGGGCTTCAGGGCAGCCGCGCCAGCAACCGGTCGCGCCATGTGGGCGGCAGCGCCAGCCGCCCTTGCGCGTTCCCGGCCGGGGACGCGTAAACCAGCGCCTGACCGTCCCAGCTCATGTGGACCGGACCGACGCTGGTGATGGTGCGATGAGCGAGCAAATGCTGGCGTCCCGCCTCACGCCCTTCGCCATACACGCGCAGCAGCAGCCGGTCATGACGCAGGTAGCAGTACTCCGCTGCAAAGCGCGCCGCCGCATCGACCGCCGGCAGGTGCCGGCAGTTATGGGCACCGGCGCGCTCCCATGCGCCATGCCCGTAGACGATCGCCGTCCAGATGGCGCCGAGTGCGGCCAGCCGGCCAATGGCAACGCGCACCAGGCGCTGCGCTCGTTCGCGGCGCCCTTCGCGCGTGGCCAGCACCTGCAAGATGGCGCGGCCGGAAAAGAACGACAGCAGCAGCAGCGCGATCGCAGCAAGGTGGAAATAGAAGGCCGATTCCGGCAATGCCGCCAATGCATGGTTCATGACCCGTTCCCGGAAAGTACCGACGCCAAGCCTGGAAAAATCTGGCCGGAATGGCCGTGCCCAAATCCACCCATGCCCGTGCCGAATTAATCGGCAGCATTCATTCCCGGACATTCAGGATAACCAGCCACCGTTAATCCAGCATAATCAAGCGGCACGCTTGCGCCAATCCGGTAAATCACCGTGCCTGATAATCGCGCCAATTGGCCAGGCGTTATGTCTTCGCCGCCATTGCCGTCAATAATTCAATCAGCCGCGCGCAGGTCGGCTCGAAGACCGCACGCAGTGCCGCCACCGTACAGGCATCGCCGCTGCGGGCGGCGTCCTCCATGCGTTGTGCGAGCGCGCGCAAGGCGTTGCAGCCGACGTAGTGCGCAGACGATTTCATCCGGTGCGCGATGCTGCCGCACGTTTCCAGGTCGGTGCCGGCGGCGCGCAACTGCGCCAGGTCGGCTTGCGCCGACATTACCAGCGCCTGCAGCAATTCGGCGGCGAAGCGCGCGTCGCCAAGGGTCTGGGCGGCAATGGCAGCGGGGATTGCAGCCGCCTCGTGTGTTGGCAGCGCAACGTAATGGCGCTCGGCCAGCATGGCAAGCATCGCCGCCTCGGTTGTCGGCGCCGGCAATGGGGCCACGAAGGCACCATGGTCCGAGTGTTTGCCCGGCGCAACCGCCACCGCACACAGCGCACCGGCGGCATGCCAGCTTTCCAGCAGCGTTGGCGGCACGGGCGTGCCCGGCCCGGCAATGACCAGTCCGACCTTGCCGGCCGATGCCGGCGCGAACGCCGAACCCGGCGCGGCCACGTGCGGTGCAAACCCCAGCCGCTGCAGCAGCGCAGCCAGGCTGGCAGCCCATGGTCCGTCGTGCAGGGCTGCAAGCAGCAGCGCGCCGGTCATGGCAGCACCTCAATCCATCCAAGTTAAGCCGCCAATAAAATCGCAATTCCCCCCGCGAACCCTTGACAGATGACGAGGTTCGAGGGGCCGCCGCCCTGCTTGCGCTGGCTGTTTAGCGCCAGCCGGGCGGCGGCCCATAGAGGATCGTTCTTCTATCTTCGCTTGGCTCTCATGCCCCTGTCCGATTTGTTCGCTTCGCTTACCGAATATTTGCACACCAAGGTCTTTCACGATCTTGCTCGCCATCCCGAACGTCCCGC
>NZ_AUFE01000056.1 GCF_000426345.1 Cupriavidus phytohabitans | reverse complement strand
ACTTGCATGTGTAAGGCATGCCGCCAGCGTTCAATCTGAGCCAGGATCAAACTCTTCAGTTCAATCTCTGTGTGACCCTTCGGTTTCCCTACAGGTCTCGCTCTTTCGAGCGGTCGCTCACTCTCAGAAAACTGACTGACCAGATCCGAAGACCCAGTCACGTTTTGCTGTGCGAGCACTGTATAACTTGTGAAGCAACACTGTCCGAAGACAGCGGCGTCCGCTACCCAGCGCCCACACTTATCGGTTGTTTGTTTGTTAAAGAACTTTCGCGATTCGCTTTGCTTGTCGCGTCGCTGTTTTGTCAGCAGCGAAGAAACGAGATCTTAAAGAATTTTCTACGATTTAGCAACTACTTTCGAGAAATTTCTTTTTATCGACCGGCGCTGCCAGCCGAAGTAAATCTCAACAACCCATTTCCTCCTGCCCGGCTTGCAGTGCTGCTTGCGCTGCAGGAGGGGCCGAATATTAGGGCCTCCAAAACAAAGTAGCAAGTCTTTTTCAAAAATTCCCGGAAGCGCCTCTTTTGCCACTTGCGGGGTCCATGTGCATTACCCGCCGGGCCGGAGCCCTTCGAAGCCCGCCTTTTCGTGACTACGATGTCCATAAGGCAACCTACCGGTGCTTGCCGTGAAACCGTCACCCGCCCTCCTTCTGCTCGCCGCCATCCTGGCCGTGGCGCCGCCATGGCACGGCGCCGACGCCCGGGACACGAGCACCGCCGAGCGCGCCGACATGGTGAAGGAGATTGCAACCATCGCGGCCGAAACCGGCACAACCAGTGGCAAGCACACGCTCGACCCTCGCGTCATGGCGGTGATGAGCCAGGTGCCTCGGCACGAGTTCGTCCCCGATGCGCAGAAGCCGTATGCCTATCACAACCGCCCGCTGCCCATCGGCCATGGCCAGACCATCTCGCAGCCCTATATCGTCGGCCTGATGACTGACCTGCTGATGGCAAAGCCTGGCGATACCGTGCTGGAGATCGGCACCGGCTCGGGGTACCAGGCAGCTGTGCTGGCCGGACTGGTCAAGGCGGTCTACACCATCGAGATCATCGAGCCGCTGGGACGGCAGGCCTGCGACCGGTTGAAGCGGCTGGCGTATCAGCAGGTGGCATGCAAGGTCGGCGATGGCTACTACGGCTGGGAAGAACACGCGCCGTATGACGCCATCGTCGTCACCGCTGCGGCCAGCCATGTGCCGCCCCCATTGATCCGCCAGCTCAAGCCGGGCGGCCGCATGGTGATCCCGGTGGGCGCGCAGTTCATGACGCAATACCTGCTGCTGGTCGAGAAGGCCGCCGACGGCGCCGTGTCTACCCGGCAGATCCTGCCGGTCAGGTTCGTGCCGCTGGTAAGCAAGCCATAGCGCGGCGCCGGCACCATGCCACGACCGCCGCTGCTTGCCCTGGCGCTGTTGTCCGCCGCCGCGCTGGGCTATGAAATCCTGCTGATGCGGCTTCTGTCCATCATCCTGTGGCACCACTTCGCCTACATGATGATCAGCGTCGCCCTGCTGGGCTATGGCGCGGCCGGCGCGCTGGTCGCGCTCGCGCGGCAGGCGCTGCTGCGCCATTTCATGCCGGCATTCGTTGCGGGCGCCCTGCTCTTCGGCGCCGCTGCGATGGCCTGTTTCGCGATTGCCCAGCAGGTCGCGTTCAATCCGCTGGAAATCCTGTGGGAACCATCGCAGCCGCTGCGCCTGCTGATGCTCTACCTGCTGCTGTTCGTGCCGTTCTTCTGCGCGGCGACCAGTGTTTGCCTGGTGTTTTCGGGCTTCAATGCGCAGGTGCACCGCGTCTATAGCTTCGACATCCTGGGTGCCGGGCTGGGTTGCCTCGGGATCATCGTGGCGCTGTTTGCGTTGAGCCCGGTCGGGGCGTTGCGGCTGGTCAGCGCGACGGGCATCGCGGCGGCCGCGCTGGCGTGCGTGGAATGCCGCTGGCATCGCCCATGGCTGCCGGCGCTGCTGCTGGTGGCGGCGACGGTGCCGGCTGCCGTACCCGGAGCATGGATCGCGCTGCGGCCGTCCGAGTACAAGGAGCTGAGCCAGGTACTGCGCATCGGCGATGCACGGGTGGTGGCGCAGCGCTCCAGTCCGCTCGGGCTGGTCACGGTGGTGGAAAGCCCGTCAATCCCGCTGCGTCACGCCCCCGGACTGAGCCTGAATGCCACCACCGAGCCGCCGCAGCAACTGGCCGTGTTGACAGATGGCGACGGGCTCAGCGCGCTCAACCGCTATGACGGCCGGCGCGAGCCGCTGGCGTACCTTGGCGACCTCACTTCTGCCCTGCCATTCCACCTGCTGCGGGACCCCAGGGTGCTGGTGCTGGGCAGTGGCGCCGGCGCGGACGTACTGCAGGCGATCTGGCATCACGCCAGCGCCGTCGATGCGGTAGAGCTGAATCCGCAGGTGATCGAACTGGTGCAGGGCCGCTTTGCCGCGTTCTCCGGCAAGCCGTACAGCGCACCGGGCGTGCGCGTCTTTACCGGCGAGGCGCGCGGCTTCCTGGCGGCCAGCCGGGACCGCTACGACCTGATCCAGGTAGCCCTGCTCGATTCATTCAGCACATCGTCAGCGGGCCTGTATGCGCTGTCCGAGAGCTATCTCTATACCGTGGAAGCCTTCCAGGGCTACCTGCGCCATTTGCGCCCGGGCGGCATGCTGGCGATCACGCGCTGGGTCACGCTGCCGCCGCGCGATATCCCCAAGCTGTTCGCTACCGCCGTGGCCGCCATGGAAAAGATGGACGTGCCGGCGCCCGCGCTGCGGCTGGTGCTGATCCGCGGATGGAAGACGGCGACACTGCTGGTGAAGAACGGCGAGTTCGATGCGGCGGAGCTTGCCGCGCTGCAGGCCTTCTGCCGCGCCCGTTCGTTCGACGTTGAGTACTATCCCGGCATCCAGGCAGGCCAGGCCAATCGCTACAACGTACTCGACAAGCCTTACTTCTTCGAGACTGCGCAGGCCTTGCTCGGCCCCGAACGTGCGCGCTTCCTGTCGGAATACAAGTTCGATGTGCGGCCCGCCACCGACGACAAGCCCTATTTCTTCCATTTTTTCAAATGGCGCACGCTGCCTGAACTTCTGGCGCTGAAATCCCAGGGCGGCCTGCCGCTGCTGGAATGGGGCTATCCGGTGCTGGTCGCCACGCTGCTGCAGGCTACCGCCGCGGCGTTGCTGCTGATCGTGGTCCCGCTCCGCGTCCTGCGCCGGCGCACCCGCATGCTTGCGGCTGCGGGCGCGGCAACCGACGGCGGCCCGCGCGCATGGCGTGTCGGTTTCTATTTCCTGGCGGTCGGCGTGGGCTTCATGTTCGTCGAGATCGCCTTCATCCAGAAATTCATCCTGTTCCTGAGCCATCCGCTGTACGCGGTCGCGGTGGTGCTGTGTGCCTTCCTTTGCTTTGCCGGCCTCGGCAGCCGGTACTCGCAACGCCTGCGCTCGCGCGCCGGGCGCCAGGCGACGCTGGCGGTCGCCGGCATCTGGGCGGTATCGCTGATCTATCTCGCGGCGCTGCCGGCCGTCTTCAGGCTGCTGATCGCGTTGCCCGATCCGGCCCGGATTGCCGTCGCGGTGCTGTTGATCGCGCCGCTGGCGTTCCTGATGGGCATGCCCTTCCCACTTGGCCTGGACCGGGTCGCGGCTCGCGACGAAGCGCTGGTGCCCTGGGCCTGGGGCATCAACGCCTGCGCCTCGGTAGTGGCGGCGGTTCTTGCCACGCTGGTCGCGATCCATGCCGGCTTCACCCTGGTGATACTGGTGGCGCTGCTGCTGTACGCGGCTGCGGCACTCGCCGGCCCATAACGGCGCTCGCCCGCGCCTCACGGCTCCTGCATCGTCACCCCATAGCCGGCAAAGATGCGCGCCAGTTCGCCCTTGCGCCGCAGCGCATCCAGCGCATTCTCCAGCGATTGCGCCAGTTCCTTGTCGCCGGCCTTGATCGCCATGCCGACGGCCCAGCCGCGCGGCGGCAGCAGCGGCGAGCTGATGTCCGCCGTGGCAAAGCGCGCCGCGGACTGGCCGGCGGCCTTCAGCGCGCTCTCATATTGCGCGCGGGTCACCATCGCCGCGGCGATCTCGCCGGCGAAGAGCGCGCGCAGCGCCTGGCCGGCCTCGGGGTAGATCTTCACCTTGTCGCGCAACGCACCGCCCGCGCCGGACAGCAGCGCGTTGGCGCCGGCGGAGCCGGCGGCCGCGCCGGCAGGATGGCCCGCCAGGTCGTCCAGGCCGCGCACATCCGGCACGCGCTCGCGGTCGCGCACCAGCACGAAGGTCTCGCGGTAGTAAGGCGCGAAGATCAGCGCCTTGTCGTTGGCGCGCATGAAGGCGCGGTCGACCGGCACGTGCAGCATCACGTCCGCCGGGCCGTAGCCGAGGTAGTGGCCGCGCCAGACCATCGAGCGCAGGTCGTCGGACATGTTCTCGTCGGCATCGAAAGGCAGCAGCGACACCGACACACCCAGCTCACCGGCCAGGGCCTTGGCCAGCGCCACATCAATGCCGTCGTACTGGCTGCCCGTCACCGCCGAAAATGGCGGCAGGCCCTTGTAGACCGCGACCTTGAGCGAGCCGCTCTGGCGAATCCTGGTCAGGTCGGCCAACGCGGGCTGCGTGCAGAGCAGCCCGCCGGCCGCCAGCAAGGCGACGCACAGCCGGCGCCGGGTAGATGCCGGTGCAGCCGGTATGGCGGGGGTCTGGCAAAGCCTCTGGCCACGGACTGGGCTGGCAGGCATGAGGTCTCTCCTGGTGTGAACGACGACGGCTATTGGGACAGCGAGTGGAACAGCATGTGGAACGCCATGGCCTGCGCGACCATGCCCGGCGCTCACTCGCGCCGGGATTCCAGGTAGGTCTTGATCGCCCACACCGCTTCCTGGCTCAGCACGCCGTCGAACGGCGGCATGTAGACGCGTCCGTCGCGGGTGCGGCCCTTGCGCACGGTGGTGGTGTAGAACTGCGAGATCTCGGCCATGCAGGCCTGCTTCTTCCTGGCATCGGCCAGCGACACGCAGTCGCCGTCAAGCTTGCGCAGGTCGGGGGCAATGCCGCCGGACACCGCTTCCAGGCCGTGGCAGCGCGCGCAGTTCTGGTTGTAGGCCGAGCTGCCGATGCGCTGCGCTTCCTGCTGCGCGCCGCCGGCGCGGTAGGGATTGTCCGGACGCCATTCGTCGCCAAGCTGTGGCAGGCCCTTGGTGTCGACGGCTTGTGGCGTGACGTCGCCGTGGGCCAGCGCGGAGGCCGGGGCGGCAAGGACCGCGCAAAGCGATAACAAGGCAAGCAAATGGCGCTGCGTGTTCATGGATGTCTCCTACGGTGAACGGGTTTTGTGTTTGACGCCATTTCCGCAAGAGCCATACCAGCGTCCTGCCGCGGGCCCGACGGGGCGCGCAACCGCCTCGCGGCGGCGCTGGCCGGGGCTGCACCGGCCAGAACGGCACCAGCCAGCGCCGCGCCGGTGTCCCGGAATGCCACACTCTGGCAAGCGTCTTGCTTCATGACGCAACACTGTCGGACACGCGCCCGCTGGAGGCGCCGGCAGCGACCCGCGCAAAGATCGCGGGCGACCTTCCACAGGAGACACTGAAATGACCATCCAAGCTGCCCCGGCGGGCGAGCCTGCGCAACCCGAGCGCGCCGAACTGATTGCCCAGGCCCACCAGCGCTCCGCTTCCTACGGCCTGCGCCCCTATGAGTCGCCGGACTTCTGCCCCGTACTGCAGAGCGAGCTGAAGACCCGCATCGAACGCAGCCAGTCACTGTTCACCTATGCGCTGCCGGTGATGGAAACGCTCTACGACCAGATCGTGAACACGCAGAGCATGGTGATCCTGACCGACGCCGACGGCCTGATCCTGCACTCGCTGGGCGACGACGATTTCCTGGCCCGCGCCGACAAGGTGGCGCTGCGCGCCGGCGCGGACTGGTCGGAGTCGTCCCGCGGCACCAACGCGATCGGCACCGCGCTGGCCGAGAACCGCGCCACGCTGGTCCACGGCGCCGACCACTTCCTGGAAGCCAACCAGTTCCTGACCTGTTCCTGCATGACCATCCTCGACCCCTACGGCAAGACCGTCGGCGCGCTCGATGTGACCGGCGACCAGCGCGGCTTTCACAAGCACACCATGGCGCTGGTGCGGATGTCGGCGCAGATGATCGAAAATCAGTTGTTCGGCAACGCCTTCCGCGACATGGTCTGCATCCGCTTCCATTCGCGTGCGGAGTTCCTGGGCACGCTGGTGGAGGGTATCGTATCGTTCACGCCGGGCGGGCGTTTCCTGTCGGCGAACCGCAGCGGGCAGTTCCAGCTGGGCCTGTCCAACGGCGCGCTGCAGGCGCATACGTTCTCTTCGCTGTTCGGCTTGTCGATGTCGCAGCTGTTCGACGCGGTGCGCGCGGCACCGGCGGCCTTGGTGCAGCTGCAGTTGCCAAGCGGCGTCAAGGTCAGCGCGCGCGTGGAATCGAAGACCAGCCGGAGCGCGATGCCCGGCGTCGACGCAGCGCGCCAGGACGCGCGCGAGGCCATCGTGGCGCCACAGCGCCCGCGCGCCGACCCGTCCGCGCCCGCGGGGCTGGATGATCTCGACACCGGCGACACCCAGATCCGGGCCGTCATCGGCAAGCTGCGCAAGGTGATCGGCAAGGACATCCCGGTGATGGTGCTGGGCGAAACCGGCACCGGCAAGGAACTGATGGCGCGCGCCATCCACGCCGACAGCCCGCGCCGCGCGGGTCCGTTCATCGCCGTGAACTGCGCGTCGATCCCCGAGAACCTGATCGAGTCGGAGCTGTTCGGCTATGAGGAAGGCGCCTTCACCGGCGCCCGCAAGAAGGGCGGCATCGGCAAGATGCTGCTGGCCAACGGCGGCACGCTGTTCCTGGACGAGATCGGCGACATGCCGCTGCACCTGCAGGGGCGGCTGCTGCGCGCGCTGCAGGAGCGCGCGGTGCAACCGCTGGGCAGCAGCAAGGTGATCCATATCGATGTTTCGCTGGTGTGCGCCACCAACCGCAATCTGCGCGAGATGGTCGCCGGCGGGCAGTTCCGCGAGGACCTGTACTACCGCCTCAACGGCCTGGTGGTGCGCCTGCCCGCGCTGCGCGAGCGCAGCGACCTGGACGTGGTGGCGGGCAAGCTGCTGCGCCAGGAGCAGGCCGCGGGCGCGCCGCCCCGCATCAAGGGCTCGGTGATGGGGATGTTCCGGGAATACCACTGGCCGGGCAATATCCGCCAGCTCGGCAACCTGCTGCGCACCGCACGGCTGATGGCGGAAGGCGAAGCCGAGATCACCGAGGACCACTTGCCCGACGATTTCCTGGATGACCTGCGCGAACGGCAGGCGCGGGCGGCCGCGCCGTCAGCCCCTGCCCTGGCTAGCGTGCCACCGGGCGTGCAGCCGACGCGGCTGGCCGAGGTCGAGGTCCAGGCCATCGTCGCCACCGTCAGGGCGCACCACGGCAATATCTCGGCGGCGGCCAAGGCGCTGGGCATTTCGCGCAATACGGTCTACCGCAAGATGGAAGAGGCACGCGGGCTGCCGTACCAGCCCGGCTGAAACCCGCCCAGGGGCTGCCGGCGGGAGCGCAGCCGCGGCGGTGTCCCGTTTCTGGACAAGTGTCCCACTTTGAAACAGTCGTGACACAGTAAGCAGGCGCGCACGGGCACCGGGCACGCGCTCGCCCGACGGCCCGAAGCGTCGCCGTTGCAGGCGGTGGCCATGGACATGTCGGGCATGGATGTTGCCTTGACAAGGATGCGGCGGCCCGCCTGCCGCGCCACGACGATATTCACTAACCATCCCATACGAGGAGAGAGAGACATGACCTGGACCACGCCTGCCTACACCGAGCTGCGGCTGGGCTTTGAGATCACGATGTATATCGCCAACCGCTGATCGCGCCGGGACAGGCGCAACGCCCGCATTGCCGGGCCATGCGCCTGCTCCGTGACGCCATGCCCCACGACAAAGCGCTCGCGCCATGACAACCATCCGGGTACTGGGGTCGGCCGCCGGCGGCGGCTTCCCGCAGTGGAACTGCAACTGCCACAACTGCGACGGCGTGCGCCGCGGCACCGTGCGGGCCACGCCGCGCACGCAGTCGTCGATCGCGCTCTCCGGCGACGGGCCGGATGCTGTCCTGGTCAACGCCTCGCCCGACATCCTGCAGCAGCTGCGCCAGGCGCCCGCGCTGCAGCCGGCGCGCGCGCCGCGCGACAGCGCCATCGCGGCGGTGCTGCTGATGGACGCGCAGATCGACCACGTCACCGGCCTGCTGATGCTGCGCGAGCACCGCCAGCCCTTGCCGCTCTACGCGACCGCGGCGGTGCTCGACGACCTGGGCACGGCCTTTCCGCTGACCCGCATGCTGTCGCACTACTGCGGATTGCAGACGCACACCCTGCCGTGTGACGGCACGCCGTTCACCGTGCCGCCGCTGGAGCACATCCGGCTCACGGCCGTGCCGCTGCAAAGCAAGGCCCCGCCCTACTCCCCCAGCCGCAACGCCCCACGCGTCGGCGACAACATCGGCCTGCGCATCGAGGACTGCCGCAGCGGGCGCCGCGCTTTCTATGCGCCCGGCCTCGGCAGCGTCGACGACCGCGTCTTCGCGGAACTGCGCAACGCCGACGTGGTGCTGGTCGACGGCACCTTCTGGCGCGAGGACGAGATGCAGGCTCTGGGCTTCTCCGCCAAGGCCGCTGCCGACATGGGCCACCTGCCGCTGTCAGGCCGCGGCGGCATGATCGAGATCCTCGACCGGCTGCCGGCCGCCCGCAAGATCCTTATCCACATCAACAATACCAACCCCGTACTGCTGGAAGACTCGCCCGAACGCGCCGAACTGGCGCGGCATGGCATCGAGCTGGCCTGCGACGGCATGGAAATCGCGCTATGACACACCCCATTGCATGGAGCCCGGCAGAGTTCGAGGCCCGCCTGCGCGCCAAGGAAAGCGGCTACCACATCCACCATCCGTTCAACCGGCGCATGGCCGCGGGGCAGTGTTCGCCCGCGCAGATCCGCGCGTGGGTGGCGAACCGCTTTTACTACCAGACGAATATCCCGCTGAAGGATGCAGCGATCCTGTCCAACTGCCCCGACCGCGACACGCGCCGGCAGTGGGTCGTGCGCATCCTTGACCATGACGGCACCGACATCGTGCCCGGCGGAATCGAAGCCTGGCTGCGGCTGGGCCAGGCCGTGGGGCTGGAGCGCGAGACGCTGCTCGACCATCGGCACGTGCTGCCGGGCGTGCGCTTCGCCGTCGACGCCTATGTCAACTTCGGGCGCCGCGCGCCGTGGCAGGAAGCGGTGTGCTCGTCGCTGACCGAGATGTTCGCGCCGGAGATCCACAAGGAACGCCTGGCCGGCTGGCCCACCCACTACCCATGGATCGAGGCCGCCGGGCTGGACTACTTCCGTTCGCGCATCCCGCTGGCGCAGCGCGACGTCGACCATGGCCTGCGCGTCACGCTGGATTACTTCCGCACCCCGGAACAGCAGCAGCGCGCGCTCGACATCCTGCAGTTCAAGCTCGACGTTCTCTGGTCGATGCTCGACGCCATCCAGCACGACCAGCCATGACAGCCGACCCGACAGATCTTGCCCGCCCGCTGCTGCACCGGACCTTCCGCCTGCAATGGGAAGAGGCCCAGCGGAGCTGGGTGCTGCTCTACCCGGAAGGCATGGTCACGCTCAACGACAGCGCCGCCGCGATCCTGCAGCGCTGCGACGGCGGCCATACGCTCGACATGCTGATCGACGACCTGCAGGCCGCATTCGGCGTGCAGGGCATCGCTCCGGAGGTACATGCCTTTGTCAAACATGCGACCGAACGCGGCTGGCTGGTCTGACGCCCTCGCTGCCCCCCCGCCCGGCCAGCCCGGCCCGCCGCTGTGGCTGCTGGCCGAGCTGACCTACCGCTGTCCGCTGCACTGCGCCTTTTGCTCGAACCCGGTGGACTATGCCCGCCACACGGCCGAGCTCGACACCGCGCAGTGGTGCGACGTATTCAGCCAGGCACGCGCGCTGGGCGCCGTGCAGCTCGGCCTGTCCGGCGGCGAGCCGCTGCTGCGCAAGGACCTGGAACAATTGGTGCGGCATGCGCATGGCCTCGGCTTCTATACCAACCTCGTCACCTCCGGCGTGGGGCTGACCGACGCCAGGCTCGCGGCATTGCGCGACGCGGGGCTGGACCATATCCAGCTGTCCTTCCAGGACTCCACGCGCGAGCTCAATGACTTCCTGTCCAGCACCCGCACTTTCGACCTGAAGCAGCGCGTGGCCCGGATGATCAAGGCGCACGGCTACCCGATGGTGATGAACTGCGTGCTGCACCGGCATAACCTGCCGCATGTCGGCACCATCATCGAGATGGCGCTGCAGATGGGGGCGGAGTACCTGGAGCTGGCCAATACCCAGTACTACGGCTGGGCGTGGGAGAACCGGCTTGCGCTGCTGCCCACGCGCGAGCAGTTGCTGGAGGCCGAGGCCGTGGTCAGGGAGTACCGGGCGCGCATCGGCAAGCGGTGCCAGATCCTGTTCGTGGTGCCCGACTACTTCGAGGCCCGGCCCAAGAAGTGCATGAATGGCTGGGGCACGACCTTCCTTGGCGTGGCGCCCGACGGGGCTGCCCTGCCGTGCCACGCGGCGCGCATGCTGCCGGGGCTGGCGCTGCCGAATGTGACAACGCAAGGGTTGCGCGAGATCTGGCGCGACAGCGAGGCATTCCGCCGCTTTCGCGGCACGGCATGGATGCAGGAACCGTGTCGGTCCTGCGACCACCGGGAGCAGGACTACGGCGGCTGCCACTGCCAAGCCTTCCTGCTGACCGGCGACCCCGCCGCAACGGACCCGGTCTGCGAGCGCTCCGCCGACCACGGCACGGTCAGCGAGATCGTGCTGCAGGGCCGGCTTGCAGCCCTGCAGGCGCGCGAAGAAGTCCAGCCGATGGTGTTTCGCAGCGATGGCAACTCGCTGCGCCTGAGCGCTGGGCGCAAGTAAGAAAGCCCGGCCTGGCTCACGCCAGCCGGGCTCCCGGGCGCCGCTGTTCTCGCGTTTCTTGCGCGTTCCTGCCGCGTTCCTACCCTGCACTCAAGACCCACTCCGCGAGCTGCTTCGCATCCGCCTCGCCAAGGTTCCCATGCGCCGGCATCGGCACCGGCCCCCACGCCCCCTTGCCGCCTTCGCGGATCTTTTTGGCCAGCCGACCGGCTGCCTGGCTATCTCCCTTGAATTTGGCCGCCACCTCGGCGAAGCCCGGCCCCACCAGTTTCGACTGCATGCCGTGGCAGGCGAAGCAGCCGTTCTTGTCAGCCACTGCCTGCATATCGGCCGCCGTGCCCGCCTGCGCCGCACCAGGCAGCAGCACCGCCGCCGCCAGCGCCATCCATTCCTTCTTCATACCTTGTCTCGCTATCTGGTTTTTGCGGCACGCTGGCATCAGGATGCCAGCGTGCCCGCCCATCGACCGGCCCGGGTTCAGCTCTTGTGCAGCTTGAACACCCACACCGATCCGCCCTGCTCCAGGAAATTCACCCGCTTGGCGACTTCCCCGCCCCACAGCGGCACCGCGCCGCCCCAGCCCGACACCACCGCCACGTACTGCTCGCCGTTGTCTTCCCAGGTGACCGGCGGCGCTACCACGCCACTGCCGGTCTGGAACTTCCACAGCTCCTTGCCGGTGCGGGCGTCGGCTGCCTTCAGATAGCCCTCCGGCGTGCCCCAGAACACCAGGCCGCCGGCCGTGGTCATCACACCGCCCCACAGCGGCGCGCCGTTCTTCGCCTCCCAGACGATCTTGCCGGTCTTGGGATCGATCGCGCGCAGCGCGCCGATGTAGTCCTCGTTCAGCGGCTGGATGGTGAAACCCGCGCCCAGGAACGCCGCGCCCTTCTTGTAGCTGACCGGCTCGTTCCAGATATCCATGCCCCACTCGTTGGCCGGCACATAAAACAGGCCGGTCTGCGGGCTGTAGGCCATCGGTTGCTGGTTCTTGCCGCCGAGGAAGCCGGGCGCGGCGAACACCGACTTGCCCTTCTTCGCGTCGGTGTTGGCGGCCGGATCGCCGGGACGGCCTTCGCTGATGAAGTTGGGCCGCCCGGTCTTCAGGTCGATGCCGCTGGCCCAGGTGATCTTCCTGACGAAGGGAAAGGCATTGACCAGCTTGCCGCTGCGCGCGTCGTTGACGTAGAAGAAGCCATTGCGGTCGGCCTTGCCGCCCATGCGCTTGCCGTCGAGGTCGAAGGTCACAAACTCGTTGACCCCATCGAAATCCCAGCCGTCGTTCGGGGTGTTCTGGTAGTGCCAGACGATCTTGCCGGTGGCCGGATCGATCGCCACCGTCGACGCGGAGTAGAGATTGTCGCCCTTGCGGATATGGCTGTTCCACGGCCCCGGGTTGCCCGTGCCGAAGTACACCAGCCCGGTGGCCGGATCATAGGTGCCGCCCAGCCAGGTGGCGGCGCCGCCGGTCTTCCAGGTCTCGCCAGGCCAGCTGGCGTTCTCGGCGCCGGTCACGCCGATCTCGGTCTTGTTGCCGTCCTTGTCGTACTTGTAGCCCATGTGGCCTTCCACCACCGGGCGCGACCACACCAGTTGCCCGGTCCTGGCATCGCGCGCATCGACGCGGCCGACCACGCCGAATTCGCCGCCCGAGATGCCGGTCAGCACCATGCCCTTGACGATCAGCGGCGCAGCCGTGTACGAGTAGCCGGCGGCGTAGTCCTCCAGCTTCTCCTTCCACACCACCTTGCCGGTCTTCTGGTCCAGCGCCACCAGCTGCGCATCCAGCGTGCCGAAGATGACCAGGTTGTCGTAGAGCGCCGCGCCGCGGTTCACCACGTCGCAGCATGGCATGATGCCTTCGGGCAGGCGGTGCTCGTACTTCCACAGCTTGGCACCGGTCTTCAGGTCGAGCGCGTAGATGCGCGAATACGATGCCGTCACGAACATCTTGCCGTCGTGGACGAGCGGCTGCGCCTCCTGGCCGCGCTGCTTCTCGCCGCCGAACGAGAACGACCACGCCGGCACGAGGTTGCCGACGTTCTTCGTATTGATGCGCGTCAGCGCGGAATAGCGCTGCCCTTGCGGGCCCATGCCCCACGACAGCACGTCCCCGGGGGTCTTTGCGTCGTTCTCGATCATGGCGTCGGTCACCGCCGCCTGCGCGGCCACGCTGGCCGCGGCAGCCGCGATTGCCGCGACCGCCATCACTGCTCGTAACGTCCTCATTGTCTTCTCCTCTCTTGTTTTGGTTTCCCACCGGTGCGCCAACGCGCCATACACCAGACACGCACCAGACACGCACTTGGCAATTCCCATGCCAATAGGATTGCCGCGCGCGACGTCAGGACGCGGCCGCATTGCGCGCTGGCAGCCGTGTCAGCACGCAACACTGCGTTGCATCTGCTCCAGATCTGAACAGCCATCCATGCGGGTCGCGGCCTGGTTCAAGCCTGCCCCCGGCGGGCCATGCCACGCTGCGGGTCATAGCCGTGCAGCGCCAGCGCGAAGAACACCGCCGCACAGCCTGCCACCACCGCCAGGCTCATCGGGGCCACCTGCCCGTACAGCGCGAAGCGGATGGCCTCGACCGCATGCATGAAGGGGTTGAAGCGCGCGAGCTGATAGACGATCTCCGCGCCCGATTCCTGCAGCTTCCACAGCGGATACAGCGCCGAACTGACAAAGAACATCGGAAAGATCACGAAGTTCATCGTGCCGGCGAAGTTCTCAAGCTGGCGCACATGGACCGACAACAACAGTCCCAGCGCCCCCAGCATCAGCGCCGCCAGCGCCATGGCGCCGCTCGCGGCCAGCAGGTGCAACGGCTCGAAGCGGATGCCGAAGGCCATCGCCACCAGCAGGAACGCGGCCATCTGCAGCAGCGACAGCACCATGCCGGCGGCCAGCTTGCAGCCGAGCAGCCAGCCACGCGGCAACGGCGCGGTCAGCAGCAGGCGCATCACGCCCATCTCGCGGTCGTACACCATTGCCAGCGACGACTGCATGCCGTTGAACAGCGCGATCATGCCGAGCAGGCCGGGCGCTACGTACACCTTGTATTCGATGTAGGTCTCATACGGCGGCGCGATCGCGACACCGAGCGTGTTCTGGAAGCCGGCCGCGAACACCAGCAGCCACAGCAGCGGCCGCGCGAGCGACGACAGCAGGCGCCCGGGCTGGCGCAGGTACTTGCGCAGCTCGCGCCCGCAGACGGCGCGCAGCGCGCGCCAGCGATGGATCGGCACGGTGGCCATGGGTTGTGCCTTACGAGGATGGGGCGCGGCACGGGGTGTCGGCCTCGTCCGCGCCCAGGGTATCGAGGTTGTTCTTCGGGTGCAGCACGCCTTCCACCGGCGCCACGGCAACGACGCCGTCCGGGTGAGCCAGCATGACCGGCTGGCGCAACTGGCGATCCCAGCGCCGGAACGACAGCGGCGGGCCCTTGAAGCCGTCCACCACCACCTTGCCGGTGACCAGCGCCTGTGCCTGCGCGGCAAAACCGGCCTTCGGCTGCCTTGCGACGCTTTCCGCAATCGCCTTGACGGCCACCCACGCGGCCCAGTCGTAGCCCGTCATCGGGCGCCCCGCCGCGCGCGTGAAGCGCCGGTTGAGCTGCGGGCCACCATTGCGCTCCCAGGCCCAGTGCCAGGCCTGCGCGCCCAGGCCGCTGGCGCCCACCACGGGGCGCGGCAGCTGCGTGGCATAGGGCACGCCGCGGGCGAATTCGCCATCGGCATCGGCGACCACCACCACGTCATGGTCGGTGCCGCTGGTCAGCAGGTTCAGGTTGGACTGGTCGCGTTCGCGCGGATCGTTGGACAGCCTGAACGTCCGTTGCGCCGACCACGCGATGCCGAAGCGCCGCGCGGATCGGACCAGCGCGTCGCGCTGCGCCGCGTCGCCCGTCGACGGGCCGCTCAGCAGCAGCGCGCGGCGCCACTTGCGCAGCGCCAGGTATTGCATCAGTGCGTCGGCACGCATGCGCAGGCTGGGCAGCGTGTGCAGCAGCACGGGCGAACAGGCGGCGCCGCGCAGGCCGTCGTCATCGGCCGAGACGTTGAACAGCAGAGCCTCGCCTGGCTTGACGGCGGCCGTCGCCTGCCTGACTGCCGCGGCTGGCAGGTCAAGCAGGATAAAGCGCGTGCCCTGCCGCGCCAGTGCCGCAACCATCGGCCCGACTTCCGCTTCGTTGCGCGCTTCCTGCGCATCGAGCCTGAGCGACTGGCCCGCTGCCTCCAGCGCGAAGCGTGCCTCCGCTGCCGCCACCTGCGCGCCGTCGAGGGCGCGGCCTTGCGGCTGCCCCGGGTAGCGCTGCGCAAGGCGGCGGGCCTCATGGCGCAGGTCGCCAGCCAGCGACACCACTGCGATACGCACCTCGGCGGCAGCGGCAGCGTCAGCCACCCTCGCAAGCAGGCCCAGCGCGGCAACCAGCGACAGGCAGCAACGCAGGCGTTCAGTCATCGATCGCCACCGAGTGCGGCACCCGGCCCGCCTTGAGGGTTGCCGTCGCCTTGCTGCTGGCGGTATCCACCACGCTGACGTCGTCTGACAGGCCGTTGGCGACATAGAGCCTGGCGTTGTCGCGGCTCAGCGCCAGCCCCCATGCACGCCGGCCCACCAGCACATAGTCCAGCACCCGGCGCGACGCCACGTCCACCGCCGCCACGTGGTTGGCGCGCCCTAGCCCGACATAGGCACGCGTGCCGTCGCTGCTGGCTGCCATCCCCACCGGGGTCACATCCCCGGCGCGGAAGCCCCGCGGCGCGAAGTGGATGGTATGGGCCACCTCCAGCGTATCGGTATGGATCACGCTGACGCTGGCGGACAGCTCGTTCGAGACCCACAGCTCCTTGCCGTCGCGCAACAGCAGCAGCCGGCGCGGCCGGTTGCCGACCAGGATATTGCCGACCACCTTGCGCGTGGCCACGTCGATCACATGGACCAGGTTGGCCACCTCCGAGGTCACGTATACCCGCCTGCCATCCGCGCTGACCTTGACGCCCTCCGGCTCCTCGCCCACCTTGACGGCGAACACGCGCTTGCCCGAAGCGGTGTCGTAGGCCGACAGCAGGCCATCCTCTTCGTTCGAGACATAAAGCATGCGGCCGTCCCGGCTCAGGTCGAACAACTCCGGGTCCTCGCCCACCGGCAGCGAAGCCAGCGTCTTGCGGCTGGCCACGTCGACCACGTCGACGCGGTGATCATCGCTGCATGCCACATACAGGCGCGCGCGATCGGGCGAGAGCTGCAGGTGGCGCGGCCGCTTGCACTGGCGCCACACGGCCAACAGTTGCCGGCTGCGCGCATCGAAGGCGGCAATCGCATCGTCCTTCTCGCTCGACACGAACACCTGGCCACTGGCCACGCGCGCCGCTTCGGCCAGTCCGGCGCCCACCAGCAGTGCCGTCACCAGCAGCAGCGTGATTGAAAACCACTTTGGCGATGGCATCTCGTTCATGCTGGCATGCTCCTTTCGGTGCTTCTGGCAGAAGCGGCAGGAGCCCGCGTCATGGCCAGGAAAGCGCTCTCGAGATCGCCGCGCCCGGCCACGCCGCGCAGCGCCGCCGGCGTGCCGTCGAAGCGCACGGTGCCGCGGTCCAGCACGATCACGCGGTCGGCATGCTCCACCTCCTGCACCAGGTGCGTGGCCCACAGCACACCGGCCTGCGCCTGCGCGGTCAGCCGCCTGACATCGCTGACCATCTGCGCCCGCGAAGCCGGATCGAGCCCCACGGTAGGCTCATCCAGCAGCAGCAGTGCCGGCTCGTGCAGCAGCGCGCGCGCCAGCTCCACCTTGCGCCGGTTGCCGCCGGACAGCTCGCGCACCGGGGCGCGCGCCCGCGCGGCCAGGCCAAAGGCATCGAGCAGCCGGGCGATGCGCTGAGCGGCGACGCGGCGCGGCAGCCCGTGCAGGTCCGCATGGAAGCGCAGGTTGGCCAGCACCGGCAGGTCGAGATCGATGGCGGGCTGCTGGAACACGATGCCGAGGCGCGCCAGCGCGCGCACCGGATCGCGCCGCATATCGCTACCCAGCACCGTCACGCGTCCGGCATCGGCGACGAACAGGCCGCTGAGGATCTGGAACAGCGTGGTCTTGCCCGCCCCGTTGGGACCGAGCAGCGCCACGAACTCGCCGCGCCGCACCGCGAGCGAGACCCCGTCCAGCGCCACGCGGGCGCCGAACGCCTTGCGCACGGCCTCGCAGCGCAGCGCCAGCGGCGCCTGGGTAGCGGTGATGTCAGCCAAAGCCCATGCTCCTGGGGGGATGTGGTCTGCGTTGGTGGTCGGGGTTCCGGCCAAGGCCGGGAGTTCTTCCCGATGCCCGAGGTACGGAACCTGCTCCTTCCTCAGCCAGTTCGATTTCAGGTGCCGCCCGATGCAGGCGGCCCCGCGTATGCCCGAGGAGATGCAAGATGCCAGCCAGCCCGTTCCCTGCCCCGCAAGAGCAGGCTTTCCGCCATGCCGCGGCCCGCCGCCGCCGGGTTGCCACGTCCATCGCCATGGCCGCGGCGATGCTGGTGCAGCGGCCCGCTGTTGCACAACTGGACACCGCTGCTCAAAAACAGGACAGCACGGTCCTGCCCGAAGTGCTGGTAGTCGCCGCGGCGCCGCTGCCGGGTATCGGCGTCGCCAGCGACCTGGTGCCCTACACCGTGCAGACCGTGCGCGGCGATGAGCTGGACGGCAGCCGCGCCGGCAACCTGGCCGACTACCTGGCCCGCAACCTGGCCGGCGTCAACGTCAACGACATCCAGGGCAGCCCGTTCCAGAGCGACATCACCTACCGGGGCTTCCGCGCCTCATCGATCCCGGGCGTGCCGCAGGGGCTCTCGGTCTATCTCGACGGCATCCGCATCAACGAGCCGTTTGGCGACGTGATCAGCTGGGACATGATCCCGGAGGCCGCGCTCGCCAGCGTATCGCTGGTCTCCAGCGCCAACCCGGCCTATGGCCTGAACAGCCTGGGCGGCGCGCTGGCGATGACCACCCGCTCCGGGCTGGACTCGCCGGGCGTCAGCGGCGACCTGTCCTATGGCAGCGGCAGCCGCAAGCGCGCAGACCTGTCGGCCGGCGTGCGCAGCGAAGGTGGCTGGCACGCCTTCGCCGCCGGCACCCTGTTCCAGGAGCACGGCTGGCGCGACCATTCGTCGGGGCGGCTCGGCAACGTCTTCGCCAAGGCCGGCTATGAGGGCGAGGCCAACAGCGTCAATGTCTCGCTGCTGCACGGCCGCAGCACGCTGACCGGCAACGGGCTGGTGCCGTCCTACCGGGCCGACGGCAGCGCGACGTTGCCCGACATTTACCAGTCGAACCGCCGCGCCGTGTATACCCACCCGGACCAGACCCGCAACCAGGTGACCCAGGTCGCCGTCAACGGCCGCCACTGGTTCGACGACAAGACCAGCGCGGCCGCACTCGCCTATGTGCGCAACAGCCGCCGCGACACCACCAACGGCGACGTCAACCCCGGATACGAGGCCTATGCCGAAGACTGCGAAGACGGCTTCAATGACGACGGCAGCCCGCGCGGCGGCGACTGCGGGCTGACCCGCGCCGAAGGGGCGGCGCTGCATCCCGCCGTGGTCAACACCACCCATATGCGCCAGCAGACCGTCGGCATGGCGCTCAGCCTCGCCAGGGAGACCGATCGCCACGTGCTCAACGCCGGCGTCAGCCTGGACCGCAGCCGGCTGACCTATTCGCAGTTCGAGCAGCCCGGCACGTTCACCGCCGACCGCGGCGCCGTGGCCGACCCGGCCGAGCCGAATGCGCTGTTCTCCGGGGTCAGCGGCAACGCGCGCACCTTCGGCGCCTACCTGTCCGACACCTGGTCGCTGACGGCTAGCACCTTCCTGACGGCGTCGGCGAGATGGAATCTGGCGACCGTCAGCAATACGCTGCGCAACAGCGACGGCAGCGAGCAGCCGCGCGAATCCTTCACCTACCGCCGCCTCAATCCCGCGCTGGGGCTGGCGCAGAAGCTGGGCGGCGGCGTCACGGTATTCGGCGGCTACGCGCAGAACAACCGCGTGCCCACCGTGCTCGAGCTCGGCTGCGCCGACCCCACGCGCCCGTGCCGCCTGCCGGCCGGACTGCAGGCCGACCCCTACCTGAAGCAGGTGGTCTCGCACGCCTATGAAGCCGGCGTGCGCTGGCGCCCCGGCAAGGACACCGAGTTCACCGCCACGCTCTACCGCATCGACAACCACGACGACATCCTGTTCCTGCGCGCGCCCAACACCCGGCTTGGCTATTTCGCCAACTTCGACCGCACCCGCAACCAGGGGCTCGACCTGAGCGCGCGCCAGCGGGTTGGCGACGTCACGCTGCGGCTGGCCTACAGCTACCTGCAGGCCACCTACCAGGCGGCCGGCCAGCTGGCGGTTGGCGAGCGCACCATCGAGGTCCAGCCCGGCATGCGCATGGCCGGCCTGCCGCGCCACACGCTCAAGCTCGGCGCCGACTGGCAGGCGCTGGCCGGGCTGACGCTCGGCGCCGACCTGGTCGCCGTGTCCGGCAGCATCGCCAGTGGCAACGAGGACGGCCTGCGCAGCGATCCGCAGCCGGGCCAGCCGCCCAAAACCGCCGATTGGCACGTGCCCGGCTACGCCACCGTCAACCTGCGCGCCGCGTACAAGGTGAACAAGCGCTTCGAGGTCTATGCGCGCGTGGCCAACCTGTTCGACCGGCGCTACGAGACCTACGGGCAAGTGGCGAACAACGTGTTTCCCGGCGGCAGCCTGGTGCAGCCGCACGTGGCGCCCGGCGATGCCGCGACGGCGTTGTTCGTGGCGCCAGGGGCGCCGCGCAGCGTCTGGGTGGGGCTGGTGTACCGGATGTAGAGATCCAGCACCACACGGCAGAAGGCCTCCCATTCGCGCTCGTTCTGCACTCCCAGGATGGTGGTCTTGCCGTCGCCGGAAAGATGGGTCGCGCCGGCGCGCGGCGGCGGCGTGGCGCCCTGGCTGTCGCCGTCATCCCTGGCTCTGTTTGCAAAGATTTACAAATTGCACCGCGGCCAGCGCCAGCTGCGGCGGCGCGCTGGAAATCAAACATCACTTGACAGGTGGCCTTTAACCGATGACTGCGATACACGATGCTGCTCCAGTCACTTTAATCGCTAAACAGGTATGCAAGGCGTTGCAGTAGGGTTTGACCGAATGTGTTACTGAATGTAAATCACGTAACTTGGATGCACGTGGTTCCGCTGGCATCGCGATGCGATGCCGGTAGCCCTGAGTAGTGGGGACGTCATGCAGCATTCCAATCGATTCACGTGCGGCCTGAGCCGTACGCTGGCATCCGGCCACAGCAGCCGGAACGGCCGTGCCGGCAAGACGCACGCTACCGGCGCTCAGGCAATTCGACATCGACGCCATCTCGGCCGTGCGCAGCACCTGCCGGCGCAGCACGGTCCGCCTCCCTCCGGCCGACCCCCGTTACAAGCCTGCCGTCCGCCCATCCACCTTGAGCGAAGTCGGTCCTGCCGCTGTCCGGCGCACCTCGTGCGCTGAAGCGATCGCGCCAACAAGCACCAACAAGAGGCCTGTCCGGGTTGCGGTCCCGGCCTCGGAACAACGCAGCAACCATTATTTCAAAAGGCGGGGAATGCCATGGCGCTCTATGCTCTGCGTGAACTCACGCTGCATTCGGTCGGACCGTTCGGGGCCATGATCGAAGCGGGTCAGCGTGCCATCGATTTCTGGGGCGAGTCCATCGCCTGGCTGCCAGGGATGCGCGAGGCCGGCGCCGCGCTTGATTTGTTCACCCGGCTGACCAAGTCCTATGGGAAGCCCGGCTTCGGCATCGGCGAGATCATCGCGTGCGGGCACCGGGTGGCCGTCACCGAAACCGTGCTGATCGAGGCGCCCTTCTGCCGGCTGCTGCATTTCAGGAAGGACATGCCATGCCCCGGTCCCCGCGTGCTGCTGGTGGCGCCGCTCTCTGGCCACTACGCCACGCTGCTGCGCCCGACGGTCGAAGCATTGCTGCCCGGGCATGATGTCTACATCACCGACTGGACCGATGCGCGCATGGTCCCGCTCGACGCCGGCGGCTTTGACCTTGGCGGCTACGTCGACTACCTCAAGACATTCATCCGATACCTCGGCGCCGGCACGCATGTCGTGGCGGTATGCCAGCCGGGGGTCCCGCTGCTCTGCGCGGTCGCCCAGATGGCCGAGGACGACGAGCACGCCCAGCCCCGCTCCATG
The DNA here is from genome assembly GCF_000426345.1 of Cupriavidus phytohabitans. Classification (GTDB taxonomy): domain Bacteria; phylum Pseudomonadota; class Gammaproteobacteria; order Burkholderiales; family Burkholderiaceae; genus Cupriavidus. The sequence continues at coordinate 14,299 of NZ_AUFE01000056.1, read as the reverse complement.
ACGCTTATCGCCGCGCCGATCGACACCCGCGTCAGCCCGACGGCGGTCGACCAGTTCGCGCAGAAATATTCGCTGCCTTGGTTCGAATCGAATGTCATCGAACGGGTACCCGACAGTTACCCCGGACGCGGACGACGGGTCTATCCGGGCTTCCTGCAGCTTGCTGGCTTCGTCTCGATGAACGTCGCACGCCACGCCGGCGCGCATCTTGACTATTACCGCCACCTCGTCGACGGCAGGCAGCACGAGGCCGCCCGGCATCGCCAGTTCTATGACGAGTACAACGCCGTGCTCGACGTGCCGGCCGAGTACTACCTGGAAACCATCCAGAAGGTTTTCCTGGAGCATCACCTGTGCCGCGGCTGCATGGAAGTCGGCCAGCGCCGTGTCCACCCCGAAGCCATCACCAATGTTTCACTGCTGACGATCGAAGGCGGCGAGGATGACATCACCGGCCGCGGCCAGACCGAAGCGGCCCACGCGCTCTGCGCAGGACTTTCCGCCGACAGGAAAGAACACCTGGTCGTTGACGGCGTGGGTCACTACGGGACGTTCGCCGGCCAGGGATTCCGGCAATCCATCCTGCCGGCCATTACGCGGCTCATTCAACGGTGCGCGGACTGAGCGCAATGTCACATGCTCGGCAGAGGTGGCCCTGACCCGCCGTGAACAGAGCAGCCCTCAGGCATCCGCGATATCGCCACGACAGACGATGTGGCGCTTTGTGAAATCCGGGCCGTGGTCGGGCAGTGATCAATCGCCGAGTGCCGCTTTCATGCGGACAGGCATGAAAGTCATGTTGTTAATGCATCTAAGCGCGTATGCTGGAACTGCCATCTTGGCAAGCAACGCACCAGGAGCACTCCATGGCCAAGAGTCAACTACGCAGCACTCGCGAACCGAAAAAGCCCAAGCAGCCCAAGAAGCCGGCAGTGCCGGCAACCCCGTTCAGCACGGTCCATTCGAGGGTTGGGAACGAAGGCGTCGCCAAGAAGAAGACGTAAATCAGTTGGCCGCGGATACGCGGCACAGTGATGACACGCAACTTGTAATGTTCACCAAAAGGAATTGATTTGATATCTCCACATTGAAAGCGCAGACCGCTTCGGGAGGCGCATCATGATCCATTACAACACGGACCCCACTTTTCGCGGGCTTCCGCTCACTGCCGAGCAAGACGCGGAAATTCGTCACTACCTGAAGAGGAAGGCCAGGCTGGGCAAGCCATGGAATACCCCTGAGCTGCGCGGGATGCTTGAGGACATGCTGCTGCCGCCGAGAACCGAGGACGACAGCCGGAGCGACATCCCGCGCGACGCAGTGGCCGCCGCAGAGCGCGCGGCCGCGTTCGTCGACCAGGACATGGAGCCAATCGAGGCGTTTGAGGAATTGCATGCCGCGATGGAAGCCGAGAGCATGAAAGGGAATACGCACTAGCCGAACGCTCCGCGCAGGTAGTGAGCGTAGCAGCCCGGTCCGGTCAAGGGCGTAGAGCGCAGGACGACAACATGGCACTAAGCTTCCCCAACCCCAGCCGCAGCTATGATGAGTCCAGGCATGGCGTGTGGTTCTGGGGTTATGACAACGCACGCGAAATCTCCTTCCTTGTGGACGACCGCGTACTGATGAATTTCGACGCCGCACTCGGCTCTGACGAAGCTGGGATGCTGGCCTCCTTTGACCGGCATCGCAATGAGATCCTGAAGATGGCCATGGCGCTCTATGCCGAGGGGCCGCAGACTCTCTACCTGCTGCACTAAGAATGCGCGCCTGCCGGCAAGCCCGCCCTGCCGCCAGGGTTGCCGCGGTCTGGTTGCTGGTGGCCGTCATGGCCACCGGGGCCTGGCTGCTGCCGCGCATCGCGCAGCCGCCGCAATATCATCGTTTTGCCGATCCTTATGTCTGCTTCGGCATGCCCCACTGCCTCGACATCGGCTCGAACCTGCTGTTCCTGCTCGCGGGCGCGGCTGGCCTGCGCTATCTGGCCACCTCCACCGGCAGTCGTGCGTTTATCGCACCGGCCGAGGCCTGGCCCTACCGGGTGCTTTTTCTCGCGGTCTTCCTCGTGGGCCTGGGCTCGGCCTATTACCACCTGGCACCGGACAACCAGCGGCTGGTGTGGGACCGGGCTCCGCTGGCGCTCGCGCTGATGGCCTGGCTGGGCGCCAACGTGTGCGAGCGCGCCAGCCTGAAGGCCGGCTTGCGGCTGCTGCCGCTGCTGCTGATCGTGGGGCCGGCCAGCGTCGGCTACTGGGCATGGAGCGAAGCCCGCGGCAGCGGCGACCTGCGCCCCTACCTGCTGATCCAGGCCTGCGCCATCGTGGTGGTGCCGCTGCTGCTCTGCCTCTATGCACCGCGCTACACTGGCGACCGGGATGTGCTGGCCATCACCGGCTGCTATGTGCTGGCCCTGGTTTGCGATGTACTGGACCACCAGATCGCTGCGCTGACGGGACTGGTTAGCGGGCACACGCTCAAGCACGTGATCGCCGCGCTGGCCGTCTATGGCGTCGTGCTCCGGCTGAAGCGGCGCCGCCTCGTGGAGGAAGGAACATGACCGTGTCCGAATCGCGTGGCCAGGCGCACGCGCCGCGCGTGCCCGCAATGCTGGGCGCCGACGTACGGCCGCGCGAAGTTTGGGCATGGGCCATGTACGACTTTGCCAACTCGGGCTATACCACGGTGGTCATCACCGCGTTGTTCAATGCCTATTTCGTCGCCGTCGTGGCCGGCAATGCCCCGTGGGCCACGCTGGCCTGGACCGGGGCGCTTTCCCTCTCCTATGCGCTGGTGGTGCTCACCGCGCCCTTCGTCGGCGCCTACGCTGACCTGCGCGCCGCCAAGAAAACACTGCTTGCCGTGACGACCGCAGGTTGCGTGGTATTCACCGGGCTGCTCTATTTCGCGCAGCCCGGAACACTTGTCCTGGCTATTTCGTGCGTGGTCCTGTCCAACCTGTTCTTCGGCAGCGGCGAAAACCTGATCGCCGCCTTCCTGCCGTCGCTCTCCACCGCCCGCGCCCTGGGCAGGGTGTCCGGCTGGGGCTGGAGCCTTGGCTATATCGGGGGCCTGGTCACGCTGGGCGCATGCCTGCTCTATGTCAACTGGGCCAGCGCGCGCGGCGACGCCGCCAGCCAGTTCGTGCCCGTCACCATGCTGATCACGGCCGCCATCTTTGCCCTGGCGAGCCTGCCGACCTTCCTGCTGCTGCGCGACCGTGGCGTGCCGCAGGTCGCTGCGGCGGCCGCGCCGGCTGGCGAACAGGCCATCGGCACGGCCTGGGCCAGAGTCTGGCAACGCCTCGGCCAGCTGCGCCAGTTTCGCGACCTGCGCCGCTTCCTGCTGTGCACCGTGTTCTACCAGGCCGGCATCCAGGCAGTGATCACGCTGACCGCCATCTACGCCAACCAGGCCATGGGCTTCACCATGCAGCAGACCCTGACGCTGGTACTGGTGGTCAACCTGACGGCAGCGGCCGGCGCCTTCCTGTTCGGGCCTGTGCAGGACCGCATCGGCCACGTGCGCGCCATTGCCCTGACGCTGCTGGGCTGGATCCTGACCATCCTGCTGGCGTATGCCGCGCGCGAAGCGCCGCTGTTCTGGCTCGCCGCCAATGTGGCCGGCCTGTGCCTGGGCGCCGCCCAGTCCGCCGGACGGGCCATGGTCGGACTGCTGGCCCCGCCCTCGCGCGCGGCCGAGTTCTTTGGGCTCTGGGGGCTTGCGGTCAAGCTGGCCTCGATCGCCGGGCCGCTGACCTATGGCATGGCAAGCTGGCTGACGGGTGGCGATCACCGCCAGGCGCTGCTGGTTACGGGCAGCTACTTCGTCGTCGGGCTGGTGCTGCTGTGCGGGGTCAACACCGTGCGCGGGCGGCGAGCCGCCTTGCGCGCCGAGCGAATGGTGGGGCTGGAAACCAGGTACGTCGCCGCCACTGCCGGACCCGCTAGCGGGTAGGCACGCGCACTGCGGCCTAGAATGAAACTGCCCTTTGGCGAATGAATCGCCTTGTCCGCTTCCAGGTGTTGGCACGATGGCGAGGTTGCTGCGCGTGCGCGCGTTACTTGCCTGGAATCGCGCCTCAGGAGGGATAGGCCATGACGGCAATCGAAACGCCCTCTCCGGGAACATATCCCGGCCGCTACTGGCATTTCCTGGACGACGGCCGCATGCAGTGCGACCTGTGTCCGCGCCACTGCCGCCTGCATGAGGAGCAGCGCGGGGCCTGCTTCGTGCGTCAGCGGCTTGGCGGGCGGATGCTGCTGACCGCCTATGGCCGCTCATCCGGCTTCTGCATCGACCCGATCGAAAAGAAGCCGCTCAACCACTTCTACCCGGGCAGCGCCGTGCTGTCGTTCGGCACGGCAGGCTGCAACCTGGCCTGCAAGTTCTGCCAGAACTGGGACATCAGCAAGTCACGTGAAATGGAAACACTGGCCGTGGCAGCCATGCCCGAAGCCATTGCCGAAGCGGCTGCGGCCCACCACTGCAAGAGCGTGGCTTTCACCTATAACGACCCGGTGATTTTCGCCGAGTACGCAATGGACGTTGCCGATGCCTGCCGCGAACTGGGCATCCTTGCGGTGGCAGTAACCGCCGGGTATATCGGCGAGCAGGCGCGGCGCGATTTCTATAGCCGGATGGACGCGGCAAACGTCGACCTGAAGGGCTTTACCGACGCGTTCTATGTGGCATTCACCGGCGCACACCTGCAGCCAGTGCTGGATACGCTCCTGTACCTGAAGCACGCAACCAAAGTCTGGTTCGAGATCACAACCCTGCTCATTCCCGGCAAGAATGACAGCGATGAGGAGATCCGCGCAGAGGCCCGGTGGATCGCGAGGGAACTTGGCACCGACATCCCGCTGCACTTTACGGGGTTTCATCCCGACTACAAGATGCGCGACGTGCCGCCGACGCCGTTCTCCACGCTGGCGCACGCCCGCAGGCTCGCGATCGACGAGGGGCTGCGTTACGTGTACACCGGCAATGTCCACGACACTGAAGGCGCAACCACCTATTGCCCCGCCTGCCGTGCACCGTTGATCGTGCGCGACTGGCATGCGATCGAGAGCTATCGCCTCACGCCCACCGGAACCTGCCCCGACTGCTTTGAACCGATTGCCGGCTGTTTCGGGCATTTCGAGCATCACTTCGGGCGGCGCCGTATTCCCGTGCACATCGGAACGTAACCCATCGTGCAGCGCTGACGGCCCATGCCAGCAAACCTCACTCCGGAGTACAAGCAGGCCGAACAGGCCTATCGGCTGGCACGCCAGCCGCGCGAGCAGCTCGAATGCCTGAAGGAGATGCTCCGTGTCATCCCCAAGCACAAGGGAACCGAGCGTCTGCAGGCCGATATCAAGTCGCGGATCAGGGAACTGACGCAGGAATCTGCGGCCCACGGGAAGGCGGCCCACAGGGGGCCGTCACATGCGGTGCATCCCGAAGGCGCTGCCCAGCTCTGCCTGATCGGCCCGTCCGGTGCGGGAAAATCCAGCCTGCATGCGCGGCTGACAGGATCGGGCAGCGAGGGCGGGGCCTATCCCCACCCGACCCAGTTACCGGTTCCCGCCATGTTGCCGTTCGAGGACATTGCATTTCAGCTGGTGGATCTGCCACCTGTCTCAGCCGAATTCATGCAACCCGGGCTCACCGACATAGTGCGGGTGACAGACGGCGTACTACTCGTGGTCGACCTGAGCGCGCCGGATTGTACTGAACAGCTGGCACTGATTCTCCGGCGACTCGCCGAAGCAAGGATAAACCTGTTGGAGCGCTGGCCGGGTCAGGCGGACAGCCCTGCAGCATCGGCGGCGGCTGGCCTGTTCAGTGTCCACCTCCCTGCGCTGTTGCTGGCCAACAAGGCCGATCTCGCGAACCCGGAGGATGCAGCGGTGCTCGAAGACCTCCTCGGCGTACATTTTCCGGCGCTCGCGACCTCGGCAACCCGCGGACAAGGACTGGCCGAGATCGGGCCGTTTCTTTTCAGAGCCCTGAGCATCGTGCGTGTCTACACCAAGGCACCCGGGAAACCGGTCGACCAGAGTCGGCCTTTTACGATGCGCCGCGGCGACACCGTACTGGACGTCGCCCTGCGGGTGCACCCGGATCTCGCGCGGACGTTCAAATTTGCTCGCATCTGGGGGAGCGGCAAGTTCAGCGGACAGCAGGTGGGCGCCGATCATCCGGTGGCCGATCGAGACGTGGTGGAACTGCATTCGTAGGCGCATCGCTGGCCAAAGCCAGGCCGCACCGAACTGGTTGACGGGGCCCGGCAGCAGGCGAGCGACGATGACATAGACTAAATGACCGTCCGTCGCGTGCCTGGTGCCGCTTTGCAACCATGCAACGTCCATGACAACCGTTGACGCGGGCTAACGGCGATGGCAGACGCGCGACTACGCTTCTGCATAACGCGCGGCCGGTTGGTCCCGCATGACTGCCGTGCGGGATTGCGGTGCAACTTCTCGCACGGAGGTATGCCATGACTACGTACGTCATCCTCAGCCGTCTCGCTCCTGACGCGTTCACGGATCCCAAGGACATGAAGAAACTCGCCGCCACGGTGGCTGAGAAGATCAAGACCGAATGCCCTGCCGTCACCTGGAAAGACAGCTATCTGACACTCGGACGCTTTGACGTGGTGGACATTGTCGAGACGGACGACCTGAAGCAACTGGAGCGTGCGGCGTTGATCATCCGAGGCTACGGCCACGCCGCGACCGAGACGCTGCAAGCGACGCCGTGGGACAAGTTCATCGCGTCCCTGTAGGTGGCCCCTGTAGGTGGCCCCTGTAGGTGGCCCCTGTAGGTGGTCCCTGTAGCGCGGATCGATGGTTCAGGCGGCTCGCGCGGCGGGCGGCACGGCCGGATTCAGGTTGACCTGTTCGTCGGCCGCCCTATAATCAAAGTGCTGGCTGAGACACGCTTTCATAGAGCGGAGGTAGGTCAGCGAAATGATCATGTTCCCCAGATGGTTTACTGGTTGAAGCGTGATCGTGCAGGCGACATATGCCTGCAGGTCCGAGCCGGATCATGAGTTGCTGACCCGGTTCGGACGCCCCCAAATGGCTGGAAGCACCGAGCAAGGTGCTTTTTTGTTGGGCACTCCCTAGATATCGGGAGCAAGCAGGAGTCCGCTTTTCACGGTGTGGATCAGCGCGAGACGATCTTCGACTGCCTTGCGCAGGACTTCTCGTCCCCTGAATGGATCCGTCAGGTAACTGGCGTACTGGCTTGCCCGAATCTGCACCTTGAGGCTCATCATCGTCGATCCGCTCTCCGGCCATGTCACCGTGAACGCCGGATGGCCGTCAGCGCATTCAACGAAAGCCGTGTCAGGCGACGCAAAACAGGAGTCAGCGCCCTGGGCCAGGAACTGGAGATCCTTGTCCTTGAACTCGTAAGTTGCCATGTTTTTCTCCCATCGCGCGGAAGATCGTGGCGTGGACGTCATCAGCGCGGTCAGCAGCACATCCGCTCATTCCCATGTTAATACGCCTGCAGCATCTCGGCAGACGTGCTGGCGTGCTTCGCGGCGGTGCGCCAGCAGGCCGCCAAGGCAAACATGCCGCACGGCCTTCGCCGTGCGGCATGCTGGTTACCTGCGTGCGCTGGCCGCAGCCGCGCGGGATCAGTCGGCCTCGACCTTCATCGTCTTCAGCAGCGGCTGCCACTTGTCGCTTTCGGCCTTGAGCCAGGTCTTCAGCCCCTGCGGCGTCTGCTTGTCGGCGGGCACAATCTCGGCGCCCAGGTCATCGAGGCGCTTGACTACCACCGGATCCTTCAGCGCCTGCTGCAATGCCTTGGTCAGCCGCGCCACCACGGCCGGAGGCGTGCCCTTGGGCGCGTAGACACCATGCCAGACCTTCATGGAAAAGCCCTTTAACCCGCCTTCCTGCAGCGTCGGCGCATTGGGCAGCGCCTTGATGCGATCGGGCGTGGTCACGCCATACAGCTTGACGCGGTTGGCGTTGATATGCGGTAGCGTGGAGGTGGTCTGGTCGCACAGCAGGTCGACCTGGCCGCCCAGCAGGGCCGTCATCGCAGGCCCCGTTCCCTGGTACGGGACAGAGGTCATCTTGACGTTCACTGCTTCCTCGAACAGGAGACCGCACAACTGCGACACCGCGCCGAGGCCGGCATTGGCCAGCGACACCCTGTCCTTGTTCTGCGATACGTACTTCACCAGTTCAGCCGGGTTGCCGGGCGGCAGATCCTTGCGGCCGAGCAACGTCATCGGCACATCGGCAACCTGGCCGACATATTCGAAATCCTTCAGCGGGCTGTACGACAGCTTCTTGTACAGCGCCGGCGCCGTGGCCATGCCGTTGTGGTGGATCAGGATGGTGTAGCCATCGGGCTGCGCGCGCGCGACGAACGCCGCCGCGACCGTCCCGCCGGCGCCGAGGCGGTTTTCCACCACCACGCTCTGCCCCAGCTCCCTAGCCATCGCCTGCCCGAGTGCGCGCGACACGACATCGGTGGGTCCGCCTGCCGAGAACGGCACCACCAGCGTGACCGGCTTTGACGGATAGGCATCCGCAGCCAGCGCCCCACTGGCGAGCGCCAGGCCCAGCGCCGCGCCCGCCATCCATTGCCAACCCTTGCCCTGCACTGCCTGCGTCACCATCGTTGCCGTCTCCATGCTGCCGGCACGTGTGCGCGCCGGTCTGTTATCGATCGGCCGCCAGATTGCAGGACAAGGTTACGGCTGGCTATTTGGATTTCCCGAACGGGCCATATGGCAAAACAGAATGTCCGGCAGACCTCGAAGGACTGGCAAGCATGCCGCGGCGGCAAGCCGCGCATGTCAGGGTGTCACTGGCAGGCGCGGGGCTCTTTCGCGCGGATGCGCCCGAGTGCCTTGAGGAAACGGTAACCCTGGAGCGTGACCTGCGGCCGGCTGACGCTGGGGCCGACCCGTTCCAGCGTAATCAGCTGGTGCGCGAGCAGCGCTTCCACATCGGTCCGGTCCAGCTCGGGCGGGTCGCTGCTGTCGTTGACAAGGACCAGGGTGGCAAATTCGTGATGACTCAGCACAGGCGTCTCCTCGGCAAACATGGGTAGTGTGTTGCAACGGGACTGCGCTAGCGCCCTCCGAGGGCCGGTCTGGTGGTGCAGACCCTGTTGTCCGGGGGGGGCTTGAGATTGGATCGCGACACTTACGGTTTGCGCCGCGAGTGTTCATCTTAGTCGGTCGCCCGAGACTGTTCAATGCCAGATGCGGGATAGCGGGCCGGTGCATTATCCTCACATTGCCCTGCCCATCGGCGCTCGCGCGTCGCAGCGCAACATGCCGACGCAGCGGCTATGTCCGACCGGTTGGCCGGTATGCGATTTCCCGCCGCGCACACGGAACGCCGACGGCCAGGACCTATGACAGACAGCCGCCTCAGCCATGCACACGACTCCCTCCGTTGCCATCGGCAAACGACTCGCGCCGCCGCGCTTCCTGGTGTGCGCCGCGATCCTGATCGTCGCGACAGGCGCGGCGGCAGCGCTCGGCGCGCAGCTGCGCATCGCGCTGCTGATCGGCTTCGATATCGCCGCACTGGTCTTCCTTGGCGCCGCGCTGCCGCTGTTGCGCGCCGATGCCGCCGCGATGCGGCGCACCGCCGAGCTCAACGACGCCAACCGGCCCGCATTGCTGGCCATCACCGTGCTGCTGTCGATGGTCATCCTGGTAGCGATCGGCACGCTGGTCGCGCGCCCCGGGACGCCGCACTGGCTCGACGTCGCGCTGATCGTCGCGACGCTGATCCTGTCCTGGCTCTTCGCCAATAGCGTGTTCACGCTGCACTATGCACACCTCTTCTACCTGCAGTCCGCCACCGGCGACCGGCGCGGGCTGGAGGTGCCCGGCGTGAGGGAACCCAGCTACTGGGACTTCCTGTATTTCAGTTTCACGCTGGGCATGACTTTCCAGACATCGGACATCACCATCCACGGCGCGCATATGCGCAGGGTGGCGCTGGCGCACTGCATGGCTGCGTTCCTGTTCAACATGGGGATCCTGGCGTTCACCGTGAACGCTCTTGGCGGCCTGTAACACGGAAGCACGGCGCACCCGGCCTTCATCTGTCTGACATATACGCCCGCCAGAATCCGTGACGTCATTCAAGCCACGGAGTCGTCATGACCCAAACAATTGAAGTCCGCGGGCTTTCCAAATCGTTCCGCGCGGACCGCAAGGCGCTTGACGAGGTCACGCTGAGCGTTGCCCCCGGCGAAATGGTTGCACTGCTGGGCGCCTCGGGATCGGGCAAGTCGACGCTGCTGCGGCATATGGCCGGCTTTGTCACCGCCGATGCAGGCGAGATCCTCGTCAACGGCCGCCCGGTGCAGCGCGATGGCCGCCTGGCCCGCAACGTGCGCCATGTGCGCGGCGAGATCGGCTTCGTCTTCCAGCAGTTCAACCTGGTGGGCCGGCTGCCGGTGATCACCAATGTCCTGGTCGGCATGCTGGCCCGCATCCCGAAATGGCGCAGCCTGTTCCGCATCTTCAAGGCCGATGAACTGCGCGCCGGCCTCGATGCACTCGCCCAGGTTGGTATAGACGACTATGCGTTTCAGCGCGCGTCGACGCTGTCGGGCGGCCAGCAGCAACGTGCGGCAATCGCGCGCACGCTGGTGCAGAACGCGCGCGTGATCCTGGCCGACGAACCGATCGCCTCGCTCGACCCGGAATCGTCGCGCCGCGTGATGTCGCTGCTCACGCAGATCAACCGCACGCGCAAGGTGGGGGTGGTGGTATCGCTGCACCAGGTGGACGTGGCCATGCGCTACTGCCCGCGCGTGGTGGCGCTGCGCCACGGCAAGGTGGTCTACGACGGCCCGTCGGCGGCGCTGACGTCGGCCATGCTGCGCGACCTGTACGGCACCGAGGCCGACGAGCTGCTGCACGATGCCGCAACGGATGCGGACGAAACCGCCGCGGCAATGCCCGCGCCGGCGATGGTCACCATGAACCTGGCCGCGGCCTGAGCGCCGCCCTTACCCGCAGTCTTCCTCCCAAGCTTTCCCAATCGGAGTTGTCCATGCTTCGCAGAACCTTTGTCGCCGTCGTTGCTTCCGGCCTCGTCGCCCTGCCGGCCCTGCCCGCCTTCGCCCAGGACGCCAAGAGCCTGAACATCGGCTTTATCTCGACGGAATCGTCGTCGAACCTGAAGGCCGCCTGGCAGCCGCTGATCGACGATCTCGGCAAGACGCTGGGCGTCACGGTCAAGCCGTTCTTCGCCTCGGACTATGCGGGCATCATCGAAGGCATGCGCTTCAACAAGGTCCAGATCGCCTGGTTCGGCAACAAATCCGCCATGGAAGCGGTGGACCGTGCCAGCGGCGAAGTGTTCGCCTCGGTGATCGACAAGGACGGCAACCCGGGTTACTGGTCTCTGCTGATCGTCAACAAGGACAGCGACCTGAAGAGCGTCGGGGACGTGATCAAGCGCGGCAAGGAGCTCAGCTACGGCGCCGGCGATCCCAATTCGACCTCGGGCACCGCGGTGCCGGGCTACTACCTGTGGACCGCCAACAAGGTCGATCCGAAAACGCTGTTCAAGGCCGTGCGCATCGGCAACCATGAAGCCAACCTGCTGTCGGTGCTGAACAAGCAGGTGGACGTGGCGGTGAACAACACCGAAAACATGGAACGCTACCGCATCAACACGGGCAAGAATCCCTTTGACCAGGTGCGCGTGCTGTGGAAGTCGCCGCTGATCCCGGCCGACCCGATGGTCTACCGCAAGGACCTGTCGCCTGAGTTGAAGAAGAAGATCCAGACCTTCTTCGTCAACTACGGCAAGGGCGCCGACGCCGCACGCGAGAAGCAGGTGCTGGCCGCGCTGACCTACCAGGGCTTCCGCCCCTCCAGCGATGCGCAGCTGGTGCCGATCCGCCAGATCGAGCTGGCCCGCGAAAAGGCCAAGATCGAGACCGACACCACGCTGGCCGCTGCCGACAAGGACAAGCGCCTGGCCGACGTCTCGCGCCGCCTGGCCGAGCTGGACAAGGCCGCCGCGGCCACCACCGCGCAGTAAGCTGCGCCTTGCACGGGGCCGGCCTGTCGCCGGCCCCGTGCCATTTCCTCACTCCCTGCTTCAATCCGGATTGCCCATGACCGCCACTGCCACGCCCGGCCTGCCCCCGTCGTCTCGAAACCCTGTCAGGCCGCCGCGCACGTCCCTTGCCATGATGCTGACCTGGGCGGTCGTACTGGCCTTGCTCGGCCTGTCCTGGCAAGGCGCCGACATGCGCCCGCTGGACCTGCTGCGCGATTCCGACAACATGGCGAAATTCGCCGCGGAATTCTTCCCGCCTGATTTCCGCGACTGGCGTCACTACCTGGACGAAATGCTCGTCACCGTGCAGATCGCGCTGTGGGGTACCGCCATGGCGGTCGCGATGGCGGTGCCGCTGGGGTTGCTGTGCTCGGCCAATATCGTGCCGGCGTGGATCTACCAGCCGGCGCGCCGCGTCATGGACGCCTGCCGGGCCATCAATGAGATGGTGTTCGCGATGCTGTTCATCGTCGCCGTCGGGCTGGGGCCGTTCGCGGGCGTGCTGGCAATCTGGATCCACACTACCGGCGTGCTTGCCAAGCTGTTTGCGGAAGCGGTCGAGGCAATCGACCCGCGGCCGGTTGAAGGCGTGCGCGCCACCGGCGCCAGCCCGGTCGAAGAGATCGTCTATGGCGTGATTCCGCAGGTGCTGCCGCTGTGGCTGTCGTTTGCGCTGTACCGCTTCGAGTCGAACGTGCGTTCGGCGTCGGTGGTGGGCATCGTCGGCGCCGGCGGCATCGGCTCCGTGCTGTGGGAAATCATCCGGAGCTTCCAGTATGGGCAGACCTGTGCGGTGATGCTCATCATCATCCTGTTTGTGTCGGCCATCGACATTATTTCCGCGCAGATCCGCAAGGTGTTGGTGTGAGCGACATGCTGACGATCGAACGCATCGAAGCCCTCTTCGCCAGCCATGGCACCGAATGGTATGGCGGTGAATCCATCAGCCAGACCGCCCATGCGCTGCAGTGCGCGCAATTGGCCGAACAGGCCGGCGAGCCCGATGCGCTGGTCGTGGCGGCCCTGCTGCACGACATCGGCCACCTGATGCTGGCCGAAAGCACCACCACCGACATGCGCCACCAGGAGGCCGCCGCCGACGCGCTCGCCGGGATGTTCGGCGAGGATGTCACCGAGCCCGTGCGGCTGCACGTCGCCGCCAAGCGCTACCTGTGCGCGGTCGACCGCTCCTACTTCGACACACTGTCGCCCGCTTCGGTGCAGAGCCTGGCGTTGCAGGGCGGGCCCTATGATGCAGCCCGCGCCAAGGCGTTTGCCGCCAGCGCCCATGCCGACGCCGCGGTGCGCCTGCGCCGCTATGACGACCTGGCCAAGGTGGTCGACATGGCCACGCCGCCGCTGGCACACTATCTCGCTATCGCCGCGCGCTGCGCGCGCGCTCCTTTGTGAATGGCATGAACGGATCGCAGGGAACGGCCGAAGCCGTGCTGGCGCTACGCGAGGTGCGTGGTTCCGACGCCGAATTGCGGCACCTGTCGGCGCTGCTTGCCGCCATGGATGATGAGCCGCCGCTGTCGCTGGAAACGATGCGCGAGCGGTATGCGACCATGCGGCGCTATCCGGACTATCGTTGCTACATGATGGTGGATGCTGACGGGATACCGCTTGGCACCTTCAGCCTGCTGGTGTTTCCTGTGATGGTTCACGACGGGCGGCCTGAGGCCATCGTCGAAGCCGTCGTGGTGGCGCCGCACGCGCGCGGCATGGGTGTGGGCAAGGCGATGATGCGGGAGGCCATGCGGCTGGCGCGGGAGGCTGGGGCTGGAAAGCTGGCGCTGTCGTCAAATGCGCGGAGGCTGCAGGCGCATCGGTTTTATCGGGGGTTGGGATTTGTTGAGCATGGGGTTAGTTTTAGTGTTGGGCTTTGAGCGCGGCTGTCGCGGCTGGTGACATGCTGTCGGCCGTTGAACCGCCTGGTTCCGCCCCGCTGGGCGGGTCACTTTTTGTCCGAGCGGTGTGTGTCAAGGTAGTTGTCGCGTCCGCCGTTATGCTGCTTTCCGGTGCTCGTTAGCTTCCTGCTCAGTTCGTTCGGGGTTCAGGTAGACCACTGGCTCCAGCTTCCAATTCCGGATCCCTCGCGACCAGCGCTGCGGATGTCGGGCGCGGGCTGCCTGATATAGCATCGTGCGCCGCGCCAGTAGGGGCGGCGCTTCCCCGCGGTGCCGCTGGTTCGGCGTGACGTACTTCAGGCCGCTGTGGCGATGCTCCTCGTTGTACCA
>NZ_AUFE01000055.1 GCF_000426345.1 Cupriavidus phytohabitans | reverse complement strand
CTATTTCAAGGACCAGATCGTCCCGGTGGTGAGCAAGGGCCGCAAGGGCGATGTGACGTTCGACACCGACGAGCACGTGCGCCATGACGCCACCATCGACGACATGACCAAGCTCAAGCCGGTCTTCGCCAAGGAAAACGGCACCGTCACCGCTGGCAATGCCTCGGGCCTGAACGACGCCGCCGCCGCGGTGGTGATGATGGAGCGTGCCGAGGCCGAGCGCCGCGGCCTGAAGCCGCTGGCGCGCCTGGTGTCTTACGGCCATGCCGGCGTCGACCCCAAGACCATGGGCATCGGCCCGGTGCCGGCGACCAGGATCGCGCTGGAACGCGCCGGCCTGCAGGTGTCGGACCTGGACGTGATCGAGGCCAACGAAGCCTTCGCCGCGCAGGCCTGCGCCGTGACCAAGGCACTCGGCCTGGATCCGGCCAAGGTCAACCCGAACGGCTCGGGCATCTCGCTGGGCCACCCGATCGGCGCCACCGGCGCGCTGATCACGGTGAAGGCGCTGTACGAACTGCAACGCGTGCAGGGCCGCTACGCGCTGGTGACGATGTGCATCGGCGGCGGGCAGGGCATTGCCGCCATCTTTGAGCGGATCTGAGGTTGGCCTTGCGCCGTGTGCTGCTGAAAATGTCTTTCTCGGCGCTGGCCGCCGTGCTCGCCCTGGCGGGCACGGCGCAGGCCGCACCGGCGACCGAGTTGTCGACCGGTCCGGTCGGGGCGGTTTCGGGCGGCAGCGAGGGCCTGGGCATCAACCAGGCCATCCGTGATGGCGAGGCGCGGCGCGGCAGCGCACTGTCCACCGCAACTGCCAGGCCGCTGGCACCGCGGCCGGAATACGCAAAGCTTCCTGTCTATGTCGGCAAGGTCGGCGACCAGCCCGTGCGGCTGCGGCTCGGCCCCAAGCCGGATGAGCGCGATAGCGTGCGCGGCGAATACGCCGGCCGCGGCGCAGGTGTGCGCCTGCTCGCCGGCGAATGGGAAAACGGTGCCTTCCTGATGGAAGAGTCGGACGACGGTACGCGCGTGACGGGCAACTGGGAGGGCAACATCGACGCCAGCGGCGCCGTGCGCGGCACCTGGACCGATGCCTTAAATCTGGCCATCGTGCTGCCGTTCTTTATCCGCCCGCTGGGGGTGCTGGTTATCCCGCCGTTCGACATGACACCCAACAGCGGCGTCACCTACGCGCCGCCGCCGCCCAAGTCGTCGATCTCGGGCTGGTAGTCCGGCAGCATGTTCCGCGTGACAAGCGGTCCGCCATCGTTCCCGGTGGCGCGGCCGGCATTTGCTGGTAAGCTCGAAGGCTCACAGAGTCTCATCCCTGGCTGGATAGTGTGATGCCTGCGTGGCATCGCGGCAACGCCGGCCAGTAGTCGCTAGTAGCCAGCAAGGAATCCGCCGTGTCCGATTCGCCGTCCGACAAGCCCGCATCCCGTCCCCATTACCTGCAGACCGTCGCGGTCCAGCCCGAGCTGGACATCGCATCCGGCTTTGCCTCGTTCTCGCCCGCCACCCACCGTGGCTCGACCGTGGTCTTTCGCAACCTGGCCGAACTTCGTGCCCAGGGCGACGGCACCACCACTTACTGGCGCTACGGCCTGCACGCCACCCCGACCAGCGAGGCGCTGTGCCAGCACCTGGCGCTGATCGAAGGCGCGCGCCATACCTTGCTGCTGCCTTCGGGGCTGGCGGCGATTTCGCTGGTCTACTTCGCGCTGCTCAAGAGCGGCGACGACGTGCTGGTGCCGCATAACGTTTACGGCCCCAACCGCGACCATGGCGAATGGCTGGCGCGCGACTACGGCGTGTCGGTGCGCTACTACGACCCGATGGACGTTGCCGGCATGGCCGCGATGATCCGTCCCGAGACGCGCCTGATCTGGATGGAGTCGCCGGGTTCGGTGACGATGGAGGTGGCGGACACCGATGCCATCGTCGCCGCCGCGCAGGCGCGTGGCGTGCTGACGGCGATCGACAATACCTGGTCGGGCGGCGTCTACTTCCGCCCGTTCGACAAGGGCATCGACATCTCGGTGCAGGCGCTGACCAAGTACCAGTCCGGCGGCAGCGATGTGCTGATGGGCGCGGTGATGACGCGCGACGATGCGCTGCACGACCGCCTGCGGCGCACCCGCATGCTGATGGGCTGGGGCGTGTCTGCCGATGACTGCCACCTGGTGCTGCGCGGGCTGCCGAGCCTGCCGGTGCGGCTGGCGGCGCACGACCGCGGCGCGCGCGAAGTCGCCGAATGGCTGCACCAGCGGCCCGAGGTGGCGCGCGTGCTGCATCCCGCGCTGCCCGACTGCCCGGGCCATGCCAACTGGCGGCGCGACTTCACCGGTGCCACCGGCCTGTTTGCCATCATCCTGCGCGCGCGCTACTCGCGCCGGCAGGTCGATGCCTTTGTCGAGGCGCTGCAGTTGTTCGCGATCGGCTGGTCGTGGGGTGGCGCGCATAGCCTGGCCGTGCCTTATCACGTGCAGGGCATGCGCCCGGCAGGCACCTGGCCGCCGGCCGGCTGGCAGGATACCGGCGAACTGGTGCGGCTCTATATCGGCCTGGAAGACACGCGCGACCTGATCGCCGACCTGCGCCAGGCAATGGAGGCGAAGCTGGGCGCGGCGTAAGGGATGCAAGGCGGAGGCGGGGCGCAGGCGCCCCGCGCCGCTTCAGGCAGGCTTGCGCAGCGCCAGGTTGAGCTGGTCGACCACTTCGGCCCAGTCGGCGTCGTCGAGAAGCTCGTCGTGCAGCAGCGCTGACTGCGCCGGCGTCCAGAACGGCGCCTCCGCCAGTTCCACATCGTCTGGCAGCGGCGCGTGCTGGCCGATGAAGCTGCGGATGCTGGCTTCATCCGAAGCCAGGCCGAGTTGCGCGAACAGTTCGGAAAACTGGTGGAAGGTCGGTTCCATGGCGGTCTGGTTTGATGGTTGGGGGGCTCATGTAGTGTAGGCGAGCCCCCGTTCAACCGTCGGGGCTCAGCGGGCGTCGACGCTGGGCATCGGCTTGGCGCCGGCGGCGGCCGTGGCCGTGGACGAGGCGGCCGTACGCGGCATCGCCCAGACCGACTCGGCCGCTCCGCTGCGCGCACGCCGCTGGGTGGCGCGGGCGAGGGCGACGAAGCCCGCCGCCAGCGCGATGGCGCCAATATCGAAGCCGGCGATGATCCAGTGCCCGCTGGGGATGCTGCGCAGCAGGTGGTCGCCGGTCAGGATGGCGTTGGATAGCGGCACGGTCAGCGCGGCCAGCGCCGCCACGTACAGCAGTTCGATCGCTCCGCGTACCGGCGGGCGCAGGAGCGCCCACGCACAGGCAATGCCGAACACCGTGAAGTAGGTGTAGCTCACCGCGCGTTCGGGCCACAGCAGCGCGGCCGGGAAGCATAGCGCCACGCCGATGCAGCAGCCGATGCAGACGCCGACGGTCGCCTGCGCCAGCAAGCGGTGCACGCGCGGCTGTTCGGCCTGGCGCAGCTTGCGCCGCGACTCGATCCACAGCAGGTTACCCGAATAGAACAGGAACGCGCCCGCCAGGCCCGCCAGCAGGTAGACCAGCCGCAGCGGCAGCGCGCCGAAGGTGCCGAAGTGCAGCGCATACAGCGCGCTGTACAGCCCGTGGTTGCTGTCGCGCGCACCGGCGGTCTGGTTGGCGGTCAGCTGGCCCGCGTCGGGTTCGCCCTGCGCGGCGTGGATCCCGACCGAGCCGAGATTGCCGAGCGCCCTGGCGCTGGTGCCGCGCACTTCGACCACGGCATTGGCGTCGCCGAAGCGCTGGAAGCGGAACGATTCCGGCGTGAAGCGTTCGCCGCCATGCTGTTGCGCGATCCGCACCAGGGTCTCGGTGGGCATCGTCGGCACCGCGCGGCCGGCGGCAGCCACCTCCGGCACCGCGGTGGTGGCACGCGGCACCGCTTCGAACAGGCGGCCATCGAAGGTCAGCGTGTTGAACACCATCATCAGCACCAGGGACAGGCAGAACAGCGCGCCGGTGACGGCAAAGACCAGGTGGAAGGGCAGGCTGAACAGTCCCAGCACGTTGTGCGCATCCATCCAGAAGCGCTTGAGGTTGCGTCCCGGGCGCACCGCGAACAGGTCCTTCCTGAGGCGCGGCAGGTGCAGCAGCACGCCCGACACCAGGGCGAGCCCGTAGAGCACCGAGATCGCGCCCATGAAGTAAATCCCGCCGACGGGGATGCCGAGCGAATAGTGCAGGCTGTTCAGGAACGCCGAGAGCTCACCGATCACCTGGTCGCGCGAGGTGTCGCGCTGCATCGCGGCATCGCCGGCCAGGCGCGCGTCGGTGGTCATCTGCCATTCGCCGGTCTTGTCCTGCCAGTAGGCGGCGATATTGGGCTCGCCTTCGGATGGCATGATCACGTAGGCGCTCGCGGCGGCCTCAGGGTGGATCGCGACCAGCTTGTGCATGAAGCGGTCGACCGCTGCGGGGTCGGCCTGGGCCTCGACCGGCGCGCTACCTTTCAGGCGCGTGGGAGACTGCCACACATGCAGCTCGTGGTGGAACACGGTCACGGCGCCGGCAAAGAAGGCGATGAACAGGGCCCAGCCGGCCATCAGGCCGACCCAGGTATGCAGCGTCTGGTACAGGCGCAGGGTTGCGGTTTTCATGATGGCGTTCTCAGGAGACGGACAGCGCGGCCGGGGCCAGGCCCGCCAGGCGCAGGGCCCACAGCGCGCCGAAGCAGAGCAGGTTGGCGCTGCCCAGCCACAGCCAGGCCGAGCGGCTGGTGCGGAACAACAGGCTGCAGCTGATGATGGCCACCCATACGGGCAGGCAAGCCACGACCGCGGCGACGAGGCCAGTTTCCCAGCCACCGGGCAGCCAGAGGATAGACAGCGTGCACAGCGCCACGGCGAGCGGCAGGCCAAGCAGGGTGCCTGCCAGCCACTTGGTGCCCATGGTCTCGGTGGTGGCGCTCATGCCCGTTTCCCCCTCTGGCCCTGCGCCGCCAGGCGCCTGCGGTGGACATAGGTGCCCACGAAGGGCCAGGCCGACAGCGCGCACGGCACCGTAGCCAGGCTGGCGGCGATCGCCACCGGCCAGCCATCGGTCGTGCTCCACAGCCAGGTGCTGGCGAGCACGAGCACCAGGCCCAGCCAGCCGGATACGCGCGGCTGCGGGACACGTCCTGGTGGTAGCAGGACCTGGTTAGGCGCGGCCAGGTACAGGCAGGCAGCCGCCGCCAGGCCCAGGAAAACGGCCAGAGCTTGCATGAGGGGAAATGTCAGCGAATAGAAACATTAATAGTAATGATTCGCATTTCAATGAGCAAGCGGAATGTTGGAGGTCAACATCCAGATCTGGTGTGCCTGTCACCGCCCGGAACTCCGGCCAGCAACGTCCGATCGAACGCCGCCGGGCGGCAGGCAGGATTTCAGTGCGGGAACAGTTCCAGCAGCCCGTCCAGCCCGACGTGGTTGAACGCCACGCTGGCCTGCGCGCGCACCACCGGCTTGGCGCGGAACGCCACCGAGAGGCCGGCGACCGCCATCATCTTGAGGTCGTTGGAGCCGTCGCCCATGACGATGGCCTGGTCCGGCGTGGCGCCGATCAGCGCGCAGACTTCCTGCACGGTACGGGCCTTGACGTCGGCGTTGACGATCTCGCCGACTACGTTGCCGGTCAGCTTGCCGTCGACGATCTCCAGCGTATTGGCGCGGGTGAAGTCCAGCTTCAGGCGCGGCTTGAGCTGGTCGGTGAAGTGGACGAAACCGCCCGACACCAGCAGCGTCTTGATGCCCAGCGCCTGCACGGCCTGCAGCATGCGCTCGGCACCCGGCGACAGGCGCAGGCGTTCCGCATAGACGCGGTCGAGCACGCTGGCGTCCAGGCCCTTGAGCAGCGCCACGCGGCGCCGCAGGCTTTCATTGAAATCGGTGATCTCGCCACGCATCGCGGCTTCGGTGATGGCGGAAACCTCGGCCTTGAGGCCGCAGAAATCCGCGATCTCGTCGATGCACTCGATCGTGATCAGCGTCGAGTCCATATCCATCGCCACCAGCCGGAAGTCCGACAGCTTGCGTCCGGCCGGGACCACGGCCCAGTCGATCGCGCGCGGACCGCAGAAATCGTCCAGCGCATCGCGCAGCGCCGGCGTCAGCGGCGCGCAGTCTTCGGCAGCGGCCACGGTGTCGCCGCGCGGCTCCAGTTCGGAGGCGCGGGCGAGCGTGCGGACGGTGTCGAAGTCGGCGGCGGAAAGCGGGGCAGTGCTCTGGAGAATCAGGGGCATGACAGCGAGGATCGGGCGCGCGCCTCAGGGCAGGGAAGCGGGGCGGCAATGCGGAAAAACCGCTATTGTAGCCGCCCGGGCCAATTTGCAGCGCGCTCAGCGCTGCTTCATCAGCATGTAGGCCACCGTCAGGTTGGACAGCGTGCGCACGCCGTTGATCAGCGCCGGCTTGTCCACATAGAACTCCGGCGAGGACTGGAGGGCGCCTTGGTCACATCCTGGCCCTTGGGTGTCACGCCAGACAAAGCCGGTCAGGCCATGCGCAGGCTATCCACGACCTTATGCAAGAACGTCTCGCACGCCGCCAGCTGTTCCAGGGTGACAAACTCATCCGGCTTGTGCGCCTGCTGGATATCGCCGGGCCCGCACACCACCGCCGGAATGCCCGCGCGCTGAAACAGCCCGGCCTCGGTGCCATAGGCGACCTTGTTGGTCTCGCGGTCCGCCGTCAGCGCCCGCACCAGCTGCGTGATCGCGGCCTGCTCGGCGGCATCCAGCGACGGCGCCGCGGCGATCTTGCTTAGCGTCAGGTCGGCATCGGCATGCTCGGCGCGCATCTTCGGCAGCAGTACGTCGCTGGCGTAGGCATGGATGCGCGCGTAGATCGCTTCCGGATCCACCCCAGGCAAATTGCGGAACTCGAACACGAACTCGCACAGCGCGGGGATGGTATTGAGCGCAATGCCGCCCTGGATGGTGCCGGTCTGCGCGGTGGTGTAGGGCACGTCGAAGGCCTCGTCGTAAGGACCGTTGGCCTTGAACTCATCGGCGATATCGCGGATGAAGCAGATCAGCCGCGCCGCATATTCGATCGCATTGACGCCGCGCGGCGTCAGGGACGAGTGCGCGGCCTGGCCCCGGACGCAGCAGCGGTAGGCGTTGATGCCCTTGTGCGCCACGATCACGCGCATGCTGGTCGGCTCGCCGACGATGCAGCCGCCGGGCGTCACGCCACGGTCGCGCAGTTCGGCCAGCAGGTAGGGCGCGCCCATGCAGCCGATCTCTTCATCGAAGGAGAGGGCGTAGTGCACCGGCTCGCGCAGCTTCGCGTCGAGGATGGCCGGCAGCAGCGACAGGCTGGTGCCGATGAACCCCTTCATGTCGCAGGTGCCGCGGCCATACAGCTTGCCGTCGCGGATCACCGGCTTGAACGGATCGGTAGTCCAGTTCTGGCCGTCCACCGGCACCACGTCGGTGTGGCCCGACAGCACGATGCCGCCGTTGGTGCTGCCATTGGCCGCGGGCACCGTGACAAAGAGATTGGCCTTGTCCTGCTGCGGGTTGTAGCTCAGATGCGGCTTCAAGCCCCTGGCCAGGAAGTGGTCGCGCACGGTCTCGATCAGGCCGAGGTTGGAGTGGCGGCTGGTGGTGTCGTAGGCGACCAGCCGCTGGGTCCATTCGAGCGCGCTGCCGCGCGCGGCATGGTCATTGGCGGTCTTGGTCTGGGTCGGGGCGGCGGCTTGGGCTGGCATGGGGCGCTATCACTAACCGGTCAGGAGTCCGATGCTACACCCGGTCGAATGCCGAGTCCATGCAAGCGGCGCATGGCACCGCCCCGCAGCATTACGCCAGTTGCCGCAGCGTATGCTTGATCGTCTGCGCGCGTAGCGTCACATCCGGCATCTTGGCCTCGATGCGCAGCTTGTCCTGCCCCGCCAGCTTGATATGCCGGTTCTTCTGCACCAGGTCGATGATGCGCATGGCATCGATCGGCGGATTGGGCACGAACTGCACGCTGATGGTGGCCTCGCCCGCGTCGATCTTGCGCACGCCCAGTGGTGCCGCGGCGATGCGCAGCCGGTGCGTTTCCACCAGCGCCTGAGCCTGCGCCGGCAGCCTGCCGAAGCGGTCGATCAGCTCTTCCTGGATATCGTCGACACGCTCGGCGGTCTCGCAGTTGGCCAGGCGCTTGTACAGCGACAGGCGTTCATGCACATCGCCGCAGTAGTCGTTGGGCAGCAGCGCCGGCGTGCCGAGGTTGATCTCGGTGGTCGCCGCCAGCGGCGCCATCAGGTCGGGCTCCTTGCCGGCCTTCAGCGCCTTGACAGCATGATTGAGCATGTCGGTGTAGAGCTGGAAGCCGATCTCGTGGATCTCGCCCGACTGCTTGTCGCCCAGCACCTCGCCGGCGCCGCGGATTTCCAGGTCGTGCATGGCCAGGTAGAAGCCCGAGCCGAGCTCCTCCATCTGCTGGATCGCTTCGAGCCGGCGCTGCGCCTGCTTGGTCAGGCCGTCGACATCGTGCACCAGCAGGTAGGCATAGGCCTGGTGGTGCGAACGCCCCACGCGGCCGCGCAGCTGGTGCAGCTGCGCCAGCCCGAACTTGTCGGAGCGGTGGATCAGGATGGTGTTGGCGGTCGGCACGTCGATGCCGGTCTCGATAATGGTGGTGCACAGCAGGATGTTGTCGCGGCGCGAGACAAAGTCGCGCATCACGCGCTCCAGCTCGCGCTCGTGCATCTGGCCGTGCGCCACGGCGATGCGCGCCTCTGGCACCAGCTCGGCGAGCTTTGCGCGCTTGTTCTCGATGGTCTCGACCTCGTTGTGCAGGAAGTAGACTTGCCCGCCGCGCTTGAGCTCGCGCAGGATGGCCTCGCGGATCACGCCGTCTTCCTCGCGCCGTACGAAGGTCTTGATTGCCAGCCGCTTCTGCGGCGCGGTGGCGATCACCGAGAAATCGCGCAGGCCTTCCAGTGCCATGCCCAGCGTGCGCGGGATCGGCGTGGCGGTCAGCGTCAGGATGTCGACCTCGGCGCGCAGCGTCTTCAGCGCTTCCTTCTGGCGCACGCCGAAGCGGTGTTCCTCGTCGATGATGACCAGTCCCAGGCGCTGGAATTTGACCTGGTCGGACAGGATCTTGTGCGTGCCGATAACGATGTCGACGCTGCCCTCGTTGATCTGCTTGATGGCCGCGTCGATCTCCTTCTTGGTCTTGAAGCGCGACAGCTCGACGATGCGCACCGGCCATTCGGCGAAGCGGTCGGACAGCGTCTGGAAGTGCTGCTCGGCCAGCAGCGTGGTCGGCGCGAGCATCGCCACCTGCTTGCCGCCGAGCACCGCGACAAAGGCAGCGCGCAGCGCGACTTCGGTCTTGCCGAAGCCGACATCGCCGCAGACCAGCCGGTCCATCGGCTTGCCCGAGGTCATGTCGGCGATCACCGCGGCGATGGCGGCGGCCTGGTCCGGCGTTTCCTCGAAGCCGAAGCTCTCGGCAAAGGTCTCGTAGTCCTTCGGCGACAGCGGGAAGGCGAAGCCCTCGCGCGCGGCGCGGCGCGCATACAGGTTCAGCAGTTCGGCGGCGGTATCGCGGATCTGCTGCGCGGCGCGGCGCTTGGCCTTGTCCCACTGGCCCGAGCCCAGGTGGTGCAGGGGCGCGGTGTCCGGATCGGCGCCGGAGTAGCGCGAGATCACGTGCAACTGGTGCACCGGCACATACAGCTTGCTGGCCTTGTCGTATTCGAGGTGCAGGAATTCCTCCTCGCCCTGGCCCATGTCGAGCGACACCAGGCCATGGTAGCGGCCGATGCCGTGCTCGCTGTGCACCACCGGATCGCCGATCTTCAGTTCGGCCAGGTCGCGCACCATCGAGTCGACGGCGGTGGCCTGCTCCTGCTTGCGGCGGCCGGTGCGGCGCGCGGTGCCGGCGTACAGCTCGGCCTCGGTGACGAAGGCAAACGGTCCTTGCGGCAGCGCGAAGCCGCTTTGCAAGGGCGCCACCGCGATCGAGAAGTGCGATTCGCCGGCAAGGAACGCGGCAAAGTCGTCCACTGGCTGCGGGCGCAGGCCGCTTTCGGCAAACAGCTGCAGCAGCGTCTCGCGCCGGCCGGCGGAGTCTGCGCACATCAGCACGCGGGTCTGCTTGTCGAGCAGCAGCGATTCCAGGTTGACCAGCGGATCTTCGGCGCGCCGGTTGACCGAGACATCGGGCAGGATCGCCGAGAACGGCGGCTGGTCCGCGCCGGGCTCGGCCTGCAGCACCAGCCGCGCCATCGGCTTGGCGCCGACGAAGAACTGCTCCTCGGACAGGAACAGGTCGGCCGGCGGCAGCAGCGGCCGCTCGCGGTCGTGCCGCATGAAGTTGTAGCGCTGCGTGGTGTCGGCCCAGAAGCGGCGGATCGCTTCATCGATGTTGCCTGCAAAGGCGAGCTGCGTATCCGCCGGCAGATAGTCGAACAGCGTCGCGCTGTTTTCGAAAAACAGCGGCAGGTAGTACTCGATGCCCGCCGACGGCACGCCGTTGCCGATGTCCTTGTAGATCGGCGACTTGGTCGGGTCACCCTCGAACACTTCGCGCCAGCGGCCGCGGAACGCGGTGCGCGCGGCTTCGTCGAGCGGGAACTCGCGGCCCGGCAACAGGCGCACTTCCTTGACCGGGTACAGGCTGCGCTGCGTGTCCGGGTCGAAGGCGCGGATGGTCTCGATCTCGTCGCCGAACAGGTCGATCCGGTACGGCAGGGCCGAGCCCATGGGGTACAGGTCGATCAGGCCGCCGCGCACGCTGTATTCGCCCGGGCGCATCACGGCGCTGACGTGCTCGTACCCGGCCAGCGTGAACTGCGCCTTCAGCGCAGCTTCGTCCAGACGCTCGCCCTGCTTGAAGAAGAAGGTGTAGGCCGCCAGGAAAGAGGGCGGGGCCAGCCGGTACAGCGCGGTGCTGGCCGGCACCAGCATCACGTCGCATTGGCCGCCCTGGATATCGTGCAGCGTGGCAAGGCGTTCGGAGACCAGGTCCTGGTGTGGCGAGAAGCTGTCGTACGGCAGCGTTTCCCAGTCGGGCAGCAGGCGCACGCGCAGCTCGGGGGCGAACCAGGGGATTTCTTCGGCCAGGCGCTGGGCGTCGACGGCATTGGCGCACACCACTGCCAGCATCGGCACGCGCGCGCGGTGCTGCCGCGCGTAGGCGGCAAGGGCCAGGGCATCGGCGGAGCCACGCAGGCCGGCCACGGTGTGGCGCAGGCCGGGCTTGACCAGCGGCAGGTTGACGAAGGGCAGGGAGGGCGTAGCGTCAGGCATGGCGGCAACGAGGCGTTCAAAACGACGACACCCCGCCGGCATCGCGGGCGGGGGTCGGACAGAATGCTGCGGGCACGTGGCCGCACCCGCCCACGCCGCCAGGCACGCATGCGCATGGCGACGGGCAAGGGCCGTATTATAGAATGCGACCCGGTTGTCCCGCTGGCGCCACGGCGCCGGCGCGAGCCCAGCCACTGCAGTTCCACTTCGCCCTCCACTTCCTGCCCAAGCCGTGTCCGCTCGCCGCTTTGCCCTGATTCCCTGTGCCGGTACCGGCAGCCGCGCCGGCGGCACCGTTCCCAAGCAGTACCAGACCGTGGCCGGCCGGCCGATGATCTGGTACGCGCTGGCGGCGTTCTCGGCGTGCGATGCGATCAACGCCACCGCGCTGGTGCTGGCGCCCGACGACATGCCGCTGGAATCGCGCTTCGGCGCCGCCACGTTCGCCGGGCTGCGCTTCGACACCGCCTTCGTTGGCGGCGACACGCGGCATGCATCGGTGCTGGCGGGACTGCATCACCTGGCCCAGCTCGGCGCCACCGATACCGACTGGGTGCTGGTGCACGACGCCGCGCGCCCGGGCCTGACCCCGGCGATGATCCACGCGCTGGTGCGCGCGGTCGAAAGCGACGGCGACGATGATCCGGATGCGGCCATCGGCGGCATCCTGGCGGTGCCGGTGCCCGACACCCTCAAGCGTGCGCAGGACGATGCCCGTATCGGCGGCACCGTGCCGCGCGAAGGGCTGTGGCAGGCGCAGACCCCGCAGATGTTTCGCCTCGGCGTGCTGCGCCAGGCGCTGCAGGATGCCATGGCGGCCGGCGCGGTGGTGACCGACGAAGCCAGCGCGATCGAGCGGCTGGGGCTGCATCCGCGGCTGGTCAACGGCTCGCTGCGCAATTTCAAGGTGACATACCCGGAAGACTTCGCGCTTGCCGAAGTGCTGCTGGGGACCGGAGCAAATGGAGCATAAGGAGCGTAACCGCAATGATGCCTTTCGATATCCGCGTGGGCCAGGGCTATGACGTCCACGCATTGGTGCCGGGCCGCAAGCTGATCCTTGGCGGCGTGGAGATTCCGCACGACCGCGGCCTGCTGGGCCATTCGGATGCCGACGCGCTGCTGCACGCTGTGACTGACGCGTTGTTCGGCGCGGCTGCGCTGGGTGATATCGGCCGTCATTTCCCCGATACCGACGCGCAGTTTGCCGGCGCCGACAGCCGCGTGCTGCTGCGCGAGGCCGCGCGCCGCGTGCGCGCGGCGGGCTACGAGATCGGCAATGTCGATGCCACCGTGATTGCGCAGGCGCCCAGGCTGGCACCGCATGTCGGCGCGATGGTGGCCAACCTGGCGGAAGACCTGGGGCTGGCGCCCGGGCGCTGCAACGTCAAGGCAAAGACCAACGAAAAGCTGGGCTTCGAAGGGCGGCAGGAAGGGATCGTGGCGCAGGCCGCGGTGCTGGTCTGGCGCGCCTCGGTGACGGGCGCGCAGGACTGAGCGCCGTGCCGTGGGCGCGGTGGGCGGGGCTGGCGAACGCTGCTAGCTGCGTGGCGCGTCCGCCGCCGGGGCATTTTCCGGCGGGATGGCGTAGGTGTAGTCGATCAGCCGCGCCATGGCGCCCGAGCGCGCACCGGCCTCGGTGCGCTTGGTGAAGCCCATCTGCTGCACCAGCCGGTTGGCCGAGGCCATCTCAGGCATGGTCCTTACCAGCAGCGTGGGCGAGCCGATATCGCGCGCGCGCTGGATGCAGATCTGCATCAGCGTGCGCCCCAGCCCCAGGCCGCGCGCCTGCGGGCTGACCGACAGCAGCCGCGCCTCCGGCTGCGTCAGCGTGATGGTGCTGCCGTCGAGCGCGGGCAGCGTTGCCCCGGGATGGCAGAACAGCACGGCGCCCATGATGCCGTGGTCGGTTTCCGCCACCCACCATTCCATGTCGGGATTGCTGGTCGCCAGCACTGCCTGCATGCCGCGCTGGAACGAAGCCCGGCAGTCTTCCATGATTTCCAGCTCATACTGGCCATAGGCTTGCTGCGTGACTGCAGCAATGTCGCCCCAGTCATGCACCGCGGCAAGGCGGTAGTGGAAACGGGGAGAAGTCGGCGAAGGCAGGGTCATGGCAGGCTGAAAGTGCATATCCTGCCTGGATTGTAGGCCGATCGCCGCGCCAGTGCAGTCCCGGCGCGGGGTCGGTTGCAAGATGGGAACAGCCGGCATTTCCCGCTGGGAAGCTGCCGGCTGCTGTGCTACAGGGGCCGTGGGACGGCCCCTACGGAGGGCGCGGGGGCGCGCTGTCCGCTTACTGGGCGGCGATCACGTTGGCCGCGGCCACGATCACCGCGGCGATGCGGCCCACGTCGCGCAGTTGCTGCGCGGTCATGCCCTGTTCGTTCTTCAGCAACTGGTAGTGCGACTTCACGCAGAAGTGGCATTTGCCCACGATCGACGCGGCCAGCGCGTACATCTCGAAACGGCGCTTGTCGACGCCGCCATGGGTGGCGTAGGCGTTCATGCGCAGGCCGGCCGGCTGGGTCGACAGGTCGGTGTCGTCCGCCATCTCGACGTACGGGTACCAGGTGTTGTTCATGCCCATCAGCGCGGCGGCGGTCAGCGCGCCGTTGGTTTCCTCGGGCGACAGCACGCCCGCATTGCGGATGGCATCCACCAGCACCTTGCTCTGCGCCGCGAATGCCGCCGCCAGCGCCACGCCGACCGCATCGTTGCCTTCCAGCGAGGAACGGGCGATGGTGCCGTCCACGTTCAGGCGGATGTCCTTGGCGTAATCGGGGATCCGGTTCTTAATCGTGCTGAGGAATTCCATTTATTTCTCCTATCGATCGGGGCCCAAAAAACCCGCGCAAGCGGGTTTCGGAGCGGAGAGCGAGGCCCTCCGCGGATCGCCACAGTGTCTGGCGAAGAACTGCAGATTACAGCGTTGCGCCACCAACGGCACGGTTGCACGGGCACAGCTCGTCCGTTTGCAGGCCGTCCAGGATACGCAGGACTTCGTCCGGGTTGCGGCCGACGTTCAGGTTGTTCACCGAAACGTGCTGGATCACGTTGTCCGGGTCGACGATGAAGGTCGCACGCAGGGCCACGCCGGCGGCCTGATCACGCACGCCCAGCTGGTCGACCAGCGAGCCGGTCACGTCGGCGAATTGCCACTGGTCCAGCTTGTTCAGGTCCTTGTGCTCGCGGCGCCATGCCAGCTTGACGAATTCGTTGTCGGTCGAGCCGCCGAGCACGATCGCGTCGCGGTCAGCGAAGTCGCCGTTCAGCTTGGCGAAGGCCACGATTTCGGTCGGGCACACGAAAGTGAAGTCCTTCGGGTAGAAGTAGATGACCTTCCACTTGCCTTCGAACGACTTTTCGGTGATGTCTTCGAAAGCCGACTGGCCGTTCTCTTCGTGATTGTTGAAACCCGGCTTGACACCGACGACGTGGAAGGCTTCGAGCTTTTCACCAACGGTCTTCATAAGACTATCTCCAGATACGGTTGCAGTAAGAACAGTGCCGCCGCTGCGGTCCCGGCGTGGATCTTGCCACGCACTTTGCTGCGGTGCACCGCGACAAAACGTGATTATGCGTGATCATCCCGCGTGGGGCTAATTGATATTCTCAAAGAGCCCGATAGGCATGGCTGGTTCAGTACCGCCTGCATCGTCCCGCGAGAGCCAGCGAAACGGAGCGGCAAGTATGCCATGCAAGGCAGGCACGCAAATGGCAAGTTGGTGACGATCCGCCGGGATTCAAGCCGTTTGCAGCACGGCGCCGCCGGCGACCCTCACGCGCGGCGGAAGCAGGCACTGACCACCAGGCCCGAATCCGGCGCGGCGCGGTTGGCCAGCAGCAGGCGTCCGCCGTTGCGCTGCATGATGCGGTTGACGATGGACATGCCCAGTCCCGCGCCCTTGGCCTCGCTGCGCGCGCTGTCGAGCCGGTAGAACGGCCGCGTCAGCAGCGACAGCTGGCCTTCGGGCACGCCATTGCCGCGGTCGGCCACGGTCAGCACCGCTTCCTTGTCGTCGACCCGGGTGGAGATCTCGACCACCGCCATGCCGCTCTGCTCGTCCTTGGCATAGCGGCGCGCGTTTTCGACCAGGTTGTCGAGGATGCGCTGGACTTCCATGCGGTTGGCCACCGCCATCACCGGCTCATTGGCACGCACGTGCACGCGCACATCGTCATGCGCGGCGTAGACGCCCACGGCATCGTGTACCAGTGCCGAAAGGTCGACCGGCTCGACGGTTTCCAGCGGCGGCCGCGCGTAGTTGAGGAACTGGCCGATGATCGCGTCCATCTGTTCGATATCGGCGATCATGGCGTCGCGCGTGGGCGTGTCCATCGGCGACATCTCGGTTTCCAGGCGCAGCCGCGTCAGCGGCGTGCGCAGGTCATGCGAGATGCCGGCCAGCATCACCACGCGGTCGTCGTCGAGCTGGCGCAGGTCGCGCACCATCTGGTTGAAGCTGTGGTTGGCCAGCGCCACTTCGCTGGCGCCGCGCTCGGGCAGCGGCGGCGGGTCGCCGCCGGCGCCGATGGCGCGCGCGGCGTTGGCCAGGCGCTTGAGCGGATAGTTGACGCGCGCGGTGATAAAGGCCGCGCCGATGATCGACAGCAGCAGCGCGGCAATGCTCCACCACAGCCACTGGATGCCGGGCACGCGCTCGAAGCGCTCGGGGCTGATCGCCACCCAGTAGTCGTCGCCCTCGATCTCGAAGCTGACCCACACGCCGGGAATGTCATTGACGGTGGTGGCCAGCACGGTGTCCTCGCCCAGGCGGCCGCGGATTTCCTGCTGGACCAGCGAGGTCAGGAACGGGTTGGCGGTTGGCGCGGCGAAGTCGTCATCCTTCTCGCGCGGATAGACCTTGATGCCTTCGTTCTGCACCAGGTCGAGCAGCAGGAAGCGGCGCCGCGCGGGGTCGGAGTAAAGCAGCGCGGCGCGCGTGAGCTTGACCACGCTGACCACCTGCATGGCGATCTGCTGCGCGCGCGGGGCGCGTTCGAACAGCCGGTAGCTCTGGAACCAGATGCCCAGCGAGATCGCCAGCAGCAGGGCGATAAGCATGAAGGTTCGCCAGAACAGCGAACCAAAGAACCGCGTCGCGGTTCTGCCGATAACGGTCGCCACGATAGGAACAGCGGCCGTTATCGGTTATTTCACGCCATCGGGAATGAAGACGTAGCCCAGGCCCCAGACCGTCTGGATAAAACGCGGGTTGCTCGGATCCGGCTCGATCAGCTTGCGCAGGCGCGAGATCTGCACGTCCAGGCTGCGGTCGAACACTTCATATTCACGGCCGCGCGCCATTTCCATCAGCTTCTCGCGCGACAGCGGCTGGCGCGGATGGCGGGCGAACACCTTGAGCACCGAGAATTCACCGGTGGTCAGCGTGATTTCCTCGTCGTTCTTGGTCAGCGTGCGCGTGGCCAGGTTCAGCACGAAGTCGCCGAAGGCAAACGTCTCAGGAGTCTCGGAGGGGGCGCCGGGCACTTCGGCCGGGCCCTTGCGGCGCAGCACCGCGTGGATGCGCGCGATCAGCTCGCGCGGATTGAACGGCTTGGGCAGGTAATCGTCGGCGCCCATTTCCAGGCCGACGATGCGGTCCACGTCCTCGCCCTTGGCGGTGAGCATGATGATCGGGGTCTGGTCGTTGGCACCGCGCAGCCGGCGGCAGATCGACAGGCCGTCTTCGCCCGGCATCATCAGGTCCAGCACCAGCAGGTCGAAACGCTCGCGCAGCCAGAGCTTGTTCATCGCGGTGGCGTTTTCCGCCACCAGCACGGTGAAACCCTGTTCGCCCAGATAGCGGCGCAGCAGATCGCGCAGACGCGGGTCATCGTCGACGACAAGAATCTTGTGGCTGGTATTTTCCATGGCGGTATCTTAGCGACTATCGCTTTCGCTCAAAATGGCTTAACAAAACGTTACATACTTTACCCCGTGGTATGGCGGCGTGCATCAATCGTGCGATTACACTGCGCCATCCCGTCTTTTTGCGCACCTTGCGCGCCGATTTTCCGCGCATTTGCACCGCATGATCCACGGCATCGACCGCCCCCGGTTAGCAGCCCTGGCCCGATGCTTGCATAGGACAGCAGCGCCAGACGGGATCGGACGGGGTAACGAAATTTCCCGGCTTCAGACGGTTTCAGTGACCGCTTTTCCGGAAGCCAAGACCGCCATTATCAATGAAAGTGAACCGAACCCGGCACGGGCATCCGCAGCATGGTATCGCCGGCGCATGCATTGCGCTTGCGGCTGCCGCATGGCTGCTTGGACCGGCCGGGCAGGCGCGGGCCCAGTCGGCCGGCATGGCCAACCTGCTCAAGCGCCATCCGTCGGCGCAGGCGAGCGATCCGGCCAATGGCCAGCGCGAGGCGCGTGCCCGTGCCGAGCGCCATCGCGCCGAGCAGCGCGAGACCGACCGCCGCCGCGCGGAAGACCGCGAGCGCGGCGGTTCGCGGCTGTCGCCGGACGAGCGGCGCCGCCTGCGCAAGAGCCTCTACGATTTCGGGCGGGAGATGTACGACGGCAGCTGAGCGCTGCCGTCCCCTTGGGTCAGCTATGTCAGCCGCGCGGCTGGAAGTGGCGCAGGAAGTCGACGAAGACCTCGGCTGCCAGCTGTGCGTCGTCGGCAGTGATGGTCTCCAGCGGGTTGTGGCTGATTCCGCCATTGCCGCAGCGCACGAACAGCATCGCCACGTCGGTGATGCGGTGCATCATCATGGCGTCGTGGCCGGCGCCGGAAGGCAGCTCGAACGCCTCCAGTCCCCGCTTCTTCAATACCGCGCCGAGCTGGTCCATCAGCCAGCGGGCGCAGGGTGCGTTATTGACCGGCGGCACGCGCTCGACCTGAGCTGACAGCCCGCGCCGCGCGGCGATCTGTTCGATGCCGGCAACGATGTCGGCAATGGCCGCCTCGCGGATGTCGTCGGTGCCCGCGCGGATGTCCATCGAGAAGGTGCAGGCCGCCGGGATCACGTTGCTCGATCCGTTCGGCACCTGCAGCTGGCCGACGGTGCCGACCAGCGTGGGCGCGGCGGCGCAGCGCTCTTCCACCAGCAGGATCATTTCGGCCGCACCCGCGGCGGCGTCCTTGCGCATGCCCATCGGTGTGGTGCCGGCATGGCTGGCCTGGCCTTCCACCTGAACCTGGAAGCGGCTGCTGCCTGCGATCTGCGTGACCACGCCCAGTGGCAGGCCGTGGTGCAGCAGCACCGGTCCCTGTTCGATATGCACTTCGACGAAGCCCAGCAGCGTCGCCGGATCGAGCGCCGCCGCGCGCAGTGCCTGCAGGTCGCCCGCACCGGGCAGGCCGGAGGTGGTCAGCGCCTCGGCCAGCGTGACGCCGTCCGCGTCGACGCGGGTCAGCAGCGCGGGATCGAAGCGGCCCGCCAGCGCGCTGCTGGCAAGGAAGCTGGTCTTGAAGCGCAGCCCTTCCTCCTCGGCGAAGCCCACCACCTCGAAGTGGTACGGCAGGCGGATCCCGGCCCGGTTCAGCGCATCCACCACGGCAATCGGCAGCAGGATGCCGAGGCGCCCGTCATAGCGGCCGCCATTGCGCACCGTATCGAAATGCGAGCCGGTCATCAGCACGCGGGCATCGGTGACGGCGGGGTCGGCGGCGTAGCGGCCGATGACATTGCCGATGGCGTCGATGCGCACCTGCATGCCCGCGGCCTCCATCCATTGCGCCAGCTGGTCCTGCGCGGCACGGTGCGCCGGCGTCAGGTAGGCGCAGGTCAGGCCGCCTTCCATGTCGGAGAAGCGGGCGAGCTGGTCGGCGTGGTCGAGGATGGCCTGGCCGAGGGAAGCGGTAGTCTGGGTCATAACGGGTGTCGGCGGGTATCGTGGCTCGCTGCCGGTTTACTATGTATCAGCTATTGCGGATCCAGGTCTTCCACGCGATCCACAGCTTGCGCAGCGGCGTCAGCGCGATGCGCTGGCTGAGGACCTGGAACTGGCTGGCTTCCAGCTCATCGAGCAGCGCATGGTAGATCGCCCCCATCAGCAGCCCGGCGCGCTGGGCGCGGCGGTCCTGGCGGGGCAGGGCCGCCAGCGCCTCGCGGTACAGCTTGCGGGCGCGTTCGGCGTGGTACTGCATCAGTGCCACGAAGCGCTCGGAATGCTGGCCCTTGAGGATTTCTGACGCCGGCACCTGGAACTGCTGCAGCGTATCGACGGGCAGGTAGATGCGGCCGCGCCGGGCATCCTCGCCCACGTCGCGCAGGATATTGACCAGTTGCAGCGACAGCCCGAGCTTCTCGGCAAATTCCAGCGTCTTCGGGTCGGTATAGCCGAACAGCCGCGCGCTGAGCGTGCCGACCACGCCGGCGACGCAATGGCAGTAGCGGTTCAGGCCGGCTTCATCCAGATAGCGCGTCTGCGTCAGGTCCATCTCCATGCCGTCGAGCACTTCGGTCATTTCGACCTGCGGCAGGCCGGCGCCGGCAACATGCGGCTGCAGCGCCTGGGTGGTCGGGTGCGTGGGCGTGCCGTCGAACAGCCGCCGCAGTTCCGCTCGCCACCAGTCCAGCTGCTGGTGCGCCAGGCCGGTATCATGTGTATCGTCGACCACGTCGTCGACTTCGCGGCACCAGGCATACAGCGCGGTGATGGCGCGCCGGCGTTCGGCCGGCAGGAACAGGAAGCTGTAATAGAAGCTGGAGCCGCTCTGGGCGACTTTCTCTTGGCAATACTGATCGGGCGTCACGCCGGTCTCGGTCTGAAGATGGGGTGGGGAAGCGCGGGGCGCCGATTGTAGCATCGCCGATCCGTGCACTCGGACGCCCCCGGGTGGCCGGGCGGCAGACAATTGACCACGGCTCATCTGTCGGGAATGGCACCTGAGTGAGCGTTCCAGGCGTTTCGTCGCCTGCCGTTTGACGCACCCCCGGGGGGATCGCTATATTACTGACCGGCCAGTTATTTATTATCCCGCGCTGGCCTCCGCGGCCGACGGCCCGCCTTGCCAGCAGTTCCATCCGACTCCTAGCTTACCGATGCCAGTGCCTTGCCCAGTGCCGGAAGTTGCGGCCGCAGCGACTCTTTTTGACACCAGATCGTTACGCCGCGCGCGCCTTGGGCGCTTCGCGGTTGTCGCGCTGGTGGCTGTCGGCGCCGTCACGGTCGCAGGCTGCGGCAGGAAGGCCGAGCCGGCGCCGGAAGTCCGCCCGGTGCGGCTGATGCAGCTCAGCCAGCACAGCGGCAAGACCGCCTTCGAGTTTTCCGGCGACGTGCGCCCGCGCGTCGAATCGCGGCTGGGGTTCCGCGTGGGCGGCAAGATCGCGGCACGCCTGGTGGATGTGGGTGCCATCGTCACCAGGGGCCAGCCGCTGGCCCGGCTGGATCCGACCGACCTGTCCCTCGCCGAAGCGGGCTCGCGCGCCCAGTTCGAGGCCGCGAAGACCGACCGCGACCTCGCCGCGTCGGATCTGAAGCGCTACAACGACCTGTTCGCCAAGGGCTTTATCAGCGCCGCCGAACAGCACCGGCGCCAGGCCAGTTTCGAGGCGGCCGACTCGCGCCTGCGCCAGGCCCAGGCCGGCCTGCGCAGCCAGTCCAATCAGACCGCCTACGCCGTGCTGCATGCCGACGCCGACGGCGTGGTCACGGCCATCGACGCCGAGGTGGGGCAGGTCGTGACCCCGGGCCAGCCGGTGGTGCGCGTGGCCCAGACCGCGGAGAAGGAAGTGGCGATCGGCCTGCCGGAAGACCAGGTCGACCTGCTGCGCGGCATTACCGACGTCAGTATCCATACCTGGGCTGAGCCGCAGCGCGCGCTGCCTGGCCGAGTGCGGGAGATTGCCGCGGCTGCCGACCCGGTCACCCGCACCTATGCCACCCGCGTCACCATTCCCAATCCGCCCGCCGACCTCAAGCTCGGCATGACCGCGGTGGTGACGTTCGTGCGGACCGGGGCCACCCCCGCGATCCGCGTGCCGCTGACGGCGCTGCTGCAGGAGCAGGGCCGCAACCAGGTGTGGATCTACGATGCAGCCGCCGGCACGGTCAAGCCGGTCACGGTGACGCTGGGCGACGCGGTCGGCAACGAGGTGGAAGTGCGGCAGGGGCTGGCGCCAGGCCAGACCATCGTCACCGCAGGCGTGCATCTGCTGCGCCCGGGCCAGAAGGTGCGGCCGCTGCAGACCGTCGCGCCTGCTTCCGCAGTCCCCTCCGCGCCGGCCCCGACGCCTAAGCAGGGCTGAGGGCGGCATGGATCATTCCCGCTTCAACCTGTCGCGCTGGGCGCTCGAGCACCAGCCGCTGACCCGCTACCTGCTGGTGGTGCTGCTGCTGGGCGGCCTGCTGGCGTTCTTCCAGCTGGGCCAGGACGAGGACCCGCCCTTTACCTTCCGCGTGATGGTGGTCCAGGCGTTCTGGCCGGGCGCCACCGCCGAGCAGATCGCGGTGCAGGTCACCGACAAGATCGAACGCCAGCTGCAGGAAGTGCCTTACGCCGACAAGATCCGCAGCTTCTCCAAGCCCGGCGAGACCACGGTGATCTTCCAGCTCAAAGACACCTCGCCGGCGAAGGAAACCGGGCAGATCTGGTACACCGTGCGCAAGAAAATCGGCGATATCCAGCAGACCCTGCCCGCGGGCGTCCGCGGGCCATTCTTCAACGACGAGTTCGGCGACGTCTACGGCACCATCTACGCGCTGTCGGCAGACGGCTTCAACTACAAGGAACTGCGCGAGTACGCCGACCTGGTGCGGCAGGAGCTGCTGCGCGTGCCGTCGGTAGCCAAGGTGTCGCTGATCGGGCTGCAGGACGAGAAGGTCTATATCGAGTTCAACCAGGCGCGCTTTGCCCAGCTCGGGTTGGACATCAATGCCATCGCCGACCAGATCTCGCAGCAGAACAACCTGACCGGCAGCGGCGTGCTGGTCACGCCGAGCGACAACCTGCAGGTGCGCCTGTCGGGCCAGTTCGCCAGTGTCGGGGACCTGGAGAACCTGGTGCTGCGCGGGCCCAATGGCATCGCCAATATCCGCCTCGGCGACATCGCGCAAGTGTACCGCGGCTATGTCGACCCCACCCAGACGCGGATGCGCTTCAATGGCAAGGATGTGATCGGGCTGGGCATCTCGATGCAGAAGGGCGGCGACATCATCCAGCTCGGCAAGGACCTGCGCGCGGCCTTCGAGAAGCTGCGCGGCCAGCTGCCGGTCGGCATCGAGATGGACCAGGTCCAGGACCAGCCCAAGGCGGTCAAGCAATCGGTGGGCGAGTTCGTGCGCGTGCTGATCGAGGCCGTGGTGATCGTGCTGGCGGTCAGCTTCGTCGCACTGGGCTTGCATACGCGGCCGCTGCGGCTGGACGTGCGGCCCGGGCTGGTGGTGGCGCTGACGATTCCACTGGTGCTGGCGGTGACCTTCCTGTTCATGCACATCTTCGGCATCGGCCTGCACAAGATCTCGCTGGGCGCGCTGATCGTGGCGCTGGGGCTGCTGGTCGACGACGCCATCATCGCGGTCGAGATGATGGTGCGCAAGCTGGAAGAGGGGTTCTCCAAGATGGAGGCGGCCACCTTCGCCTATACCTCGACGGCGATGCCGATGCTGACCGGCACGCTGATCACGGCGGCGGGATTCCTGCCGGTAGGGCTGGCGCGCTCGACGGTGGGCGAGTACACCTTCGCCATCTTTGCCGTGACCGCGCTGGCACTGGTGCTGTCGTGGCTGGCGGCGGTGTATTTCACGCCTTACCTCGGCTATCTGCTGCTCAGGACGCGCGGTGCGGGCGCGGGCGAGCATCATGAGGTGTTCGATACGCCGTTCTACGCGCGCTTCCGCCGGCTGGTGGACTGGTGCGTGACCTGGCGCAAGACCGTGATCGCCATCACGCTGGTGACGTTCGTGCTGGGCATCTACGCGTTCAAGTTCGTCGAGAAGCAGTTTTTCCCCGATTCCAGCCGGCCCGAACTGATGGTGGAACTGTGGATGCCGGAAGGCACCAGCTTTGCCCAGATGGAAGCCGAAGCCAAGCGCTTCGAGCGGCTGGTGGGCAAGGACAGGCAGGTGGAAAGCCTGACCACCTTCGTCGGCACCGGCGCGCCGCGTTTCTACCTGCCGCTCGACCAGATCTTTCCGCAGAGCAACGTCGCGCAGGTAATCGTGATGCCGGCCAGCACCGAGGTGCGCGACGCGCTGCGCCGTCGCATCATCAAGCTGCTCGACACCGAATTCCCGTACCTGCGCGGCCGCGTCAAGCTGCTGCCGAACGGGCCGCCAGTGGCGTATCCGGTGCAATTCCGCGTGATCGGCCCTGAGGCGGGCGCGGTGCGCCAGCTGGCCGACCAGGTCAAGGCCGTGATGCGCGCGAACCCGAACACGGTCGGCGTCAACGATAACTGGAACGAGAACGTCAAGATGCTGCGCCTGGAGATCGACCAGGACAAGGCGCGCGCGCTGGGCGTCACCACCAGCGCGATCGCGCGCGTGACGCAGACCGTGCTGACCGGCGTGCCGGTCGGCCAGTACCGCGACGGCGACAAGCTGATCGAGATCCTGATGCGCACGCCGCGCAACGAGCGCGATGCCATGTCCGACCTGAACAACGTGCTGGTGCCGACCAATACCGGCCGCACCGTGCCGCTGACCCAGGTGGCACGCGTGGCGCTGAAGTCCGAGCCCGGGGTGGTCTGGCGCGAGAACCGGGACTTCGGCGTGACCGTGCAGGCGGACGTGGTCGACGGCATCCAGGGCCCGACCGTGACCGCGCAGATCAACCCGCAGCTGGACCAGCTGCGCGCGCAGCTGCCCGCGGGCTACCGCATCACCGTGGCCGGGGCGGAAGAAGAAAGCGGCAAGGCCGGCGCGTCGATCGCCGCCCAGCTGCCGCTGTGCATCTTCCTGATCTTCACGCTGCTGATGCTGCAGCTGCATAGCTTCTCGCGCGCGCTGATGGTGTTCCTGACCGGCCCGCTGGGCCTGATCGGTGCCGCCGCGACGCTGCTGCTGCTGCGCGCGCCGATGGGGTTCGTGGCGCAGTTGGGCATTACCGCGCTGCTGGGCATGATCATCCGCAACTCGGTGATCCTGGTCGACCAGATCGAGCAGGACATCAGTGCGGGCGTGCCGCCCTGGACCGCAATCGTCGAAGCGGCGGTGCGCCGTTTCCGCCCGATCATCCTGACTGCCGCCGCGGCGGTGCTGGCGATGATCCCGCTGTCGCGCTCGATGTTCTGGGGGCCGATGGCGGTGGCGATCATGGGTGGGCTGATCATTGCCACCGTGCTGACGCTGCTGTTCCTGCCGGCGCTGTATGCGGCGTGGTTCCGCATCAAGCGGCCCGAGGCAGGGGTTGGGGCGCTGGCAGTCTGACGGGCGCGGCTGCCGGTGTCAGGCCGGCGCGGCGCATGCAGCTGCGAGCCGTACTGGCGCCTGCGCGCCAACGCCAGCCAGCGCGCGGCAATAGAAGGCGCGCGGCAATGGCAGGCTGGCAGGCGCGGGCCGCCAGGCCTGCGCGCCTAGTTGCAGATCGTGCCGGGAACCGGCTTGCCGGAGTTGGTCATGCCCTGGCAAGCGTCGCCGATGGTCAGGCTGGTATCGGAGGCCGAAGCCGGCGACAGCTTGAGCTTGCCTGCCACCGTGCAGCAGCCGCGCGGCGGTGGCGGCATCGGTGTGCGCTTGAGGGTCGGCGCCGGGGCTGGCCCGCCGGCTTCGGCCGTTTCTTCGGCATCAGGGAACACGCACTGCCCTTGCTGGCAGATCCGCTCCCCTTTGCACTGCATGTCGTACTGGCATCCGGCAGCCTGGGCGAGCGATGACCAGCCAGCGGCCATCGACGCTGCCAACAGCAAGGCAGAAACTTTCATATGCCCTCCGATAGGGCTGAGGTGAAGACTGGAGTGGTCGGCGAAGTGTGCAATACCGCTCCAACACTTTCAGAATAGATCGCGCGCGGGGGCTGCGATAGCCGTTGGCACTCAGGTGTTCTACCACCTCCCGCGAGGACCGGCGGCGCTCGCGGTCATTGCTCCAGCATCTCGCACACCTGCACGTCCGGCAGCGTACTCAGGCCTGTCCGGAATTTGTGCAATACATCGGGATGATCTCGCCGCTGGCCGCTGCGAGTTTCGACAGGTAAGGACTGGCCACCGGGACCAGCGCATCGGCATGTGGTGGCGCCGCCACAGGAAGGGCGGATGGTGCGAGGGAGGGGACTCGAACCCCTACACCATTGCTGGCGTCAGGACCTAAACCTGGTGCGTCTACCAATTTCGCCACCCTCGCGGTCCTTGCGGCGCAGCCCGGACGGGCGGCCGCGATGCTCATTGCCTGCGCGGGACACGAAAGCAAAAAAGGCGGCTGGAACTGCCCGCCTTTCATCGGTCCGCCGCTGCCGGCGCCTGCCGTGGCAGGTTCTGCGCCCGCAGCGCAATGAGGCTGCGGATTGTAGCGCAAGGCGCGAGGGGAATCCAGTCCCGCTGGCCAGCGATATATATTGTCGGCATTGCCGACGCGTGCCGCATGGGGCGGCGCGCTCCCTGTCCCATGCCCCCTGGTCTGACTTCTGCCTTGAAGGCGCCGCCATGGCGCCTGCTCTTCTGGGCCTGCGCCTGCGCCGTGCTGGCCCTGTCGCTGATGCCGCCGTCCCAGCCCCTGCCAAGCACCGGCTGGGACAAGGGCAACCACCTGCTGGCCTTTGGCGCGCTGGCGCTGCTGGGGCGGCGCGCCTTTGCCGGCCACTGGCTAGCCCTGCTGGTGGCGCTGGTCGCTTATGGCGGCGTCATCGAGCTGTTGCAGGGCATGACCGAATACCGCGAGGCCGACTGGCTCGACCTGGCGGCGGACACCTGCGGGGTGCTGGCCGGCGTGGCGCTGGACTGGCTGTGGCGCGGCCGCGGCCGGCGCTTGCCACGTTAGCTCGCGCGGCGGCGCATGCCGCCGGCGCTTGTCGCTTTACCGCTCTTCCGCTTCCAGCGTGAATTTCGCGCCGTCGTCCTGGCCGAGCAGGTTGACCAGCAGCGGCATCGCCTCCCGCAGCATTTCCTCCAGCCGCCACGGCGGGTTGATGATGAACATGCCGCTGCCGTGCAGCCCCAGGCCGCCTTCGACCGGGTGCCTGACGGTCAGCGTCACGTGCAGCCAGCTCTTCAGCGGCAGGGCCTTCAGTTGCACCGGCAGCTGCAGCGATTCGCGCCGCTGCACCTGTGGGTACCAGACCGCATAGACGCCCGTGGCAAAGCGCTCCAGGCCGTCGCGCACGGTCTGCACGGTGCGGGCGTAGTCCTGCTTGTCTTCGTAGGAGGGGTCCACCAGCACCAGCGCGCGCCGCGGCGGCGGCGGCAGGATCGCCTTGATGCCGCCGAAGCCGTCGCCGTCGTACAGCATTACGCGGCGGCCGGCGCCGCGGAAGTTGTCGCGCAGCACCTGGATTTCGGTGCTGTGCAGTTCGAACAAGCGCAGCCGGTCCTGCTCGCGCAGCATCTGCCAGGCCAGCCATGGCGACCCGGGATAGTGGCGCAGGTTGCCATCCTGGTTCAGCGCGCGGACCTGGTCGAGGTACTCGTCCAGCAGCGGCGGCAGCGCGGTGCCGCTGGCGGCGGCCCGCCACAGGGGCGCAATGCCGGTCTCGAACTCGGCCTTCTTTTGCGCCCACTCGTGCTCGAGCGCATAAAGGCCGGCGCCGGCGTGGGTGTCGATGTACCAGATCGCCTTGTCCTTCTGCGTGAGGTGTTCGAGCAGCTGCACGACGACGGCATGTTTGAGGACATCGGCATGGTTGCCGGCATGGAAGGCGTGACGATAGCTGAGCATGGCGAAGCGGGGCGCCGCTGAGGCGCAAGATCGGGGGCAGGGCGGCGTGGCCACTGCGGGGAAGGCCGCTATGCTACCATCCGCGGCGAGTCGCCCCCTCCCCATGTCCGGCACCTCCGCCCGGGCCCCAAGTATCCGTATCCCATGCCGCGCGCACTCGAGCCCGCCGAGCCTATCCTGTCTGCCGAAGGCACCCCGTATTCACCCCGCTACGACGACGTCTACCACAGCACCGAAGGCGGGATGGCGCAGGCCGCCCATGTCTTCCTTGGCGGCAACGGCCTGCCGCAGGCGTGGGCCGGCCAGCGCCAGTTCGTCATCGTCGAAACCGGCTTTGGCCAGGGGCTGAATTTCCTGGCGACGTGGCAGGCGTGGCGCGACGATCCCGAGCGCTGCGGCACACTGCATTTCGTCTCGATCGAAAAGCACCCCTTCACGCGCGAGGGCCTGGCCCGGCTGCATGCCGGCCTGCAAGCGCTGGAACCGCTGGCGCAGGCGCTGCAGGCGCAATGGCCCGACGCCTTGCCGGGCCTGCACCGGCTTGCCTTCGACGAGGGGCAGGTGGTGCTGACGCTGGCGCTGGGCGACGCCGGGCAATTGCTGCCGAAGCTGGCAGTGGGAGCCGATGCCTTTTACCTCGACGGCTTTTCGCCGGCGCGCAATGCGGACATGTGGTCGCCGCCGGTGTTCCGCGGGCTGGCGCGGCTGGCCCGGCCAGGCGCGACGCTGGCCACCTACACCGCCGCCGGGTTCGTCCGGCGCGGGCTGAAGGAAGTCGGGTTCGAAGTCAGCAAGGCGCCGGGCTTCGGCGGCAAGCGCGACATGACGGTCGCGCGCTTCCGGCCGTTGTGGAAGTCGCGCCGCCATGCACCGCCGCTGGCGGCGCAATGGCCCGACCGGCATGCCATCGTGATCGGCGCCGGCCTGGCCGGCTGCGCCGCGACCGAGCGCCTGGCCGCGCGCGGCTGGCGCATTACGCTGTTCGATGCGCATGACGGCCCGGCGCGGCAGACCTCGGCGCATCGCGCGGCGGCCATGCATGCCCACCTGTCTGCCGACGACAGCCTGCTGTCGCGCCTTTCTCGCGCCGGCAACCAGTACGCACTGCGAGCCTGGGCGGCGCTGCGCGACGCCGGGCATCCGGTCGGCTGGCACGGCTGCGGCGTGCTGCAGATCGGCGAGGACGAGGCCGAGGGCGAGGTCCAGCGTGCCGCGCTGGCAGCCATGGGGCTGCCGGAATCGTTCGTGCGCTGGATGAGCGCGGAGGAGGCGGCGTCCACCCACCGGGCCGGAGTGCCACGAGGGGGGCTGTGGTTCCCGGCCGGCGGCTGGGTGGCGCCTCCCGATGTCTGCACTGCGCAGCTGGCGCGTGCGGGCGATGCAGTCGCAGCGCGCTTCGGTTGCCGCGTGGCAAGCATCGCGCGCGTGGATGACCAGTGGCGCGCGCTCGACGCCGGCGGTGCCGTGCTGGCGTCGGCCCCGGTGCTGGTGCTGGCCAATGCGCACGAGGCGCAGCAACTGCTGCCGCAGCAGCACTGGACCATGCGGCGCGTGCGCGGCCAGCTCACTACGCTGCCGGCCGCGCAGGTCGATGCGATCGGCGGCTGGCCCGACTGCGTGGTCACCGGCGCCGGCTACCTGCTGCCGCGTGCGGCGGACGGTACTGGCCGTGTCGGCTCCAGCTACGACCCCGACGAAGGGCCACTGGCCGAGCGTCCGGAAGTG
Organism: Cupriavidus phytohabitans; assembly: GCF_000426345.1. Classification (GTDB taxonomy): domain Bacteria; phylum Pseudomonadota; class Gammaproteobacteria; order Burkholderiales; family Burkholderiaceae; genus Cupriavidus. Next base: position 7,134 of record NZ_AUFE01000055.1, on the reverse strand, counting down.
CATGCCGCCAACCTGGCGCGCCTGGCCGGCCTGCTGCCGCGGCAGGCCGGCGCGGTGGCCGGCATCGACCCCGCCGCGCTGACCGGCTATGTCGGCGTGCGCACGGTCACGCACAACCGGCTGCCGCTGATCGGCCAGGTCGCCGACGAGGTGGCGGCACGTACGCAAGCAGGTGCATTGCGCGGCGCGCACCTGCGTGACCTGCCGCGTGTCCCCGGCCTGTACGCGGCCCTTGCCTATGCGTCGCGCGGCCTCACATGGGCGGCACTGGGGGCCGAGCTGCTGGCCAGCCAGATCGAAGGCGAGCCGCTGCCGCTAGAGGCCGACCTGGCCGATGCCGTCGATCCGGCACGCCTGCTGCTGCGCGCGCTGCGCCACGGCCAGGCGGGCTAGCGGCGAGGGCGCCGGAAAGCGCTTCCAGGTCTGCTTCAGGGTAAAAACGCCGGAACCGAACCAAAACCGTGCGATAATCCCCGTTTTCCGTTTGCGCGGAGCCCTCCGTGCGCCGTCGCGCCGCGTCGGCCCCAGGCAGTGCTGCAAATGGCGCAGCGCAAGCGGTAGCGCCAACGAACACAACTACATTTCTGGATTGGATCTACGACCATGTCGAACGTGATTGAGAACCTCGGCAAGCTGGACCGCAAGGTGACCCTGGCCTTCCCCAAGGCCGAAGTGGAGAAGGAAAAGCAGGAGCGCCTGGTTCGCCTGTCGAAGACCGTGAAGATGTCGGGCTTCCGTCCGGGCAAGGTGCCGATGAAGATGGTCGAGAAGCAATACGGCCAGCAAGTCGAGTTCGAAGTGCGCTTCGACAAGGCCGCGCGCAAGTTCTTCGACATCACCAAGGAACAGGACGTCAAGGTTGCCGGCCAGCCCAAGTTCGAGATCAAGACCGAAGGCGTGGAAGCTGACCAGGTCGCATTCGATGCCACCTTCGAGGTGTACCCGGAAGTGAAGATCGGCGACCTGTCGGCCGCCGAAGTGACCCGCACCGGCACCGAGATCACCGACGCCGAAGTCGACAAGACCGTCGACATCCTGCGCAAGCAGCGCGTCCACTACCACACCCGCGGCGAAGCCGGCGAGCATGGCGACGGCGGTGCCGACGTCACCGCCCAGAACGGCGACCGCGTGACGCTGGACTTCGTCGGCAAGATCGACGGTGAAGAGTTCGCCGGCGGCAAGGCCGAGGACTTCCCGTTCGTGCTGGGCGAAGGCCGCATGCTGCCCGAGTTCGAGCAGGCCACGCTGGGCCTGAAGGTCGGCGAAAGCAAGAGCTTCCCGCTGGCCTTCCCGGAGGACTACCACGGCAAGGAAGTGGCCGGCAAGACCGCCGAGTTCACCGTGACGCTGAAGAAGATCGAGTGGGCCCACCTGCCGGAAATCAACGAAGCCTTCGCCAAGTCGCTGGGCATCGCCGACGGCAGCGTCGAGAAGATGCGCGCCGACATCCGCGAGAACCTGGAGCGTGAAGTCAAGCGCCGCACGCATTCGATGCTGAAGGACCAGGTCATGGAAGCCCTGCTGAAGGCAAGCGAGCTGGACGTGCCGAAGGCCCTGATCGAGCAGGACCAGGAGCGCCTGGTCGAGATGGCCCGCCGCGACCTGGAGCAGCGTGGCATGCCCAACGCCAAGGACATGCCGATCCCGGCCGAGATGTTCGCGCAGCAGGCAGAGCGCCGCGTCAAGCTGGGCCTGATCCTGGCCGAGATCGTCAAGGCCAACGGCCTGGAAGCCAAGGCCGACCAGATCAAGGCCGAGATCGAGGACTTCGCCAAGAGCTACGAAGATCCGAAGGAAGTGATGCGCTGGTACTACGGCGACCAGCAACGCCTGGCTGAAATGGAAGCCTACGTGCTCGAAAACAACGTGGTAAATTTCGTGTGCGACAAGGCCAAGGTCACCGACAAGAAGGTGTCCTTCGAGGAACTCACCGCCGAAGGGAACCAGCAGCAAGCTGCCTGAGGTCGGGGATAACCCGCAAGCCCGCTTTCCTCCGCGCCACGGCGAAGGAAGCGGGCCGGTGTCCCGAGTGACTGATTGCCTTGCGATCCGACGAATCCATGGAGAACCTGCATGACCCGCAATGATTTGCTTGACCGTCTCGCCACCACGCAGGCTTCGGCACTGGAAACCCAGGGCCTGGGGCTGGTGCCGATGGTCGTCGAGCAGTCCGGCCGGGGCGAGCGCGCCTATGACATCTATTCGCGCCTGCTGAAGGAGCGCGTGGTGTTCATGGTGGGCGAGGTCAACGACCAGACCGCCAACCTGGTGGTGGCACAGCTGCTGTTCCTGGAGAGCGAAAACCCCGACAAGGACGTGTCGCTCTACATCAACTCGCCGGGCGGTTCCGTTTCGGCGGGGCTGGCGATCTACGACACCATGCAGTTCATCAAGCCGGATGTGTCCACGCTGTGCATGGGCATGGCGGCGAGCATGGGCGCCTTCCTGCTGGCGGCCGGCGCCAAGGGCAAGCGTTTCGCGCTGCCCAACTCGCGCATCATGATCCACCAGCCGCTGGGTGGCGCGCGCGGCCAGGCCTCGGATATCGAGATCCAGGCGCGCGAGATCCTGTACCTGCGCGAGCGGCTGAACAGCATCCTGTCGGAAGTGACCGGCCAGCCGGTCGAGAAGATTGCGCGCGATACCGATCGCGACAACTTCATGAGCGGCGACCAGGCGGTGGACTACGGCCTGGTGGACAAGGTCATCGCCCGCCGCGGCTGATGCCACGGGCCGCCGCGGCGCAATCCGCAACGGCGGCTATGCCGGTCTGCCGGGAAACCCGCATTGCGCGGAACGCCCTGGCGCGGCAGCATTGCCAAAACGCGAAGGCTACACCGGAACGAGGCCTTGTGCCTCGTTCTTTGCTTTTGCCCCACAGCCTTGGGGGAGAGCGCCGGTGAGGCCAATTGTTTTGGCGTATGATGCGTTTAAAGCGTATCGCCGGGGAGCCTTTCGCCCCGCGGTGTGCGCAATGCAAAAGTGACTGATTCCTATGGCGGACAAAAAAGGTTCATCCAGCGAAAAGCTTCTCTACTGCTCCTTCTGCGGCAAGAGCCAGCATGAGGTCAAGAAGCTGATTGCGGGCCCCTCGGTGTTCATTTGCGACGAATGCATCGACCTGTGCAACGAGATCATTCGTGACGAAGCCACCGCAACCGAGAAAGACGCCGCCGCGGCCGCGCGCTCGGACCTGCCCACGCCCCACGAAATCCGCGAAAGCCTGGACCAGTATGTGATCGGCCAGGAACAGGCCAAGAAGATTCTGGCCGTCGCGGTCTACAACCACTACAAGCGCCTGAAGCACCTCGGCAAGAAGGACGATGTCGAGCTGTCCAAAAGCAACATCCTGCTGATCGGGCCGACCGGCTCCGGCAAGACGCTGCTCGCGCAGACGCTGGCGCGCCTGCTCAACGTGCCGTTCGTGATCGCCGACGCGACCACGCTGACCGAAGCCGGCTACGTGGGCGAGGACGTCGAGAACATCATCCAGAAGCTGCTGCAGAACTGCAACTACGAAGTCGAGAAGGCGCAGCGCGGCATCGTCTACATCGATGAGATCGACAAGATCTCGCGCAAGTCCGACAACCCGTCGATCACGCGCGACGTTTCGGGCGAGGGCGTGCAACAAGCCCTGCTGAAGCTGATCGAGGGCACGATGGCCTCGGTGCCGCCGCAGGGTGGCCGCAAGCATCCGAACCAGGACTTCCTGCAGGTCGATACGACCAACATCCTGTTTATCTGCGGCGGCGCGTTCGACGGCCTGGAAAAGGTCATCATGCAGCGCTCGGACAAGACCGGCATCGGCTTCGCCGCGCAGGTCAAGAGCAAGGAAGAGCGCGACGTCAGCGAAGTCCTGCCGCAGACCGAGCCGGAAGACCTGATCAAGTTCGGCCTGATCCCCGAACTGATCGGCCGCCTGCCGGTGGTCGCCACGCTGGCCAAGCTGGACGAGGCCGCGCTGGTGCAGATCCTGGTCGAGCCCAAGAACGCGCTGGTCAAGCAATACCAGAAGCTGCTGGCGATGGAAGGCGTCGAGCTGGAAATCCGCCCGGGTGCGCTGACCGCGATCGCTCGCAAGGCGATTCGCCGCAAGACCGGCGCCCGCGGCCTGCGTTCGATCCTGGAGCAATCGCTGATGGACGTCATGTATGACCTGCCGAATTACAAGGGCGTGCAAAAGGTGGTGATCGATGAAAATACGATCACCGGAGATGCACCACCGCTGCTGATGTACGAAGAGCAGCAGCCGAAAGTGGCAGGCTCCAACTGACGCGAGAGCTGCCAAGGGTGGTAAGTGTTTGGAACCACACCGGCAGCGAGGCGAGAAAGCCGTTCGCGTAGAAGCGAGCGGCTTTTTTTGTTTATTTCCACCGACGAGAAGGAGGAAAGGCGGGTATGCTGTTTCAGAGGGGCCTGCAAGTGCAGGGAGCGGCATCTTCCTGTCTTGGTGAATCGATTGGCATGTATCTTGTAATCGAATCAGGCGGCCCAATTTACGCCTTAAATGACTGACTTGGGGAAAATGATGTCCGGAACACAACTCCTCCCGGCCGAGCCGATTCGCCTCCCACTGTTGCCGCTGCGCGACGTGGTGGTGTTTCCGCACATGGTGATCCCGCTGTTCGTGGGACGCCCGAAGTCCATCAAGGCGCTTGAGACTGCGATGGAGGCGGGCAAGAGCATCATGCTCGTAGCCCAGAAGACGGCGGCCAAGGACGAGCCGACCGCCGACGACCTGTACGAGGTCGGCTGCATCGCCAATATCCTGCAAATGCTGAAGTTGCCCGACGGTACCGTGAAGGTGCTGGTCGAGGGTACGCAGCGTGCCAATATCCGCGAGGTGAGCGAGGACGATTCGCACTTCATGTGCGAAGCCGTGCCCGTGCCGCCCGCACCTGGCGAGAGCGCCGAGACCGAGGCCCTGCGCCGCGCGATCGTGTCGCAGTTCGACCAGTACGTAAAGCTCAACAAGAAGATCCCGCCGGAGATCCTGACCTCGCTGTCGGGTATTGACGAGGCTGGCCGCCTGGCCGACACCATCGCCGCGCACCTGCCGATCAAGCTCGAGCAGAAGCAGAAGATCCTGGAGATGGTCAATGTGACCGAGCGCCTGGAAAGCCTGCTGTCGCAGCTCGAGGGCGAGATCGACATCCTGCAGGTTGAAAAGCGCATCCGTGGCCGCGTCAAGCGCCAGATGGAGAAGAGCCAGCGCGAGTACTACCTGAACGAGCAGGTCAAGGCCATCCAGAAGGAACTGGGCGAGGGCGAAGAAGGCGCCGACCTGGAAGAACTCGACAAGCGCATCAAGGCCGCGCGCATGCCGAAGGAAGCCAAGAAGAAGGCCGACGCCGAATTCAAGAAGCTCAAGCTGATGTCGCCGATGTCGGCCGAAGCCACCGTCGTGCGCAACTACATCGACACGCTGGTGAACCTGCCGTGGCGCAAGAAGAGCAAGGTCAACAATGACCTGGCCAACGCCGAGCGCGTGCTGGATGAAGACCACTACGGCCTGGAGAAGGTCAAGGAACGCATTCTCGAATACCTCGCGGTGCAACAGCGCGTGGACAAGGTGAAGGCGCCGATCCTGTGCCTGGTCGGGCCTCCCGGCGTGGGCAAGACCTCGCTCGGCCAGTCGGTGGCGCGCGCGACGAACCGCAAGTTCGTGCGCATGGCACTGGGTGGCGTGCGTGACGAGGCCGAGATCCGCGGCCACCGCCGTACCTACATCGGTTCGATGCCGGGCAAGATCCTGCAGAGCCTGTCCAAGGTCGGCGTGCGCAATCCGCTCTTCCTGCTCGATGAAATCGACAAGATGGGCATGGATTTCCGCGGCGATCCGTCGTCGGCGCTGCTCGAGGTGCTGGACCCGGAACAGAACCATACGTTCCAGGACCACTACATCGAGGTGGATTTCGACCTGTCGGACGTGATGTTCGTGGCGACGTCGAACTCGCTGAATATCCCGCCGCCGCTGCTCGACCGTATGGAAGTGATCCGCCTGTCGGGTTACACCGAGGAGGAGAAGCTCAACATCGCCACGCGTTACCTGCTGCCCAAGCAGATCAAGAACAATGGTCTGAAGGCTGGCGAGATCGAGGTGACCGATGCTGCGATTCGCGACATCATCCGCTACTACACGCGCGAAGCCGGTGTGCGTTCGCTTGAGCGCGAGGTGTCCAAGATTGCCCGCAAGGCGGTCAAGCTCCTGCTGCTGAGGAAGGAGTCCGGCACCATCAAGGTCGATTCCGAGAACCTGGACAAATTCCTGGGCGTGCGCAAGTACGACTTCGGTCTGGCCGGCAAGGAAAACCAGGTTGGCCAGGTGACCGGTCTGGCGTGGACCGAGGTGGGCGGCGACCTGCTGACCATCGAAGCCGCGATCATGCCGGGCAAGGGCAACATCACCCGCACCGGTTCGCTGGGCGATGTGATGAAGGAGTCGGTCGAGGCCGCACGTTCGGTGGTGCGTTCGCGGGCACGCCGTCTGGGGATCACGGATGAGATGTTCGAGAAGCGCGACATCCACATCCACGTGCCCGAAGGCGCGACGCCCAAGGACGGCCCGTCGGCAGGCGGTGCCATGACCACGGCGCTGGTGTCGGTGCTGACCGGCATCCCGGTGCGCGCGGATGTCGCCATGACGGGCGAGATCACGCTGCGCGGCGAGGTGCTGCCGATCGGTGGCCTGAAGGAAAAGCTGCTGGCGGCCCACCGTGGCGGTATCAAGCTGGTGCTGATTCCGGAGGAAAACGTCAAGGATCTGGCCGAGATCCCCGACAACGTGAAGAACGCCATCGAGATCGTGCCGGTGCGCTGGATCGACAAGGTGCTGGAGCTGGCGCTCGAGCGCAAGCCGGAGCCGTTGGCGGAAGAGGATGCCAAGCCCGCTGACGTGGCGGACAAGGCCACGGCCAAGGTGGAGCGTCTGCACCACTGATCGGGCTGCGTGAAATGAACGCCGCGGGGCAGCGATGCCCGGCGGCGTTTTTTTTTTTTTTTTTTTTTTTTTTTGTGCGCCCAGCATGGGCGCACTCTTGTGGGTGCAAGTCCCACCGTAAGTTGATCACAGCGAACGAAGCGAAGCGCAACTGCGAAAGGGCGACCGATCGTGGGGAGGAAGCGTGGAGCGAA
>NZ_AUFE01000054.1 GCF_000426345.1 Cupriavidus phytohabitans | reverse complement strand
AAAGGCCATATCCGCATGGGCCCGCCTCGTAGACGATGCGGATCCGGCGCGCTTTAGACTGCAGGCGCTTGCACAGGCGATCGATATCGGCCTTCGAGGTACCGATCCTGCCAAGCAGTTCGACCTCGCCCGCGCCGAGTGCGTAAGCGACCGTGATCGAGTCCTTATGGACGTCCAAGCCGACATACAGCGTGCTATCGTGTTCCATGCTGGCCTCCGCGCTGGAAATCGCCTGGGTGTGGCACTGTCCACACCGTGCGGCTCTGGCAGTCATGCTAACCCGCGTTTGATTCCTCGCGGCAGGCCAGCCTTTTGCCCCACCCTAGGGGAGTCATACTGACTAATTCGTGCTTCTCGTCAGGGCAGTCCAGCAAATTCCGGTTTTAAGACGGCCGAGCGGCGACGGAATTAGCTGTTAAGTCATTGATTTCCGGAGAACGCAGTCTGACGAACTCCGGTTCCTCACAGTTGTGCAGCAAACCGGAATTGGCTGGACTACGTACCGTCTAGCCGGACGAGAAATGAAATCCGGAAGTCGCTGAGCTGGCGTCTATGGCGCATGAAATCCTATTCGTTCCCGTCGGGATCGCCGCGCATCATCATGTTCGCTTGGCGGCGCAAGATCGAGACGAATTTCAGCAGCGTCTTGTCCTGTCCGCCGCGTCTCCAGACGACCCCCACTGGGCCGAACGAACCCGCGTCCGTCGTGCTGGAGCGGATCGGCCGCGCAGATGCCGACGATTTCTACAGCGGTGAAATCGCGTCCGCCATCCTCGGACAAAAAAGGCACTACGGAAGTGACTCGATTTGATATCAGTTGTCAGAAATATCTAATTCGTCTATTTCTACGGCCGCCGTTTCTTGCGGTTGTTCCCTTGATCCGGGGAGGTGGACCGGGGAGGTGGACCGTGGACGAGTACCTTGGCGAAATCCGGCTGTGCGCGTTCGGCTTCGCGCCCACGGGCTGGGCCCTCTGCAACGGGGCATTGCTGCCGATTGCGCAGAAGCGAGCCGCACGAGAACATGCAGCGATACATGGCGCCGCTGGTCTGTATCGCGCTCACTGGTGAGTTTCCGCTGCGCGCCTGGCCGGCGTGCCACGCGCTCTTTTCCTACCCCGGAAGAGTAATGGCGATGCGCGCGACGCGATCCTATATTGGCCCCGGGTGCGCGGCGCGCAGGCCTGCCGCGGCACCGTTGCACGGATGGCGGGAGACCTCATCGCGCGCCGCCACGTTCCTTCCATCCGTCAAACAAGCACAACGGCGGCTGAGTGTTGCAGGGGTGAGTTCCCGTTGCTTCATGACCTTCCTGAATGTCCAAATCCGAGGGGTAACACCATGAATGCTCCAACCGTCAGTGCATACGACTTTTCTTCGCCCGGCGCTGTGCAGGTCAATGCCGGCGCCCCGCGCATCATCCTGGGCGCCAGCACGGTCCACGTACTGGCCTGGGTTTATGTGAACAGCGCGGGTCTGCCCGATAACCAGAAGGTGTTCTCGCTGGGCCAGTCGCTGGTGCTTGGCATCGGCACAGCGGGCAACGACGCGCCGCTGCTCTATCCAGAGGTCTGGGACAACGCCGGCAACCACTACACCTTCGTGGCCGGAGAGATCCCGACTGACCAGTGGAGCCTGGTTGAAATGATCTGGACGCAAGGGCAGAGCCTGGCCGGCTATGTCAACGGCGTACAGGTCCAGTCTGTGCCGGTATCCGGCAATCCGCTGCAGGCACCTAATGGCAACGGTACCTCCTACATCGGCGCGTTCTGGGACGGCGAGTCGTTCCCGTTCTCAGGCATGGTGCAGTCCGTGCTGCTGACCAACGGCGCCGACTACACCGCCACGCAGGGCTTTGCCGTGCAGCCGCCGCAAGCCATCAGCAACTGGGGTCCCAGCGGCGCCGTGCTGATCGGCGGCGCCAGCGTCGTCGCGCTCGATTTGCCGCCGTCGACCCCGTACGCGGCCCCCAGCCAGCCCCCTTCGCCTACCTACGTCAATGAGCCGATGCCTGGCAGCGTGGCCGCCAACGCGCCGTTCAGCATGGTCGTTCCCGGTGACAGCAGCACCTATACCATCCTCACCGTCAACCAGGCATGGGTGCAGCTATGCGAGCTCACCGGCCAGCCCGGCGTCAATACCGGCTATGAAGTCGACGTGACCACCGGCGTCAGCGTGTCCGACAGTGAAACGCAAACGCTGGGCGTGAGCCTGGGATTGGAATCGGGGTTCGATATCGGGCTGTTCAGCGCCAAGGTGAACCTGACGCTGTCGTACTCCGATTCGTTCACCGAGGAACTGTCGATCACCGAGCAGACTACGATCGGCAAGCACTTCGAGATCGATAACCCGGTCCAGACCACCACTGGCGTTTGGTGGCAGGCGGTGCCGACGCTGACCACGTTCCAGGTGGTCAATAACGCGAACACCCTTGGCGCCAGCGTCACCGACCCGCTGCCGGATATCGCCGCCACCGTGTATCCGCCGTCGAGCCAGGGCACGCTGAAGACGCTGGCCGCTCCGCTGACCGGCAAGACACCCGAGCAGCCATCGTTGCGCACGTAGCGCGCGTAGCGCACCACTCGGTCAGGCGGCTGGCCGTTCAGCGGCCGCCTCCCGCAGCGTCCATAGCGGCGGCAGTTGCGCGACCGGCGGCACGGTGTGGGCGATTGCGCTCACCGCGTGCCGGCCTTCCACACCGGTCTTGTCGTAGATGACGCGCGCATGGACCTTTACGGTTTCGACGCTGACGCCAAGGATGGCCGCGATGTCTTCGTTCGACTTGCCCTGCGCCAGCCAGCCGCAGACCTCAAGCTGGCGCGGCGTCAGCGCCGGAAACGCGAGCCGCAGCCGCTGCGCGGGCCCGAGACGGGCGACGGTGCGCTGCTGCGCTTGGCGGTAGCAGCGCAACACATGGGGACGCAGCGCCTGCAGGCGCTCGCGATCGCCGTCGCTGAACGGCGGGCTGCCCGCTACGCGCAGGCCGGCCACCGTGACCACATACCCATCGTGTTGCATCACCACCGCCATCAGCCGGTGCAGCCGTGACGGCAACCAGACCTCGCGCGCGACCGGTAGCGCCATGAACTCGTCATGGCTGAACACATCGGATTCGCGCAGCGCGCATTCGCCAAAGAACGCCGGGTCGTATTCCCAGAATGGATGGCCCTGCATGTGCCTGCCGGCGAAAGCCTGCGCCCATGCGGCGCGCATGCCGGGGTCGCCTTGCTCTGACAACAGCGCGCGGCACTCCCCGCTGGCCTGGTGCAGTTCGGTATAGCCAGACAGGTCGCAGTCGGTCAGCGCCGCTACGCTTTCGAACAGAAGCGCCGGCAGCTCATGGAGGTCGGGCTCGTGCTCGTATAACCGGATCACTTCATCCCGGAATGCCTGCTGCTTGTGGTCCTCGGACTTCAGGGCGCTAGGTGGGGGACGCATCCTGGCCTTTCGCCTGCGCGGAGCAGGTCATGGCAATGGAAGGAAACGGCGATGTCGATTGTAGCGTTGCGAAGCCGCTTTGCGCTTATATGGCGCTCAACGTCCGGTGTGAGCGCCACGTTCTGGCACCTGCTGATTTTCTACGTGGGCGCGATCGCCGTCCTGCTGATGATCTCAACTACATCGCGCTGGTGTTCGTCGCCGCGGTGCTCGCATGCATCGCCATCCTGCCGGATATGCGCATGTCGTTGCTGGTCTCGGTGGTATGGGTGGGCATTGTGTACGTGGCATACCGGTTCTACACGCGGGACGAGAAGGCCGCGCTCCGGAATCTCGCCAGCAATCCCTGAGCGTCCGTACCGGATCGGCACAGCCGTTGCAGCCCGATATTTGCGCCGCCGGGAAAGCCGGCGGCGCAAATCAGGCTCAAGAATGACCCTCGCAAAGGATTTCGCCGCGAACGGCAACATCCCACGTCACCATGCAAATACCAATTGATGAGCGCCGCGCGGTCGCCCTTTCCGGCTTCATACAGCGCCTCACCTGGCCGGTTATCCGAGCCAGCGCGACGAGCGACGAAGAAGCGTTCCTCGTACGCGAGGCATTTGATGCGATTGGGAAGGCTCTCGTCCTTGGGCGTATCGCTTCACCACCCCGGCATTGCACTACTGCGACAACGTCTCCGCCAGCGCCCGGAACGCGCGGAACGTGATCGGGTTGTTGGCAGCGTTCCCCGCCACCGGGTGCGACGCATAGCGGACGATGGTCAGCTCGGCCTTGGGATCGATGTAGATGCGCTGCCCATGGATGCCGGCAGCCTGGAACATGCCGTGGCTGTCATGGGACACCCACCACATGTCGCGGTAGCTCCAGCCCGGCAGCACGGCGCCGCTGCCCGAGCGTGCGAACTGCCCGCGGTCGCCGCCGCGGCGGATATCGGCCACGACCGACGCAGGGATGATCTGCTTGCCATTGAAGCGCCCGTTGCCGCGGATGATCTCACCAAAGCGCGCGAGGTCGCGCAGCGTGGTGTTCAGGCCGCCGCCGCCAGCTTCCGTGCCGATGCTGTCGACCGTGAAGTAGGCATCCTGCTCGGCGCCCATCGGCTGCCAGATCCGTTCCGACAGCAGCCTGGCCAGCGACTGGCCCGAAGCGCGGCGCACGATCCACGCGAGCACCTCGGCATTCACCGTCTTGTAGGCAAAGACATCGTCGTGTCCGCCTTCCTTCTGCAGCGTCTTCAGGAAGTCGTAGAACGTTCCCGGCCCGTTGTATCCGGCAGGCCGGGCGAGCATGCCGCCGGCGCGCGCATAATCCCAGACCTCGGCCTTTGGATTGGCATAGTCCTCCGAGTAGCGGACGCCGACGGTCATGTCCATCACCTGGCGCACCGTGGCATCGCCGTAGGCGGTGCCGGCCATTTCCGGCAGGTAGCGCGTGACGGGCGCCGCCGGATCGAGCTTGCCGTCGGCGGCCAGCATCGCCGCCAGCGTGCCGACGAAGGACTTCGTCACCGACATGGCGATATGGGGCGTGTGGCCGTCCAGTACGCCGAAGTAGCGCTCATAGACGACCTTGCCCTTGTGCATGACCAGGATGCCGTCGGTATAGGTCAGCGCCAGCATCTCTTCGAAGGTGCGCTGCGTGCCGTCCGCATCGGTGAACAGCACCCGGCCGATATCGCGCTCTGCGCGCGGCAGCGGGCTGGGCGGGCCGCTGCCGCGCCAGACCGACGCGGTCGGCACCAGTTCGCGGATATGCGAGAACAGCCAGCGATTGCGCGGGAATTTCTCGGCGCCCGGCGCGTGGGTGATCTGCTTCTCGGGCGGCGGCGGAAAGCCTTGCATCCAGCCGAGCCGCACCGGGTCGCTGTCCAGCGCGGCGACCAGGGCAGGCGCCGCGGGCGCGGCGCCGCGGCCCGCGTCCTGGCTCCAGGCCGGCAAGGCGGCGGCACACAGGGCGCCGCATGCAATGGCGCGCCATCGGCGGCGCGTCCGGGTATGGGTATTGGGTTCCATGTCGTCTCCTCGTTGTTTTATGGCCTTGCCGTTTTCGCTCCCCTGCCCCTGCTAGCCGCCGGCCGGCGGCTCGACACCGCGCTGATGCGCCTCGAGCACCGCGGTCAGCTTGCCGATGCACCGGTCCAGCGTCTGGACTTCGGCTTCGGTCAGGACCGACAGGAACATCCTTTCCAGGACATCGCCGCGCTGGTAGGTCTGCGCCACCAGTTCCGCGCCGGCCGGGGTCAGGAACAGGTTCAGTTGCCGGGCATCGGCCGCGCCTACCTCACGGCGCAGCAAGCCCCGCTTCGCCAGCGCGGTGACCAGCTTGGAAGTCACCGTCTTCTCCAGCAGCACCAGTTCGATCAGCCGCGTCAGCGTCAGGCCGGGCTCCAGCCCGGCAAAACGCAGCACGCGCAACTCCCTCAGGCCGATGCCGAATTCCCGCTCATAGAAGCCGGAGGCAGAGTCCTTGGTCATTTCGCAAAGGCGGTTGAGCCGGAACGTCAGGTATTCCAGGATCGAACCGGTCGCAGTGGTGGCAGAGTCGTGCATCAGGGCAGAAGGCTTCCGGGTGGCCAACAGATTCTAATGGCAATAGTTGCTACTAGCAACCAATTGGGCGCAGTAACTGCTGCGCGGTCCGCGCGCGCAGGCTAACAAGGAATCATGTGAGGAAAAAGCCCGTCGCGCTTCGTCCTGACGGGCCCGTGGGCAGCCGGGCAGTTAGCCGGCATGCCGCCTGGCCTGCCACTGTCAGTCGAGCAGGTGGCCCATGCGCGTGCGCTTGGTCGCCAGGTACTTTTCATTCTCGGCGTTGGACGGCACGATGTGCCGCAGCTGCTCGTTGACCTTGATGCCGGCTTTTTCGAGCGCGGCGGCCTTGAGCGGGTTATTGCTCATCAGCCGCACCGACGTGACGCCCCACTGGTGCAGCAGGTCGGCCGCAAAGGCGTAGTTGCGTGCGTCGATGGCCTGGCCCAGCGCCAGGTTGGCGTCGACGGTATCCAGCCCCCCGTCCTGCAGGCGGTAGGCGCGGATCTTCTCCGCCAGGCCGATGCCACGACCTTCGTGGCCGCGCAGGTAGAGCAGGATGCCGCGGCCTTCGGCCGCGATCTTTTCCATGGCCAGTTCCAGTTGCGGGCCGCAGTCGCAGCGGCAGGAACCGAAGACATCTCCGGTCAGGCATTCGGAATGCATGCGGATCAGCACGTCCTCGCCAACCACCTCGCCCACACTGAGAGCCAGATGCTCAATGCCTGAGTGGGCGCCCTTGAAGGCGTGTGCCGTGAAGTCACCAAATCGGGTCGGCAGGCGTGCCGAATCGATCAGCTCAATTTCTGTGTCGTTCATACCGGAATTCTTTTCAATGGGTGCGGGGCGGCCCGGCACCGCCGACATTATGAGCGGAATTGTGCGTTCGCGCTTGATTCGGCCATGGAATACACCGTTGCGGGCCGTCGGCATATTCCTAAAGCAAGGCGCGCGACAGACTTTTGCAGCCAGGGCAAAGTGATGCGCGCGGCATAGCAAGCTGGCTACGCCGGCTGGGCGGCTCAGGGTTCGACGGAGGGCTCGCGCTTCAGCGTGCGCAGCACAAAGGTCGAGCGGCTGTGGCGCAGCCCAGGCAGCTTGTACAGCTTGTGCCGCAGGAACTCCTCATAGCCTTGCGTGCCGGCCACGGCGACCTTGATCAGGTAGTCGTAGTCGCCGGTCAGCAGGTAGGCTTCCATCACTTCCGGCAGTTCGGCAAGTGCCTGGCCGAAGCGGTACAGCATGTCGTCGTCGTGGCGCTCCAGCGTGACTTCGATCAGGACCGTATCCGGCAATCCCAGCGCCTTCTGGTTCAGCAGGGCCGCGTAGCCTTCGATGACCCCGCTTTCCTCGAGTGCGCGCACCCGGTTCCAGCAGGGTGTGGCGGAGAGGCCGACCTGCTCGGCCAGTTTCGCGTTGGACAGGCGGCCGTCGCGGCGGAGTTCGCGCAGGATGCGGCGGTCAGTGTCATCGAGCCTGGGAGGTTGTACCATGGTCTATTGTTTTTATGGACGAAACATCTCCATTTTATTCCATAAGAAGTCGTTTCTTCTCCATTTTTAACAATATTGGAGAAAATAAAGAAGCTCATTTTGCGCTCCGGCTGGTAAATTAACCTCATCAGAAGACCTGCCGGAAACGCCACATGCCAGCCACCTTCCCTCCCACCCTGCGCCTTTCCCTGCAACTCGACGGCACCGACCCATTCGGTGCGATGGAGTGGGTGTTTGCCAGCGCCCGCCGAACCGGGCTGGTGCCAGAACAATTGCGCTTCGACTCGACCGGCTTCGAATCAACCGGTCAGCCAGTGCTCCATGCAACCCTGACCGCGGCCGATGCCAGCCTGCTCTGGCTGTTCCTGCGCCGGCTGGAAAGCGGCATCGACATGGCGGTGCTGGACGCAGACGTCGACGATCCGGAGGGCGAAGCGCAAAGCGAGCTGACTCCCGCACCGCGCGCCGCCATCCCGAAGGTCGGCAGCGACGCCGCATTGGCGCTGCCTGCCTAGCGGGCCGCGCTAAGCTGGAAGCAGTTCGATGCCGTCGAGCTGCGCCGCGCACGTATCCCGCACGATCGCGACAAAGTCCGCCACATAAGGCCGGAGCGCCAGCGGCGCCGGCACCGTGGCATAGAGCTCGCTCCACAGCCCCCTGGGGCCGATCCGCTTGGCCAGCACGTAGTCGTGGTCGACATAGTTCTTCACGCCCCAGTTTGGCAATGCGGCCACGCCGCGCCGGCTCGCCACCAGTTGCAGCACGGCCACCGTCAGCTCCGCGGTGCGCCGCTGCAGCCGGATGCCGGCGGGCTCCAGCACCTCGCGGATCAGGTCGATGCGCTGCTCCGGCACCGGATAGGTGATCAGCGTCTCGCCGGCCAGGTCGGCGGCCTCGATGCGGCGCTTGTTGCGCAGCCGGTGCTCGTTGGCGATGACCGCCAGGATCTCGAAGCGGAACAGCGGCGCGACGTCGAGCCCGCGCCGGACCGCCGGCTGCGAGCCGATCACCATGTCGGCGCGGCCTTCGCTGAGCAGCGAGATCGGGTCGGCATGGAAGCCCGCCACCAGGTCCACCTCCACCTCGGGCCAGCGGCGGCGGAATTCATCCATCACCGGCATCAGCCAGTCGAAGCAGGTATGGCACTCCAGCACCACGCGCAGTTCGCCGCGGGTATCGCCCTTGAGCCGTTCGATATCGCGGTCGGCCGCGCTGACCGCGGCCAGCACCTCGCGCGCGAGTGCCAGCAGGCGTTCGCCCGCCGGCGTGAAGCGCAGCCCCTGCCGGGTCCGGTCGAACAGCGGCAGGCCGTAGTGCGCCTCGATGGCCTTGATCTGGTGTGACAGCGCCGACTGGCTGACATGCACACGCTCGGCCGCGGTGGCGAGCTTGCCGGATTCGGCAATGGCAATCAGCGAACGAAAATGGCGGACCTCGATCATGCGCGGTCCGGCACGCGGGCCTGCCCCGCCGTCGTATGAAATTGATTCATATATTGTTTAAAACTTGTCGCTTGATTCATTTTATGGGCAAACCGACACTGTGTGCCAGTCATCTTCCGGAGCAAGTTCCCCATGGCACGCACCCATATCCTCGGCTTTCCCCGCATCGGCGAACGCCGCGAACTGAAATTCGCCCAGGAGGCCTTCTGGCGCGGTGAAAGCAGCGAAGCCGCGCTGCGCGAAGTGGCCGCGCAGCTGCGCAGCCGCCACTGGCAATTGCAGGCCGAGCGCGGCCTGGACACCGTCGCCACCGGCGACTTCGCCTGGTATGACCAGATGCTCAGCCTGACCGCGCTGCTCGGCGCCGTGCCGCGCCGCTTCGGTTTCGACCCGGCGCAGCTGACGCTGACGCAGTATTTCGAGCTGGCGCGCGGCAACCGCGAGCAGCCGGCAATGGAAATGACCAAGTGGTTCGACACCAACTACCACTACCTGGTCCCCGAGCTGGATAGCGACACCACCTTCGACGGCGGCCCGGCCTGGTTCTTCGAGGAAGCCGATGAAGCGCTGGCGCAAGGCCTGCGCGCGCGCCCCGTTCTGGTGGGCCCGGTCACCTACCTGTGGCTGTCCAAGAGCCACGTGGCCGGCTTCGACCGACTCTCGCTGCTGCCGCAGCTGGTGCAGGCCTACCGCCGCATCCTTGGCCAGCTGAAGGCGCGCGGCATCGAGTGGGTCCAGGTCGACGAGCCCGCGCTGTGCCTGGACCTGGAGCCCGCATGGCTCGACGCCTTCGACAGCGCCTACGAAGGCCTGCGCGACGCGGGCCCGAAGCTGCTGCTGGCGACGTACTTCGACACCGCCGCCGACCACGCCGCACGCGCCGCCGCGCTGCCGGTCGACGGCTTCCATATCGACCTGGTGCGCGCGCCGGATCAGCTGGCTGCATGGCAGGCCGCGCTGCCGGCGCATGCCGTGCTGTCCGCCGGCGTGATCGACGGCCGCAATGTCTGGCGCACCGACCTGCGCCGCGTGCTCGACACGCTGCGCCCCGTGCAGGCGGCGCTCGGCGAGCGCCTGTGGCTGGCACCGTCCTGCTCGCTGCTGCATGTGCCGGTGTCGCTGGCGCATGAAGCGCGCCTCGATGCCGAACTGAAGTCGTGGCTCGCCTTCGCCACCGAGAAGCTCGACGAGCTGCAGGTGCTGGCACGCGCGCTCAACGAAGGCGATGCCGCCGTCGCCGCGCAGCTGGCGGCCTCCGACGCGGTGCAGGCGTCGCGCCGGCAATCGCGCCGCGTGGTCAACCCGCGCGTGCAGCAACGCCTGGCCAGCGTCACCGCCGACATGTCTCGCCGTGCCACCCCGTTCGCGCAGCGCATCGAGCGCCAGCGCGAGTCGCTGCAGCTGCCGCTGCTGCCGACCACCACCATCGGCTCGTTCCCGCAGACCGCGGCCATCCGCCAGACTCGTGCGGCGTTCAAGCGCGGCGACATCGGCGCGCTGGAGTACCTGGAACGCATCCGCGCCGAAATCGCGCTGGCCGTGCGCAAGCAGGAAGAACTGGGCCTGGACGTGCTGGTCCACGGCGAGGCCGAGCGCAACGACATGGTCGAATATTTCGGCGAGCAGCTGTGCGGCTATGGCTTTACCGGGAACGGCTGGGTGCAGAGCTATGGCTCGCGCTGCGTCAAGCCGCCGGTGATCTACGGCGATGTGTACCGGCCGGAGCCGATGACGGTGGACACCACCCGCTACGCGCAATCGCTGACCGAGCGGCCGATGAAGGGCATGCTCACCGGTCCGATCACCATGCTGCAATGGTCATTCGTGCGCGACGACCAGCCGCGCGCCACCACCGCACGCCAGCTCGCGCTGGCCATCCGCGACGAGGTGTGCGACCTGGAACAGGCCGGCATCCGCGTGATCCAGATCGACGAACCCGCGCTGCGCGAAGGCCTGCCGCTGCGCCGCGGCGACTGGGACGCCTACCTGGACTGGGCAGTCACCGCTTTCCGCCTGTCGGCCAGCGGCGTCAAGGACCAGACCCAGATCCACACGCATATGTGCTACGCCGAGTTCAACGACATCCTGCCGTCGATCGCGGCGCTGGACGCCGACGTGATCACCATCGAGACCTCGCGCTCGGCGATGGAGCTGCTGGAAGGCTTCGGCGACTTCGACTACCCGAACGAGATCGGGCCCGGCGTCTATGACATCCACTCGCCGCGCGTGCCGTCGGTGCAAGCGATGGAGCGGCTGCTCGACCGTGCCTGCGAGGTGGTGCCGCCGCGGCGCCTGTGGGTCAACCCTGACTGCGGCCTGAAGACGCGCGCCTGGGAAGAGACCGAGGCGGCGCTGGCCAACATGGTCAGTGCAGCGCGCGCGCTGCGCGCGCGCTGGACCAGCCCCGGCGCGATGGCGTGGAAGCGGGTCGCCAAGCCGGCCGGCCATGTCGGTGCGGCGCCTGCCGGCGGCACCGCTTGCACCGGGTGCGCGACGCACGCGCACTGAGCGAACGCGCGCGTCATCGCCGAAAACAGCCGCCGGCAAGAAGAAGGCCGCATGCCCATCAGATATACCCAAGATCCGGGAGCGCAATTCCTTCGGCAATGACCCGCGCGACATCAAGGGGGGATATCCGTGGCCAGCCGGGAGAGGTTTCGCCGCTGATACTTCCTTCTGTTTGGCAACCCATACGGCGTTGGCGACACATACCATAGGCTGGATGAGCGTGGTGAGGTGTCCCCCCAGGACTCACCGCGTTTGTCCCGCCGCGTCTGCAGCTCCGCGGCGGGGCTTTTCTCGATGATCGTCAGGCCCTTCGCCCTCTTTCCCATCCGCGGCCTCATTGCGATGGTTACCCGCCTGCTGGCAATCAACCGCCTTGTCGGTCAACCGCAAGGCTTTTGCCCTCGCTTATGCCGCAGGGCACGGCGATGGATTCACCGCAAGGAGGAGCGGGCGGCGGATATCTGCGACCCGCCGGATGCAATCGATGCAGAGGATTGCAAGGTGCTGATCCGATACGAAATCAGGAAGGGGCCGAGGCGGATAGCCATCATGAAGCGTGGCTGACCGATATCCCATGGCCGAAGGCATACATCGACGCAAAGACTCGCAGGCATGCGGCCTTCTTTTCTTGCCAGCAGCAGCGTTGCCGACTTAGTTCACGCGTATCACCGGGGGCGGCATCCAGCTGCCATCGAGCAACCCCTGCTCCGGCCAGTACGCGCGCAGCATCATGTTCAGGCCGTCGGGCGGGGCCGGCAGCCAGTTGGCGGCCCGGGATCCCGCCGGGCGTTCGTGCTGGATATAGATGTCGAGCGAGCCGTCGCGGTTGTAGCGCAGGCGGTCGCGGCTGCCGATGGCATAGCGCTGGATCGGGTTGGGGACAAACGCCTGGTGGTCGTCGTAGAGCGTCAGCGACCAGAACGCCCGCGCCGGCGGCAATTGGCCCTTGTCGAAATGCAGCACGTAGCGCGCGCCGCCCTGCAGCGGCGTGCCGTTGGCATCGGTCCGTGTCGACGCGTAGATCGCATCCTCCGGCAGGTTGGCGCCCAGCCCTACCGACGCGGTCACCGCACGGCGGCCGTAGTTGGTGCCATAGTTGCCGAGATCGCGGTGCATGACCCAGCCGTTGCCGGCATCGGCATTGCCCTTGCGCGCGCCCTGCACGATCGCCGCCAGCGCCGCGGTCGCGCCCTCCTGCACCGCGCGCGCGGTGGTCGGTTCCATCACCGTGGTCTTGAACGGCACGCCGGGATGGATGCCCATGCGGCGCAGCTTCTCCACCATGGCGCTGTCGGCCGGCGCCGGCGGATTTGCCGGCAACAGCGCGGCAAAGCGCGTGAAAAAGGCCTGCGCGTCCATCGCCGCGACCTGCTCCACCGGCGAACTCTGCGTATCGACCGCAGCGGCGCGCGGCGCGGGCCGCTCAGGCACGCGGCGCCCGCCGCCCCAGGCTGACAGCGGCGTCAGCCGGTACTGGTCCTGCAGCCGGTGCACCGCCGGAAGATCCTTCTTGTCGTTGACCTGGGTACGACCGATCAACCAGACCATCGACGTCGGCGAGCGGATTTCCTGCACGCCCTTGGGCAGCGTGCCGCGCCAGTCGGGTCCGGTGATGGCGAAATTGCCGCGACGGGTGCCGGTGGTGCGCATGCCCGGCGAGGCAAACACATTGGTCCACGCATCCAGCAGCGGCATCAGGTAATAGCGCCCTTGCGTGTCGGGCACGGACAGGATCACCGGCTCGCGCGACAGGTCCAGCCATGCCGACGAATACAGCGTATCGGCATTGGGGCTGACCACGTCGGTGAAGCTGGGATCCGGGAACGTGCGCTTGTGGCTGAAGGTGTTGACCGGCGTGCGCAGCGTCATCAGCTCACGCGTCACGTCCATCAGCACCAGCGGATAGGCATAGGTAAAGACCTCGGCCGACAGGGCTTTCATGGCCAGGTCGGACGGCGGCTGCTCGACGGCGGCGGTTTGGATGGTGGCTGAATCCGGCGCGCTGGCGCAGCCGGACAGCATGACAGCGAGCGTGACCGCGCTCGCCATAAAACGAAATGAAGGCTTCATGACCCCGTTCCCGATTCTTGCGCCTTGTCCGGGCGTTGCGGCTATGACTGCCAGCATGTCGTCCCGGAGGCGCATCTGTTTGCTCCCGCATCTTGTCCCTCCCCTTGCGCCGTGTCAATTCCTCGCACGCAGGGGAGAGAGGGCGATCACACCAAAGGGAGGGCGTCCACGGAACGTGGATGATAAAGCACCTCCACAACGCAACGGAATCACCCGATCAGGACCTGAAAACAGCGCACGATACCAACCGCTCAATACCGCATCTGCACATCATCGACCTTGCCCGTGCGCGCGTTGTAGAGGCAGGCATAGTGAAAACCGATCGCCGACGAGCTGTCATCGGGCTCGAACACGCCTTCGCCGTTGACCGAGGTCTGCGCGTCAGGCCGCTGGTAGTACTGCTCGCGATCGGCCATCAGCATGACGCTGCCGGGCTGCGGATAGCGGCGCTTGAGCGCTTCGGCAACGGCCGGCACGCAGGCGACGGAGGCGGCCCTGGACACGGCCTGGGGATCGACCGTGATCCGCGTGGTGGCGGGCGGGACCGGGCGCGGCGCGGTTTGCGGCGGCGTCGCGCAGGCGGCGAGCAGGCACGCCAGCGGCAGGCACAGGATTGAAACTCGTATCACGCGGACCTCCTCCCAGCGGAAGCGCGCACGCTGGCGCCCTCCCAAAAAGTGAAGCGGAGCCATCAGATTAATGCCTTCGGGCGGAAAAGCCAAAGCCGCGCATCCCTGGCATCTCCGGATTTGCCCGCGATTGCGAATCTTCCAACACGGCTAAACTATCGGCTCCCGGCGCCGGCGCGCAGCGCGCGGCGCCGCAAGACACCACGATGCCGACACAATGACAGCCACAGAGACAAGCGGCGCACGCCCTGCCACTACCACCATTCCCGCGCCATTGCTGCGCAATGCCGCCAGCCTGCTGGTCGTGCGCGACGCGCCCACCGGCATGGAAGTCCTGCTGGTCCGCCGCGTCGAGCGCGCCAACGACCGCAGCAGCGGCGCCTATGTGTTCCCCGGCGGCACGCTCGACGCGCTGCAAGACAAGGCGCTGCATGCGCACGCCCACGGCCTCGACGACATCGCCGCCAGCGAGCGCCTGGGGCTGCCGGCTGGCGGCCTGGACTTCTATGTTGCCGCGGTACGCGAATGCTTCGAAGAAGCCGGCCTGCTGTTCGCCTACGGCAACGACGGACGCCTGCTGCCTCCCGATGCCCTCGACGCCGGACAGCAGACGCTGCTGCGCGCCGCCGTGCAGCGCGGCGGACCCGGCCTGGCGCATGCATGCGAGCAACTCGGGCTGCGGCTGGCTGCCGACCGGCTGGCCTACCACAGCTACTGGCTCACGCCGCCGGGCCTGCCCAAGCGCTTCGATACGCGCTTCTTCGTCGCGATCGCGCCGGAAGGCCAGCAAGTGATCGCCGATGGCAACGAGATCGTCGAACACCGCTGGATCCGCCCTGCCGAAGCCGCCGATCCCGCCAGCGGCCTGCCGATGATGCACGTCACGCGCCGCACGCTGGCGGCGATCGCGCAATTCGAGAACGCCGAGGCCTGCTTTGCGTATGCGGCGCAGCTGCGCGGCATCGCCTGCATCATGCCGCGCCTGGCCACCGGCGCCGCGGGCGTGCGGCCGGTGATGCCCAACGAGGCGTGCTATGCCGAGATCGGCCGCATCGACCCCGAAGGCCGGCACCATGGCCGTTACGAGCTATGCCCCGGCTTGCCGGTGCAGCTGTCCGGGCGCGTCTGGCGCGTGACCGCGAACAACGGCAGCGTGATGACCGGCCCCGGCACCAACACCTACCTGGTGGGCGGCGGCGCGCGCAACGAATGGGCCGTGATCGATCCCGGCCCCGATGACGCCGAACATGTGCGCGCCATCCTGGCCGCGGCACCGGGCCCGATCCGCTGGATCTTCGCCACGCACACGCACCTCGACCATTCTCCGGCGGCGGCCGCGCTGCAGGCTGCGACCGGCGCAAGCGTGCTGGGCCGTGGCGCGCCCGCAGGCCAGTGGCAGGATGCGGGCTTCGCGCCGCAGCGCGAACTCGCGCACGGCGAGCGCATCGCCCTCGGCGACGGCTGCACGCTACGCGTCTGCCATACGCCGGGCCACGCGTCGAACCACCTCTGCTACCTGCTCGAAGAAGAGAAGACGCTGTTTACCGGGGACCACGTGATGCAGGGCTCGACGGTCGTGATCGGTCCGCCTGACGGAGACATGCGCGCCTATCTCGAGTCGCTGGCTGCCCTGCAGCAAGAAGACCTGGAATGGCTCGCCCCCGGGCACGGCTTCCTGATCGCGCGCCCGCAGGACGCGATCCGCCTCCTGGTCCGCCACCGGCTGCAGCGTGAAGCCAAGGTCGCGGCTGCGCTGCGCGAACTGGGGCCCGCGCCGATCGAAGCGCTGGTGCTGCGCGTCTATGACGACGTGCCGCCGCGCATGCACCCGGTCGCGCAGCGCTCGCTGCTTGCGCACCTGCTCAAGCTGCGGGATGAAGGCAAGGCACGCGAAGCAGACGGGGACTGGTCGGAGGTGGCGGCATAGCCGCCGTAAGCGGCCGCAAAGTTTTTTTCGCTCACCCCTTGCGCAATCCCGAAATTCCGCTACAATTCGGCCTCTCGTGTGCGGCTGTAGCTCAGTTGGATAGAGTACTTGGCTACGAACCAAGGGGTCGTGGGTTCGAATCCTGCCAGCCGCGCCACCTATGCAGAAGGGAAAAGGGCTTCCGGAAACGGAAGCCCTTTTTTCATGGCGCCTCTGCGCGAAATTTGCGCCCCATCCTGTGCGCAAGCGCTCGCCGCCACTCTGAAACTACCACCGGTACCTCGCGCCGACCGTACCCCCCGGATTGCGCCCCGCCTTCACCTTGAACCACAGCTTCACGCCGGTTGCCGTGTTGCCATGCGCGCCGATATTGAACGAGAACAGCCCGCGCAGCAGGTCGGCATCGATCTTCGTGCCGTTGATGTTGATGCTTTGCTTGCGGCTGTCCTGCCACCAGTCGGCTTCAACGAACGGATAGATGCCGGCCAGGCGTGTCGGCTGCGCGCCATAGAGCCGTATGCCGATGCCGGTGGCACTGGAATCGCCGGGCATGCCCTGCGCCTGCACGCCGCTGACCGGCGACATTCCGGGCTGATAGGCCAGCTGCAGCCGCGGCTGGATCGTCAGGCCGCCGGCGCGCGGCACCACTGCATCGACAGCCAGCGCCATGGTGCGCACGCTGCCGTCGACAAAGCCGCTGGCGCTGGTGACATCGTCCAGGTGCAGCGTCAGGCGGCGCGGGCGATCGACCACGGCGGCGGGATCGCGGTCCACGACGGCCGGGCCCGGCGCGTCGTCGTCCGGTCCCGCTCCCATCGCAAGCGGCAATGACGACGAAGGCTCGGGCGACCGCGTCGCGTACTCGACGGTGACCGGTTCGGGGGCACTACTGAAGAAAGTGGACGCATTGGCCGGTATGTCGGCGTCGGCCACCAGCGCCTCGGGTGCCTCGGCGACCGGCGCTGGCGCGGCCCGCGCCTGCAGCGGCTGGTCCCACCCGGAGACGCCCTGGCTGTCGACAACCCTTTCCGGAACCGCATCATCCGCGTGGGCCAGCGCACACATCAGCACGGCCAGGATGCTGCAGCATTGCAAGTGGTGCCGGATCAGACCCGGATGCGTGGCACACGGGTGCCACCCGGGGCAAGACCCCGCCTCCTCCCTCTCGCTCGATGATGACAAGACCATAGTCATGGCAACCACCTTCGGACGTTATATCTGCCTGCCCGATGAGCTTGAGGATAGGTCAATCCGCCTGCTTGCGTTAGCGGGGAATGTTGGTCTCCGCGCGCTGGCAATGGCCGCGTTCCGGACGACGACCGCGGTCGGACATGCGGCGACGCACGTCGGCTCGGATGGCCCGGATCAAATCGCCGCGGCTTTGCGCTTTAAATGCCCCTTTTCGTCAATAATGGCGAGAATGACGAATCTCCCATGCACTGCCCGGCTCGCGGCCGCCGGGAGCAACACCGATGGCTCAGTGGCAACGCGCGCGCCGGCGTAACGCCGCGACGGCAGCGCGGCGTGGCAACAGCCTGCAGCGCAAGCTGGCGATCGCGACGGCGGTCGGCGGGCTATGCACGCTCGTGCTGGCCGCGCTGGTGATCGCGCGCTCGTTCGGCACCTTCATGGCCGCACGGCAGAACCTCCACGACATTTCGGCATACCGTGGCGTGCTCGACGCCGCCAACGTGCTGTCCGCCGAACGGGGGCCGGCCAACAGCGTGCTGGGCGAACCGCCGCTGGCCGACAGCGCCGCGCGCGCACGCCTGCGCGCCATGCGCGCGCTGAGCGACGCCGCGCTGCAGCGCCTGGCCGCCCCACCCGCGCCGCCCTTCGGGCTGCACAGCCACCACCTGCCGGCGCTGATGGTCGAGCGCGTGCGCGAGCGGCTGCAACGGGCGCGCGCCGAGATCGACCAGCTGGCCGCGCGCCCACTTGCAGAACGCGACATGGACGCGATCCGCCATGCGATCGAGAGCATGTTCAACGTGGTCGACATGCTGCAGCCGGCCATCGCGTGGCAAGTGCGCGAATTGTCCGCGTGTCACGAAGGTCTGGCGGCAGCCGCCCTGACCGGCAAGATGCTGGGCGACCTGCGCGAGTATGGCGGGCGCATCGCCTCGCAGATCATGGCGCCCGTGGCAGCGCGGCAGCCGATGCCGGTGCAGAGCCTGGTCGATGCCACGCGCTCGCGCGGACGGCTGCTCGAACTGTGGCAGCTGGCCGGTCCGGCGTACAACATGTTCGGCGACTCGCCCGCGCTGGATCACGCCTACGCCGACACAAATCACCAGTTTTTCGGACAGGGCATGGCGATGATCGACAGCCTGGTCGCGCAAGGACGCGCGTCGGGCCATTATTCGATGACGCCCGAGGAACTGACGAATCGCTACGTGCGCACGCTGGAACCGCTGGAGCGGCTGCGCCGCGTGTTCCTGGACGAGGTGGTCGCGCATTTCGCCGCCACGCGCGCGCAGGCGCTGCGCGAGCTGGCGGCCGCCTGCGGCGCAACGGCGCTGATCCTGGCGGTACTCGGCTACATCCTGGTGTTCGCGCAGCGCTCGGTGTTCCTGCCACTGCTGCGCGCGCGCGACGAAGTGATCGGCCTGGCCGAGGAACGCGGCCATCCGGACTACGCCGCGCCGCCTGCAATGGCCCCGCGCATGGCCCCGCGCGCAACGGAATTGCGGCCCCTGTTCGATGCCATCGATATCCTGCGCCGCAAGCTGCGCGAACGCGCCTCGCTGACGGCCCAGCTCGAGCACCAGGCACGCACCGACAGCCTCACCGGGCTGCTGAACCGGCGCGCGCTGGAGCTGGTGGCGGCCCGCTACCCGGCGCAGCACAGTGCCAGCCTGGTGCTGATCGACGTCGTTCGCTTCAAGCAGATCAACGACCGCCATGGCCATGCGGCCGGCGACGAAGTGTTGCGCGAGGTGGCAACGCTGATGCGCGCGCTGGTACCGCCGGAGAGCGTGCTGGCCCGCTTCGGCGGCGAGGAATTCGCCCTGCTGCTGCCGCATGGCCGCCCGGGCGAGGCCGCCGCGCAGGCCGAAGCGCTGCGCGCGGCGCTGGCCCGTGCCCCGGTGCGCATGCCCGGCGGCAAGTCCCTGCAGGTGACGGCCAGTTTCGGCGTCGCGATCGGGCACGGCGGAGCACGCCACTGGCAGCAGCTGTTCGCCGCGGCCGATGCCGCGATGTACCGGGCCAAGGCGGAAGGACGCAACTGCGTGCGCGAAGCGCAATGCAATGAAGAGGCACCGGCGGCCTGAGCTTGCCGGCGGAATTTCGATCGGCGGGGCCTGCGATCGAGACCCTGGACGAGACCCTGGATCGAGACCCTGGACGAGACCCGTAAACGACGAAAGGCTCGCTTGCGCGAGCCTTTCCGAATATTGGTGCCCAGAAGAGGACTCGAACCTCCACAGTGTTGCCACCGCTAGGACCTGAACCTAGTGCGTCTACCAATTCCGCCATCTGGGCTTCGTTTCGCTGCATTGCTGCTGCGTTGCGAAGAAGAAAATTATGCCGCCGATACAAGACGTTGTCAACAGTCCTACACAAAAATCTTCGTGGGCATGCTGCGTGAACCTACTGCTCGCCACCCCGCCGCATGAAATCCACGTGCGCCGGCCGTCCGGGCAACTGCAGCGCCACCGTCGCAGGCGGCGTGGCGGCAATGGTCTTGCCAGCCCGCAGCACGCGCAGCCGCGTGGCGCGCAGCCTGATCGCCTCGACCGGGTCGCGCGCCTGCAGCAGCACCAGGTCGGCCCTGCAGCCCGGCGCGATGCCGTAGCCGTCCAGACCAAGGATGTGCGCCGGCGCCGTGGTCACCGCGGCAAAGCAGGCCCGCATCGCCTCCTGCCCGGTCATCTGCGCCACATGCAGGCCCATATGCGCGACTTCAAGCATGTCGCCCGAGCCCAGGGCGTACCACGGGTCCATCACGCAGTCGTGGCCGAACGCGACCGGCACGCCGGCCGCCAGCAGTTCAGGCACGCGCGTCATGCCGCGGCGCCTGGGGTAGCTGTCGTGCCGCCCCTGCAGCGTGATGTTGATCAGCGGGTTGGCGATTGCCGCGACGCCGGCCTCGCGCATCAGCGGGAGCAGCTTGGACACGTAGTAGTTGTCCATCGAGTGCATGGAGGTCAGGTGCGAGCCGGCCACGCGGCCATGCAGGCCGAGCCGCACCGTCTCGCTCGCCAGCGTCTCGATATGGCGCGACAGCGGGTCGTCGCTTTCGTCGCAATGCATGTCGA
This sequence comes from Cupriavidus phytohabitans, assembly GCF_000426345.1. GTDB lineage: Bacteria > Pseudomonadota > Gammaproteobacteria > Burkholderiales > Burkholderiaceae > Cupriavidus. The sequence continues at coordinate 15,891 of NZ_AUFE01000054.1, read as the reverse complement.
CGCGCAGCCCGCGCTCGGCCGCCAGCTCGCACAGCAGCCGCACCGATTCCGCGCCCTGCGCCATGGTGCGCTCGAAATGCGGGATGCCGCCGACCACCTCGACGCCCATGTCGAGCGCGCGCGTCAGGTTCTGCAGCGCGCCGGGCGCGCGTAGCACGCCGTCCTGCGGGAACGCCACCAGCTGCAGGTCGAGGTAAGGACGCACGCGCTCGCGCACGTGCAGTAGCGCTTCCAGCGCGAGCAGGCGCGGATCGCAGACGTCGACGTGCGAGCGGATCGCCAGCAGCCCGCGCGCCACGGCCCAGTCGCAGTAGGCCAGCGCGCGTTCGACCAGCGCTTCCTGCGTCAGCATCGGCTTGAGTTCGCCCCACAGCGCAATGCCTTCGAGCAGCGTGCCGGACTGGTTCACGCGCGGCAGCCCGTACGACAGCGTCGAGTCCATATGGAAATGCGCGTCGACGAACGGCGGCGTCACCAGCTGGCCGGCGGCATCGATTTCCTCGGCGGCCCGCGCGGCCAGCGCCGGTTCCACCGCGGCGATGCGGCCTTCGGCAATGCCGATATCGATGCCGGTGCGCCCGTCGGGCAGGTTGCAGTGCCGCAAGATCAGGTCGAGCATGGCGTCTCTTGAAGGGGAAGGTTCAGACGGAAAGCACGGCGCATGATCGCATGGCCGCGCGGGGCGCAGGCAGCGCGCGTGCGGACGGTACGGACGATGCGCTCACCCCTGCCTGTCAGCCAGCACCTGCATGGTCATGGCCTCGGGCGCGAGGCCGCAGCCGCGCAGCAGCAGCGCCACCAGGTGCTCGGTCGCCTGCGCATAGTCCTGCCGCCCCAACTGGCTCACACCGAGCACGGCGCAGACCTGCGACTCGAAATCGGCATAGGTCTGCGTTGCGGCCCAGATGGTAAAGAACAGGTGCTGCGGGTCCACCGGTGCCATCTGGCCGCTGTCGATCCATTGCTGCACCACCGCGGCCTTGCGCGCCACCAGTTCGCGCAGCGCATGGCGCAGGATCTCGCCGATCTCCGGCGCGCCGTGCAGCAGTTCGTTGGCAAACACGCGCGAGGCGTCGGGATGGCTGGCGGACAAGCGCATCTTGGCGCGGATGTACTGCTCCAGCGCCACCTGCGGCGGCAGTTCGGCGCGGATGATATCGGTCTCCGACAGCCACAGCTGCAGCGTGTGGGCCAGCACCGCGCGGTACAGCGCCTGCTTGGTGCGGAAGTAGTAGTGCAGGTTCGACTTGGGCACGCCGGCGCGCGTCGCGATCTCGGCCATGGTGGCGCCGGCAAACCCCGCGCGCGCGAACACGTACTCGGCCGCGCGCATGATCATGGCCTGGTTTTCCTGCCGGATGCGGCCGGCAGGCCCTTCGTGCGCAAGCGGTATGCCATGCGCCGGCAGCGCCCGGCGCGGTGTGGCGCTGGCGCCCGGGTCCATCACCGTGTGCCGTAGAGGCGGTCGCCGGCATCGCCCAGGCCGGGCACGATGTAGCCGTGCTCGTTGAGCGTCTCGTCGATCGCGGCGGTGACGATCCCCACTTCGGGATGCGCGGCACGCAGCGCGCGCAAGCCCGGACGCGAGGCGATCAGGCACACGTATTTCATGGTGGTGACGCCCGCCTCCTTCAGCCGGTTCAGCGCGGCAATGGCCGAGTTGCCGGTGGCCAGCATCGGATCGACCACGATGACCATGCGCTCGTGGATATCTTCCGGCATCTTGAAGTAGTACTCGATCGGCTCGAGCGTCTCGGGGTCGCGGTACAGCCCGATATGACCGACGCGCGCCGCCGGCAGCAATTCCAGCATGCCGTCGATGAAACCATTGCCGGCACGCAGGATCGACACCAGGCACAGCTTCTTGCCCGACAGTATGCGCGACTGCGTCGGCGCGATTGGGGTGCGGATGGAAATGGTTTCCATCGCCAGGTCGCGCGTGGCTTCGTAGGTCAGCAACTGGCTGATCTCGCGCACCAGGCGGCGGAAATTGTCGGTGGTGGTTTCCTCGCTGCGCACCAGCGTGACCTTGTGCTGCACGAGCGGATGGTCGACGACCAGCACGCCGGGCATGCCGGCAGCGTTGTCGTCGCGGCTGGCTACACCGGGAACAGCGTCGGGAGCAGCGGGAACAGCGGACATGTCGTTCATGGGGACGCTCCTGATGCCATGTTTGATGCCACGTTATCCAACGCAAACCTTGCAGATCGCGGAACGCGATCGCGGCGGGCGCAGGGGCGCCCGCCGTGCTCAGAACACGGTGCCGTCGCTGACGATGCTGAACGGCGGCGCACCGCCCGGGCGCCGCTTGGCGGCGATGCGCCGGCCTGCGGCCCAGGTGCCGCCTTCCAGCACGCGCGCCAGCGGGAAGTCGGCTTCCGCCAGTCCCAGCGCCTGGCGCACGCCATCGGCCACCAGGTCCAGGCCAGTCACCGTCAGCGCGCGCCATTCGACGATCACGGGCTCGTCCACCGCATGCGGCTCGGCGATAAAGGACGCATCGCGCGGCACCATCAGTTCGAAGTCGAACAGCAGGCCGCCGTTGCGGTACTCAGGCAGCCCGGTCAGCGCATCCAGCCCGGTGACCGTCAGGCCCGCATCTTCCAGTGGTTCCAGCAGCGAATAAGTCAGCCACTGCGTGAGCTTGTGGAATGGCACCAGCCCGCCGGGCGCGGCAGGATGGTGCCAGCAATCGCCCAGCGACACACCCTCGACCACGATACGCCCCGGCCAGACCGGCCCCAGCCCCACCAGCAGCGTGCGCAGCAGAAAGCTGGCGTCGAGCCGCTCGTTGACCGCATGTGCCTTCAGGTAGTCGAACAGGTTGCCCAGCCGCGCGGGCCGCCCGAACAGCGCCGGCGTAGCTTCCATCACCTCGCCCAGCCGGCGCAGCAGCCCGGCGCGGCCTTCCAGGCCCACCAGCGGGTTGTGCTGCGCTACCTGGAAGGCGTGGGCGATGCTGTCGGCATCGATGCGCTGCAGCCGCTCGGCATCCGCGCGCAGCGGGTCGCCGGGCGCCGCGGAAAAGCCGCCGCGTGCGAACAAGACGAAGCTGGCCACGCCCAGCCCCTCGGAGCGGGTCAGCACCAGGTCGCTGGCCGGATCGCGGTAGCGCCAGTCGGGGCCCGCGCCGGCGTCGAGCAGTACGCTCGGGATCACCAGGTCGATGCCGATGCGGGCGCGCTCTTCGCGGTGCTCGGGCCCGCTCAGGCCGGCGCGCTCGCACAGCACCTGCCAGCGGTCCACACGCTGGTCGACGCCGCCGCTCTCGAAGTGGCGCCAGCGGCTGTGATAAGGCACCTGCAGGTCCGGATAGCGCTGCCGGATGGTGCTGGCCACGTAGTCGGCGATCGCGTGGATGCGGTCGGGGTGCCAGGTAAACAATTCGGACGCGCCGCTGGCCACGTGCTCGGTGACCGCCGCGCAATGTGTGCGCACGGCCTCCGCGCACAGCAGCGCGGAAGCGGGGTGCCCTTCCGGCACGGGGCTGAGCCAGCCCCCACCCGGACGCATTTCCTCGCCTGCTCCCCGACGGTCCATGCCGCCACGATCCTCTTCGGGATACATTGTCATTCGTTCAACCCCCTGCCCTTTGCCAGGGCCAGTTCATCGGCATCTGGCGGCGTGTAGCGCGTAAAGTAGCCGGCCGCCACCTTGGCGTCGATCTCGACACGGGCGTCCGCCGGGATCAGGGTTTCGGGGATCGCCACCTGCTCGACCACCTCGATGCCCTGCGCCACCAGCGCGCCATGCTTCATGTTGCTCATCGACGCCCAGCGGTCGATGCGACGGATGCCCAGCCAGTGGAACACATCCGGCATCAGCTCCTGGAAACGCATGTCCTGCACGCCTGCCACGCATTCGGTGCGGGCAAAGTAAGTCTCGGCGCGGTCGCCACCCGCCTGCCGCTTGCGGGCGTTGTAGACCAGGAACTTGGTTACCTCGCCCAGCGCGCGGCCCTCCTTGCGGTTGTAGACCACCAGCCCCACACCGCCCTGCTGCGCCATCTCGATGCACACTTCGATGCCATGTGCCAGGTATGGCCGGCAGGTACAGATGTCTGACCCGAACACGTCGGATCCGTTGCATTCATCGTGCACGCGGCAAGCCACTTTGGTCTCGGGCTTGCCGAGCTGGCTGACGTCGCCGAAGAAGTACAGTGTCATGCCCCCGATGGGCGGCAGGAACACTTTAAGGTCGGGCCGCGTGACCAGCTCCGGGAACATGCCGCCGGTCTGCTCGAACAGGCTGCGCCGCAACACGCTCTCCTTGATGCCGAAGCGCGCCGCCAGCCCCGGCAGGTACCAGACCGGATCGACCGCCGCCTTGGTCACGCGCACGTCGCCATTGGCATAGAGGATGCTGCCGTCCGGCGTCAGCCGGCCGGCAGCCATCGCCGATATCAGTTCGGGCATGTTGATATGCGCGCGCGTGACGGCAATGGTCGGGCGGATATCCACGCCCGCCGCAATGCGGTCGGCGAAGACGGAGGAAACGAGGTGGCCCCAGGGATCGAGCGAGACGATCTTTTCCGGATCGGCCCATTGCGGGTGCGGGCCGATGGCCTCGGCGGGGGCGGTATCGGTCAGGTCGGGACGATGGTCGCGCTGCAGCGAGCCGCTGGCGACCGCCAGTGCGCGGTAGATGGCGTAGGCGCCGGCATGGGTGCCGATCACATTGCGCTGCGCGGGATTCGCCAGGCTCGCGATCACTGGTCCGCGTTCGGCTGCGGTGGGCGCCCCCCAGTGGATCGGCTCGGCCGGCTTGCCGCGGCGTGCGTGCGAAGTGAGGACGATATGGTCGGACATGGCACCCTCGGTTCCGATGGAATCCTGACCAAACGGTCAGGTTTACACTTCCATACTAGGCAACGTTCATGCCATCGCCCAATGCCGGTTTACGCGAGTTTTGCCGCGCTCCGTATGGAGCCGTACGCAAGCGGGGCGACGCGCATGCACGCAGGGCGTGCCGGGGACATGACGCCGACGGTGCGCGCGCACCAGCAGGAGGCAACGCCGCGCGCGCAGGGTTGCAAGCCTTAGACAGTAGGACGGCTCGCCGATCCGCGCGAGTCTGACAGCCAGGCCCACGCCGCCCGCAGCCCGGCCAGCGGGCTTGCGCTCTCCACGTAGCGATGGAACAGCGCGCCGGCAACGTTGCTCAGTGCCCACGCGGCCGCCATGCCCAGCGCGTTCAGCAACGGCTCCCCAGGCGCAAGGTTCGACACCAGCGCGTTGACCAGCAGGCACACCGGGAAGTGCACCAGGAAGACCGAATAGGAAATGCGGCCGAAGAAACCGACCACATGGCCGCGCGGCCAGCGCTCCATCCAGCCGCCGCGGCGGGAGATGGCCAGCAGCAGCGCGGTGGCCAGCGCCACGGCGATGCGCAAGCGGAAATCGACGATCAGCGCCGCCAGCGCCACCGCGCCGATCACCAGCATCGGCATGGCCGACCGGCCCGGGTTCGAGGCCCACCATGCCAGCGTGCCCATGCCATAGGCGCCGAAGAAGTACACCGCCCAGATATCCCAGGCGGCATCGCGGTTGAACCAGAACAGCGACGCGACCGCCAGCAGCGCGACCACGCCGATGCCGGCAACGGCGCCCGCCTGCGCCTGGCGCGGCACCAGGGCGCGTGCGGCCCACAGCGCCACCAGCAGCAGCCCGAACAGCTGAAGGTCGATCGCGACGTACCAGACACCGGCCGAGAGCGCATCAACATCCAGCACGTTATGCAGCAGCGTGAGGTGCGCCAGGAACTGCGTCAGGTGCGCAGGTGCCGGGATCGATTCATGGATCATCCACTGCCGCGCCAGCGCGGAGCCGGCAATGCTCAGCAGCAGCGCGACGGCGAATGGCACCACCAGCTTCAGGTAGCGGCGCCACAGCATCGCCAGTGGATGTTCGCGGATTTCGAGCCGGCCGTGCGGTGCCAGGCTGCGCGCGGCCAGGAAGCCGCTGATCACCAGGAACACCTGGACGGCGATGCGGGCGTAGTCATACAGCCAGTCCACCACCCCTGGGGCCAGGCGGTAGGCAGTGTCGGACATCGGACCGTAGAAAGCGAGGTGATGCAGCACGATCAGCTGGGAGCTGACCGCCTTGAGCGCGTCGATGCAGGGCAGGCGTGACGGACGGGGGCTCATTGTTCTTGGAATGACAAAGCGCACGGAAGGCGCGATTCTACCCGTTTGCCCTGATAGACATGTGGCGTCGTATCCACAAATTGCGGATTGGTTACACACTGGCAGCGATTGTTGCCCTTTGCCTGCTTTGGGCTTCCATGTCTCACCGGAGAGGCATTTGCTTATGACGACTTTATCCTTCGCCCAGCGAAGGCTGGGGTATACCCTAGCGTCTTTGCCGCACCGCCGGCCAGCTATCCGGTTTCCCGAATGTCCGTCTCTGTCCTGTCTTCCCTGCTTGCCCGTTTGTCCAGCGCGCGTCGCCCCCTTGCGGCGCTCGCCTTCGGTGTCATGGCCGCCGCGCTGACGCCGGCTGCGGCCAATGCCCAGTCGCAAACTCCCGTGCTCGACAAGATCCGCGATTCCGGCACCATCGTGCTGGGCTACCGTGAATCCGCGCTGCCCTTTTCCTTTGCCGACGACAAGGGCCAGCCGGCCGGCTACGCGGTCGATCTGTGCCTGCGCGCCGCCGAAGCGGCGCGCCAGAAGCTGGGCCTGAAAGACCTGAAAGTGCGCTGGATGCCACTGACGCCGCAGAACCGCATTCCGGCGGTGGTCAACGGGCTGGTCGACCTCGACTGCGCCCCCAACACCAACTCGCTCGAGCGCCAGAAGCAGGTGGCCTTCAGCGTCTCGCACTATGTCTCGACCGTGCGCATGCTGGTCCGCGCCGACTCTGGCATCCGCTCGCTTGGCGACCTGCGCGGCAAGACCGTGGTCACCAGCGCGGGCTCGACCGGCGACCGCCACGTGCGCCGCCTGAAGGGCCAGTACGGCTACCACGACGTCTACGCCAAGGACCATGGCGAGTCGTTCCTGCTGCTCGAATCCGGCCGCGCCCAGGCCTTCGTGATGGATGACGTGCTGCTGGCCGGACTGCGTGCGCGCGCCAAGGATCCGTCGCAGTACTTGATCGTGGGCCCGTCGCTGTCGGTCGAGCAGAACGCGCTGATGTTGTCCAAGGCTGATCCGGAATGGAAGCGCCTGGTCGACCAGGCGCTCGCCACTGCCTTCACCGGCCCGGACGTGGTCGCGCTGCAGAAGCGCTGGTTCCAGCAGCCGATCGGCAGTCGTGGCATCAACCTGGCGCTGACGCCTTCGGGCGAGGTGCGCGCGGCGTGGAAGCATCCTTCCGACGCCGTCACCGAGTAACCCGGGATCCCGCCAGCCAAGACCCCGCCCGCAGCCGGACCGCGGCCGCAATTCAGGGTTTCCATGAGAGTGCCGCGCCGGGCAAGCCCCAAGTTGACAGCGACAAACGATGTTGGCGACACTGGCCCGAGCCATCCCTGCGTGGGATAGGCCACATACACGACCGCCCGACGGCGGCATTTCTCAGGAGAAACCATGAACAAGTTTGTCGCGACCGCGATCGCGCTCTGCCTCGGCGCCGCCTCGCTGGCCGCCCAGGCGCAGGGTACCGGCAAGAAGCAGTTCGATCCGTATTCCCAGGGTGCAAAGTCGGGCGAGAAATTCGACCCGTACTCGCAGGGTGCCAAGGCCGGCGACAAGTTCGACCCGTACAGCCAGGGCGCGAACAAGAGCACGCGCAGCGACCTGAACCCCGCCGCTCCGGCCGCCGAGCCGAAGCCGGCGAAGAAGTCCTCCAAGCCGAAGGCCAAGAAGAAGGCCGCTCCGGCGCCGGCCGCCAGCTGAAACGGCAATGGCTCCGACGAAAAAACCCGCCGAGGCGGGTTTTTTTGTGCCCTGCGCGGGCCAACGCCACTTTATGGCGCCTGCGTGTCGCGCTCCAGCGCGGTGACGTCGATGCGCTGCACATTGCCGTCCTGCCGCACCTCGGTGCGCAGCACGAAGGCTTCGGACGGGCAGTACCAGTCGGTCACGAGCATCAGCGAGGGTTCGACCTGCACGACTTCCTCGCCCACCATCACCGGCCCCAGCGAAGTGCGCTTCTCATAGGTGATCGGCAGGCATTCCTTGCGCCCCATCACGGTTTCGATCACCTGGCGCCGGCCCACCTGGCGCGAGCCGATATGGATCGATGCATGCAGGGCGCGCATGGTGCTGACCACTTCGTCGGAGCCGAGGGGATAGACCTTGAGCGATACGCTGGACTGGAACGTCTCGCCTTCGAGCCTGCTGCCTTCGCGCAGATCCATGCCGGCGTAGTTGAAGACGCCCTTGCCCCGGAACGAGGCTTCGCCGTACATGCGCGCATAGCGGGCGCGGGCATTGATGATCGCACGCTGGCTTTCGATGCTGGTCTCGTCATCGGGCGTGCGCCGGTCGATCACGACCTCATGCACCTGTTCCATGATCACCGGCGGCCCCATCAGCGCCGACATCGCCGACTTGGAGCTGACCGTCAGCTGCGCGCGGCAGCCGGATGCGCTGCGCCCGACATCGCGCAGCGTCATGCGGATCGACATCGGCATGGCGCCGTCGCCCTCCAGCTGCACATGCGAGCCGGAGCGGAACCATGGCGCGTTGCAAAGCACGGCCGCCGCCGACGCGGCCATCTGCGTGGCAGCCACCTGCGCGGCGGCATTGACGGCTGTCGCGGCGGCACCGGCGGGCGCCGCCGGCTGCGCCGCTGCCGGCATGGCCAGGAGCGTGGACGCCACTGCGGCAAGGCTGGCAAGCCGGTACTGTTGCGCCTTTGTCTTCACATGAATCCCTGTCTAGAATGACCTGGCGCCCCCGATATCGCGCCCGGCCTGCCAGGCGTCCGCCTGGCCACTCAGATTATTGGTGTTTTTCGTGCAAGTGGCTATCTCGCTGACCCTTAGCGGTGGCCAGGGCCACATGCCTGAGGCCGCCGGGCTTTTCCCGTGTACCGGCCCGCGCGGGCCCAGAGGGAGGTTCCATGCTTCAGTACTACGCGAAACTGTGGTGGGTGGTCGCCCTGCGCGGCCTGTTTGCGCTGGTCTTCGGCTTCTGCGCGTTCTTCGCGCCGATCGCCACGCTGGCCGCGCTGGTGATCGTATTCGGCGCCTTTGCCGCGGCCGACGGGCTGATGGCCCTGGTCATGGCCATCTCCGGCAGGGACCGCGAGACCAGCGACCGCTGGATCCTTGCGCTGCAGGGCCTGCTCGGCCTCGGCGTGGGCGCGCTGACATGGTTCAGCCCGGCCATCACCGCGCTGTCGCTGCTGGTCTACATCGCGGTATGGACGCTGGCCACGGGCGTGCTGCAGATCGTCGCCGCGATCCGGTTGCGCAAGGAGATCCCCAACGAATGGTGGCTGATCCTGGCGGGCCTGGTCAGCATTGCCTTTGCCTTCCTGGTACTGTGGCAGCCGCTGGCGGGGGCGCTGGCGGTGCTGTGGATGATCGGCGCATGGGCCATCGTGTGCGGCATCCTGCTGATCGCCGTCGCGTTCCGCCTGCGCCGCGCGCGTCCGGCCGCAGCGGGCGTCCAGGCGGCCTGAGCGCCATCCTGCGGGCCTACCGGCGCTCGCCGCCCGCCCGTCGTCCGGACCGTGGCGTCTCAAGGGGCACCCCGCCGCCGTGCTACCATTGCCCGCCGCGCGTGCCTCCGCCGCGGCTGTGGCGTCCCAGGCGCTCGGCAACGGCCGTCGGCGCGGCCATCCAGCATGTCTTCCGGCTTGCCCTGACCAGGTCGCCGGTTGGCTGTCCACCAATGGACGGCCTGATGCGTTGTGATGGCTTCCCGTCATCGCGCACCCACGCAAGACCATCCCAATCCGTCGTCTTTCCAGGAGTTCTATGCGTAGTTCATCGACCTCGCGGTATGCCGGGCTGTCGGTTGGTGCCACCACCACCAGTGCTGTCGTGCTGGTCAGCCTTGCCGTACTGCTGGTCTGGTTCGGCACGCTCGACATGCGCCACCTGCTGCGCTCCGACGAAGGCCGCTACGCCGAGATCGCGCGCGAGATGTTCGTCACCGGGGACTGGGTGACGATCCGCTATCACGAACTCAAGTACTTCGAGAAGCCGCCCTTCCACCTGTGGGTGACCACGCTGGCCTATACGCTGTTCGGTGTCGGCGACTGGCAGGCGCGCCTGAGCGTGGCGTTGTCCGGCCTGCTTGGCCTGGGCGTGACCATGCTGGCCGCGGCGCGCTGGTATGGGCAGCGCGTGGCGCTGCTGGCCGGACTGGCGCTGCTGGCGGCACCGATGTGGAATGTCGCCGGGCATTTCAATTCGCTGGACATGACCCTGGCCGGCGCGATGGCGTGCGTGCTGGCCTGCATGCTCATCGCACAGCACCCGGACGCCACGCCCGCGGCGCGCCGCAACTGGATGCTGGCGTGCTGGGCCGCCATGGGCGTGGCAGTGCTGGTCAAGGGGCTGGTCGGGCTGGCCTTGCCCGGGCTGGTGCTGGTGGTCTATACCCTCGCCACCCGCGATCCTGGCCTGTGGCGCAGGCTCCATCTGCTGGCCGGCACGGCGGTGCTGCTCGCGGTCACCGTGCCGTGGTTCTGGCTGGTGTCGGTGCGCAACCCTGAATTCCCGCATTTCTTCTTTATCCACGAGCACTGGCAGCGCTATACCTCGCATGTCCACCAGCGCGAAGGCGCGATCTGGTTCTTCGTGCCGCTCCTGCTGGCCGGGTTCCTGCCCTGGCTGGGGCTTGCACCACAGATGTGGCAGGCGGTGCGCGAGCGCGCCGGCGTCGCGCGCGGCACTTCGCCGCGGCCGTTCCAGCCCGCGCTGCTGGCGGCGCTGTGGGCCGTGACGATCTTCGTGTTCTTCAGCCTGTCGGGATCCAAGCTGCCGGGCTATATCGTGCCGATCTTCCCGGCACTGGCGCTGCTGGCGGGCGTGGCGCTTGACACGGTCACGGAACGCGCGTGGCGCTGGCAGGTCAATGCCATGATTGCGCTGGGCGTGATCGGGCTGCTGGCGTGCCCCTTCGTTGCCATGCTGGACAAGCCGAGCACGCCGAATGCCGTGTACCGCGAATTCACCTTCTGGATCGCCATTGCCTTTGCCATCATGCTGGCCGGGGCCGTGGCTGCCCGGCGCCTGCTGCGCACACGTGGCGTATTTCCCAGCATCGTGGTGTATGCGCTGGCGATGTTCGCCTGCTGCACGGTGGCGCTGCGTGGCCACGAGGCGATGGGCCGGCCCAGTTCCGGCGCGGACCTGGTGCCGGCGATCAATGCGGTGCTGACGCCGCAGATGCCGCTGTACAGCGTCGGCATGCTGGACCATACGCTGCCGTTCTACCTGCGCCGCACCGTCATCATGGTCGCGCACCGGGACGAACTGGCGTTCGGCATCGGGCAGGAGCCGCGGAAGTGGATCCCCACCATCGACGGCTTTATCTCGCGCTGGCAGGACGGCCAGCGCGCCGTGGCGATCATGATGCCCGAAACCTACAAGATGCTGGCGGCGCGCGGCGTGCCGATGCACCGGATCGCCGGCGACCGCCGGCGCGTGGCGGTCGCCAACTTTGCACTGCCGGGCGAGGGCCCGCACGCGCCATCCCAAGGACAGTAACCCTGCACGACCTGGCGCCATGACGCTTTCGACTTTCCTGTTTATCGTTACCGGCGTGCTGCTCAACGCAGCCGCCCAGCTGCTGCTGAAGGCCGGCGTCAACGCCATCGGCGCGATCACGCTGGATCGCGGCACGCTACTCGTCACGGCGCTGCGCGTGCTGACGCAATGGCCGGTGCTGGCCGGCCTGACCCTGTACGTGGTCAGCGTCGGCGTGTGGATCGTGGGGCTGTCGCGCGTGGACGTGTCGGTCGCCTACCCGATGCTGTCGCTCGGCTATGTGGTCAACGCGCTCGCCGCCTGGTGGCTGTTCGGCGAGATGATCGGCCCCTTGCGCGTGGCCGGCATCCTGCTGATACTGGCTGGCGTCTTCCTGATCGCCCGCTCCTGACCTGGCCGCCCTGGCTTGCCTGACCTGCCTCACCGACCGGGACCGATTTTTCGCGGATTTATTGTCGATCTTTCGTTTTTAAGCCCATGACTGCTCCTGCTTCCGACTTCCTGCCCTTTGTCCGGCCTGAAATCGATGCCGCCGCCATCGCCGACGTCGGCAAGGTGCTGGCCTCCGGCTGGATCACCTCGGGGCCGAAAATGCAGGCCTTCGAGGCCGCACTGTCGGACCTGTTCGGCGGACGGCCGGTGCGCACTTTCGCCAACGGCTCGGCGACGATGGAAATCGCGCTGCGCATTGCGGATATCGGCCCCGGCGATGAAGTCATCACCACCCCGATCACCTGGGTCGCCACCGCCAACGTGGTGATCGCGGTCGGCGCGCGCCCGGTGTTTGTCGACATCGACCCGCGCACACGCAACCTGGACCTGGACGCGGTCGAGGCCGCGATCACGCCGCGCACGCGCGCGATCATGCCGGTGTACCTGTCAGGCCTGCCAGTCGACATGGACCGGCTCTACGCCATTGCTTCGAAACATGACCTGCGCGTGATCGAAGACGCCGCCCAGGCGATCGATTCGCGCTGGCAGGGCCAGCGCATCGGCGCTTTCGGCGACCTGGTCAGCTTCAGCTTCCAGGCCAACAAGAACATCACCACCATCGAGGGCGGCTGCCTGGTGATGAACACGCCGGAAGAAGCCGTGCGCGCCGAACGCCTGCGGCTGCAGGGCGTGATCCGCACCGGCTTGGACGGCATGGACGTGGAAGAACCCGGCGGCAAGTTCAACCTGACCGACGTCAATGCCGCGGTAGGCCTGGCGCAGCTCGGCAAGCTCGACGCCATCACCGCGCGCCGCGCCGAACTGGCCGAGGCCTACTTCCGCTGCGCCGCCGACAGTGGCCTGGCGGAGCTCGGCATCGAGCTGCCGCGGCCGCTCGATGCGCAGGCCGCCACCACCAACTGGCACATGTTCCAGGTGGTGCTGCCGACCGGGCGCCTGCAGGGCGGTCCGGCGCAGGCGCGCCAGCAGGTCATGGCAGCCATGCGCGAGCGCGGCATCGGCACCGGCGTGCATTACCCGCCCGTCCATCTTTTTACCTACTACCGCTCGCTCGGCTGGCGCGAAGGCATGCTGCCGCATGCCGAACGCATCGGGCGCGGCATCGTCACGCTGCCGCTGTTCCCGGCGATGCAAGCCGCCGATGTCGAGCGGGTCTGCGCAACCCTCAGCGAAACATGCAAACGTCTCTCCAAATGAGCCCGGTCGAAGTTTCGGTCGTCATTCCGGTCTACAACGAAGAAGACGGGCTGCAAGCCCTGTTCGACCGCCTTTATCCGGCGCTGGATGGCCTTGGCAACTCTTACGAGGTCATCTTCATCAACGATGGCAGCACCGACCGTTCGGCGGCCCTGCTGGCCGCGCAGTTCCACAAGCGCCCGGACGTGACGCGGGTGGTGCTGTTCAATGGCAATTTCGGCCAGCACATGGCGATCCTGGCGGGCTTCGAGCATACCCGCGGCAGGATCGTCATCACCCTCGACGCCGACCTGCAGAACCCGCCGGAAGAAATCCCGCGCCTGGTCGAGGCGATGCGCGCCGGCCATGACTACGTCGGCACCATCCGCCGCCAGCGCAATGACACCGCGTTCCGTCGCTACGCGTCGCGCGCGATGAACCGGCTGCGCGAGCGCATCACCAAGATCCGCATGACGGACCAGGGCTGCATGCTGCGCGCCTATGACCGCAACGTGATCGACACCATCAACGCCTGCCGCGAGGTCAACACCTTTATCCCCGCGCTGGCCTATACCTTCGCGTCGAATCCCATCGAGATCGAGGTCGGCCACGAGCAGCGCCACGCGGGGGAATCGAAGTATTCGCTGTACCAGCTGATCCGCCTGAATTTCGACCTGGTGACCGGCTTCTCGATCGTGCCGCTGCAGTGGTTTTCGGCAATCGGCACGATCCTGTCGCTGTTTTCAGGCGTGCTGGTGGTAGTGCTGCTGGTACGGCGCTTCCTGTTCGGCTCTGAAGTCCAGGGTGTGTTCACGCTGTTCGCCATGAACTTCTTCCTGATCGGCATCCTGCTGTTCGGCCTGGGCCTGCTGGGCGAGTACGTCGGCCGCATCTACCAGGAAGTGCGCGACCGGCCGCGATACCGCATCAAGGCGGTGCTGGAGGCCGACCCCGCGCGCGCCGCATCGGCCCCCGCGCAGGTGGAGCGATAATGCGCGCCGTCGTCTTCGGCTATCACAATGTCGGCGACCGCTGCCTGCGGGTACTGCATGCGCGCGGCGTCGAAGTGGCGCTGGTCATCACGCACCGCGACCGTCCCGACGAGAACATCTGGTTCCGCCGGGTTGCGGACACCGCCGCGGAGCTGGGCCTTCCCTTCATCTACGGCGAGGACCCCGCCGACCCCGCGATCGCGCAGGCAGTGCGCGATGCGCACCCGGACGTGATCTTTTCCTTCTACTACCGCGCAATGATTCCCGCGGCAGTGCTGGCGCTGGCCCCTGGCGGCGCCTTCAACATGCACGGGTCGCTGCTGCCGAAGTATCGCGGCCGCGTGCCGGTGAACTGGGCGGTGCTGCACGGCGAGACCGAAACCGGCGCCACGCTGCATGCGATGGAGGCCAGGCCCGATGCCGGCTATATCGTCGACCAGACCGCCGTGCCGATCCTGCCGGACGACACCGCCGGCGAAGTCTTCGAGAAGGTCACCGTGGCCGCCGAACAGACCTTGTGGCGCGTATTGCCGGCGATGATCGCCGGCAATACGCCACAGCGGCCCAACCCGCTTGAGGAAGGCAGCTATTTTTCCGGACGCAAGCCGGAAGACGGCCGCATCGACTGGAGCCAGCCGGCTGCCAGTGTCTACAACCTGATCCGCGCGGTCGCGCCGCCCTATCCCGGCGCGTTCACCGAGGTGGCAGGGGAGCGCTTCATCGTGGCGCAGGCACGCCGCCTTCAGGCCGGCTCCGCCAGCGCCGCCGGCGGGTTGCCGCCCGGCCTGCACGTGCATGACGGCAGGATCGTGGGCGTGTGCGGAGATGGCGGCGCGGTGCTCATCATCGAATTGCTGGCGCATGACGGGGCGCCGGTCACGCCCGATACCTTTTCCCAGATTCTCAGAAAACAAACGAACGAGGAACACCGATGAAAAAGGTCCTGATTCTCGGCGTCAACGGCTTCATCGGCCATCACCTGACGCGCCGCATCCTGGAAACCACGCCGTGGGAGGTCTACGGCATGGACATGAACACGGACCGCCTCGGCGACCTCGTCGACCACCCGCGCATGCACTTCTTCGAAGGTGACATCACCATCAACAAGGAGTGGATCGAATACAACATCCGCAAGTGCGACGTGGTGCTGCCGCTGGTCGCCATCGCCACGCCGGCCACCTACGTGCGCCAGCCGCTGCGCGTGTTCGAGCTGGATTTCGAGGCCAACCTGCCGATCGTGCGCGCCGCGGTCAAGTACGGCAAGCACCTGGTGTTCCCGTCGACCTCCGAGGTCTACGGCATGTGCAGCGATGACGAGTTCGACCCGGAAGCCTCGCCGCTGGTCTATGGCCCGATCAACAAGCCGCGCTGGATCTATGCCTGCTCCAAGCAGCTGATGGACCGCGTCATCCACGCCTATGGCATGGAGCAAGGGCTGAACTACACGCTGTTCCGCCCCTTCAACTGGATCGGCGCGGGCCTGGACTCGATCTTCGAATCGAAGGAAGGTTCGTCGCGCGTGGTGACGCAGTTCCTCGGCCATATCGTGCGCGGCGAGCCGATCAAGCTGGTCGATGGCGGCGCGCAGAAGCGCGCCTTCGCCGATATCTCGGACGGCATCAGCGCGCTGATGCGCATCATCGAGAACCCCGGC